>NZ_BMYI01000006.1:0-225125 GCF_014652195.1 Gemmobacter nanjingensis
ACTCCTTTGACCCCCTCGCTCTTCGCTTGGGGGAGGGTCACATGGGTCAAATCTCAGTGGAAATTATGCGCCTACACGGGTCACTTCTCAGTGGAAATCAACAAAGCAGTCTGCGGGCGTTCTGAAAGACCTGATCACGTCGGAATCCTACCAGATCGAAGGCAAGTTTGCGAACTTGGTGGAACGCCCGAACTATGTCGCGGTTGTATTCATCAGCAACAATAGCTGGGTGGTGCCGACCGATGGCGAAGACGCGCGGCGGTTCCTTGTCCTGCATTGCCTCGACACGCGAAAGCAGGATGCCGCGTTCTTCGGTGCGATTGATGACCAGATGGAGAACGGCGGACTTGAGGCCATGGTGCATGAGCTGACGCACTGGAACCCCGAGGCAGTGAGCTTGTCGTGGGCCAGCTTGCGCAACCCGCCTGTGACCGAGGGCCTGCGTCAGCAGGCAGGTATGGGGCTGCATGGCCCGGCGGCGCGTCTGGTCAATGTCCTTGAAAGTGGCGTGCTGTCTGGGCGCGAGGGTGACGGGTCGGTGTTCCACTATGCTCTGTCCGATGACCAGCCGACGCGCGTTGCGCGTCATCATCTGGTTGCGGCTCTGAACCCGGACACCGACCGGGGGAACATGACCGGCGAAATCAAGGCTGCGATTGACAGCTTCCTTGGAACTGACGCGGACGGCGGCGACAACAAGGTGGTGATCAACTATCAGGGGGCAATCTCGCCCGCGACGGACGAGCGCCCGCTGCTCAAGACCGAACGCACGCGTTTCGTGACGATCCCGGCACTTTCGACCCTCACCCCGACCCTCGCCCGCTACGGGCGGGGGTAGCGACCCAGAACAGGCTCGACCGACCCAGCACCGACCCAGCCGCTGGGTCTGTTTCATCTATTTGATTTCATTTACTTTTAATCGATTTTCGACGAGCCGACCCAACCGACCCAGCTTTCCCGAAATTCCCTGTTCTGGCGCGGGGGTGTGCTGGCCCCCACCTGCCAGCCTCTGCCATTCTTTTTCTTCTCTCATTAAAATGAAAAAAGCTGGGTCGGTTGGGTCGTCGGCCCGTTTCGGTCAATAAAATAAGGGTTTTTGACCGACCCAGCACCCCCGGAATAGGCTGGGTCGGCGCTGGGTCGGTTGGGTCGGTCAAGACGGATAGTAGGAGCGCAATTCCCCTGCCGGTCCGCCACACGGGGCGACCATTCGCAGTAGGCGCGCAGCGGTCCTTTCGGCCCCATCAGTCGAGTGCAGCGGGACCATCGCCTTTATGAAGCTCTCATCAGGTTCCGGGATCATCTGCCGAAGGCGGGTTTCGCCGTACCGATCAATGCCCATCTGAATGAAGCTCTGGAAATCGATATCGAATGCCGTCCTTTCAGCACCCATGCCGCTGGGCTGCGCAAACTGTAGATAACCTGTCACGTTGACATAGGCTTGAAGGCAGACCTGATAGTCCTTCACCGATCCGAACGCCACGACAGGTAAAGAAACCGACGCCACCAAAAAAAGAAGCGGGACCGCTAGCCGGGCATTCCTCATAGGGTATCCTTCTTTCTCAACTCCCTCCTAGCTAGCGGCAGATCATGGCAAGGGTTTGGCGGACATAGCTACGCACAGCCCGCTCATCCATCACGCAACGCGGCGAGAAGCATTTCTTCGGACGGCAGATCATTGAAGTTAGGCAGCCGATACCGGCGCGACCGTTCCCCGGCGGACATGTCATAGTCAATGAAAGAGTATGGCTTACCAGTCACGACAAGCTCGCTGCCTCCCTTGGAGCTTTGGAGCCTGACGCGCTCCACATGGTTCTTACCGCTCTGGAAGTAATCCGACAGCGCACCAATATTGTCGGGGGTGAAGAACCGTCGACACAGGTTGATGAAGCGGACTCCGTTTTGAATGTCGGTCACTATCGCAGCCCGCTTTTGTGCCATCCGGTCAATGACCTGATCGCTCCACCCGTCCAGCGTCTTGACCCCTGCCAACATTTCTAGCTCGCTTCTAGCCGCCTTGAAACGGCGCTTTGTGGTGGGGCCATTCCGTAGGACGCTAGCGGCAGCGACCCGCAGTACCACGCGAGTGTCGTCAATCGGCACCCGTCTGATTTGGCCGTTTTCGTCTTCCCGCTCGATCCAGCGCCTTTTCGTTTCGGTAATCTCCAGATCACCGTTTTCCGCCAAGCGGGTCGGCAGCGGAGTTGCCCGGAATTCATCATGAAGCGCGCCGACAGCGCGCAACGCCCGCTCCTCCATTTCCACAACATCGCGGCTCAGCAACGCCAAGGTCGCGGGCACACCCTCAATCGTCCTATGCACGATGCGCCTGCGCGCTGCGCGCTCGATCTGCTTTTCAAGGTCCTGTTCAAAGCGATCTGCCACTTCCTGCCCGAAGTACTTCGCCGCGCAGTCCCGGCCACACAGAGCAATGCGTCCGTCCGCCATCTGGGCCGTGAAGCCACGTTTGTGGGGGGTGTGCTTATCACAGAAAGCGCACCGCACCTCGTCTTCGGCCATATACCTGTTGATGTAGTGTGTAGGTATTTCCCCCGTGGGTATTACCTCCGTTAGACCGACCTGCAAGTCAGGCTTGGAGATGATAAGGTTCTCAAACGCTGTCGGAGTAATCAGTCCCATAGTTAGCCTTCCATTTTGGTAGGATCACAACATGAGGTGAGTCGTTCATCACTTGTTCTATCTCATTTCACACACCCGAGCAACGAACACGTCTTGGCCGTAAGATGTAATACCCACAGCCGCCGCGCGCCCCGACACGTTGCGTCCTCCCCACCCGGTTGCATCCCTCGTCTTCGGTATACCATTGCATACCGAACTGCCCGGAATCCGTTCCAAAAGCAGATAATGGCCATTATGTTATATTCAGATTCCTATATGTGAATCTGTTTTCTTCAATAAAAACAGTCACTTAAGACACTAACGCCCGCTAACGCGGGCCTACACCCACCCAGAAACACCCCCAAACCACAAGATGTTGTGTCCGACGACCGGCAAAACTGACCCGTTCCGACTGCGTATCGCCGCCTCAGAATGCCACCTGAACCCACCATATCACCCGTTTTCGGGGTGAAAATGTCGCAAGTGGGCAATCTGGCATGAAACCGACATTGCGAGCGGGTGTGTGGGTGGAAGCCCGCGTCAGCGGGCAAGGCATACTGGCACATAATATAGACAAAATCACAACGAAATAACGACATCTAGGGTCCCAAGGGGCGGTATCCGGGCGGGGCCGCTGGAGGGCGCAGGTACCGCGCGTAGTTACATTAGCAACTTTTCGTTGCGGCATGTCGTATTTTGTCCGACCATGTGAAATCGGTTCACATCCGCGTTCCAGCGTGCATTTTACCCCGCACCAAGATCTTTACAAATGCAACATTCCACCTCTAGCGCCCCGATTTTGGTTCACATCCGGGGGCGACAGTTGCGCCGACCGGGGACCCGCCCGAAAGACCCCCTCCCCCCTGTCGGCCCGCGATTCACCCCTCTAAAATTTACAAATTTTGTCGGAAATAGTTGCATTGAAAGCCGTGCCACCAAAAACCGTTCCCGCTATGTTCTTTGGGGTTTCGCCCCACCCGTGGTATACTTTTCTTGTCGAAGTGGAGAGCTTCGCGGGCGGGCGGTCTTGGGTCCTTTCGTCCGCCCGCGTCTTTCCCCCCTGACCCCGACGAACTCACTCCACACCGCGCCTGTGCTGGACCGACAGGCCCAAAGCGCGAAAGCTCTCTCACCACATGACCGCACAAGTACACAGTCTTCAGCTCAAAATCGACGCCACCGCCGCTAAGACCGGCAGTCGCGAATTCACGGCAGCCGTCGCCGCCGTCAAGAAAGCGGTGGAAGACCTCGACCGCGACTCGACGGGCCTTTTTACCAAGTTGCGGAACATCAAGCCGCAGGTGGATGTGACGCCCATCGCCAAGGCCACCACCACCACCCGTGAGCTTTCCACCGCCATGGAAAAGGCGGGCACCGCCTCCGCCAAGACCGGCACCCAGTCCCAGCGCGCCGCCCTCGCTGCATCTATGGCCCTACGCCAAGCCACGACTTCCGCGCAAAAGCTAGGCTGGCGGCTCCAAGACCTCGGACAAACGGCAGCACTCGACCAGCTCGACTCGGCGGTGGATCGGCTCCACGCCCAGCTTGCCCGCGCCCCGGATGTGACAGCCATCAAGGCGGCACGTTCGGCCTATGAAGACACGCGAGTCGAGCTGACCCAACTTGCCAGCGCGGCGGAAATGGCCAAGGGGGCGCAGGCAGCCTTGGACAGGCAGGCGCGTGAAAGCGCTGCCGCCGCCGATAAGCACGCCGCCTCGATTGCCAGCCTGCGGGCAGAGTTTCAGCCCCTCTACCAAGTCAGTAAAAATTACGAAGCGCAGCTAGATCGTATCGCACAGGCCGAGCGGGAGTCGATCCTGACCGCCGGGCAGGCCGAGGCCGCGCGTCAGCGCGCCGCACAGGCGCTTTTGACCGCCGGGCAGGCAGCCGACACCTTCGCCGGGTCAGGCCGCAATGCCGCCTTCGCGGCGCAGCAGGTGGGCTTCCAGCTCACCGATATTGCGGTCATGCTGCAAGGCGGCATGTCTCCGCTTTCGATCATGGTCACGCAAGGCGGGCAGCTCGCAGGCACATTCCAGACCTTGGGCAGCCGCGCGCAGGTATTCAGCGCGCTGAAATCCGGCCTGCTTGGTATGGTCAGCCCCATATCGCTCCTGACCTATGGCGCAATCGGCCTTGGCGCGGCTCTATACTATGGGCTGTCAAAGGCCATTCCGCCGACAAAGAGCTTGGCCGAAGCTCTGAAAGACCTAGACGCCGCCATGTCCACCGCCAAGTCAACGGCTGGTGAAGCCGCCGATCTGGACGCCCTGACCCAGAAGTACGCGGGCGCGGCGGCAGAGGTGCAGGCCCTCGCCAATGCCAAGCGCGACCTCGCGCGGCTTGAAGCCGAAACGGCATACAAAGACGCGAAGTCTTCCTTCTATTCCGATGTGGGGTTCAATCGCTGGTGGGACACCCTTCGCGGGTTCGCCGGGACCGAGGAAGGCCGAGTCCGAAAGCTGGCACAGGATTTTGACCTCACCACCGAAGCCGCCACCCGCTTGAACGAACAGCTTTTGAAGGCGCAATCCTCGACAAATGCGGAGATGGCGGCAAGTTATTACGGCCAGATGCGCCAGACCATCGTTGACGCGGCGGGCGGCATGGAAAAGCTAACCACGGCGCAGAAGGAAGTTGTCGGCAAGATCAATGAGATGGAAGGCAAGGCCCGCGAATTCGCGCGGCTGGACATGGCCAAGCCCGTCACCGATGCCACGACCGCCGCTAATGGCCTTGCCACCAGCATGTCGGGCGTAGCGGCGCAGGCCTTGCGCGTCTTGAACACGCTGCAAGCGCTCGCGGGCATTAAGGTCAATATCTCTGCCCCGGTCATCTCGACCCCTGCGCTGCCGAAGGCCACGCCCATCGCCGCGCCGAAGGCATCGGGCGACATTTTCGACCGCATCACGAACCTAACAGACGTGAGTTACCAGCCCGTCAAGGCGGCTGTCACCTCCACCAGCACCCCGGCAGCGACCAAGCCCGCCGCCGCGATGACCTCGCGCGAACTACAGGCCGTCATCACCGCATCGGTGACCCGGACGGGCGCGCTTCAAGCCGAAAAGTCGGCGGCGGAACAGCTCACAGACAGCCTCAAAGACCGCCTCACCAGCTTGCAGGCCGAGACGCTGACCCTACAGGCCGTCGCCGCTGGCACCTATGCCACCGAAGAGGCCGCGCGCCTCTATGCCGAAGCCGCCACCACGGCGGGCGGGGCGATTGACGACCAGACGGCGGCGATGATCCGGCAGATTGACGCGGCGGGGAAGCTCAATGATGAGTTGCAGCGCCTCGTCAAAGACCCGGTTAAGGAGTGGCTCGATTCCGTGCCGACTTGGGTAGAAGCCGGACGCCAGATCGAAGAACAGGCGCTGGACAGCCTGTCGAACGCGCTCGCAGACTTCGCCACGACCGGCAAATTCGACATCAACGCTCTGGGCGATGCAATCGCCTCGACTGCCGCCCGCGTTGTGTCTGACATGGCGGTCAAAGAATTGGTGGCCATGCTTGGCGGCAACGTGACCGGCACCGGGGCCGCAGGCTTCGGCCTCGGGGACATCTTCGGGGCCATGTTCGGAACCGTCGGGGCCTTCTCCGAAGGCGGAATCTTCACCCGCCCGGTGGGGTTCGCAACCATGCCCACCAACTTCCGCCACGCCCCCCACTTCGCGGAAGGCACGGCGAACACCTCGGGCATCCCCGCCGTTCTTCACGACAATGAAGCCGTTATCCCGCTGTCGCGGGGCCGCAAGGTCGGGGTCGAGCTGAACGGCGGCACCTCGACAGGTGGCACCGTCATCAACGCCCCCCAGACGATCACCATCAATACGCCCGATGCGGATAGCTTCCGGCGGTCTAAGAAGCAGGTCGCCGCCGATCTGGCAGTGGCAGGACAGCGCGCCGTCCGGCAGAACCGTTGAAGGAAGTGAACATGATCGAACCGAACCGCCGCCACCCGCTGGGGCAGCACGAAGACAGTTTCCGGGCAGACGTTCAGAGGCTGCGCCGCCTGTTCAAGGCAGGGGTGCCGGTCATCGCCGTGGGTGATGACCGCTACCGGATCGCCGGGCCGTTGCCGCCGGGCTTTCAGTGGAACGAGGAAGACGAGGAATAGGGGCCGAGAGGCCCCTTTTCTGTGTCGGTGGCTTGCTGGTGGCCCGCGTCAGCGGGCCTAGTCCAGCACGTTCACCTTCGCCAACGAGCGAGCGAGCGCGGCGATAGAGAAACCGTGTCCATAACGCTTTTCTGTCCCATCCCGCATGGCGACGTCGCTGTCCGCATCCCGGCCCGCCAACGCAAGGCGGTGTTCGGGGTTCATCTCAGCCGCCCGAGCTAGATCGGTCCAACCATGACGGAAGCTATGCGACCCCGCCCGATACCCCGAAATCCCGACCTTCTTTAGGTCGTTCTTCCTGAAACGCTTGCCATAGGCTTCGGCAAGCCTACCGTAGCTGTTCGGCGTCAACTCCACTAACTCCCCGCCCCAGCGCTCTTGCGAGAGGAACAGGAAGTCGGCCCCGGCCTCTTTCCGCCGCTGGACGTAATCAGCGAAGCCAAGCTCAATCAACTTCGGATGGATTGGAATAGTGCGGAAGCTGTTCTCGTTTTTAACGCTCTGGTCGTCGCCCTCGTCTGTCACGTTTATACAGAGGAAGCCTTCCTCATTCGTGAAGTCGCGCACCCGCGTCTGGCAATACTCTTCTATTCGCATACCGTGATGCGCACCAAGCAGCGGCCCCCAATAATCAATTGTGTCGTGGTGGCGGGTCGCGCTCACGTGGCCGATAATCGCGCGCATCTCATCACGCGTGAAGACGTGGGTCTTATTGCGGCGCTTTGCCGATACCCGCTCTTTAGCTGTCGTCGCGGTGTAGCCCGCCCATGGGTCGGGGCCGGGGCGAAGCTCTTCCTTCACCGCGTAACCCATCAAGGATTTAAGCAAGGTCAGGTTCTGGTCGCGAGTCCGCGCGATGACACGTTCTGACCCTTCTTTATCAGCCGCCTTGACCACGTCCCAGAAGGGCCGGGCTGCCACATCCCGCGATGCGGTACGGGGTAGCCGCAGGAAGTCAGCAGCGAAAGCCGACAGATGCCCGCGCGTCAGATCGGCCAGCGCGACCGGCCCGGCGTGCTCCATGAACCGACGCAACGCATATTCATACTGCCCGCGCGTCTTGTTCTTGCGGGTCGCGGTATGGACGTATCCTTTTTGACCGCAGAAGCGTTCCAGCACATCGCGCAGGGTCATGGCCTGCGCGGTCGGCTCCACCACCTTGGCGGCGGTCAGCGCATCGCGCAGGGCGGCACCCTTGCGCTTGTGCATCGCCGCTGACGCGGCCTGCATCACTTCCGCCTCCTCCCTCTCGTCCGGGTCGTACTCGTCGCCGTGCTCGTCCATAACGTCGAACTGTGCCCCCTGCCCGGCGGTCAGGAATGCGGCGGTGATCTCGTGGCGGCGCATGTCTCGCCCTGCCTCGAACACCCCGCCCGCCTTGCGGATGACTTGCCTCTGATCGTGGGGCAGCGCGGCGATATTGGAGTCAGCCTCAGCTTTGACCGCTGCCTGTTCGGTCGGTGAGAGGTCCCCGAAAATCCGCATCCGCCCGGGCACGGAGTCGAGCTTTGCAGAAAGCTCGTCTAATTCGGTGAGCATCGCCCGCGCCAGCTTCCGGGCTTGGTCCGGGTCTTTGGTCTTCATGCTGCCCCGTTTGAATTCGGGCAGGCTGTAGGCCTCGCGCAGGCGCACCGGGATTCGCTTGTAGTAGTGCCACGTCTCACCGATCAGACGCGCGCCTTCGATCTCGACTGACCCCACTTCTCGCCCCCACTGTGCAAACTTTGTGCAAAGTCTGTGCAAAGTCCGGGGGTGCCCCCTGCCTCTGCATGGCCTTGTTTTACAGGGATTTATGGTAATTCAGTGGGTTGCACATGGCAAGATCATGGTCGGGGCGAGAAGATTCGAACTTCCGACCTACGGTACCCAAAACCGTCGCGCTACCAGGCTGCGCTACGCCCCGACTGGCGGCTTCCTAACCGGGTATCGTCGGCTTGGAAAGGGCTATTCCGCCGCGCAGGGCCAAACAGCTTCATCCTGCCCGATGGCGGGATGGCGCAGCTCGGCTCCGGGCGCGATGCCGATGGCTGCGGCCAGACCGCCGTTTACCTCCAGCACGAACTGCACATCTTCACCGCCGTCGATCGGGGTTTCGTCCTGCGGCACCGCATTGGCATGCACCCGCGTCACACGTCCCGCTGCATCGGCGAAGATCATGTCCAGCGGAAGAAGGGTATTCTTCATCCAGAACACCGCGCGTTGCGGTGCCTCATAGACGAACAGCATTCCGGCAGACCGGCCAAGATGATCGCGGAACATCAGCCCCTGGGCCCGCTCTGCCGTATCGTCGGCCACCTCGACCGAGAACCGGGCCGTGCCGAACGGCCCCCGAAGATCCACCGCCTGCGGATCGCAGGCGCCGGCCAGCGCGCTGCCAGCCATCAGGCCGGACAGCACCGCTGCCGTCAGGATTTGTCGCCGCGCACTGCTGCTTCCCATGACACCACCTGCACCGCCATCCGGCCGCGCTTGCCTTCGATGATGCGCAGACAGACCGCCTCTCCCGCCGCCAGATCGGCAAAGCCCGACTGGCGCAGAACCTCGACATGGATGAACACATCCTCTGACCGGCCAAAGACGTTGGCGAAGCCAAATCCCTTGCCCTTGTCGAACCATTTCACCCGCGCGGGTTCCAGCGGACGCGCGGCAATCTCTTCCGCCGTCGCCGAGGTCTGCCCCTCTGCCACCGGGAAGGTCACACCCCCCGGAGGCTCGATCTTCACCACTTCTACCGCCTGCACTCCACGCTGCGTATTCTGCACAAGAACCGAAATTCCGGTGCCATCCGCGACCGAGCTTTGCCCATAGTTGCGCAGCACATTGGCGTGCAGCAGAATATCTGCCCCGCCTTCGTCACCGACGATGAAGCCGAAGCCCTTCGCCGGATCGAACCACTTTACCTTGCCGTGCACGAGCTGTGCAGCGACATCATTTTCTTCAGTCATATGAGAGCCGTGTCCCCAGTTGTCCCTCGCCTCTGTCAATCGGGCAATCGCGCGACGTGTTCAAGCAAAAAACCACTATGGTTTACGCCCTGCATTTCACGAAGCGTAAAATGTCAGGGGTTCAGTCGGTCGACAACCCATTCGGAAGAAGGTGTTGAACGGGTCCAGCGAAAACGGTCATGGAGGCGGAAGGCACCATCTGCCCAAAACTCAATCTCAGTCGGAATAATACGAATGCCCCCCCAGAACGCGGGGCGCGACGGATTGGTTCCCTTAAGGGCTGTAATTTTTGCGACCTCGGCCATCAGCGCCGTGCGCGAGGCCAGCGGCCGCGACTGGCGGCTCGCCCAGGCGCCCAGCCGCGACTTCAGACTGCGGCTGGCGTAATAGGCATCAGCCTGCGGACCTTCCTCGCGTTCGGTCGTGCCCCGCACCCGGATCTGGCGGCGCAGGCTCTTCCAGTGCAGCACGAAAGCCGCCTTGCCGGTGGCCGCGATCTCCTGCCCCTTGGCGCTTTCGTAGTTGGTATAGAAGACGAAACCACCGGCACCTGCCGTCTCGATCTCTTTCAGCAGCACCATCCGCACATTCGGCAGCCCTGCGGCATCGACCGTAGCCAGCGCAATGGCATTGGGGTCGTTCGGCTCTTCCGGCTCGGCCTCGGCCAGCCAGGCCCGCGCCAGTTCGAAAGGATTGTCGCCCGCGAAAATGCCCGTTCTGTCCATATCCGTCTCTCCTGCCGGTCCGCGCCCGAAGCGCCGCGCCATGGTTGCCACTCGCCGCAGCGGGCATCAAGCGCGTTCCGCCCTGCACGGGCCGCCTTGATGCGACCGTGCGGATGGCCTAAACCTCGGGATCAGCCTGAATACTGAGACGAGGGAACAATGGCGAACGGACTGCTGGCCGGGAAGCGCGGACTCATCATGGGCCTCGCGAATGACAAGTCGATCGCCTGGGGTATCGCCAAAGCGGCGGCCGAACAGGGTGCGGAACTTGCCTTCTCCTATCAGGGTGATGCCCTGAAGAAACGGGTGGAGCCGCTGGCCGCCTCGGTGGGGTCGGATTTCCTGGCCGAATGCGATGTGGGGGATGAAGCCTCGCTCGACAGCCTGTTCACCACGCTGAAAACGCGCTGGGACAGCCTCGATTTCGTGGTTCATGCCATCGGCTTTTCCGACAAGAATGAACTGCGTGGCCGCTACGTCGACACCACGCGCGGCAATTTCACCATGACCATGGATATCTCGGTCTACAGCTTCACCGCCGTCTGCCAGCGCGCGACCGCGATGATGGGACCGGGTGGCAGCCTGCTGACGCTGACCTATTACGGCGCCGAAAAGGTCATGCCGCACTACAATGTCATGGGCGTGGCCAAGGCGGCGCTGGAGGCATCGGTCAAGTATCTGGCCGAGGATCTGGGCAAGGATGGCATCCGCGTCAACGCGATCTCCGCCGGGCCGATCAAGACGCTGGCCGCCTCGGGTATCGGCGATTTCCGCTATATCATGAAGTGGAACGAGCTGAACTCGCCGCTGCGCCGCAATGTGACGCAGGAAGAGGTCGGCAAGGCCGCCCTTTACCTCCTGTCAGATCTGGGCAGCGGCACCACGGGCGAGAATCTGCATGTGGACGCGGGCTATCACGTCGTCGGGATGAAGGCGGTGGACGCCCCTGACATCGACGTGGTGACCGGCCGCAAGGACTGATCCCTCAGCATCAACGCAGCGAAAGAGGCCACGCATGATTGACCGCCTGCCGCATGAAAAAGGCTTCCACGTCAGCTGGGACCAGATCCACCGTGACTCCCGCGCGCTTGCCTGGCGGCTGGATGGCAAAGGCCCCGGCGAGGGCGGCGCCTGGAAAGCCGTGGTCGGCATCACCCGCGGCGGCCTCGTCCCCGCGATGATCGTCTCACGCGAACTGGACATCCGTGTCGTCGATACGATCTCGGTGAAAAGCTACAACCATCAGGCCCAGATGGAAGCCGTCGTGACCAAGAGCCCTCAGGTTGACCTGATGGGCGACGGCACCGGCATTCTGGTGGTGGACGATCTGGTCGACAGCGGCAAGACGCTGGAAATGGTGCGCAAGCTTTATCCGAAGGCGCATTTCGCCACCGTCTATGCCAAGCCCTCGGGCCGCCCGCAGGTCGATACCTATATCACCGAGGTCAGCCAGGACACCTGGATCTTCTTCCCCTGGGACATGGCGCTGCAATATGTGCAGCCGTTCCGCGGCACCGACTGACGCATCAGGGGGCTGCCTGCCCCCTCTTGCCTGCGGCAATTCACCCCCGGGGATATTTCCGCCAAGATGAACGCGCATGACTTTCATCTTGGTCCAAATATCCCGGGGGAAGGCCGCAGGCCTGGGGGCAGAGCCCCCTTCCCCATCGACACCCGTAGCTGACGAGGCCCCGATGTCCCTGCCGCTCAACCCCGCGATGGCCGCCACCTTCCCGCCCCCGGTGATGGAGGCGCGGCGCTGGCTGGAGGGGATCGAGTTCGGCCCCGACCGCCCGCTGATCAACGTGAGTCAGGCGGCGCCGGTGGACAGCCCGCCACTTGGGCTGCGGCAGGCGCTGGCGGAGGCGGCTCTGAACGATCCTCAGGCGCATCTTTATGGCCCGGTGCTGGGGCTGCCCGCCTTGCGCGAGGAGATCGCGGTGCAATGGTCGGCGGCCTATGGCGGCACGATCCGCCCCGCACAGGTCGCGATAACCCAAGGCTGCAATCAGGCATTTACCGCCGTGATGTCCACGCTCGCCGGCGCCGGGGATGAGGTGATTCTGCCGACGCCATGGTATTTCAACCACAAGATGTGGCTCGACATGCAAGGCGTCACCACAGTCCCGCTGCCGACCGGCGAAGGCCTTCTGCCCGACCCCGCGCAGGCTGCCGCGCTGATCGGGCCGCGCACGCGGGCCATTGCGCTGGTCAGCCCCAACAACCCCGGCGGCGCGGAATATCCGGCAGCCCTGATCGCGGCGTTCCGCGATCTGTGTCGCGCGCACGGTATTGCGCTGATCCTTGACGAGACCTACCGCGATTTCGACAGCCGCCACAGCCCCGCCACCGGCGGGCGTCCGCATGATCTGTTCACCGATCCCGACTGGGACGATGTGCTGATCCATCTCTATTCCTTCTCAAAGGCTTACCGGCTGACCGGGCATCGCGTGGGCGCCATCGTGGCGGCCAGCGCCCGGCTGGCAGAGGTGGAGAAATTCCTTGATACCGTCGCCATCTGCCCCAGCCAGCTTGGCCAGATCGGCGCGCTGTGGGGCATGCGCAACCTCCGCGACTGGGTCGAGGGTGAGCGGCGCGAGATCCTCGCCCGCCGCGCGGCCATGGAGGGGGGCTTCGGCGCGCTGGAGGGCTGGCGGCTTCTGGGCTGCGGCGCCTATTTCGCCTATGTCGAACATCCTTTCGCCGCCGCCTCACCCGATATCGCCCGCCGTCTGGTACGCGAAGAGGCGGTGCTGATGCTGCCCGGCACCATGTTCCAGCCCGACACCCACCCCGAGGGCGCTCGGCAGTTCCGCATTGCCTTTGCCAATGTCGAAAGCGCCGGAATCGCGGAATTGTTCCATCGGCTTGCCCGTTTCCGGGGCTGAGCCGCACCTCCGGGCCTTGCCGGGCAAGGGTCGAGCGCATAGAACCTTGCGAAACCCTTGAACGACAGGCGAGCCATGGCCAGAAACGACGAGACCGAAAGCCCGAAACGCAAGCGCAAGGGCGCCTCTGTCATGGTCTGGCTGCTGATGGCGATGCTGGTGACCGGCCTTGGGGGCTATGGCGTCACCAATTACGGCGGGCGGGTTGCGGCCATCGGCTCGGTCGGCGGGCGCGACATTGACGTCAAGGATTACGGCCGGGCGCTTCAGGCGGAAATGAATGCCCTTGGTGCGCAGGCAGGCACGCAATTGACCATGCAGCAGGCCCGCGACATGGGAATTGACGCCCGCGTGCGGCAGCAACTGGTCACCCAGACTGCCGTGGATGATGCTGCGGACCGCATCGGCGTTTCGGTCGGCGATGCCCGCGTCGCGCAGGATATCACCGCCATGCCCAGCTTTCATGGCGCGGCAGGCGGGTTTGACCGTCAGACCTACAAGATGACGCTGGACCGCAACAATCTGACGGAAGCCGAATTCGAGGCGAAGATCCGGGACGATCTGGCCCGCGCGCTGGTGCAGGGTGCGGTGACCGGCGGTTTCGTCGCCCCCGCCGCAGTGACCGACACGCTTTACAATTTCATCGGCGAGCGGCGCGGCTTCTCGCTTCTGGTTCTGTCCGAGGCCGATCTGGCAACGCCGCTCGCCGCCCCAACGGATGCAGATCTGAAAGCCTTCTACGACGCGAATGTCGCGGCTTTCACTAAACCGGAAGCGAAGCGCATCACCTATGTCTCGCTGCTGCCGGAAAAGCTGGCGGCGACGATGCCGGTGGACGATGCCGAGCTGAAGAAGCTCTATGACCAGCACCATGACGAATATGTCAAACCTGAGCGCCGTCTGGTGGAGCGTCTGGTCTTCGGCACCGAGGATGAGGCCAAGGCGGCCAAGGCCCGGCTGGATGCAGGCGAAAGCTTCGAGAAGCTGGTCGAGGAACGCGGGCTGAAGCTGATCGACATTGACCTTGGCGATGTGACCCAGGCTGAACTGGGCGCGGCCGGGGCCGATATCTTTGCCATGCCCGAGCCTGGCGTGATCGGCCCGCTGCCGTCGGATCTGGGACCGGCGCTGTACCGGATGAATGCGGTTCTGGCGGCACAGGAAACCAGCTTTGACGATGCGCGCGAGATGCTGACGCTGGATTACCAGACCGATGCCGCGCGCCGCGCCATCACCGACCGCAGCGAGGCGATCAACGATGCGCTGGCCGGTGGGGCAACGCTGGAAGATCTGGCCAGGGAACAGGCGATGGATCTTGGGACCATCGACTATGCCGCCGGGTCGGACGAGGGCATTGCTGCCTATCCGGCCTTCCGCGAGGCTGCGGATGCCGCCAATGCGGGCGATTTCCCGGAAACCGTTGCCCTTGAGGATGGTGGTCTGGTGGCCCTGCGGCTGGACGAGATCGTGCCCGCCACGCCCATTCCCTTCGACGAGGCCCGCGAGGGCGTGACCCAGGCCTGGCGTGCCGAGGCGCTGCACAAGGCGCTGTTGGCCGAGGCGGAGGCCATGCGCGAAAAGGTTGCCGCAGGCACCTCGATCGGCACACTGGGCGTGGTCAGCGTCACCCCGGAAATCGCACGCAACGGTTTTGTCGAAGGCGCACCGCCGAGCCTGCTGCCTGCGGTCTTTGCCATGTCTGAAGGCGAGGCGAAGGTGATCGAGGACAAGGGCTTCGTGGCGCTGGTGCAACTGGACCGCGTCGCCCCCGCCGAGCAGGAAGGCGAAGGCCCTGCCGCGCTGAAAGGGGCGATCGCCGCGCAGGCGGAACAGGCGCTGGCACAGGATGCCTTCGCCCTGTTTGCCCGGGCCGAGGCAGATATCGGTGGCATCACGCTCAATCAGGCGGCCATCGACGCCGTCCACGCCCAGATGCGCTGAGGCCGCAATGACCCTGATCCCTTCTTTCGAAGCCTTTGAACGCGGCTGGAACGCGGGCAAGAACCAGCTGGTCTATGCCCGTCTCGCCGCCGATCTGGATACGCCCGTCAGCCTGATGCTGAAGCTGGCCGAGGCGCGCAGCGATACGTTCATGCTGGAAAGCGTGACAGGCGGCGAAGTGCGCGGTCGCTATTCGGTGGTCGGCATGAAGCCCGACCTGATCTGGCGCTGCCGGGGCGAGGCATCCGAGATCAACCGCGAAGCGCGGTTCGATCCGGCGGCGTTCCGCCCGCTGGACGGGCATCCGCTGCAAACCCTGCGCGATCTGCTGGCCGAATGCCGGGTGGATATGCCCGAAGATCTGCCCGCCATCGCCTCGGGCCTGTTCGGCTATCTGGGCTATGACATGATCCGTCTGGTGGAACACCTGCCCGACGTGAACCCCGACCCGCTGGGCCTGCCCGATGCGGTGCTGATGCGCCCCTCGGTCATTGCCGTGCTGGACGGTGTGAAGGGCGAAGTGACCATCGTTTCCCCTGCCTGGACCGGATCGGGCCTCTCAGCCCGTGCGGCCTATGCGCAGGCGGCGGAACGGGTGATGGATGCGCTGCGCGATCTGGACCGCGCGCCTGCCGCCCAACGCGATCTGGGTGAGGCCACGCCGGTGGGCGAGGCGCAATCCAACTTCACGCATGACGGTTACAAGGCCGCCGTCGAGAAGGCGAAGGAATATATCCGCGCCGGTGACATCTTTCAGGTCGTGCCCTCACAGCGCTGGAAACAGCGGTTCGAACTGCCGCCCTTCGCGCTTTACCGTTCGCTGCGCCGGACCAACCCGTCGCCCTTCATGTTCTTCTTCAACTTCGGCGGTTTTCAGGTGGTGGGCGCCAGCCCCGAAATCCTCGTGCGTCTGCGCGAGGGTGAGGTGACGATCCGCCCCATCGCAGGAACCCGCCCGCGAGGGGCCACGCCGGAAGAGGACAAGGCGCTGGAGGCTGATCTGCTGGCCGACCAGAAGGAACTGGCCGAACATCTGATGCTGCTGGATCTTGGCCGCAACGATGTGGGCCGGGTGGCGAAGGTGGGCACCGTGCGCCCGACCGAGAAGTTCATTATCGAACGCTACAGCCATGTCATGCACATCGTCTCGAACGTTGTGGGCGAGATCGCCGGGGGCGAGGATGCGCTGTCGGCACTGCTGGCGGGGCTTCCCGCAGGCACGGTTTCCGGTGCGCCCAAGGTTCGCGCCATGGAAATCATCGACGAGCTGGAGCCGGAAAAGCGCGGCGTCTACGGCGGTGGCGTCGGCTATTTCGCCGCCAATGGCGAGATGGATTTCTGCATCGCCCTGCGCACGGCCGTCCTGAAGGACGAGGCGCTGTATATCCAGGCGGGCGGTGGGGTGGTCTATGACAGCGACCCCGAGGCCGAATATCAGGAAACGGTCAACAAATCCCGCGCCCTGCGCCGCGCGGCTGAAGACGCGGGCCTCTTCGCCCGCCGCAGCAACACATAACATGCAGCGGGGTGCCCACCTGCGCCCCGCTGCCGTTCGCGTGTCTTCAACTGCCCGTTAGGTGCTTGGCAGCGCCGCGCCCTGCCCTTATCCTGCTCCGGAAAACCGCACAGCCCGGGCCAACCGGGAAAGGAACCGAGGCATGACCCGAGTAGCCCCGAGCGCCGCGCCTGTCTTCGCCCAGCCGATCCGGCAGGTCGTGCTGATGCTGATCGTGACCGGCCTTGTCGCTGCCGGGGCCTGGGTGATGCTGCCCACCCTGCGCGGCATCTTCGCCTCAAACCCGCTGTTGAACGGCTTCATCGCCACGGTCTTCCTGCTCGGCGTGCTGACCTGTTTCTGGCAGGTCTGGCAACTGGTGCAATCGGTCAACTGGCTGGATACCTATGTGCAGGATCGCCCCGGCGCCGAACCTGGTGCCGCGCCGCGTATCCTTGCGCCACTGGCCGCATTGCTGGGGCCGCGCACGGCGCGGATGCAGATTTCGGCCAGTTCCTCACGCTCCATCCTCGATTCCGTAGCAACGCGGATCGACGAGGCGCGCGACATCACCCGTTATCTGGCCAACCTATTGATTTTCCTTGGACTTCTCGGAACCTTCTACGGCCTTGCCACCACCGTGCCCGCCATTGTCGAAACCATCCGCTCGCTCGCCCCGCAGGAGGGCGAAGGCAGCATGGAGATTTTCGGCAAGCTGATGGGCGGGCTGGAATCGCAGCTTGGCGGCATGGGTACGGCATTTTCCTCGTCGCTGCTCGGCCTCGCCGGATCGCTGGTCATCGGGTTGCTGGAACTGTTCGCAGGGCATGGCCAGAACCGTTTCTACCGTGAACTGGAGGAATGGCTGTCCTCCATCACCCGCATCGGGCTGGATGGAGCCGAGGGCGAAACCGGCGGCATGGGCGCGCTGGCGCAGGTTCTGGATCATCTGGGCGAACAGATCGAAAGCCTTCAGATGCTGTTCACCCAGTCCGACGTCAGCCGGACGCTGGCGGATGAACGGCTGGGCGATCTTTCGGCCGCCGTCGCGCGCCTTGCCACGCGTCTGGAGGAGGACAGCGCCCAGACTGCCGTGCTGACCCGCATCGCCGAGGGGCAGGACCGGATCGTCGCCGCGCTGACCTCGGAAACCGGGGGTGCGCATGTCGATGCCGAAAGCCGGATGCGGCTCCGTTCCATCGACGTGCAATTGCTGCGTATTTTGGAAGAGATTTCCGCCGGGCGTCAGGAAACCATTGCTGACCTGCGCGGGGATCTGGGGGCGCTGACACAGGCGGTGCGGCAGCTTCTGCGGGCACGGGGGTAGGTCATGGCACTGTCGCGACGCGGATCTGTGCGGTCGGGCGACGGGATGATCTGGCCCGGCTTCGTCGACGCTGTGACGACGCTGTTGATGGTACTGATGTTCGTGCTGACCATCTTCACCGTCATGCAATCGGTGCTGCGGCAGGAAATCTCGACCCAGGACAATGAGCTGAACGCGCTTTCGGCGCAGGTGGCGCAACTGGCCGATGCGCTGGGTCTGGAACGTGCACGCGCCGATGGCTTGCAGGCCGAAATCGGCGGGCTGCGGTCGAACCTGAATGCGGCACTGGCCAAGGGGGCCGAACAGGAAAGCCTCATCGCCTCGCTGACCAGCCAGATTTCCGACAAGGAAAGCCAGCTCGCGCAGGCGCAGGGGCGCATCGCCTCGTTCGAGGCGCAGGTGGCAAGCCTTCTGACCGAAAGGGATACCGCACGGGGCGAGGCAGCAGCGCTGACCGCTTCGGTCGAGGATCTGAAGGCGGCGCAGGCGAAACTGATGACGGAACAGGAGGCGCTGAACCTCGCGCTGGCGAAAGCGCGCGAGGAGGTGGATGCCCAGACCGAAGCCGCCCGCCTTGCCGCCGCCCGTGCCGATGCTGTGGAGGCACTGGCCGCCAAGCTGCGCGCCGAGAATGCCGAAAGCGCGACGAAACTGTCGGATGCCGAGGCCGCACGGCTGGTCGATCAGGCCGCGCTGGCGGAATTGCGCGACAAGCTGAAATCCTCCGACACCGAGTTGACCGCCATGACCCTTGCGCTGGAAGAACAGCGCAGGAAGGCCGAGGAAACGCTGACCCTGCTGGCCGCCGCGCAGGGGGTAGAGGCCGACAAGACCGATGCGCTGGCCACCGCGCGTGCCTTACTGGCCGAACAGGAAGGCAAATCCGCCGAGGCGGAGCGCCGCGTTGCCCTGCTGAACGAACAGATCGCGGCGCTGCGCACGCAACTGGGCAGCCTTCAGGCCCTGCTGGACGCGGCGGAATCCCGCGATGCCGAAGCCAAGGTGCAGTTGGAAAACCTTGGCGGGCAGCTCAATTCCGCTTTGGCGCAGGTTGCGGCGGAACAGAAGCGGCGGGCGGAACTGGAAGAGGCAGAGCGCAAGCGGCTGGAGGCTGAAAAGCTGGATCTGGAGAAATTCCGGTCAGAATTCTTCGGCCAGTTGCGGCAGGTTCTGGCCGGGCGCGAGGGTGTGCGTATCGTGGGCGATCGTTTCGTCTTTTCCTCCGAAGTGCTGTTCAACCCCGGTTCTGCCGATCTGGCCCCGGAAGGGCGACGCCAGATTGCCGGCGTGGTGCAAACCCTGAACGAAATCGCGGGCGACATTCCGCAGGGCATCGACTGGATCATCCGTGTCGACGGCCACACTGACAATGTGCCGCTGTCCGGTCAGGGCGCGTTCAAGGACAACTGGGAACTGAGCCAGGCGCGCGCGCTGTCGGTCGTGCGCTTCATGCAGGATCAGCTGGGCTTCCCGCCCAACCGGCTGGCCGCAACCGGCTTTGGTGAATGGCAGCCGGTGGCACCGGGCGACAGCGCCGAGGCGCGGGCACAGAACCGGCGGATCGAAGTGAAGCTGACCGAACGCTGAGGATCAGCGGCAATAGGCGCCGTTGCGATAGCGCGCGACGTCGAAATGCAGGTGATCCTCGTGATGCCCGTCCGATCCGGGGCCAAGCGTCGTGCCGAAGATGCCGCAGGCCGCCTTGTGCGCCGCCTTCATCCCCTTCGACTTGTAGTAGCCCCCGGCGACATTGATTTTGGTGCCATTGGCCAAAACCAGCCCGCCGATGTCCAGCGCCCGGCCCTTGCCATGTTCGCTGATCTTGTTGCCACGGATGCTGTTGCGCGGGCGGCAGGTATAGCTGCCCGCGATCTGCAACTGCACCACCGGGGTCTTGCCGAACTGCGGCTGCAATCCCCGCTCGATCCATTTCTTCGCGGCTTTGGCGGTATCGCAGGTGATGGTGGCGGGCTGGCTGAATTTCACGCCGGAGATGCTGGTGACTTTCACGGGGTCGGCGATGCCGCAACCCTTGACGCGGCTGACCACGGGGGCAAGCACCTCACCCCGGATATCCGGGTCACCGCAGACCGAGCCCTTCTTGCCGCGCAGGCTTTTCTTGTCCTGCGGCACACGCACCAGCGCGGCCTTTTCGATCACGGCCTCGCCCTGCCCCAATCCGGCGGGGCGGGCTCGCGGGCGCAGCACCGCAGCGACAGCCGGGGCCACCTGCGCAATCTGCTGTGGCTGGGGTTCGGGTGTCGGCACCGGCAGGACAACCGCCGCCGGGCGCGGTTTGGGGCGAAACAGCGCCAGCGGGCTGACCGCATTGGCGGTGGAAACAGTGGTCACCAGATCCGAAGGCACGGGCGCTGCGGCCACCGGACGAGGCTTCGGCAGCGGCGAGGATTTCAGCCCCTCGGCCCCTGCCCCATGGGCAATAGCCGCAAAAGCCAAAGCCAGCGCCAGTGTGCGTTTCATCCGTCCCGTCCCCCCGAGGGCGGTTGCCCCCGCCCGAAATCCGGCGCGGACGTATCCTGCCCCGCCTCGATGATCCCCCGACGGATCGCGCGCGTCCGGGTGAAATAGGCGTGCAGATGATCGCCATCCCCCAGACGGATCGCCCGTTGCAGCGCAAAAAGCTCTTCGGTGAACCGTCCGAGTATTTCCAACGTGGCATCCTTGTTCGTCAAGAACACATCGCGCCACATGGTCGGGTCACTGGCGGCAATCCGCGTAAAGTCGCGGAAACCCGCCGCTGAGTACTGGATCACCTCGCTGTCGGTGACGCGGGCAAGGTCATCGGCCACACCCACCATCGTATAGGCGATGAGGTGCGGGGTATGGCTGACGACGGCCAGCACCACGTCGTGATGCGGCGCATCCATCGTATCGACCTTGGCGCCGAATCCCTCGACCAGCGCGCGGAAGCGCGCCAGCGCCACGGGGTCATGCCCCTCCAGCGGGGTCAGCAGCCACCAGCGATTGCGGAACAGCGTGGCAAAGCCCGAGCGCGGGCCGGAGTATTCCGTCCCGGCCATCGGGTGACCGGGGATGAAATGCACACCCTCGGGGATATGCGGGCGCACGGCGTCAATCACCGCCTGCTTGACCGAACCTACATCGGTCACCGTCGCGCCGGGGGCCAGATATGGGCCGATCTCGGCCGCGATGGCGCCCATTGCGCCCACCGGCACCGCCAGCACCACCAGATCGGCGCCTTCCACCGCCTCGGCCGCCGTGGCGGCAGCGCGGTCGATGAAGCCGATCTCAAGCGCGGTGGCGCGGCTTTCGGCGGATTTCGCGTAACCCACGATCTCGGCCGCCAGCCCGCCCGCCTTCATCGCATGGGCCATGGACGAGGCAATCAGCCCCAGCCCGATCAGCGCCACGCGGTTGTAGACCGGCGCCGTCATTTCAGCCCCTTGAACTGCCCCACCGCATAGGCAATGCGGCGGCACGATGCCTCGTCCCCCACGGTGATGCGCAGGCAATGCGGCAGGTTGTACGAGGCCACGCGCCGCACGATCAGCCCCTGCCCTTGCAGGTAATCATCACAGGCCTCGGCCTCTTCAGTGCTGGCAAACCGGGCCAGCACGAAATTCGCCATCGAGGTGTCCGAGGGCACGCCGACCTCGGCCAGCGCCTCGGCCAGCCAGTGCCGCAGCCGCGCATTTTCGGCCCGGCATTTGGCAACGTAATCCTGATCGCGCACTGCCGCTTCGGCGGTTTCAAGCTGGGTGTTCGACAGGTTGAACGGACCCCGGATGCGGTTCAGCACGTCAATGATCGCCTGCGGGCCATAGCCCCAGCCGATGCGCAACCCGCCCAGACCATAGATCTTGGAAAAGGTCCGCGTCATCACGACGTTCGGCATGGCTTCGACAAGGCTCAGCCCGGCGTCGAAGCCCTCGACATATTCGGCATAGGCGCCGTCCAGCACAAGAATGGCCTGCGGCGGCAGGCCACGCGCCAGCCGCGCCACCTCGCCTGCCGAAATCATCGTGCCGGTGGGGTTGTTCGGGTTGGCGATGAACACAAGCTTCGTGCGCTCGCTACAGGCCGCCAGCAGCGCATCCACATCGGTGGTCCGCTCGCGCTCTGCCACCTCGACCGGGGTGGCCCCTGCCGCCATGGCCGAGATTTTGTACATCAGGAAGCCGTGCTCGGTATAAAGCACCTCATCCCCCGGCCCGGCATAAGCCTGACACAGGAAGTGGATGATTTCGTCCGAACCGACGCCGCAAATGATGCGCCCGGCATCCAGACGGTGTGTTTCCGCAATGGCCTGGCGCAGCGCGGCGTGATCGGTCGAGGGATAGCGATGGAGCTGATGCACCGACTTGGCGAAAGCCTCTTTCGCCTTGTCCGAAGGCCCGAACGGGTTTTCGTTCGAGCTGAGTTTCACCACATTGGCCACGCCAGACACATGGGCCTTGCCACCTTGATACAGGGCAATGTCCATGATGCCGGGTTGGGGGCGGATGGCGTCGTTCATCGCTAGCTCCATAATCTGCCGCCCGGGTTTAGCGGGCGACCCGATCCAATGCCAGCGCGATATGCGCGCAGCGGGACGAAAGGACCGCAAACGCGACCCCAAAGCCCCGCTTTCCGCGCCGTTCAGTGTTTGCTCGTGCGCGCGGCCAGCCAGTCCATCAGCGCCAGCAGCACGCCCGAGACGACAAAGGTCAGATGGATCGTCACCAGCCAGAACAGCTTGTCCCCGTTCAGCCCCTCGCCGCTGGTCTTGCCCAGTTCCATGAAGACCTTCAGAAGATGGATGCCCGAGATCGCCACGATCGAGGCGATCAGCTTCATCTTCAGCCCCGAGAAATCGACCTTGCCCATCCAGCTTGGCCGGTCGCGTGAATCGCCGAGGTCCAGTTTCGAGACGAAGTTCTCGTACCCCGAGAATAGCACGATCAGCAGAAGATTGGCCGCCAGCGACAGGTCGATCAGCGTCAGAATGGCCAGAATCGCCTGATCCGCGGTGAGCGTGAAGGTCTTGGCAGCGTAATAGACCAGCTCCTTGGTGAAGACGATGGTCAGCATGGCAAGGCTGATGACCAGCCCCAGATACATCGGCGCCATCAGCCAGCGCGAGGCGAACAGCCCCTGTTCGAACCTGGCCTCAAGCGAATTCTTGTCAGTGGTCATGCGCGGTATCCTGTCCCGTTTTGTCCTGCCCCGCGCGCGAGATAGGGATGGCAGGGACAAAAGAAAAGGGCCTGCGCGCGGCAGGCCCTTCCCAAGCACAAGTCCCGCGAAGGATCAGTTCTTCGCGTAGTATTCGACGACGAGGTTCGGTTCCATGACGACCGGATAGGGCACGTCCGACAGGGCCGGGGTGCGCACGAATTTCGCGGTCATTTTGGAGTGGTCGACTTCCAGGTAATCCGGCACGTCACGCTCGGTCAGCGCGACAGCTTCCAGCACGATGGCCAGTTGCTTGGACTTCTGACGAACTTCGATCACATCGCCTTCCTTGCAGCGATACGAAGCGATGTTCACGCGCTGGCCGTTCACGGTCACATGGCCGTGGTTCACGAACTGGCGGGCGGCAAAGACGGTCGGCACGAACTTGGCGCGATACACGATCGCGTCCAGGCGACGCTCCAGCAGGCCGACGAGGTTTTCACCCGTGTCGCCCTTCACACGCTCGGCTTCGGCATAGATGCGGCGGAACTGCTTTTCGGTCAGGTCGCCGTAGTAGCCTTTCAGCTTCTGCTTGGCGCGCAGCTGCGTACCGAAGTCCGACAGCTTGCCCTTGCGGCGCTGGCCGTGCTGGCCCGGACCGTATTCGCGCTTGTTGATCGGGGATTTGGAACGGCCCCAGATGTTCTCGCCCATGCGGCGGTCGATCTTGTACTTGGCAGCGGTGCGTTTGGTCATCGCTGATCTCCTTCTTTGTTGGCTCCCTCGACCTGTCCGAAAGCCGGTTTCCGATTTTCGGGTCACGGGCAGCGAATGCCGCGCGGTTCCCGATCTGTCGTTGTCGGCCCGTTCAGGCGTCGGGCGAGAAGGGCGTTGTCCTTTCCCCTTTACCCTTGCGGGTTTCAGGGGCGACAGGCTACCCCTTGCGGGGGCCACCAACACCAATGGAAAGCCCCGCAATCGCTTGCGGGACCGGGCGCTTATACAGCGCAAAACGGGGCTGTCAACAGGCGCGGATCACGCCGCCATGTCATGCCGCAGGATCGCGGCTTCCGAGGCCGAGAGATTGCGCCGCGCATAGTCGCCATAACGCTCGGGATTGGCCTCCACCCCCGGCATCAGCGCCAGCAGGCTGGCGCGGCTTTCCGGGCTCAGCGTATCCAGAGCGGTATTCGCCGGGTGGAAGCTTTCCGTCTCCATCCCGTTGGCAAAGACGATGTTATGCCCTTCCAGCAGCAGATGCACATAGGTGACTTCACGCAGTGCATGATCGACCAGAATGCTGTGATCGTTCAGCAGATCCTCGGCCGCGACCAGCACTTCATCGGTATTGAACAGCGCCCGCGCGGCGGCGCCCGTCACCAGCATCCGGTGCTGCGGCGAGACCAGGAGGTCATCTTCAGGCCGGCCACTGCCGAAAGCGCCCGCGCGAAAGCGCACCGGGCGCAGATGCGGCATGGCATAAAGCCGGGCGCCCGACATGCGGCGGCTGCCGGTCCACAGAATCTCTTGCGGGCCATTGTCGCGGGTCAGCACCCGATCACCGGGGCGCAGATGCTGGATCAGTCTCGGACCATCGGGAGTGGCGATGCGGGTATCGGGGGTGAAACAGATCACCCCGCCCGCCTGCCGCGCCCCCGCCCCGGATTGTGTCCGGTCAACGGAGGTCCGCACCACCCACAGATCGCGGTCGGCCGGGGGCAGATCGTCGACAAACATGGCCAGCGTGCTGCCGGTATCGGGCACCGCGATCAGCGTGACGCACCAGCTTTGCAGCCCGTCGGTCACCACGACACCCTGTTCAGGTTCCGCCTCATCCTGTTCCGGCGCGGCCAGTGCGGCTGCGCGTTCCTCAAGACTGGCGCTCAGCGATGCGCCGATCAGTCGGCGCACCATACGCGCCGCACGTTTGCGGATGTCGGCCATATTCTCGGCCGCCTCCAGAACCAGCACCGATTGCGGGCCATCCACCCGCACCGGCGCGCCGGTCCAGCGCCAGGAGGCGCCCACCGCCAGCACATCGGGCGTGGCAGCCCGAATGCCATCTGTTTCTGTCTGCGACCAAGAAATGACGAACGTGCCCCGAGAGCCCGTTTTCATGCCTGTTCTGCCTGCTCGTTTTATTTTTATGCGAACAGGTTAACAGGCCGACTCAGGCTTGGCTATGTCAAATCGGCAACAATCCGCCTGCTAAACACACATTTCCGAATGCGTGGGAACAGTCAGAAGCGGAGGTTCACGCGCAGCGAACCAACGACCTGCCCTTCCGGCTGACTTTCATATTCCTTGCCCAGCCAGGTGACGCCATAGAAGGCCGCAGCGCGTTCGCCCTGCCAGTGCACACCGGCGCGCAGGCGACTGCGGCTGTCAGCCAGATCGGCCGTACCGCCCGAAGGCAGGTATTCGCTGTCGAAGACGCGCGCCACATCGCCGCCCAGCGTCAGGCTGAAGCCTTGCGCCACGTCGCGTTCGATCCCCAGCGCCCGCTGCCCCGTCACCACATCGCGCGCGAACAGCCCGCCGCGCCCGAAATCGCCCAGCACAACGTCACCGCCAACCCGAACGAAGCTTTCCACACCGGCCTGCGCCTCGACAAAGGGGCGCAGCGTCAGACGCTCCGTCACCTCAATGTTGCGGCCGATCTCGGCCTCCAGTGTCGGGTGAAAACCGTCGGGGATCTGGCTGTCGAGCACGGTGGGCCGGTCGAAGCCGAACATCTTGTGAATATCGCGCTGGAAGCGGCCCACGCCGGTCTGCGGCCCGGTGATCACCAGATCCAGACCGACGCGGGTTTCAAACCCGCCCATGTCGAAATGAGTCGCGATCCCCGGCGCGATGATGCCGACATAGCGGCGATCCGGTGTCGGATTGGTCAGCGATTCCGGGGCAATGATCTCGGCCCGCAGACGCACCTCCAGCAATTCGCCAAAGGTGGCGGGCAGGTGACCATCCCAGCGTTCCGCCCGGAAACGGCTGACGCTGTAAGACCCCGTGCGCCAGCGGTCCTTCGTGTCACCAATTGCGTCATTGTTGAAGATTCGCGCGAAACCAAGGGTCACACGCTCCTGCGCGGCGGCAGAATGTCCGGAAAGTGAAAAGGCCGCGAGTGCTGCGGCAAGGAGTGCCTGTTTCATGTATCGTCCGTAACCCGGCCCCCCAGCCTGCACCATTCGTACCAAGATCATCGCCCACGCGATAGTGCAAGCTTGCAACAGCCGGAAACCGAGCATCCGGCGCGGCAGAACCGATACAAAAACCAAGTGAAAGAATCAGACTTTACAAAGCCGAGTGATTTTGTCACCTTATCCCCATCCAAGCCAACCCCCTCGGGTCAGCCCGGATGCCCCGCGCAGACCGCCGCAACACCCGAGGTCCAGATGAAAGCGAATGATACCGGCCCTTTGGCCGAACCCAGACCCGAACCGCTGGTGATCGAGATGATCCGCCAGTCGCTGAACGGGCTGATCCCCGCGTCGCCGGACCTCATGGCCCTTTTCGACCGGATGGAGATGCCCCGATGAACATGCAAGTCGATCCCCGTGCCCTGATGTCCCTGCCTGCCGACACCACCCCCAGCCATGACGCCCTTGCCCTGACTGCGGGCGGCAATCTGGCGCGGATCGTGCTGCACGGTCAGGTCTATTCGCTGCGCATCACGCGGGCGGGCAAACTGATCCTCACCAAGTAACGGACCCCGGAATGAAACGCATCCTTCTGCCCGCCCTTCTGTCGACCGCCGCCCTGCCTGCCTTCGCCGTGACCGAGGCCGAGGTCGTCAAGACCTATGCCGATATCGCTCAGGCCGGGTATGGTGACAGCCTTGCCACGGCGAAGGCGCTGCAAACGGCAGTGGATGCGCTGATTGCCACCCCGTCGGAGGCCACGCTCCAGGCCGCGCGCAGCGCCTGGCTTGCAGCCCGCGTGCCCTATCAGCAGACCGAGGCCTTCCGCTTCGGCAATCCGGTGGTCGATGACTGGGAGGGCCGGGTGAATTCCTGGCCGCTGGACGAGGGGCTGATCGACTATGTCGACCCCGGCTATGGCCAGTCCGAGGAAAACCCGTTGTCCACGCTGAACGTGATCGCGACGCCGAAGTTCAGCATCGGCAGCACCGAAGTGGATGCCACCACGATCACGCCCGCGCTGATCAGGGAAACCCTGCACGAGGCTGACGGGATCGAGGCCAATGTGGCTTCGGGCTATCACGCCATCGAATTCATGCTCTGGGGGCAGGATCTGAATGGCACCGCGCCGGGGGCGGGCAACCGCCCGTACACCGATTACCTCACCGGCGACGGCTGCACCGGCGGCAATTGCGACCGGAGGGGTGCTTATCTGAAAGCCGCGAGCGACCTTCTGGTGGCGGATCTGGAGGAAATGGCGGGCGACTGGGCCGAAGGTGGTGCAGCCCGCGCCGTGGTGACTGACGATCCGGCCAAGGGCGTGCAGGCTATCCTGATGGGTATGGGCTCGCTGTCCTACGGCGAGCTGGCGGGCGAGCGGATGAAACTGGGCCTGATGCTGAACGACCCCGAGGAGGAGCATGATTGCTTCTCGGACAATACCCATAACAGCCATTACTACGATGGTGTCGGCATTCGGAACGTCTATCTGGCCAGCTATACCCGGCCCGATGGCAGCACGGTTTCCGGCCCTTCGCTGTCGGAACTGGTGGCAGAGAAGGATGGCGCGCTGGATACCGAACTGCGCGCGCGGCTCGACGCTTCGGTAGAGGCTCTGGGCGCGGTCAAGGCAGCGGCCGAGGGCGGCTTTGCCTATGACCAGATGCTTGCTCCGGGCGACAAGAAGGGCGAGGCGCTGATCATGGGTGCCGTCGATGCACTGGTGACGCAGACCGCCTCGATCGAGCGTGTCGTGCGCCTGCTGGGCATTTCTGGGACAGCGTTCGAAGGCTCTGACAGTCTCGACAACCCCGACGCCGTTTTCCAGTGATCCCGCAAGGGGGCGACACACGCGCCCCCTTCCCCCCTCCGGGACGAGGTTGCCATGATCGTCTGCCACTGCATGAATATCACCGATCACGAGATCCGCGCCGCCGTCGACTGGATGCGCGCCGCCGATCCTGAAACCATCGTAACCCCCGGCAAGATCTATCACGCGCTTGGTAAGCGGGCCGATTGCGGCGGCTGCATGCCCCTGCTGCTGGATACGATGCGGTCCTGCGACAGTTTCGGTGTTGCCGACCAACCCGCCCGCCCGCCCGTGCTGACCGCAATGCGTCAGCGCCGGATCGGCTGAAGTTCGCAATTTTTAGAATTATTCTAAATTATGCCGCCCACCCATGGACAGGCTGCGGACAGTGGCATAGCGTTTCATTCACACGAAGCCCGTCGGGATGCCTGCGCAGCCCGAGCAACGAATGAGGAACCCCATGAAAGGCGATGCAAAGGTCATCGAATATCTGAATGCCGCGCTGCGCTCCGAACTGACGGCGGTCAGCCAGTACTGGCTGCATTACCGGCTTCAGGAAGATTGGGGCTTTGGTCATCTGGCCGACAAGTCGCGCGCCGAAAGCATCGAGGAAATGCAGCACGCCGACCGGCTGATCGCGCGGATCATCTTCCTTGAGGGTCATCCGAACCTGCAAAAGCTTGACCCGCTGCGCATCGGCCAGACCGTGAAGGAAACGCTGGAATGCGATCTGGCGGGTGAACATGACGCCCGCACCCTGTATATCGAGGCGCGCAAGCATTGCGATGCGGTGGGTGATTTCGTCAGCCGCGCCCTGTTCGATGCGCTGATCGCCGACGAGGAAGGCCATATCGATTTCCTTGAAACCCAGCTTGGTCTTTACGAGAAACTGGGCGAAGAAAAATACGGCCTGCTGAACGCCAAACCCGCCAGCCAGGCGGAATGAGCGCAGGCGGGGCCAGCCACCGGCCCCGCCCCTTCACAGGAAAGTGTCAGCGTCAGAGGCTTGACGCGGCACCGTGTGAAAACGACGCATTGCGCGCGGCAAAAACTCCCGATAAAAAAACTCGGGATACGCCCTGACGCATCGGCACTCACATGACTTACCGCCTCGCCTTTACGGCTGCGCTTCTGCTTGCAGCCCCCGCCATGGCCCAGACGCTTGACGACCGGCACCTGCCCGTCCTCCCCCGCACCAAGGCCGAAACCGCCCGCATCGCCCGCGTGCTTGCGCCCCCTACCGATTTCAGTGCCCCCGAGAAGTTCGAGGCGAAACCCGGCGGCGCCGCGACCACCCGCGCCATCGCCACCGCCGACGCCTTTTCGCAAAGCTCGGAAAACATGCCCTTCGCCCGCGAGATGGATTTCAAGCTGGGCAACGGGCTGTTCCGCAAGACCTGGGTCGCGGCGCCTTCCTCGACCAAGGCCAGCGACGGGCTGGGGCCCTTCTACAATGCCCGCGCCTGTCAGGATTGCCATATCAAGGACGGGCGTGGCCATACGCCCGAGGGCGCGGACGAGCCGCGGGTGTCGATCTTCCTGCGGCTCTCGGTGCCCGGCGGCAATCCGGTGCCCGAGATAGCCGATTACATCGCCACAAGCCCCGAACCGACCTATGGCGGCCAGTTGCAGGACTTCGCAGCCCCCGGCCTGACACCCGAAGGACGCATGGGCATCGACTGGCGCGAAGAGCCGGTGACGCTGGCCGATGGCACCGTGGTTTCCCTGCGCCACCCGACCTATCGGTTCGAGGCCCCCGCCAACGGCCCGCTGGCCCCGGACATCCAGCTTTCACCGCGCGTGGCGCCGCAGATGATTGGCCTCGGTCTGCTGGAGGCGATTCCGGCGGCTGACATCCTTGCCCATGCCGACCCAGAGGATGCTGATGGCGATGGCATCTCGGGCCGCCCGAATATCGTGATGAGTGCGGAATATGGCGTACCGATGCTGGGCCGTTTTGGCCACAAGGCCGGTGCGCCGACGATCAAGGAACAAAGCGCAGGCGCCTTCGCGGGGGACATGGGGCTTTCCACCCCGCTGCATCCCGATCCCTGGGGGGATTGCACCGCCGCGCAGACCGCCTGCCGCACGGCGCCGCACGGGCAGGAACCCGACATCCGTGACGGGCTGGAGGTTGATGCGCAAAGCCTTGATCTGGTCACCTTCTATTCCCGCAACCTCGCCGTGCCGGAACGGCGCGGGCTGGATGATCCGCAAGTCCTGCGCGGGAAAGAAATCTTCCATCAGGCACAATGCGCCGCCTGCCATGTGCCGAAATTCGTCACCAACCGGCTGAAGGACCAGCCGGAACAAAGCTTCCAGCTGATCTGGCCCTTCACGGACCTGTTGCTGCATGACATGGGCGAGGGTCTGGCCGACAACCGCCCCGAAGGCCGCGCCACTGGCCGCGAATGGCGCACCGCCCCCCTGTGGGGCATCGGTCTGACCGAACAGGTTTCCGGCCACAGCCAGTTCCTGCATGATGGCCGCGCGCGCACGATACTGGAGGCCATCCTCTGGCACGGTGGCGAAGCCGAAGCTGCCCGTGCCATGGTTGTCAACCTTCCCACCGGGGACCGCGAGGCCCTCATCGCCTATCTGGAGAGCCTGTGATGATCCGTCTCTGCCTGTCTGCCTTGTTGCTGACCACCGCCCTGCCCGCCCATGCCGATGTGGCCGAGGCGGTGAAGAAACACGCTCTGCCCGGCTATGCCCGTTTCGCGGAAAAGACCGCCGCCCTCGCCGCACTGGACACTTGCAAGACCGAGCCGTTGCAGGCCGCCTGGAACGAGGCTTTCGATGCCTGGCTGGGCATCGCCCATCTGCGGCTGGGTCCGGTCGAGGAAGATGGCCGCGTGCTGGCCATCGCCTTCTGGCCCGATCCGAAGGGGCTGGGCCAGAAACAGCAGCGCGCCTTGCTGGAAGCGGCTGACACTGCTGCGCTGACAACGGATCGGATGGCCGAACAATCGGTGGCGGCGCGGGGTTTCTTCGCACTCGAACGGCTGCTCTGGCCCAGCGAGCCGCCGCAGGGCGATTACGCTTGCGCCCTGACCCATGCCACAGCAAAGGATCTGGCGCGGATGGCGGCGGAAATCGACGGCGAATGGAAAAAGGGCTTTGCCGAAACGCTGATCAACCCCCGCCCCGATGGCCGCTACCTGAACCGCAGCGAAACCCGGCAGGCGCTGTTCACCGCGCTGGTTACCGGGATCGAGTTCAACGCAGACAGCCGGGTGGGTCGCCCGCTGGGCACGCTGGACCGCCCGCGCCCCGAACGCGCCGAAGCGCGACTTTCCGGCCGCAGCCTGCGTGACATCACCCTCTCGCTGGAGGCGCTGCGCGGGCTGGCCCATCAACTGCATGATCCGCTGCCGCAGACCGATGCCGCTTTCGACCGCGCGCTGAAACAGGCCGAAAAGGTCGATCTGGCCCGGCTGGACGACTCCGGCATGTGGCTGAAAGCCCAGATCCTGCAACAGAACATCAAGGCCATTGCAGAAACCGCTGTCATCGAACTCGCCCCCGCGCTGGGGTCGTCGGTCGGTTTCAACTCGGCCGACGGGGATTGATCCGATGCAACGCCGCGCTTTCCTTGCGACCCTCGCCGCCGCAGCCGCCACGCCCCGGCTCAGCTGGGCCGATGCCGGAAGCCCCGCCTATCTGGCTGCCGCGCGCCTGCCCGATGGCAGCTATGCGCTGCATGGGTTGACCGTGGCGGGCGAAAGCCTGTTCGGCCTGCCGATGCCCGCGCGCGGCCATGCCGCCACCGCCCATCCCGAACGCCCGCTGGCCGTGGCTTTCGCCCGCCGCCCGGGCACCTTCGCGCTGGTGATCGACTGCGCCCGCGGGATCGAGACCGCGCGGCTGACCCCGCCGGAGGGTCGGCAGTTCAACGGCCATGGCACGTTTTCCGCCGATGGCGCGGTGCTTTACACCTCGGAGGTCATCGCCGAAGGCTCCGAAGGGCGGATCGGCCTGTGGGACAGCGATACCTGGCAGCGCATCGGCGAGATGCCGACCCACGGCATCGGCCCGCATGACATCCGCCGCCTGCCGATGTCGGACGATCTGCTGGTCGCCAATGGCGGCATCCAGACCGACCCGACCGACCGCACCAAGCTGAACACCGATACGATGCAGCCAAACCTTGCCCGTATCGCGCCGGACGGCACACTGGTGGCAAAGGCGGAACTGCCCGAAGGTCTGCACCAGAACTCCACCCGCCATCTGGCACTGCTGCCCGATGGCCGCGCCGCCTGCGCGATGCAATGGGAAGGCGACAGCGCCGAAACGCCGCCCCTTCTGGCGCTGTGGCAGGCGGGCGCGCTGGCGGCCTGTCCGGTGCCCGAGACCGAGGCACTGACCATGCAGAACTACGCCGGGTCCATCGCGCATAGCCCCGAGACGGGCGAGATCGCCCTGACCTCGCCGCGCGGCGGGGCGGTGCAGGTCTTTGCTGCCGACGGCAGCTTCAGGGCCAGCTTCCGCCGTGCCGATGCCTGCGGCATCGCTGCCGGGCCGGGCGGGTTCGTGGTGACGGATGGTAATGGCGCTGTGCTGGCCCTGACGGGTTCCGGCCTGCGCCCGCTGGCCAGTCATACCCTGAACTGGGACAACCATCTCATCGCGCTGGAGCGGACCTGACAGGAACCGGGGGATATGATCAAATCCCCCCCTTGCATCCCGACCCGCCGCATGCTCATCCTCGGCCCGCAACAGGCGGGAGGCGCGGATGCGAGTCTTCATCAACGGCTTCGGCCGGATCGGGCGGTCGGTGCTGCGCGCCTGGGCAAAGGGCGCTTGCGCAGGGATCGAGATTGTCGGGATCAATGACATCGCAGCGCCCGAGATGTGCGCCTACCTCTTTGAATTTGACAGTGTCTTCGGCCCATATCCCGGCCATGTGGCGCTGGAGCCCGGCGCGCTGGTAATCGACGGGCGCGCGATTCCGCTGCACCGCACGCCGGACATTTCCAGCCTTGATCTGTCCGGCGCCGATCTGGTGATGGAATGCACGGGCCGCGCCGACAGCCGCGCGGTGGCGGAGCGCGGGCTGAAGGCCGGCGCACGGCGGGTGCTGATCTCCGGCCCCTCGAAAGCCGCGGACCTGACACTGGTTCTGGGCGCCAATGACGCGGCGCTGGCGGATCAGGTGATCGTGTCGAACGCCTCCTGCACCACCAATGCGCTGGCGCCGCTGGCGCGGCTGATCCATGCGCATTGGGGCATCGTCACCGGGTCAATGACAACGATCCATTGCTATACCGGCAGCCAGCCCACGGTGGACGCGCCTGCAGCCGATTTCGCGCGGTCGCGCGCCGCGGCGCTGAGCATGGTGCCCACCACGACATCCGCGCAACGATTGGTCGATCTGGTTCTGCCCGATCTGGCGGGACGGCTGGAGGGGTCAGCCGTGCGGGTGCCGACGGCCAGCGTTTCGGCAGTGGATCTGTGTGTCATGACCGAGCGTCCGGCCGAGGTGGAGGCGGTGAATGCCACTTTCCGTGCGGCGGGCGGCGTGATCGGCGCGACCGACCGGCCGCTGGTCTCTACGGATCTGCGGGCGCGGGCGGAAAGCATCGTCATGGCCTGCCCGGAAACCCGCGTCACGCGCGGCGGCATGCTGCGCGTGTTCGGCTGGTATGATAATGAATGGGGCTTTTCCAACCGGATGCTGGATGTTGCCCGGCTGATGGGCTGACGGCGCGGGGCGGGGGTGCGGACCGGGGCTCTGCCCCGGACCCCGGAGTATTTTGACAAGAAGCAACGGGATTTAGCCCGGGCGGCGCAGGACGCGCTGCATCTTGTCGAGGAAGAAGGCGACATTGTCGGGGCTGAAGGTCAGCGGCGGGCGGATTTTCAGCACATGGCCCTGCGGGCCGGTGGCCGAGATCAGCACGCCCTCATCGCGCAAGCCGTTCACGATGCGGGCGGCGCGGGCCGCGTCGGGGGCGCCATCGGCCACGATGTCTAGGCCGAGGAACAGGCCTGCCGCGCGCAGATCGCCCAGGGTGGCGTGGTCTTTGGCGAGGCTTTGCAGGCCATCGGCAAAGAGCGCGCCGGTGGTGCGGGAATTGGCGATCAGCCCTTCGTCCGAGATCACGTCCAGCACCGCATTGGCCACCGCCGCCGCCACGGCATTGCCGCCAAAGGTGTTGAAATAGCGGGCGTGACCGGCAAATTCGGCCACGACCTCAGGTCGGACGGCGAGGCCTGCGACCGGGTAGCCATTGCCCATCGGTTTGCCCATCGACACCATGTCGGGCACCACGCCATGCCGGGCGAAGCCCCACATGCCAGCGCCGGTGCGGCCGAAGCCGGGTTGCACCTCGTCGGCGATGAACAGGCCACCGGCGGCGCGGATTGCCTCAACAGCGGGGGCAAGGCAGCCGGGCGGATCGGCGAAAATGCCGTCGGAGGAGAAGATGGTGTCGACGATCAGCGCAGCGGGGCGGATACCGTGGCGCGCGAGATCGGCGATGGCGGTCTGCACAGCCTGCGCGAAGCCTGCCCCCACGTCGTGGCCAAGGCGGCGCGGATCGGGCGGCGGCACCACGCGGACATGGGCGCCCAGCGGCACGCCCGCGCCCAGCGAGGGCGAGAATTCGGCCACGTTCTGCGTGACGCCGTGATAGGCGTTTTCGGTGACGATGATCCCGGCGCCACCGGTATGCGCCCGCGCGATGCGCAGCGCGAGGTCATTGGCCTCGGACCCGGTGCAGGTGAACATCATATGGCCCAGCGTCGCGGGCATCGTGGCCAGCAGGCGCTCGGCGAGGGTCAGCACGGTGTCGTGCAGGTATCGGGTGTGGCTGGCGAAAAGCGCCGCCTGATCGGCCATGGCAGCCACGATACGCGGGTGGCAATGGCCGCAGGAGGCGACATTGTTGTAGGTATCCAGATACTTGCGGCCCTGTGCGTCATACAGCCAGACACCCTCGCCCCGCACCAGATGCAGCGGGTGTTCGTAGAAGAGCCGGTAGGCCGGGCCCAGTGCGGCCTGACGGCGCGCGACCAGTGCGGCTTCCTCGGGCGGCAGGTCGACCGCACCGGGGCGGAAGGCGTTGGGCATGGTCTCGCGGGTCATTCTGGCCTCGTCAGTCAGGGCACGGCAGGGCCAGAAGGCCCGCCCGCGCGCCGGGGAAATTGCGCAGGATATAGGGGGCATTGCCGGGCTGCCGCGCGGCGCGGTGGCTGGTGATGGCCAGCGTCGTGACCATGCGGATCGCGGTCAGGTCGCGCAGCAGCGCCGCCTCGACCGGCAACAGCGGCAGGATGCTGGCCCAGCCTTCGGCCACTTGCGCGAGCGAGGCTTCGGCCTCGTCGGGGTTGAGCTGATAGGCCGCCGCCACCGCCAGATCGCAGATGCGCGGGGTAAAAACCATATCGCCGAAATCCAGCACACCGGAGATGCGGGCGGGATCGTCGGGTGCGATCAGCACGTTATGCGGGTTCAGGTCGGCATGCACCACCTGCCACGGCAGACCAGGCAGACGCGGCGCGACATGCGTATCAAAACGGTCGAGCCAGCGGGTGCAGATCGCACGCAGATCGGCATCGGCGATGGCGGGCAGCAGCGGGCGCAGGCGGCTGGCATGTTTGATGTCCCATTGCAGCACATGCCGGGCAGCGGGGTGGTCAAAACCTTCCAGCGCGCGGGTCAGGCGCGCGGCCATGGTGCCCATCCCCCGCCGCAGCGCGGCCGAAGTGGGCGCACGGTGCATCGGCACGCCCTCAACCCAGGACAGCAGCCGCATCCGGTTGCCCCCCGCCAGCAGCACACTCGCCGCACCATCGCGGGCGCGTATTGCACGGGGCACCGGCAGGGCGGGGTCGCGCGCGGCGATGTGATCCAGCGCGAGGGTCTGAAATTCGGTGACACCCGCATCCTCGGCCGCGTTCACCACCTTCAGCACGAAATCGCCCTGCCCCGTGCGGAGGCGAAAATTCAGATCACGCTCCGATGTCAGTGGCTCCAGCCTGCCGTCGATTCCCCAATGTGCGGCGACGGCCGCAAGACACTCTGCCTCGGTCAGGGCAGGCGGCGGCACGTTCAGGATCGGACCAAGCGGGTCGTCAGTGGCGGGCATCTGCGTCATGGCGCTACGGAACATGAAAACGCCCCCGGCGGCAAGGCCGGGGGCGACAGGCGCATGTCGGCGATCAGTGATCGGCCATGCTGGCAGCGACCTTCGCCTCCTCGGCACTGCCCGAGGCGCCGTTGAAGAAGGCATTCAGCGCCACGGCAGCGATGGAGGCCAGAAGGATGCCGCTTTCGATCAGCGGATGCAGACCATGCGGCATCCATTGCTTGAAGTTCGGCGCCACCAGCGGGATCATCCCGAAGCCGAGGCTGACCGCCACGACGAACAGGTTGTTGCGGTTGGTGGTGAAGTTGACACCCGCAAGGATACGCACGCCGGTCGCGGCCACCATGCCGAACATCACGAGACCCGCGCCGCCCAGCACCATGGTGGGGATCGATTCGACCAGCGCCCCCATTTTCGGCAGCAAGCCCAGCACGATCAGGATGATCCCACCCGCGACGCAGACAAAACGGCTCTTGATCCCCGTCACACCGACGAGGCCGACATTCTGGCTGAACGAGGTATAGGGGAAGGTGTTGAAGATGCCGCCGATCAATGTGCCCAGACCATCGGTGCGAAGGCCCGCGGCCAGCGCCTTCTGATCGACACGCCGCCCGGTCATGTCGCCCAGCGCGAGGAACATGCCGGTGGATTCGATCATCACCACGATCATCACCAGCACCATGGTCAGGATCATCACCGGATCAAAGCTCGGCATGCCGAAATGAAAGGGCGTGATGAAAGCAAAGACATCAGCCTTCGCCACCTTGTCGAAATTCATCGCGCCAATGGCAATGGCAAGCACGCAGCCGATCACGATGCCCAGCAGGACCGAGATATTGGCGATGAAGCCCCTGGCAAACCGCGCGATCATCAGGATCGAGACCAGCACCACCGCCGACACGGCAACATTGCCCAAGGGGGCATAGGCCGGGTTCGGAACGCTGGCGGCGGCGGCCAGTTTCTCGGGCATAGGCGGCAGACCCGCAGCAGCGGCGCCGTCCTTCATCGCGGCCAGCCACTCGGCATGGGCCGGATCAACGATGGAAGGCGCGGTCGGCCCGAACGGGTTGCCGAAGATCCAGTTGATGCCGATCCGCATGAGGCTGACACCGATCACCAGGATGATCGTCCCCGTCACCACCGGCGGGAAGAAGCGCAGCATCTTCGACACCAGTGGGGCGATCAGCATGGAAATCACACCGGCGGCCATGATGGCCCCGAAGATCGCCCGCGCGCCTTCCGGGCCGGGATTGGCATTGGCCATGGCGACCATCGGGCCGACAGCGGCAAAGGTCACCCCCATCATCACCGGCAGCCTGATGCCGAACCACTGGGTCACGCCAAGGCTCTGGATCAGAGTGGCGATGCCGCAGACAAACAGATCGGCCGAGATGAGGAAAGCCACGTCGGCAGGGTCAAGTTTCAGCGCACGACCGATGATCAGCGGCACGGCAACGGCCCCGGCATACATCACCAGCACATGCTGGAAGCCAAGGCCGAGGAGTTTCGGGGCCGGCAGGATTTCATCCACCGGATGCGGAGTTGAGGAGGCCATTCTGTCCCTTTCCTGCGGAGGAGTTGTTTTTCGCGCCGTCTCCGCGCCTCCCCCGGGGGTCGCGGTCCGGTTAGGCCCCGCTTATGGCGCAGGAAGGATCATGTAAGGCTCGGGGAACCAGTGTTCCTGAAGGTTGGGCGTGGTGCCGATACGGTCGACCACGGCGAAAAGGCCGGGTTCGTGCAGCGGCGTCAGCACCCCGTGCCAGGTGCCGCGATGCAGGTTGATCGCCTGTGTCCCGTCGGTGACGAAAGCACGCGGGCGACCGGGGTGGCCGCCTTCGTCCGGGGCCACGATCACGAGGAAGGGATCGGCGCTCATCGGGATGAAGGCCTGACTGCCCTCCGGGTGACGCTCCACCATATCAAGCGTATAGGGAAAGGCGCGCGGCACCGCCTTGAAGATCGACAGGCCCGCCCGGGCCTCCGGGCCGAAATCCAGCCGCGCGCGGTCGTGATACCGGCCACAGAAGCCCTGATTGATGATCCGGTCCGGCGCACCGCTGGCAGACAGCACATCGCCGAAGGGGGCGAAGGCCTCGGGGGTCAGCGGTTCGGTGAGGATCTGCAACATGGTCGGTCTTTCGTGGAGGTGTTAGCGGCCGAAGGCACCGGGGCCGCGCAGCTTGGCGTGCCGGTTGACATCCTTGTACAGCAGATAGCGGAACGGCCCCGGCCCGGCGGCGTAACAGGCCTGCGGGCAGTAGGCACGCAGCCACATGAAATCGCCCGCCTCGACCTCCACCCAGTCGCGGTTCAGCTTGTAGACCGCCTTGCCCTCCAGCACATAAAGCCCGTGTTCCATCACATGCGTCTCTTCAAACGGGATCAGCCCGCCGGGCTGGAAGGTAACGATGTTGACATGCGCATCGTGGCGCACATCGGCTGGATCGACGAAACGGGTGGTGGCCCATCGTCCTTCGGTATCGGGCATCGGGACCGGGGCGAGGTCGCGTTCATTGATCACGGTGGCTTCGGGCACGGCGACGCCCGGCGCAGGTTCGTAAAGCTTGCGCAGCCAGTGGAAGCGTGCCGGTGCACCACCTTCGGCCAGCAGGGTCCAGCGGGCGCCGGGCGGGATATAGGCGTAGGAACCGGCCTCCATCTCATGCCCCTCGCCGCCGATGGTCAGGGTCGCCAGACCGCCGGTGAAGAACAGCCAGTGTTCCGCGCCGCTTTCCGGGTCGGGCGCGTCAGAGCCGCCTCCGGGCGCGACCTCCATCACATATTGGCTGAAGGTTTCCGAAAAGCCGGTCATCGGCCGCGCGATCAGCCAGAGCCGGGTCTTGCTCCAGCCCGGCAGATAGCTGGTCACGATGTCGGAAAAACAACCCTTTGGGATGAAGGCATAGGCCTCGGTGAAAACCGCGCGCTGGGTCATCAGCGCGGTTTGCGGCGGCAGGCCGCCGGGCGGTGCGTAATAGCCGGTCATGGCAGGATGTCCTTCAGCCGCAGTTCGGCGATGCGTTCCACCTGTTTGCAGGCGGTCGCGAATTCGGTCTCGGTGTCATTGGCGATGCGGGCGCGGAAGGCGGCGAGGATGCTGGCTTTCGTGTTGTCACGCACGGCGATGATGAAGGGGAAACCGTGCTTTGCGGTATATTCCGCATTCAGCGCCTCGAAATTCGCGCGTTCCGCATCGGTCAGTGCATCCAGCGCGGCGCTGGCCTGTTCGGCGGTGCTTTCCTCGGTCAGCCGTTTCGCCTGCGCCAGCTTGCCCGCCAGATCAGGGTGGGCGTGCAGCACGCCCATGCGTTCGGCGGCCGTGGCGCTGCGGAACATCCGCGCCAGCGCATTGTGCAGGCCCGCCGCACTGTCATGGGCGGGGCCGAGCTCCAGATCATACGCCCGCTCCGCGATCCAGGGCGAATGTTCGAAGATCGACCCGAAACGCGCCACGAAACGCGCGCGGTCCATCTGCGAAGGCCGTTCGAACCGCTTGTGGGGATGGGTCTTGCGCCAGTGATCGGCAATGTCGATACGGCGCGGGAACCAGACGCCCTCATGCGATTGCGCGTAATCAAGGAAGCGCATCAGACCGGCAATCTTGCCCGGACGCCCGATCAGCCGGCAATGCAGCCCGATCGAGAACATCTTGGCCGCCCCCGCCTGCCCCTCGGCATAAAGCACGTCGAAACTGTCTTTCAGATACTGGAAGAACTGCTCGCCGGTGATATAGCCCGGCGCGGTGGCGAAACGCATGTCATTCGCCTCCAGCGTATAGGGGATGACCAGCTGGTCGCGGTCGCCCGCTTCCAGCCAGTAGGGCAGATCATCGTCGTAGGTGTCGGATATCCAGTCCAGCCCCTGTTCGGCGGTCAGCCGCACCGTGTTCAGCGAACAGCGTCCGGTATACCAGCCGGTCGGGCGGCTGCCCGTCACCTCGGTATGCAGGCGGATCGCCTCGGCGATCTGCCGACGCTCCTCGTCCTCGGGCATGTCGCGGTGCTCGACCCATTTCAGGCCATGGCTGGCAATCTCCCACCCGGCCGCCTGCATCGCCGCCACCTGCTCCGGCGCACGCGCCAGCGCGGTGGCGACGCCATAGATGGTGACGGGGATATTCCGCCCGGTGAACAGCCGGTGCAGCCGCCAGAACCCGGCGCGGGCGCCGTAATCGTAGATCGATTCCATGTTCCAGTGCCGCTGCCCCGGCCAGGGCTGGGCCCCTGCGATGTCGGACAGGAAGGCCTCGGATTGCGCATCGCCATGCAACAGGCAGTTCTCGCCGCCCTCTTCATAGTTCAGCACGATGGAAACGGCGATTTTCGCGCCGCCCGGCCATTGCGCATCGGGGGGCGTCGGGCCGTGGCCACGGAAATCGCGCGGGTATCGGGGTGCCATACTTCTTCCCTCTGGTATTCTGGTGCCAGATTAGGCTTGGATCGCCGAAGATTTTTTCAAAAAATCTGCGAAAGACCTTTCCGGCAAGTCCGGTGTCGCATTGCGTGGCGAAGCAGGGCAGGATTGGCGCAGGAATGACCAGCGAAAAGAGGCAGGGAATGAGCGGCGGACGCCTGACAACGCATGTTCTGGACACGGCGCGCGGCAAGCCCGCGGCGGGGGTGCGGATTGCGCTTTACCGTATCTCGGGCCAGAGCCACCGCAAGATTGCCGAGGTGGTCACCAATGCCGACGGGCGCACTGATCAGCCGATGCTGGCGGGCGATGCCCTGAAGGAGGGCAGCTATGAACTGGTATTCTTCGCAGGCGACTATCTGCGCGCCAGCGGTCAGGCGGGGGAAGGCGTGCTGTTTCTGGATGAAATCCCGATCCGCTTTGGAATTCCCGATGCCGGGCAGCACTACCATGTGCCGCTGCTGATCTCGCCCTTCGCCTATTCGACTTACCGGGGCAGCTGAGCCTTCGCACGAAGCCGCCCGCCCGCCGAAGTGGCGATGCGCACAAGGCGGCGGCGGTCGCCCGCAACGGCCGCTTCGATCAGCCCGCGCATCACGCCGCGCGCCCGCAGATACGGGGCGAGGCTGCTGTGCCCCTGATCCGCGAACAGGAACTGGTCGATTCCCGGTTGCTGCGGGAAGGCCAGTGCCTGCGTTGCATCGTCCTGCATGCCATGGAACAGACAGGCCCAGCCTTGCAGCGGGGCGCAGACGGGCCGGAAGGCCGGGATGCGGCTGGTCCAGTCGCGCCAGCGGGTTTCACCGGGCATAACCGCAGGATCGACACTGAACTGCGGCGAGAACGCGAGGGTGGCGTCGATCCGCAGCACGTCAGAGGCCGCCAGCGCGCAGAAACCGCCCATGGAAACGCCCAGGCTGACGATGCGATTGACCGGCTGACGCGCCCGCACGGCCGCCAGCGCCGCTACAAGGCCGGGGGCGAAATCTGCGCCGCTGGCCCAGCTTCGGCCTTCGTCCATCACGAACAGGGCGGGGAAGCCTGCCGTGCTGCGCATGAACTCGGGCGAGGGCATGCGCGTCACATCATGGCCGATGCTGGCAAAGGCGATGACCAGCGCCTCGCCCTGCCCCGGTCTGTGGGCGATGCGGAAACCGCCGCGCTCCCACAGAGGCTCCATCATGGCGGGGCCAGCGCGAAACGGCGGCTGCCGGTTTCGCTGTAACGGCCGGTTTCCTGCGCGACAAATGTGGTGACCTCGGCCTCGGCAGATGAAAGCACCAGCAGGTTGAAGGCGTTGCGTTCCGTCCGGGTGCGCGTCGACAGGCCTGTGCCTGCCTGCACAAACAGAAGACCCGGCGCCTTGGTGAACGGCCCGGCATGGCTGACATGCACATGGCCCGACAGAACGATCTGCGCACCCAGTTCCGGCAGGCGGCGCAGGGCCTGATCGGCGCCCTGCATCAGCCATTCCTTTTCGCCCGGCAGATGCTCCAGCGGGTGATGCATCACCACGACGCGCGCGCGCGGGCCTGCATCGGCAAAGCTGCGTGCCAGATGATCCAGCTGCGCGCCCGTGATGCGGCCCTGTTTCCACGCCAGCGGATTGGCGGTGTTGATCCCCGCCACCACGGCACCCGGACCGCTCCAGACCGGCGCCAGATCCGTGGTGATCGCTCGGCGATAGCGGCGCCAGGGATGAGCCAGCCGCTCCCACAGGTTCCACAAGGGGGTGTCGTGATTGCCGGGCACCGTCAGCACCGGACAGCCGAACTCCGCGATCAGCGCCGCCGCCTCGGCGAATTGCGCAGGCGTCGCGCGCTGGGTCAGATCGCCGGAAATCGCCACCAGATCAGGCCGCAGCCGCGCCACCGATTCGCGCAGCCGCGCGATCAGGCCCGGCGTCACCGTGCCAAAATGCAGGTCGGACAGATGCAGCAGTCGCGTCATGCCTCGACCCGGTCAGCCGCATCCGGCACGATAATCGTCAGCGCGTCGGGCTGGATGCGGAAGGACAGCGGCACCCGCATCCGGGTCTTTTCACCATCGAAAGCCACACGGGGACGCGGGCGCTCTGTTACCACTTCCAGCGTCGCGGCCGTCATCAGGTCGATGTCCTGCCCGGCGCGCAACCGTCCCGTCGCCAGCCGCAGCGCCTGCCGCAGCAATTGCCAGCGCGTGCCGTCATGCAGGATATAGACGGCGAAACGGTCGTCGCTGATTGCCTTCTCGCCCTCCAGCCCGAACCGGCGCAACTGATAGGCAGAGCGCGCCACGAAAACCAGCGGCGTTACGAGGTCATGGGTGATCCCATCCGCTGTCAGCCGCATGCGCATCGGTCGCTGGAAACGTACCAGCGTGCGCAGCACCGACCAGTGCGCCATCAGACGCGAGCGCCCCCAGCGGGCATAGATATCCTCCCGCTCCTGCAGGATGCTGGGGTAAAGCCCGACCGAGGCGTTGTTGAGAAACACCTGACCGTTCACGCTGCCCACCGCGATCTTGCGGCGGTGCCCGCGCAGGATGGCACGCGCGGCTTCGGCTGGTTCCTGCGGCAGGCCCAGACCGCGCGCGAAGTAGTTGAAGGTGCCCAGCGGCAGCACGCCAAGGCTGACGCCGCTGCCAACCAGCGCATGGGCGACGCCCATCACCGTGCCATCGCCCCCGGCAGCCACGATGGTGGTAAAGCCATCCGCCACCGCGCGGTTCACAAAGGCCTCCAGATCGTCGCCCTTGTGCCAGCGCCGCAGTTCTGCCGCGCCCCCGAACACAGACATGGCCGCCTCGATGGCGGCCTTGTCGCGACTGTTGCGCCCCGACTTGGGATTTGCGACGACGCAGATCGTCGCGGGAGGGATCGTCATCTTTGCACCTTGGTCAACGTCTGGCCCCGATCTGCGCCGTCCGGGGACAATGCGCCATCAGCCATTCGGTTCCAGCACCAGCCCCTGCATCCGCGCCGCCATGTCAGCCTTGATCCGCGCCACAATGAAATCGACGAACAGCCGGATCTTCGGATCGCGGAAGCGGCGGTGCTGGCTGAGACAGGAAAGCTGCGTCGCCGTGGGCGGCGTCGCCGTGGCCACCGGCACAAGCCGCCCCTCGCGCAGATGTTCGGCCACCTCGAAGATCGGCTTCATCACGATGCCGCGCCCGTCCAGCGCCCAGCCGGTCAGCACATCGCCATCGTCACTTTCAAACGGGCCGGTGATTTCAAACCGGCGCGGGCCTTCTGGGGTTTGCAGGGTCCACTGGAACTCGCGCGCGCCCGGAAAGCGCAGGTTGAGGCAGTCGTGATGCCCCGCGACCAGCGCCGCCCCGTCGACCGGCATGCCACGCCGGGCGATATAGGCGGGTGCGGCGCACAGCACGCGCGGGCAATCCGCCACCAGCCGCACCTTCAGCGTGCTGTCTTCCAAAAGCCCAAGGTGAAAGGCCACGTCCAGCCCCTCGGCTGTGACATCGACATTCCGGTCCGACAGGCGCAGCCGCACGTCGATCTGCGGATACATGTCCTTGAAGGCAGGCACATGCGGCGCGATGAAGCGCCGCCCGATGCCCAGCGGCGCCGCCACGAAGATCGAGCCGCGCGGGTTCTGTGTCACATCGACCACCGCCGCCTCGGCCTCGTCGATCGCCTCCAGCACCTTGCGGGCGCCTTCATAGAAGATGCGGCCATTCTCCGTCGGTTGCAGGCTGCGCGTGGTGCGGTTGAACAGCCGCACCCCCAGATGCTTTTCCAGTTCGGAAATCCGGGCCGAGGCCACGGCGGGCGAGGTGCGCTGGTCGCGGGCCGCCGCGCTCATGCTGCCCAATTCATAGACACGCACGAACATCTTTATGTTGTTCACATAGGACATCGCGCCCGGACCTCATTTTCTTCGCGCATTTGAAAGTGATCTGTCATTTGATGAATTAACCGAAAAGGTGTGCCCCGGTATACCTTTTTGAAAATCGCAAGGGGGCTGCCGATGTATGACTTCGCCGTCATCTGGGAATGGGTGGAATTTGCCGTCCGCTGGACACATGTGATCACGGCCATCGCCTGGATCGGGTCGAGCTTCTATTTCATCGCGCTGGACCTGGGCCTGCACCGCGACCGCAACCTTGCCTCGGGCGCGGATGGCGAGGAATGGCAGGTCCACGGTGGCGGCTTTTACCATATCCAGAAATACCTCGTGGCGCCTGCCGCCATGCCCTCGGACCTGATCTGGTTCAAATGGGAAAGCTACATGACCTGGCTTTCCGGCTTCACCATGCTCGTGCTGGTTTATTACCTTGGGGCCGAGTTCTATCTGGTCGACCCCAATGTGATGGAACTGCAAACTTGGCAGGCCATCGCGATTTCCATGGCCTCGCTCGCCTTCGGCTGGATCGCCTACAACACGCTGTGCAAGGTCTTCGTCAATGCCAACCAGACGGTGTTGATGGTGGCGCTGTTCGGGGTTCTGGTGGGGATGAGCCTGTTCTACACCCATGTCTTTTCCGGCCGCGCGGCGCTGCTGCACCTGGGCGCCTTCACCGCGACGATCATGTCGGCCAATGTGTTCTTCATCATCATGCCAAACCAGCGCATCGTGGTGGCGGATCTGCAAGCCGGACGCAAGCCGGACCCGAAATACGGCAAGATCGCCAAGCAGCGCAGCACGCATAACAATTACCTGACGCTCCCCGTGCTGTTCCTGATGCTGTCGAACCACTATCCGCTGGCCTTCGCCACGCCCTACAACTGGGCGATTGCCAGCCTTGTGTTCCTGATGGGTGTGACGATCCGGCACTGGTTCAACACCCAGCACGCCCGCAAGGGGGCGCCCTACTGGACCTGGGCCGCGACCGCGATCCTGATGCTGCTGATCGCCTGGCTGTCCTCGATCCGGCACGAGCCGGTGGAGGAGCAGGCCGCGCTCAAGGGGCAGGCGCTGGTCTATGCCAGCGCGCCGGGGTTCGAGGATGTGACCTCCATCGTCATGGGGCGCTGTTCGATGTGCCATGCCGAGGAACCGGCGTGGGAAGGGCTGCACTGGGCACCCAAGGGCGTGAAACTGGAAACGCCGGAGCAGATCGCGCATGAGGCGCGGCGCATCTATGTGCAGGCCGGGGTGACCCATGCGATGCCGCCCGCGAACCTCAGCTACATCGAGCCGCAGGAGCGTCAGGCCATCGTGCGCTGGTTCGAAGGCGCCGCCGCCTCGGGCACCGACAGCTGAGCGAAATGCGCGAGCAGCGCCGCCAGCGGGCGGCGCCCGGTCATCGCCACCGGATGAATGGCAACATAGGCCTGCCGCATCGGCAGCGCCGGGCCGGGGCAAAGCCGTAGCCGCCCCGCCGCCAGATCCGCCGCCACCAACCGGCGCGGCGCCAGTGCCGCCCCAAGCCCGGCCCGCGCCAGCGACAGCGCCATGACGGTGGAGGGCACCACCAGCCCCTGCCCCCGGTCGGGCGCGGGTACCCCCGCCGCCGCGGCCCATGTCGCCCAGTCCGGTTCATTGGGATAGGCGGCGCCCCAGTCGATATGAATGGGCCGATCCGCCGCGCCATCGGCGGATACCGCGACGATTTCATCCTGAAACAGCGTGTGGATGGCATGGGCGGGATAGGCCTGCCCGCCATAAGTCAGTCGCAGATGCGCACCTTGGGTGAAATCCACCGGGTCATCCTCCACCCAGATCGCCAGATCGGCCAGCGGAGCACCCTCCAGCGCCCCGGGCAGCCAGCATTCGGCCAGCGAGGGCAACACCGACAGCACGAAGCGCCGCCGCGGCGGACCGTCACGCAGCTCGCCGGTCACGGCGGCAATCTCGGCAAAAGCGGCGCCAAGACGCGGCTGCAAGGCCAGACCGGCGGCGGTCAGGCTCAGCCGGTTGCCCTGCCGCAGGAAAAGACGCTTGCCAAGGTGATCCTCCAGCTGGCGGACCTGAAGACTGATCGCGGCAGAGGACACGCCCAGTTCCTCGCCCGCACGGGTGAAACTGCCGCAGCGCGCAGCAACCTCGAAGGCACGCAGGGCATTCAGGGGTGGCACCATCTTCCCTCCGGTTTTCCTTATGGTTCCCCAGATTTCCCCCGATTGCAACTTTCGCAATCCGGCGCAGTCTGGACAGAACCCGCACAGCAGGAGGTTCCCATGCGCGACATCATCGACCTTGACCGCTACCCGCTGGATCGGCCGGACAGTCCCGAATGGCAGGCGCTTGTCGATGCCGCGCAGGCCGAACTGGCGGCCACCGGCATGTTCAACCTGCCCGGCTTTCTGTGCGCCGAAGCCAGCGTCGAGGTGACTGCGGCCCTGGCCCCTAAGTTCGCCACCGAGGCGCATGTGCATGCGCGCCGCCATAACATCTATTTCCGCAAGGACATTCAGGGCCTGCCCGCTGATCATCCGGCACTGGCAGAGGTCGAATCCCGCAACCGCACGCTTTGCGCCGATCAGATCGGCGGCGCGCTGAACCGGCTGTATCACTGGCCCGAATTCGCCCGCTTCCTTGCCGCCACGATGGACAAGCCCGCGCTGCATCCGATGGCCGATCCGCTGGCCGCGCTGAACGCCATGTCCTATGCGACGGGCGACGGGCTGAACTGGCATTTTGATCGGTCCGAATTCACCACCACGCTGCTGTTGCAGGCGCCCGACGCCGGGGGGCTGTTCGAATACCGCCGTGATCTGCGCGGCGACTCGGACCCGAATTATGCGGGCGTGGCGCGGCTTTTGCGCGGCGAAGACCCGGACCTGCGCGCCATCACCCTGTCGCCCGGCACGCTGAACGTGTTTCGCGGCAAGCATACCGCGCATCGGGTGACGCCGGTCGAGGGCACGACGCCCCGTGTGATTGCGGTGTTTTCCTATTTTGAAACGCCCGGCGTGCGCTTCACCGCCGAGGAACAGCGCGGCTTCTATGGCCGCGCGGCCTGAGCCTCAGGTGCCGAAACGCCAGCGTATCCGCTGTTCGCGCGTCTCACCCGCGCGCAGCAGGACCGAGGGGAAACCGGGCTGGTGCAGCGCATCGGGCCAGAATTGCGGCTCGATCGCCAGCGCCTCGTAAGGCGCCGCACCCCGGCGCGAGACGATACGGTTGTCATAGACCTGCACCCCCGGCTCGGTCGTGGCCACCACCATCTCGACCCCGGTCTTGCCGGTCAGCCACAGCACATCGCGCAGCGGCTGGGGGCCGTTTGACAGACAGAAATTGGTATCCAGCGCCGGCTCACCCGGCCAGATGCGGCGCCCCGCCCGAAAATCCAGATCGCCGCCCGCCACCGGCGTCAGCCGCCCTGTGGGCAGCAGCGCTGCGTCCGTCTCTGTCACGCGGTCGGCGACAATGCGCAGTTGATGGCCGGACCAGTCGGCACTGCCATCAAGGTTCCAGTAACTGTGATTGGTCAGCGCCGCAGGGGTATCGGCGTCCGTGGTCAGGGTCAGCCGCAGATGCAGCGTCGCGGGCGCACTGACCCGCCATTCGGCGCGCACCTGCCGGTTGCCCGGAAAGCCGCCCTCCCCCGCCGCCAGATCGCAGACAAGCGTCAGATGATCCTCGCCCGAAGTCTCGATCCGCCAGACCTTGCGATGCAGCCCCGCGCCACCGGAATGCAGGCAGTTCGCGCCCTCATTCGCCTCAAACTGACAGGGCAGACCGCCAATATCGGCCCGCGCCCCGGCAATGCGGTTCGCCACAGGGCCGATCACCGCACCGTGGTAACTCAGCGCGCCTTCATATTCCGCCAGATCCTCAGAGCCGCGGGTCAGGCTGTAGCCCAGACCGGACAGCCGCAAATCCTGAAGGATGGCGCCGTAGGTGAGGATCGTGGCGCCCAGCTTGCCCGCGCGCAGCGTCACCGCCTGCACCGCCTCTCCCGCTGCCGTCTGCCCGAACTCGCGGATCATGCTTGCCTCCCCCGGCCAGAATTTCGCTAGAAATTCACGAGCCGGAGGGAAGGTCAAGGGCTGCTCACGGCGCGGTGAGGCAGTCGGCCAGCGTCGAGGCGAGCCCTTCCAGCACGGCGGTATAGCCATCCGCGCTTGCGGGCAGTGTCACACCGGCAGGGTCCAGCGCCCCGCCCTGCCGGGCGCCCGCCGCCTCGGCAATCTGTTCGATGGTCTTCGGGGCGTGTCCGGCCTCGGGGAACAGGCAGGCCACACCCGCGCCCACCCGCGCCCGCAACTCCGCCAGATGCGCCGCACCGGGGGCTGCGGCATCACCTGCCGAAACGCTGCCTGCGATGGTCAGCCCGTAATGGCCCGCGAAATATCCATAGGCATCGTGGAAAACCACGATGGGCTTGTCCTGAACCGGGGCAAGCTGCGCAGCGATCCGGGCGTCGGCAGCGGCAATCGCCTCTTTGCCCTTCGCGGCATTAGCGGCATAGGTCGCGGCATTTTCGGGGTCCAGTGCGGCAAGCTGCGCGGCGATCGCCTCCAGCCAGATCGCGCCATTCGCCGGATCAAGCCAGGCATGTGGATCGGTGCCGCTGTGGTCGTGACCATGCGCGTCGTGGTCGTCGTGGTCGTCGTGCCCGGCTTCCCCTGCATGATCGTGGTCAGCATCATCGTGCCCGGTTTCCGCCGCAGGATCATGGCTTTCGTGCCCTGCCCCGGCGCCGTGATCGTGGTCGTGATCCTCGTGACCCTCCCCGAAGGGTTGAAGATGGGTGCCCGCGACTTCCAGCAGGCGCAGTTGCTGCCCGTTTGCCACGCCGTCCAGCGCCCGGTCGAGCCAGGGCGACATCTGCGGCCCCATCCAGACCACCAGGCCGGCATCCGACAGGGCCGCAGCCTGGCTCGGGCGCAACTGGAAGTCATGGGCATTCGCCCCCTGATCCAGCAGGCGCTCCGGCTGGCCCAGATCGCCCATCACGGTGGCAACAAGACCATAGGTCGGCGTCATGTCGGTTACCACACGCGGCACCTCGGCCAGGGCCGGGGCACACAGGGCAGTGCTGGCAAGGGCGGCGGATATGATATAACGCATCGGAAACCTCTTCGCTTTGGCGGACGGGCGATCTATGTATGTAATATCATAACACGTCAAGAGGCGCCGCATGGACCCGCAGCCCTTTCACGATCACGATCATCACCTGTGCAGCGATGCCGTGATGTCCCAGGCCGAGGCCATGCTGGCCGCCAGCGGTGCCCGCCTCACCCCGGTGCGCCGCCGCGTGCTGGAGATCCTGCTGGAACAGCATCGGGCCATGGGGGCCTATGACGTGCTGCAACGGCTGGCCGCAGAAGGATTCGGCAACCAGCCGCCCGTTGCCTATCGGGCGCTGGATTTCCTTGTGGAACAAGGCCTTGCTCATCGCATCCAGCGGCTGAACGCCTTCACCGCCTGCATGCATCCGGGCGAGGCACATGCCCCGGCCTTTCTGATCTGCCGGGGCTGCAACACGGTGGCTGAAGCCCCTGCCGCCCCGGTGCGGGCGGCGCTGGAAAGCGCGGCGGCGGATCTGGGTTTCACCGTAGAACGCGCCAGTGTCGAGGCGCTTGGCCTCTGCCCTGCCTGCCGGGAGGCATCATGACCCAGCCGCTGATCGAGGCGCGCGGCCTCTGCGTCCGGCTGGGCGCGCAGGAGGTGCTGCACGATGTCTCGCTGAAAGTCGACCCGGGCGAGATCGTGACGATTCTCGGCCCGAACGGATCGGGCAAGTCCACGCTGTTGCGGGCGCTGCTGGGCATCCTGCGGCCCGAGCATGGCGGCATTACCCGCAAGCCGGGGCTGGCTGTCGGCTATGTGCCGCAGAAGCTGCACATCGACCGGACACTGCCCCTGACCGCGCGGCGGTTCCTGTCGCTGCCACAGCGCCATGGCAAGGCGGAGACCGAGGCGATGCTGGCCCGTGTCGGCGTACCGGAGGTGGCGGACCGGCCGATGACGGGTCTGTCCGGCGGGCAGTTCCAGCGGGTGCTGCTGGCCCGCGCCCTGCTGACGCGGCCCGAACTTCTGATGCTGGACGAACCCACGCAGGGTCTGGACCAGCCCGGTGAAGCCGCCTTCTACCGGCTGATCGACGAGGTTCGGCGCGACACCGGCGCCGCCGTTCTGATGGTCAGCCATGACCTGCATGTGGTGATGAGCGCCTCGGACAGGGTGATCTGCCTGAACGGCCATGTCTGCTGCGAGGGCACGCCGCGCGTGGTGTCGAACGCCCCGGAATATCGCGCCCTGTTCGGACTGGGCACACAAGGCGCGCTGGCGCTTTACCAGCACGTCCATGACCACGACCACACGCATGGTCATGACCATGAGCACAGCCACGGACATGACCATGGGCACGGGCCTTCCCATGCGGAGCACGATCATGCTTGACGATTTCCTGATCCGCGCCGCGCTGGCGGGCCTTGGTCTGGCGCTGGCGACCGGCCCGCTGGGATCTTTCGTGGTCTGGCGGCGGATGGCCTATTTCGGCGATGCCACCGCCCACGCCTCGATCCTTGGGGTGGCGCTGGCGCTGGCCAGTGATCTTCCGGTCGGTCTTGGCACACTGGCGGTTGCCTTGGCCATGGCGGTAACGGTGGCGGGACTGGCCGCGCGCGGCTGGGCGCTGGATACCACGCTGGGCGTGCTGGCGCATTCGGCGCTGGCCTTCGGCCTTGTCGCCGTCAGCTTCGTCCCCGAGGCGCGGACCGATCTGTCTGCCTATCTGTTCGGCGACATCCTAGCCGTGTCGCGTGCCGATCTGGGCTTCATCTGGGGCGGGGCCGCACTGGTGCTGGCGCTGCTTTACTGGCGCTGGAACGCGATGCTGACCGCGACACTGAGCGAGGATCTGGCCGCCGCCTCGGGCCTCAACCCCGACCGCGAGCGGCTGGTGCTGGTGCTGGCGCTGGCGGTCACTGTGGCCGTGGCGCTGAAGGTGGTGGGGGCGCTGCTGATCGCGGCAATGCTGGTCATTCCGGCGGCCGCCGCGCGCGGCCTCGTCCGCAGCCCCGAGGCTATGGCCGCACTGGCGGCTCTGATCGGGGCGGCGGCGGTCGTGGGCGGTCTGCGGCTGTCCCTGAGCCTCGACACCCCCGCAGGTCCGTCCATCGTCACGGTAGCAGCCTGCATCTTCGTTCTGGCAGCCAGTCTGGGGCAGATGCGCAAGCAATGATGCCCGGCCTTTCGGCCGGGCATCGGGGGAGCAGGCTGTTGGTATGGAGGGTTAGCCCGCAGCCTCGGGCATGGCTTTCAGTTGCTCTTCGGTGGCGCTGACGTGCAGCACAGTGCCATCCCCGTCGGCATCGGGCGCGATGCGCAGCATGTCGGCGGTCAGGCTCACCGATTTCTCACCGATGCCGAGGAAGCCGCCGACATCGACCACGACCGACTGGATCGCGCCATTGCCGTCGAGCGTCACGGCGCTGACCTCACCCACGTCTTCCTCACCCGGGCCGTAGACGCGCTTGCCGACCAGGTCAGCCTCCGTCACGCCGGTGAAATCGACGGGCTCGCCCATTACCGCACCATCAGCCGCGCCGGTGGCCGGGGCTTCCGCCATGGTTTCGGCAGGGGCCGCCGTGGTCGCAGCCGGATCATTGGCCGCCGGAGCCGTGGTGGTATCGGTCGCCATCGGGGCCACCGGGGTTGCCACCGGATCAGCCGTGACGTCCGCACGATCCCCGGCCGGGGCTTCGGTGCTGAAGATCATGGCGGTGTCAAAGGCGGGCGCCGCTTCCAGATCAGTTTTCGTGCCGTTGAACACGATGAAATAGTCCTGCGGGCTGTCAGCATCCGGCACCATGGTCAGACGTGCCATGTCGATGGCCACGGTCTTTTCGCCGATCCCGAGGAAGCCGCCGAAGTCAACCAGCACGGCCTCGGTATCACCGCTGCGGCTGAGGATCACATCACTGATCTCGCCCGCATCCTGCCAGTCAGCCGAAGCCTCGGCATAGCCATCGGGGTTCAGCGCGCTCGTATCGGCTTCGGTCAGCCAGACACGCTTGCCGATGAAATCGGAGGCCCGCACACCCTGGTCGATCGTGGTCAGATAGGGCGACGCCGTCGCGTCGGTCGCCATGGTGTTGGCCGGAGCAGCGGTCTGCGGCGCAGCCGGATCGGGGGTCGTGGTGGCAGTGTCTGCAAGAACCCCGCCCGCCATACCGGCGGTCAGGCCGAGGGCGAGGATCGTCGAGTTGAGAAGGGTTTTCATGTCAGCCTCCGTTCAGGTTGAGCGGCGGGGAAACCGGGCTTTCTGGATCGCCCTGCACCTTCCCGACGCGGTATGAACAGACAACCCGCCCCTTCCCCGTCCGTTCCGGGCGGGGCTGTCACGATAAGTTCAGCCGGGCCACGGGAACCCGCAGCCCGGCTGCACGTTTGGGCGGCCGCGTCAGGACAGCGCGCGCCGCAGCGGCGGCAGGCCGGTCAGCACCAGCAGATCAAAGGCCAGCACCGCCAACAGGGTCAGCCCCAGCATCGGGAAGGCCATCGACAGCAACAGCGCAATCAGCACCACGCCACGCGCCAGCGGCACGACCTCGGGCCGTGGCGGCGCGGCCAGACGCGGGGCGCCCGCCGGGCGGCGCTTCCACCACAGCACCAGACCAGAGACCGCAAGAAACACCACCGACAGGCAGAATGCGGTGTTCAGCACCAGATTCCACAGCCCCAGATCGCCCTCGTGGAAGGCAATGCCCCAGGCCATCGCCTTGGCATAGGCCGAGTAATCCGCATAGCGCACGTCGGCCAGCACATTGCCGGTGTAGCGGTCGATATGCAGCGTGCGATCCGCCGCCGGGTCAGGCCCGTCGTTCGACATGCTGTCATGGCTGATGGTCCAGACCCCGCTGTCGCCACCCGGCAGGTTGATCTGGAACCGGCGGTCAAAGCCCAGCCCCTGCGCGAAGGCCGCCACACTGTCCAGCGTCACCGGCCCGGCAATCGCCGCCTGCCCGGCCAGCGAACCAGAGGCGGGCATCGGGGTTTGCTCCAGCCCCCAGGGCACTTCTTTCGCGGCGCCGTGGTTCATGCTGGCATGGGTCGCGTCCGACAACGGAACATTGTCCCATTTCTCGGCCGGGAACGTGCTCCAGGCCTGAACGAATTTCTCGCCCCAGATCCCGGCCCAGCTCAGGCCGGAAATCAGGAACAGCACCAGCAGGACCGACACCCAGATCCCGACCACGCCATGCAGCGATTTCCACAACGCCCGCCCCGTGCGGTTGACCGAGGGCACCAGCGCCGCCCGCCAGCCCGTGCCACCACGCGGCCAGTGCAGATAAAGCCCCGATGCCACCAGCAGCAGACCCAGCGAAGCTGCGGCCTCGATCAGCCGGTCGCCCAGCGTGCCCAGGAGAAGCGAGCCGTGGATGTCATTGGCAAAGTCATACCAGCCAGCCCGCCACGGGAAGCTGTGAACCGCCGCGCCAGTGTAGGGGTCCAGCGCAACGCCGGTCTTGCCCGACCCGGTCGCTACGGCAAAAACCGCGACCTTGTCGGCGGCCAGCGGCGCCACATATTGCACGGCCTTGCCGCCGGGCACCGCCGCCTCGGCCGCCTCTTGCAGCACCGAAGGCGCCAGCGGCACCGTGCCGACCGGAACCGTCATCCGTTCGGCGCCGATGCCTGCGCCATAGCTGATCCACAGCATGACAAGGCCGGTCACCGCCAACATGCACAGGAAAGGAATGACATACAGCCCGGCATAGAAATGCCAGCGCCATACGGCAAAATACAGGGGATTGATGCGGCCATTGCCGCTTCCGGCCTGAGGGCCGGGCGTTTGGGTCGACATGGAATACTCCGTCCGATTGCGTTTGAGGAATGCAGATCAGACGGTGCGGGGTGGCCCCCTTGCCCAGATGCCCAGCGGATCGAAAGCGGGGCGCCACAGATCATCCGGCGCGACCGGATGGAAGGCCGCGGCAAGCCGAAGCGGCAACCGCACCACCGGCGCCTCCGGCACCGGCACCGCGACGGCGGCCTGCGCCCAGGAACAACGGCCATCAACGACTTCGGGCGCGGGTTTCAGTTCGCCCGTTTCGGGGTCAAACAGCATCGACACCGGCCCCTGCCCGGAACAGATGACAATGCGCAGCACGCCATCATCCCCCCGTGCGGGCATATAGCCCTGCGCCACCAGCGACAGCAGCAGGAAGGGCATCGCCAGCACGAGACCGGCGAGTCGCATCCAGACTGATCGGGGCGCAGGGGCGAATGTCATGCCCTCTCCTGCCCCGGCGGCACGATTCCGTCAAGCAGGGCTTTGGATGTCGTTTTTCGCCGCAACAGGTCGGGCCGACTTGTCCGTTTCGCCCGCGCTCTGGCATTCATGGGAAAATTCTTCAGCGCGCACGGAGTCGCCCATGAAAACCCATGTCAAAGCCTTGGTCGTCGGCGGCGGCGCCGTCGGTAACGGGATCGCCTATCATCTGGCCAAAGCGGGCTGGGATACCATGCTGGTGGAACGGGACGAGCTGACCTCGGGCTCCACCTGGCACGCGGCGGGCCTGCTGCCCCTGTTCAACATGAGCTTCGCCACTACCCACATCCACAAATATTCGGTGGATTTCTACAAGTCGCTGGAGGCTGAAACCGGCCTGAATGCGGGCTTTGCGGTCGTCGGCAACCTGCGCATGGCGCAGCGCCAGGAGCGCATGGATGAATACATGCTCTATTCCTCGGTGGCCGAAACCGCCGGGGTCTACCATGAATTCCTGTCGCCCAAGGAAATGAAAGACCGCTGGCCGCTGCTGAACACCGAAGACCTGATCGGCGCGCTCTATCACCCGCAGGACGGCTATATCAACCCGGCCGATGTGACGCAGGCCATGGCCAAGGGTGCGCGCCAGCATGGCGCCACCATCGAGCGCAAGGTGCAGGTGGATGGCTACCGCTGGACCGGCTCGGAATGGGTCGTCTCCTGCACCCGCATGATCGAAAAAGGCGGTATGCTGATCCCGGGCGAAGAAAAGTTCGAGATCGTGGCCGAACATGTGGTCACCGCCACCGGCAACCACGCACAGCGCACCGCGCGCCTTCTGGGCGTGAAGATCCCGGCCATCCCGGTGGAACACCAGTTCATCGTGACCGAGCCCGATCCGATGCTGCAGGAATACCGCAAGAACAACCCGGAACACCCGGTGCTGCGCGACGCCGACGCCAAATGGTATGTCCGCGAAGAGCGCGGCGGCTGGATCCTCGGCCCCTATGAGGCCGGTGCGCCCGCCCGCTTCCTCTATGACGTGCCGGAATCCTTCCGCGCCGATCTGTTCCCGCTCGATCTGGAACGGATCGAGACGGAATACATGTCGATGATCCACCGCCTGCCCTCGTCGGAGACCGTCGGCCTGAAAGACGATTTCAACGGCCCGATCTGCTACACCCCCGATGGCAACCCGCTGGTCGGCCCGGTTCCCGGCCTGCGCAATATGTGGATCGCGGAAGGCTTCAGCTTCGGCATCACCGCCGCAGGCGGCACCGGCTATTACCTCGCGCAGATGATGACCCAGGGTGAAGCAGAGATCGACATGGCCTCGCTCGATCCGCGCCGCTATGGCCAGTGGATGACCACCGAGTACGCCGCGCGCAAGAATGAGGAATGCTATGAGCACGTCTTCATCCTGCACCACCCGGATGAAGAGCGCGAGGCCTGCCGCCCGCTGCGCACCGCCCCGGCTTATGACCGTCAGAAAGAGATGGGCGCGCAATTCGGCCAAGTAAACGGCTGGGATCGTCCGAACTACTATGGCCCGAAAGATGCACCCGCCTCGTTCGACCATGACAGCCGCTCGTTCCGCCGCGGCGCCTGGTGGCCCTATGCCAAGGCCGAGGCCGAGGCCGTGCGCAATACCGTCGGCATCATCGACGCCACCGCCTTCACCAAACATCTGGTGCGTGGACCCGGCGCAACGGCCTTCCTCGACCACTTCACCTGCAACAAGTTGCCCGCCGTGGGCCGTATCAACCTGACCTATGCGCTGACCGATGCGGGCACTACCCGCACCGAATACACCATCGTCCGGCTGAAGGAGAATGAATACTACATCATCTCCGCCGGGGCATGGACTTCGTATGACAGCGACTTCCTGCTGAAATCTGCCGAAGATTTCATGGGGAATGGCGGCGGCTATATCGACATCCACGACGTGACGACCCAATGGGGCGTCTATGCGCTGGCCGGTCCGAATGCCCGCGCCCTCATGAAAGACCTCATCAAGGATGCCGACCCGGACACCGCGCTGTCGAACAAGCGCTTCCCCTGGCTGTCCTATCGCGACATCGAGCTGGGTATGTGCCCGATCCGCGCGATCCGCGTGGCCTATACCGGCGAACTGGGTTGGGAACTGCACTACCCGATCGAGTTCGGCCGCTACCTCTGGGATCTGCTGTGGTCGGTGGGTGAAAAGCACGGCCTGAAAGGTGTCGGGGCCCGCGCGCAGAACTGGCTGCGTCAGGAGAAATCCTATCGCGCCTTCGGCAACGAACTGGGCCGCGACGCAACCCCGCTGGAAGCCGCACTGGACCGTTTTGTCGATCTGTCGAAAGACTTCCGTGGCAAGCAGGCGATGCTCGACACCGGCATCCGTTCGAAATGCGTCACCCTGCTGATCGATGGGCCGGATGATACCGACCCGTGGGGTAAGGAAGCGATCCTGAAAGACGGCATGAAAGTGGGCCGTCTGACCTCGGGCGGCTATTCGGTAGCCTTCGGCAAGCAGATCGGCATGGGCTATGTCAGCCCCGAACTGGCCGAAGTCGGTACGAAGCTGAAGGTGAAGATGCTGCTGAAGGAATGGGACGCGGTGGTCGTCGAAGACAGCCCCTTCGACCCGAAGAACGAGCGCATCCGCGTCAACGGCTGATCCGCCCTCCCCCAGACCAGAAGGCCGCCTGCAACACGGGCGGCCTTTTTCATCGCGCCCCTGCCCGGCGGCGGGCGAGATCCCCGGCCGCGCATGAGTATTTTTGCAAGGAGCAAGATGGCTTTGCTTCTTGCCCAAATACTCACGGCACGACAGACAGACCGGGCGCCTCGTCAGGGTTGCGCGCGTTTGGCGAGCCAGTCGGCCCAGGCGGCCTCGCCCCCGGCAAAGACGTTGATATCCACAGCACCGGCGATGCCTGGCACCTGACCCGTCGAGGTATATTGCCAGAAGGCCCAGTGCTGCCCCGGATAGCGGTCGGAAGGATGGGCCGCGACCGAACGCAGCCAGAAATCCACGCCCCTGAGCTTCCAAAGCTGGTTGTCCTCGTAGAAATCGACGGTGGTGTAGAGGATCGGTGCCGTGCCGTAATGCTGCGTGAACATGCGGATCAGCACATCTGCATCGGCGCGGATTTCGGTGGCCGGACGGCGGATCGTGCAGGTCGGACTTGTCGGCGTCCATTCCATGTCGATCACCGGCGGCAAATCGCCCGAGCGGCGCGGCACATGGCGGAAGAACCAGCGTGCCTGCTCTTCCGGGACGCGGCAATGATAGAAAAAGTGATAGGCACCCCGCCGCACCCCTGCGCGGGCCGCCCCGCGCCAGTGACTGTCGAACATCTCGTCCACCCGATCGCCGCCTTCGGTGGCCTTGATGAAGGCAAAGTTCACCCCGTTGGCGCGCGCCGTCTGCCAGTCGATGCTGGTCTGGAAGCGCGCGGCGTCGATTCCGTGCACGCTGTGGCGACGGATGGCCGAGGCCAGTTCGGGGTGGGGCTGCGAATCGCCAAAATTCGGCGCGGTCACCGCACCGGCAGGGACCGGGGCCACGGTCCGGCCCTGGGGTGAAGGGGCGCCACCGCAGGCGGCAAGCAGGGAAAGGCAGGCAAACAGGACAAGCGGGCGCCGCAGCATTATAACCTCTGTGGAAACGACTGGCCTGCATCGTTGCCGATGAGGGCCGTATTGTCCACGCGGCTTTTCTGCGGCGCCGGAGGGTCAGCCGAGGTTCGCCAACTCGTCCCAGCAGGCCAGCGCATGCGCGGCATACATCACCGCAGGGCCGCCGCCCATCTGGATCGACATGGCCATTACATCGCTCAGTTCTTCGCGCGTGCCACCCGCCTTCATCAGCGCCTCGACATGGAAACTGATGCAGGGCTCACAGCGCTGCGAGATGGCGATGCCGATGGCGACATATTCCTTTTCCTTCACCCCCAGCGGGCCGTTTTCCTTGGCCGCCCTGGAAAGTTGAGCGAAGCCCTGCATGGTTTCGGGGATGGCCTTGTTCATCACGCGCAATTCGCCGCGCATGCTGTCGATCTTTGCCTTGTAACTCATGTCGTGCTCCTGACTTGCTGTCAGGGCCATGCCATGCGGGCCGGGGCCGCGCCTTGACACATATCAAATCATGAATGTGACAAGTGCCAGATTGTTCGCGGGCATTTCATGCCATTGCAGATCATGGCCGTGGCTGCGCAACTGATCTGCCACCCAGCCGAGATCCTTGTATCCGATGGCCGGATCCTGCGTGCGCAGCGAAGCATGGAAGGCTGCGTCGCCGGGGCTGGTGGTCTGGCCTTCGCGCAGGAAGGGGCCGTAGATCACCAGACGCGGCGCCACCGCAGCAAGGCCCGCCAGCACCGCTGCGGCCTGTGTATCGGAGATCAGGTGCAACAGGTTCACAACCAGCGCCGCATCGAAGCGGCCCATGTCCCGGTGCCAGCCGGGCCGTCCGGCATCCAACACAAGGGGCGGCGCGATGCGGTCCTGCCCGGCCGACCAGGCGCGGATCGAGGTCAGGTTCTCCGGGTTCAGATCGCTGGGCTGCCAGTGCCAGCCGGGAAGACCGTCGCTGAAGGCACGGGCGTGCTGGCCGGTGCCGGAGGCAAGCTCCAGCATCCGGCCTTCGGGCGGCAGCATCTGTTGCAGCAGCGCAAGGATCGGCCCCGCGTTGCGCACGGCGGAAGGCGCGTGGCGGCGCCCCTCGGCATCGGTATCCGCGCCGCTGTCGGGCAGGCGCAGGCTCATGCGAAGCGTGTGGGCGAAAGGCGCGCGGCCAGATCGGCCCCGACATCCGGCGCGGTGCCACCCAGCAGCGCCGCCACCAGCCGCGCGGCGGCGGGCGAGGTCTGGAAACCGTAGCCACCCTGCCCCGCCAGCCAGAAAAAGGCGGGCTCCGCCGGGTCCGGCCCAATGACCGGCACCCGGTCGGGCGAGAAGGTGCGCAGGCCCGCCCAGTTGGCCAGTGGCCGGGTCACGGGCTCGGTCACCATCTCCTCATACCGGGCCAGTCCTTCGGCCAGAACCATGTCATCAGCCCAGGCATCCTGCGGTGCCAGCGGGTCTTCCTCGGCCGGTGAGACGATCAGCGCCCCGGCATCAGGCTTGGCATACCAGCTTTCACCGCAGCCAAACAGCATCGGCCAGCGCGAGATGTCACGCGCGCCGGGTGCCGCGATCCGCGCCATCGACCGGCGCAGAGGCGTGAAGCCCGGATCACGCAAACCCGCCATTCCCGCCACCTGCCCGACCCAGGCGCCTGCGGCATTGATCAAGACGCGCGCGGCAATCTCGCCCATCGCGGTGGTCACATGCCACAACCCGCCCGCGCGACGGAGGGCGCTGACCGGGCTGGAGGTGCGCAACTCGCCGCCTCCCGCCTTCAGGCGGCGGATATGGCCCTGGATCAGCAGATCGGTATCGATGTCCCAGGCATGGCTCGCGGTGGCCGCGAAGGCCACGGTCGCGGGGTTGAGGATCGGCACGATACCGCACGCCGCCTCGACCCCGATTTCCTCAAGCTGAAAGCCCGCCAGATCACGGTCGAAAGTGGCGCGCTGATCCGCCTTTGCCAGAATCATCAGCCCGCGTTCCGACAGGATGCCCGGCAGCGCACGGAATGCCGCTTCCGACGCCAGCGACAGCTCCACCACCGGCGGCAGGCCATAGCGCGGTTCATAAAGTGCTGCGGAGCGGCCAGAGGCGTGATGCGCAGGATGCGCCTCGCGTTCCAGCACCAGAACCGAGCCAAGCGCCGCCAGCTCGGCGGCTACGGAAAGACCGGCGATCCCGGCCCCGATGATCAGGAAATCATATGTCATGGGGGCGCAGAGTAACCGCCCGTCCGGTAAAGAAAAGGGGGCTTGAAGCCCCCCTTTCGGTCAGCCTTTCTGTGGCGCCTTCAGCTTGTCGATACCCAACATCTTCATCGCGGCTTTTTCGTAATAGGGCTCTGACGTGCCCTTGCGCAGCTTGCGGATGAAGTATTTCTCGAAACCGATCTTGGCCAGATGCACCCATTTGCCACTGGAGGACCAATTGACGTTGCGCGGCGGGATCTGCGGCTGCGCAACAAAGGCAATGCCACTGTCACCGAAATCGGCCAGACATACGGCATTCCAGGTGCCAACCTGATCCGGCTCTTTCCCGCGCACCAGATTGCCGATGTTATGCGCCGTCGCCGTCACCATACTTTCGATCATGAATCCGGTCTTGGGCACGCCACAGGGCACCGGCGTCGGCCCCATCGGCGGGATGGCGACGCAAACACCGACGGCAAAGACATTGGGGAATTTCGGGTTGCGCTGATACTTGTCGACGATGGTGAAGCCACGCGGGTTGCTCAGCCCCTCGATCCCCGAAACCGCCGGGATGCCGCGGAAGGCGGGCAGCATCATGGCAAAGCCGAAGGGCATGTCCTTCTCGGCCTTCACGCTGCCATCGTCGGCGATTTCCTCGACGATCATCTTGCCGTCCTCGACCTTCTTCACCCGCGAGGAGGTCATCCATTTGACGTGCTTGCCGCGCATCTCGGATTCCAGCAAACCCTTGGTGTCGCCCACCCCGTCCAGCCCCAGATGCCCGACATAGGGTTCCGGGGTGATGAAGGTCATCGGCACCTGATCGCGGATCTTGCGGCGGCGCAGTTCGGTTTCAAGGATGAACAGAAACTCATAGGCCGGACCGAAGCAACTTGCCCCCTGCGCGGCGCCGACGATGATCGGGGCGGGGTTTTTGCAGAATTCCTCGAACCGTTCGCGCGCCTTCAGCGCGTGATCGACGTGGCAGACCGACTGCGTATGCCCCTCGGGGCCAAATCCCTCGATCTCGTCAAAGGCAAGCTCGGGGCCGGTGGCGATGACCAGATAGTCATAGCTGACCGAGGTGCCGTCGATCAGGTCGACGCGGTTTTCCTGCGGATGCACCTTCTCGGCGGCGACGGGTTTGAAGGCAATCCCCTTCTTCGCCATGGTCGGGGCGAGATCGACCGTGATGTCATCCCGTTCGCGCCAGCCCACCGCGATCCAGGGGTTCGAGGGCACGAAGTGATAGGTCGGCTCTTTGGTGATCACGGTCACGGTATCTTCCGGCCGGATCTGATCTTTCAATTCGTAAGCCATGATGGCGCCGCCAAGTCCCGCGCCCAGAACGACGATATGAGCCATGCCTGACTTCCTCCCGATTTGCATGCTGGCGCATACAACATATAATCATATATGAATTTGACAAATGAAAACTTCGGCGCGCCAGACAAAAGGCCCGCCAGAACGGCGGGCCTTTCCGGGTCTTTTCGTCGCAGGGGCGCGATTACTTCGGAATATCGCCCTTGATGCCCTCGACATAGAAGCCCATGCCCAGCAAGTCGCCATCCGGCGCGGTCTGCCCTTCGGCCAGCCAGGCAGAGCCGTCCTGCTTGTTGATCGGGCCGGTGAATGGATGGTAGGTGCCCGCCGCGATATCGTCGCGCAGCTTTTCGGCCTCGGCCTTCACATCAGCCGGAATCGCATCGGTGATCTCGCCAATCTGCACCTCGCCGCCGGCGATGCCTTCCCAGGCATCCTGCTGTTCATAGGTGCCATCCATCAGCGCGCCAACGCGCTTGACGTAATAGGGCGCCCAGTTGTCGATGATCGACGACACGCGCGGGCTGGGCTTGTATTCGGTCATGTCCGAAGCCTGACCGAAGCCGATGACCTTGCCGCCTGCCTTGGCAGCTTCGGCCAGCGGCGCAGTGGAATCGGTGTGGCTGGCAATGACATCCACGCCCTGCTCGATCATCGCCTTGGCGGCATCGGCCTCTTTCGCCGGGTCGAACCAGGTGAAGGCCCAGACAACGGTCAGTTCGACATCCGGATTCACCTTCTTGGCATGCAGGTAATAGCTGTTGATACCCATGATCACTTCGGGGATCGGGAACGAGCCGATATAGCCGATCTTGTTGGTTTTGGTCATCCGGCCCGCGATGACGCCCTGCACCGCCCGGCCTTCATAGAAACGCGCGTTGTAGGTCGAGACATTGGGCGATTCCCGCTTGAAGCCGGTGGCATGTTCGAACTTCACGTTCGGGAATTTCTTCGCCACCGCATTGGTCGGGTCCATATAGCCGAACGAGGTGGTGAAGATGATGTCGCAGCCACCCAGCGCCATCTGGGTCAGCACACGCTCGGCGTCCGCGCCTTCGGGCACGTTTTCCTGCCAGGCGATTTCCACCTTGTCACCATAGGCTTCCTGCACGGCAAGCGCACCCTGATGGTGCTGATAGGTCCAGCCGCCGTCGCCGATCGGGCCGACATAGACGAAGCAGGCCTTGGTCTTGTCCTGAGCGGAGGCCGCGCCGCCGAAGGCCAGCGAAAGGCCCAGCGCCGCCGTGGCAAGAAGATGTCTGCGGTTCATTCGGTTGCTCCCTGTAGCATCGGGCATTGCGCCCGGGTTGATCGTGGCCGGCTCAACGCGCGGCGTGGAAATTCTGACCAAGGCTCGCCGGCGCGTTCAGCGCCGCCCGGCCCCGGCCCGAGGACATGATGACCAGCACGAGAATGGTTATCAGATAAGGCGACATCGACAAGTATTCGACCGGAATGCCTGAACCCGCCGCCTGAAGATTGAGCTGGAGCACCGTGATGCCGCCGAAAAGCCAGGCCCCCAGCAGCACGCGCCACGGACGCCAGCTCGCGAAGACCACGATGGCCAGGGCGATCCAGCCCGCGCCCGCGGTGATACCGTCGGTCCACTGCGGCACGCGCACGAGGCTGATATAAGCGCCGCCCAGACCCGCCATGGCACCGCCGAACAGGATGGCCAGCACCCGGATGCGCCGCACCTTGTAGCCCAGCGCATGTGCCGCTTCGTGGCTTTCGCCCACGGCGCGCAGAATCAGCCCGCCCCGCGCATTGCGCAGGAATATCCAGACTGCCGCCACCGCCAGAACCGACAGATAGACCAGCGGGTCATGGCCAAAGATCACCCGGCCGAAGAACGGGATGTCGGCCAGCGGCCCGAAGGGCACGGCGCCGGTATGCGGCGGTTTGATCCCCACATAGCCCTGCCCCAGCAGCGACGACAGCCCCAGCCCGAACAGCGTCAGCGCCAGACCCGAGGCCACCTGATTGGCCTGCATGACCTGCGTCAGCAGCGCGAAGAGCAGGCTCAGCCCGGCCCCTCCCGCCGCCCCGCCCAGAAAGCCCAGCGCCGGGCTGCCGGTGACGACGGCGGTGATGAAGCCGCAGACCGCGCCCATGATCATCATCCCCTCGACCCCGAGGTTCAGAACGCCCGCCTTCTCCACCACCAGCTCGCCGGTAGCCGCCAGAAGGATCGGCACCGAAGCCACCATCAGCGAGGCGATCAGCAGGGCAGGATCAATACCTCCGAACATCAGCGCACCTCCTTGCGGGCGGGAACGATACGGAAATTGGTCAAGAGGTCACAGGCCAGCAGGAAGAACAGAAGCATTCCCTGAAACGCCTGAATGGCTGCCGACGGCAGGCCAAGGTTGGTCGAGGCCATCTCGCCGCCGATATAGGTCAGCGCCATCAACAGCCCCGCGAACAGGATACCCACGGGGTTCAGCCGTCCGAGGAAGGCCACGATGATCGCGGTGAAGCCGTAGTTCGAATTGAAGTCGATGCTGATCTGCCCGGCCGGGCCGGTGACCTCGAACATCCCCGCCAGACCGGCCAGCGCCCCGGCTATGCCCAGACACATGACGACAAGACGCTTCGGGCTGACACCCGCAAAACGCGCGGCACGCGGGGCCTGCCCGGCCAGCTTGATCTGGAAGCCAAGGATATGGCGCTGCAACAGCACATAGGCCGCAACCACAGCTCCCAGTGCCGCGACCCCGCCCCAATGCAGGCCGGTGCCCGCGATCAGTTCAGGGTTGGCCGCCGCCGGATAGCCGCTGAAATTGCGGCTTCCTGGGAAGCCCGCGCCGTCGGGGTTGCGCAGAAAGCCGGTGGAAGCCATGGCCAGCACGGTTTCCGCCACATAGACCAGCATCAGCGAGACAAGGATCTCGTTGGTATTGAACCTTGTCTTCAGGATGGCCGGGATCATCGCCCAGACCCAGCCTCCAAAGGCCCCCGCCAGCACCATCACCGGGAAGATCAGCCGGCTTTCGGTCGGATAGGCCGCAAGGCCCACGGCCGCGCCGCAGATCGCGCCCATGATATACTGGCCCTCGGCGCCGATGTTCCAGATCCCGGCGCGGAAGCCAAGGCTCAGCCCCACCGCAATCAGGATCAGCGGCCCGGCCTTCACCAGAAGCTGCCCGCGCAGATACCAGGCGAATTCACCGAACAGCGGGTCCCAGAAGATCGTGCGGATCGCCTCGAACGGGTTCTTGCCCAAAGCGGCGAACATCAGGCTGCCCGCCACCATGGTCAGCGCTACCGCCAGAACCGGCGTGGCCCGGCCCCAGAAGACCGAGGGCGAAGGCCGCTTTTCCAGCTTCAGCATGCGCTGCCCTCCGTCGCCGCGCAAATTCCTTCAAAGGAATTTGCAATTTTCTTGCAAGAAAATTGCCCGCTCTCAGCCCGCATGATGCGCCACCTCCATCCCGTGCGCGCCGCCCATCATCAGGCCAATCTCGTCGATGGTCAGGCCCTGCACCGGGCGCGGCTTCGTCAGCCGCCCCTCGTTCAGAGCCGCGAAACTGTCTGCGATTTCCAGCAGTTCATCCAGATCCTGACTGATCACCACCACCGCCGCGCCGCCTGCGGCACAATCAAGGATCGCCTGCCGGATCGCCGCCGCTGCCGCTGCATCCACCCCCCAGGTGGGCTGGTTTATCACGATGACCTCGGGGCTTTGCAGAAGCTCCCGCCCGACGACGAACTTTTGCAGGTTGCCCCCCGACAGCGCCCGCGCCGCAACATGGGTGCCGGGGGTGCGCACATCGAAACTTTCGATGATCTTCTCGGCAAAAGCCTCGGTGCCGCGCCAGTCGATGAAACCGCGCGCTGTCAGCCCCTGCCGCACCGCGCCTGACAACAGCGCATTTTCCGTCAGCGTCATATTGGGCGCCGCCGCATGGCCCAGCCGTTCCTCGGGGGCGGAAACCAGCCCCGCCCGACGCCGGTCCGTGGGTCCAAGATCCCCGACGGGCTTGCCATGAATGCGCACCCGATCCGGTGCCACCCGCAATTCGCCATTCAGTGCCAGCAGCAATTCGTCCTGCCCGTTGCCCGCAACCCCGGCGATGCCCAGCACCTCGCCCCGCGCCACGGTGAAGCTGATCGCCTTCAGACTGGTGCCGAAGGGGATGGGCGAGGCGACCGACAGGTCGCTGACACCCAGTGCCACTTCGCCCTTTTCCGTCGCGCGCCGCTCCGGCGGAGTCAGCGTTGCACCTACCATCATCTCTGCCATTTCGCGCGCCGTGCTGTCGCGCGGAATGCAGGCACCGACCACCTTACCCCGCCGCAGTACCGTCGCCCGGTCGCAAAGCGTGCGGATTTCCTCAAGCTTGTGCGAGATATAAAGGATCGAGGTGCCCTCGGACCGCAATTGCCGGAGCGTCTGGAACAGAATCTCCACCTCCTGCGGGGTCAGCACGCTGGTCGGTTCATCCATGATCAGCAGCTTCGGCGATTGCAGCAGGCAACGAATGATCTCAACGCGCTGCCGCTCACCCGCCGAAAGGTCGCCCACCATGCGCGACGGATCCAGCGGCAGGCCATATTCCTCGCTGACAGCGCGGATGCGCGCGGCCAACTCCCGCATCGGCGGCGGGGTTTCCATGCCCAGCGCCACATTTTCCGCCACGTTCAGCGCCTCGAACAGCGAAAAATGCTGGAATACCATCGCGATACCCGAAGCCCGAGCCGCACTGGGCTGCGAGGGCGCAAACGGTGCCCCGCGCCAGATCATCCGCCCTGCATCGGGCTTCACCAGCCCGTAGATCATCTTGACCAGCGTGGATTTCCCGGCGCCATTCTCGCCCAGAAGCGCATGAACCTCGCCTTCGGCAATGGCGAAGCTCACGTCGCTGTTCGCCACCACCCCGGGATAGGCCTTGGTCACGCCCTCGATGCGCAGCAGATCGCCCGCGCCGGTTTCAGCTGCCGTCATCCCGCCATCCCCCTGCGCTTCCCCTGTTCGCCGGCGCCTTTCAGCAGCGCGCTTGCCATGCCTATTGCTATGGCTTGCGGATGCTTGCCAAGGCTCTTGTCGCCTATCGGACAGGCAATCCGTTGAATTTCCGTATGCGAATGCCCCAGATCGTGCAGTCGTGCCCGGAATCGCGCCGCTTTCGTCGCTGATCCGATCACCCCCAACGAGGCGAAACCATGCGCCAGAATGCGGTGACACAGTTCCAGATCCAGCGCATGCGAATAGGTCAGCACCAGATGCGCCGCGTCGCGCGGGGCATGGGCGACCAGCAGCGCCGGATCTGCCACCGGCACCGCCGTCACCCCTTCGGGAATCGTGGCCGGAAAACGCTCGGGCGCGGTATCGACCCAGGTGATCGCCAGGTCGGGCAGCGGCGCCAGAACCGACACCAGCGCCCGCCCGACATGCCCGGCGCCCCAGATCCACAAGGGCCGCGCCAGAACCGCCACCGGCTCGACAAACCAGCCCTGCACCAGTTGCGGCGCCGGGGTCACGCCGCTGCCGCGCTGCGCCGCCAGCAGCCGCTTCACTGCCAGAGGCATCGCGCTATCGGTTGCAGCGGGGCGGGCAAAAACCCCGTCCGGCAAGGCATCACCCGGCGTGAACCGCTCAAACAGCAGCGCCACGGCGCCGCCGCAGCACTGCCCGATTGCAGGCCCCAGCGGCCAGCGACCAAAGCGCCGCGCCCCGGCACCCGCCAGCATCTCCCCGGCGATGCCGGTTGCCAGATGTTCCAACGCGCCGCCGCCGATGGTGCCCGCCTGCCCGCCCCGCCAGACCAGCATCGCGGCGCCAACCTCACGCGGGCTGGAGCCCTTCACCTCGGCGATGACCACCCGCACCACGGTTCCCTGTGCGGCCAGCGCCGCCTGAAGCTCCGCGCGGTCAAACATCGCCCACCTGCCGCCGCACCGCCGCCAGCACCCGCTCTGCCGTGGCGGGCGCATCAAGCGCCGGATAGGCGGACCCATCGCCACAGGCTGCTACCGCATCCGACAGCGCCATCAAGGCCGAAATCCCCAGCATGAAGGGCGGCTCGCCCACAGCCTTGGACCGGCCCACCGTCTCCTCCCGGTTGGGGCGGTTCCACAGCGCGACATTGAAGACCGGCGGGCGATCAGAACAGGCCGGGATCTTGTAGGTGGAGGGCGCATGCGTCATCAGCCGCCCCTTGCCATCCCAGACCAGTTCCTCGGTCGTCAGCCAGCCCGCGCCCTGCACATAGGCGCCTTCCACCTGGCCGATATCAATCGCCGGGTTCAGGCTGGCCCCGGTGTCATGCAGGATATCGGTGCGCAGAATGCGGTTCTCGCCGGTCAGCGTGTCGATCACCACCTCGGTCACCGCCGCGCCATAGGCGAAATAGAGGAACGGCCTCCCCTGCCCCTTCACCCGGTCCCATTGCAGTTTGGGTGTGGCATAGAAACCGGTCGCCGATAGCGAGACGCGCGCCTGATAGGCCCATGCCGCCACCTGCGCGAAGGGGAAAGCCTCCCCCGCCACCCGCACCATGCCGCCCTCGAACCGCACCTGCGCAGGCTCCACCCCGAACTTGCCGGCCATGAACGCCGCCATCCGGTCACGGATCGTCAGACAGGCGGCCTGCGCCGCCATCCCGTTCATGTCGCTGCCGGAAGAGGCCGCCGTGGCCGAGGTATTGGGCACCTTCGCCGTATCCGTCGCGGTGATCTTTACCGCCGCCACATCCACGCCGAATACACTCGCCGCCACCTGCGCAACCTTCAGGAACAGCCCCTGCCCCATCTCGGTACCACCATGGTTCAACCGGATCGAACCATCCTGATAGACATGCACCAAAGCCCCGGCCTGATTGAGCCAGGTGAGCGTGAAGGAAATCCCGAACTTCACCGGCGTCAGCGCGATGCCGCGTTTCAACACCGGCGATCCCGCGTTCCACCGCGCGATCTCGGCCCGCCGCGCGGCGTAATCCGATGTCCGCTCCAGCTCGTCCAACATGGCTCGCAGACAGAAATCCTCGACCGGCATGCCGTAAGGTGTAGCCTGCACCACCGCTTTCGGAGAATGGGTCCCGCCATAGCGATGCCCCGTCCCCGGATTTTCGGCCCTGAACACCCCCGCCGTCATTTTCTGTCGGGAAATATCCTCGGGGGGGCCGGGGGGGGCAGACAGCCCCCCCTCCGCAGCCTCCGCATAGAAATTCCGCCGCCGCACCGCGACCGGGTCCAGCTTCAGCGCATGGGCGACGTGATCCACCACCCGCTCGATCCCCACCACGCCCTGCGGCCCGCCGAAACCACGATATGCGGTGTTCGATTGGGTATTGGTGCGCAACCGGTGGCTTTCGATACGGATATTTTCAAGGAAATAGGCGTTATCCGCATGCAGCATCGCCCGATCAGCGACCGGCAGGCTCAGATCCTGGCTCCAGCCGCAGCGGAACAGATGGGTGAACTCCACCCCCAGGATCCGCCCCGTCGCGTCAAACCCGGCGCGATAGCCGATCTTCAGGTCATGCCGCTTGCCGGTGATGACCATGTCGTCATCGCGGTCATAGCGCATCTTGCAAGGGCGCCCCGTCGCATGCGCTGCCATGGCGCAGGCGATGGCGAGGTGATTGCCCTGGCTTTCCTTGCCGCCAAAGCCGCCGCCCATGCGGCGCACTTCGACCCGCACCGCGCTCATCGGCAGATGCAGGGCATGCGCGACCTTGTGCTGGATCTCGGTCGGGTGCTGGGTGGAACTGTGGACCACCATATCTCCGCCCTCTTGCGGCAGGGCCGCCGCGACCTGACCTTCCAGATAGAAATGCTCCTGCCCGCCGACCTCGAACTGCCCTTCCACCACCTGCGGCGCCTTGCCGATCGCCGCCGCCGCATCGCCCCGCGCCCAGATGACCGGACCCTGCTCAAACCGGCTGTTCGCCGCCAGCGCATCCTCGACCGTCAGCAGCGCCGGGCGTTCGTCATAGCTGATCCTGCCCAGGTGTGCAGCCTTGCGCGCCGCCAGATGGCTTTCGGCCACCACCAGAAACACCGGCTGGCCGACATAATGCACCTCACCCGTGGCCAGAAGCGGCTCGTCGCCCAGCGAGGGCGAGCAATCCGGCATCTCTGGCCAGTCTTCGGCGGAAAACACCGCGATCACGCCGGGGGCGGCCCGGACCGCCGACAGGTCCATCGCGGTGATCGCACCATGGGCGCAGGTCGAAAGGCCGAAGGCCAGATGCAGCGCATCCGCAGGCAGCGGGATGTCATCGGTGTAGCGCGCGGCCCCGGTCACATGCAGGGCGGCGGCATCATGCGGAAGCGGTTTGCCGATGCTCATGCCCGCACCTCCAGCACATCAACGCCTGCGCCGCTGGCCTCGTGCCAGTAGCGGAGCGCCATATTGCCCGCCGTCTCCAGCCGGTAGGCAGCACTGGCGCGCATGTCGCTGAGCGGCGTGAAATCCTGCGCGGCGGCGGCGCGGGCAGCCTCGAAGGCCGCACGGGTGAAGGGCTGTCCGATCAGCGCCGCCTCCATCGCGGTCGCGCGTTTGGGGATACCCGCCATGCCGCCAAAGGCAATGCGGGCGCCCGTGATAGTGCCGCCCGCAACGGTGAGGTTGAAGGCGCCCAGCACGGCGGAAATATCCTGATCGAAGCGTTTCGACAGTTTCCAGACCCGCAGCCCCGGCGCAGTGGCGGGGATGGTAATGGCTTCAACGAATTCGCCGGGCTGGCGATCCTGCTTGCGGTAATCGAGGAAGAAATCTTCCAGCGCCATCTCGCGCCGCGCGGTGCCCCCGCGCAGATGCAGGGTCGCGCCCAGTGCGATCAGCGCGGGCGGGCCGTCCCCGATGGGCGAGCCATTGGCGATATTGCCGCCGATGGTCGCGGCATTCCTCACCTGTTCGCTGGCGTAGCGGGTCAGCATGGCGGCAAAGGCCGGATGCGGCCCGGCCATGGCGGCGCGCAGGTCGGTCAGGGTGACCCCCGCGCCGATGCGGATGAAGTCGCCCTGCGCCTCGATCCGCTGCATTTCAGCGATGCCGTTCAGGAAGGCGACCTGCGGCAGGCCACGCAACTGTTTGGTCACCCAGAGGCCGACATCGGTCGCGCCTGCGACCAGCGTCGCGTCGGGGTGGGCGGCGTACCAGTCAGCGAGTTCATCGGTGGTTTCGGGGCGGAAAGCGCCGGGGGCTGTCTGCCCCCGGACCCCCGAGGATATTTGTGCCAAGATGAAAGCGCGGTCGTCTTCCATCCATGCCGGAAGTGGCTGGCCCTCGGCCGCCTCGGCCGCACGGATGATCGGGGCGTAGCCGGTGCAGCGGCAGAGGTTGCCCGCTAGAACCACATCGTGATCCTTGCGGCCCTGCGCATGGGCAGCAGCCATCGAGGCGATGAAGCCCGGTGTGCAGAAGCCGCACTGGCTGCCATGATGATCAACCATGGCCTGTTGCACGGGGTGCAGCGTGCCGTCGGGCGCGGCAATGGCCTCGACCGTGCGCACCGCCTTGCCGTGCAGTTGCGGCAGGAACAGGATGCAGGCATTCAGCGCGCGCGGCCCATGTTCATCGGTCACGATCACCGTGCAGGCGCCGCAATCACCTTCATTGCAGCCTTCCTTGGTGCCGGTCAGGCCCCGATCCTCGCGCAGATATTGCAAAAGGGTGCGCGTCGGGCTGGTTTCACCCAGGCGCACCGGCGTTCCGTTCAGCAGAAACGCTACTCCGGTCATCGGTCGTCCCGCCGCGTTACCCCCTTGGCCCGGTTATTCCCCTCCGATGCGGCGTAAGAGGGGCAGCCTTGTTCTGGTTCTTTATAGATGACCCCAAGGGCCCGTCGTCTGGCAAGCATTACTTTTTTGTGTTTTCCGAAAGCAGTTGCAAGAAATGCCGAAGAATGTGGCACCCTTTCCGGCCGGACGCCGACAGGCTAGGCTATCGGGCATGAGCGATCCAGTCCGATTCATCCATCTGCGTGTCCATACCGAATATTCGCTGCTGGAAGGCGCGGTGCCGGTGAAAAAGCTTGTGGGGCTTTGTGCCGCGCAGAACATGCCTGCGGTGGCGGTGACCGACAGCAATGCCATGTTCGCCGCGCTGGAGTTTTCCACCATTGCGAGCGGCGTCGGGGTGCAACCCATCGTCGGCTGTCAGGTCAGTCTTGCCTATGAGACGCCCGCGCCCGGGGAAAAGCCGAAGGCGCCTGCTCCCGTCGTGCTGCTGGCGCAGGACGAGACGGGATACGGCAATCTGATGAAGCTGAACTCCTGCCTTTACCTCGATCAGGGCGGGCAGTTGCCGCAGGTGACGCTGGCGGATCTGGAGGCGCATGCGGCGGGGCTGATCTGTCTGACCGGCGGCGCCGAGGGGCCTTTGGGCAAGATCCTGCAAACCGGCAACCGGGGCCGGGCCGAGGCTTTGGCGGACCGGCTGGCCGCGATCTATCCGGGGCGGCTTTATGTCGAATTGCAGCGCCACCCCGGCGAAGGCGGGCGGCTGATGGCAGCCGAAGCTGCGACCGAGCGTGGCTTTGTCGAGATCGCCTATGACAAGGGCCTGCCGCTGGTCGCCACCAATGACGTCTATTTCCCGAAATCCGAGATGTACGAGGCGCATGACGCGCTGATCTGCATTGCGGAAGGCGCCTATGTCGATCAGGCAGAGCCGCGCCGGCGGCTGACGCCGCAGCATTACTTCAAGTCCGAAGCCGAAATGTGCGCGCTGTTCGCCGATCTGCCCGAGGCGTTGGAGAATACCGTCGAGATTGCAAAGCGCTGCGCCTTCAAGGCCGCGAAACGGGCACCGATCCTGCCTCGCTTCGCCGATGACGAGGTGGAGGAACTGCGCCGTCAGGCCTGGGCGGGCCTGAAGGCGCGGCTTGACGTGATCCCCCATGCAGCGCCGGTCGAGGAATACGAGGCACGGCTGCAATTCGAGCTCGACATCATCGAGCGGATGAAGTTCCCCGGCTATTTCCTCATCGTGGCCGATTTCATCAAATGGGCCAAGGCGCATGCCATCCCGGTCGGTCCGGGGCGGGGGTCGGGTGCAGGCTCTCTGGTAGCCTATGCGCTGACCATCACCGACCTTGACCCGCTGCGTTATGCGCTGCTGTTCGAACGCTTCCTGAACCCGGAACGGGTGTCGATGCCGGACTTCGACATCGACTTCTGCATGGACCGCCGCGAAGAGGTGATCCGCTATGTGCAGGAACGCTATGGCCGCGACAAGGTGGGGCAGATCATCACCTTCGGCGCGCTTCTGTCAAAGGCCGCCGTGCGCGATGTGGGCCGCGTCTTGCAGATGCCTTACGGGCAGGTGGACCGGCTGTCGAAGATGATTCCGGTCGAGGGGGTGAAGCCGGTCAGCATCCAGAAGGCGCTGGCGGACGAGCCACGCCTGCGCGAGGCGGCCAAGGCCGAGGAGGTGGTGAAGCGCCTGCTGGATTACGGCATGCAGATCGAGGGGCTGTTGCGCAACGCCTCCACTCACGCCGCCGGTGTTGTGATCGGCGACCGGCCGCTGGATGCGCTGGTGCCGCTGTATCAGGACCCGCGGTCGGACATGCCCGCCACCCAGTTCAACATGAAATGGGTGGAAGCCGCCGGTCTGGTGAAGTTCGACTTTCTGGGTCTGAAAACCCTGACGGTGATCCAGAATGCCATCGACCTGATCCTTGGCACCGGGCGACAGTTGCATGAGGCGCCGGACGGTACGCGGCTATACGAGCCGAAGCCGGGGGCCGAGAATGATATCGGCCATATCCCGCTAGACGACAAGGCGACCTACGATCTTTATTCGCAGGCCAAGACGGTTGCGGTGTTCCAGGTCGAAAGCTCGGGCATGATGGATGCGCTGCGGCGCATGAAACCCACCTGCATCGAGGATATCGTGGCGCTGGTGGCGCTGTATCGTCCCGGCCCGATGGAAAACATCCCGGTCTATTGCGAGGTGAAGCACGGGTTGCGCCCGCTGGAAAGCCTGCATCCGACAATCGACCCGATCCTCGCCGAAACCCAGGGCATCATCGTCTATCAGGAACAGGTGATGCAGATCGCACAGGTCATGGCGGGCTACAGCCTCGGCGGCGCTGATCTTCTGCGCCGCGCCATGGGCAAGAAGATCGCCGAGGAGATGGCCAAGGAGCGCCCCAAATTCATCGACGGCGCCAAAGCGACCCACAACATCGACGCGAAGAAAGCCGGTGAGGTCTTTGACCTTCTGGAGAAATTCGCCAATTACGGCTTCAACAAATCCCACGCCGCCGCTTATGCCGTGGTCAGCTATCAGACGGGTTGGCTGAAGGCCAATCACCCTGTCGAATTCATGGCTGGCGTGATGAACTGCGATATTCATCTGACCGACAAGCTGGCTGTCTACAAACGCGAGCTGGACAAGCTGTCGATCCCGGTGGTGCCGCCCTGCGTGAACCGCAGCCTTGCCACCTTCAGCGTGACAGGCGGCAAGGTGGTCTATGCGCTTGGCGCGCTGAAGAATGTGGGCGTCGATGCGATGGGCCTGATCGTTGCGGCGCGGCGCGGACCGAACGGCGCGGACAAACCCTTTGCCACGATCTTCGATTTCGCCCGCCGCGTGGATCTGAAGCGCGTGGGCAAGCGCCCGCTGGAGATGATGGCGCGGGCGGGCTGTTTCGACATGCTGGACCCGAACCGCGCGCGGGTGTTCGACGGGCTGGACGGGCTGGTCGCCTATTCGGCAGCGATCCACGAAGCCAAGACCTCGGCCCAGGTGTCGCTTTTCGGCGAGGCAGGATCGGACATCCCCGAACCGCGCATGGCCAACCGCAATGACTGGCTCCCGGTCGAACGGCTCGCGCAGGAACATCAGGCCATCGGCTTTTACCTGTCCGGTCACCCGCTGGATGATTACATGGGTCCGCTGAAGCGCAAGAAGGTGCTGACGCTGGCCGAACTGACGCTGGCTTGCGAAAATGGCCCGGTGGCGGCCAAGATCGCGGGGTCCGTTTCCTCGAAACAGGAACGCAAATCGGCCAAGGGCAACCGCTTCGCCTTTGTGCAACTGTCTGATCCGACGGGGCTTTACGAGGTCACGGTGTTTTCCGACACGCTGGAACAATGCCGCGATCATCTGGAACCCGGCATGAATGTCGTCCTGACGGTCGAGGCCAATCTGGAAGGCGACACGCTGAAGCTGCTGGCGCGTTCGGCCCAGCCGATCGACAGCGTGGCGGCGGAAGCCGGTGGGACCAATCTGCGCATCCATCTGGATCAGGCCGAGGCGGTGGCCTCGGTCGCGGCCCTGTTCGCGCGGGTCGAGGCCGGGCGCTCCAGAGGCCAGATCACCCTGACCGTGGCCGATGCCGAGGGGCGCGAGATCGACCTGACGCTGCCGCAGCTTTACCCGGTTTCACCGCAGATCAAGGGCGCGATCAAGGCGATGCAGGGCGTGGTCATGGTGGAAGAGGTCTGAGCGGCCTCGCCAAAGCCGGAGGGGACGATGGGAATATTGCGGTTCGTGGTCAAGCTGGCGCTGGCCTGCGCCGCGCTTGTCCTGCTGGCGCGGCTCGCTTTTCCGCTGCCCGCGCTGGACGGACGCAGCGAAAGCCGCGCCCTGCCCGCCGATCCGGCCGGCCCGCTGGCTGCGGCGCTGCTGCCTGATGCCAGCGCGCATCCGGGCCTGACCGGCATCCGCCCGCTTCATCACGGCGCCGAGGCCTATGCCGCGCGGATGCTGCTGGCCCGCGCCGCCACCCGCAGCATCGACGCCCGCTATTACATCTGGCAACGCGATCTGACCGGGCTGCCGCTGCTGGACGAATTGCGCGCTGCGGCCGAACGCGGGGTGCGCGTCCGGCTTCTGGTGGATGACAACGGCACACCTGATCTGGATACCGAACTTTCGGCGCTGAACGCCCTGCCGATGGCAGAGGTACGCATCTTCAATCCATTCACGCTGCGCAGTCCCCGGCTGCTGTCCTATGCCTTTGACTTTCCGCGCCTGAACCGGCGCATGCACAACAAGAGCTTCACCGTCGATGGCGTCGCCACCATCATCGGCGGGCGCAACATCGGCGATATTTATTTCTCGCGCGCGGCAGATACCCAGTATTCCGATTTCGACCTGCTGGCGTCAGGTGCCATCCTGCCCGAGGTCGATGCCGATTTCGATGCCTACTGGAACAGCGGTTCGGCCTATCCGCACGAGGCGCTGGTCACCCCACCCAAGGATGCGGCGGCACGCTTTGCCTCGGCTGTGGCGACCGCGCGCGCGGCGCCTGATGCGGCAGACTACAACGCCGCGCTGCGGGACACCCGTCTGGTCGGAGATCTGCTGGCCGGACGGCAGTTCCTGGACTGGGTGCCGGTGCAGATGGTGTCTGACGACCCGGCCAAGGGGCTGGGCCCGGTGGCCCCCGAGGCGCTGATGATCGGCCGGCTGGCCGCGATCCTCGGGGCGGCGGAACAGCGGCTGGATCTGGCCTCGGCCTATTTCGTGCCCGGCCAGCGCGGGGTTGAGGTGCTGACCGGCCTTGCAGCACGGGGCGTGAAGGTCCGCGCGCTGACCAATTCGCTGGAGGCAACGGATGTCCTGCCGGTCCATGCCTCTTATGCCAAATATCGCAAGGCCCTGCTGGAAGGCGGAGTCGAAGTGTTCGAGCTGAAACGCAGCCCCGCCTCGGCCGAAAGCGCCGAACAGCTTGGCCTGCTGGGCAGTTCGGGTGCCAGCCTGCACGCCAAGACTTTCACGCTCGACGGCGATCGGGTCTTTGTCGGTTCGTTCAACTTCGATCCGCGCTCGGTTTTTCTGAATTGCGAGATGGGCTTCCTGATCCGCAGCCCGGCGCTGGCCGCTGCGATGAGCCAGAGCTTCGACAGCAATCTGGGCGATACCGCCTGGCGCGTGACCGAAGGCCCCGAAGGGCTGGTCTGGTCCGATGGCCATGGGCAGGCCCTGACCGACGAGCCTGGCAGCAGCCTGCCCCGGCGTATCGCACTGACGCTGATCGGCCTGCTGCCGATTGAATGGATGATGTAGCAAAGAAAAAAGCCGCGCGAGAGAGGGGATCCCCGCGCGGCTTTCATCGCCCGTAAAGCTGTGTCAGCCGCTCAGAACAACTCGAAGTCGTTCATCGTCAGTGTGCTGACACCGCGCAACTGGGCAATGAACTCGGCTTCGGCCACATCGCCCTTGCCGTCGGGATCGAACCAGAGCCGCCCGTTATCGGTTTCGAACAGGATGGTCGGGCCCGTTGTCTTGGCGACAGGATTGGTCCCGGTCACCAGCTCGAATGCGGGTTTTTCAAAGGCATAGATCCCGAAGGCATAGCCCTGAATGCCCAGCTTGTCAGAGCCGCGCGTGAAATCGGTGATGATATCGCCCTGATTGCCGTCGCGGTTGAGAATGAACATGTCATTTCCGGCACCGCCGGTCAGCCAGTCGTCGCCGGTGCCACCGTCCAGCGTGTCATTGCCCGCGCGGCCATCCAGCGTATCATCGCCGTAACCACCGTTGAAGTAGTTGGCTTTGCTGTCCCCGCTCAGCCGGTCCTCGTTGAAGCTGCCGTGAACGCGCTCGATGTTCTTGACGGTCAGGCCCTTGGCCAGCCCGTCATTCTGCGACTGCTTGGCCAGGTCGAGGATGACGCTGCCGTAGTAGCCCGAGAACTGGAGCGTATCGGTTCCGGCGCCGCCGTCGAACACGTCCTTGCCGGTCATGTCGCTGCGCCACAGCGTGTCATCGCCGTCGCCGCCGTACAGCTTGTCGTTCCCGGCGCCATCGGTCAGCGTGTCGGTGCCGCCCCGGCCCACCAGCGTATCATTGCCGTTGTAGCCGTTCAGGATGTCCACGCCCTCGCCGCCGGTCACGTTGTCCTTGCCGGCGCTGCCGTAATATTGCAGCGCCTCGAAACCCGAGATTTTCGTCGCGGCATCAAGCTTTTGCGTGGCTTTCCCGATGTTGAGCGAGAAATTACCGGTCTCGCTGGTCAGGTAAAGGACCAGCGTGTCGAACCCGCTGCCGCCGATGGCGGTGGCGCCCAGACCCATCGTGATGACATCATTGTCGGCGCCGCCGTCCAGCACATCGCCGGTTTCCCGCGCGCCGGTGACGCTGCCGCCGGTAAGATAATCCATCCCCGAGCCGCCGTAGAGCTTGTCGACACCCGCCCCGGCGTCCAGCCGGTCACTGCCGGCGCCGCCGTACAGCTTGTCATTGCCTTCGCCGCCGCTCATCGTATCGCCATTTGCACCGCCGGTCAGGACATCATTGCCCGAACCCGAGGTGATATTGACCGTCTCGAACCCGGTTACCTTGATACGGCCGTCCAGCAGCGATTTCGTCTTGCGGATGTTGAAGATGATGTCGTCGGTCTGGTCCCCCAGAGACAGGCCGATAGTATCCACACCGGAGCCACCGTCCGCCACCATTCGCCCAAGGCCATCGACCCGCATCGTCAGTTGCAGGTTGTCATCCCCGGCGCCCAGCTTGACGCTGCCGCCGATCGCATATTCCTCGATCGTCGGATAGTATTCGGACAGCGCCACATAATCGTTGCCACCACCGGCGTCGATCTTGTTGGTGCCGTAATTGTCGTTGATCCAGTCGTTGCCGTCGCCGCCGATGAGCGTGTCATTGCCCTCGCCGCCGTCCAGATTGTCGTCGCCCGCCCCGCCGTTCAGGCTGTCGTTTCCGGCATCGCCGCGCAGGTAGTCGAACGAATTCTTGGTGCCGGAAAGCGTGTCATTTCCGGCGCCGCCGCTCAGGTTGACCGTTTCCAGCGCGCCGACCTTGACGAACTTGTCATTGCCCGAGCCGAAGCTGGCGCTGACCGTCTCGATTCCCTTGAACACCGAACCGCCGGTCAGTGTGCCGTTCTTGCCGGTGAAGGCCATCACCAGATCACGGGTGTCGGTATAGTTGCCCATCGACAGCGTATCGCGCCCGGCGCCGCCATCCACGGTATCCTTTTCGGCGGAATCGACGGCAAGGAAGTCATCGCCCGCGCCGCCATAGATCTTGTCGTTGCCACCGTAGGCATAGATGAAATCGTTGCCACTGCCCGAGTTCAGAACATCACTGCCCGAGGTCGCATACAGCGTGTCATTGCCGCCCAGCGTGGTGAACTTCAGGCCCTGCCCCTGATTGGAGGCCTGCAGGTTGTAGTTCTCGAACCCCGAGTATTTCGTGCCCCCCGGCAGGGTCACGGTCTTGCCCGATGCCTTGGCGGTGAAATTGTCCGTCACCTGTTCGAGGATCAGCGTGTCGCTCCCTGCCCCGCCGATCAGCGTGTCACGGTCGGCACCATAGCGCAGGCTCACAGTGTCATCGCCAGCCCCGGCGTTGATCAGGTCGTTGCCCTCATCACGGTAGAAGACGTCGTTACCCGCGCCGCCATACATCGAGTCATTGCCCAGCCCGCCATCGAACGTGTCGTTCGAAATGCCGCCGGTCATCTTGTCATTGCCGTCGCCACCGTACAGCCAGCCCGCAAGCCCGCCATTCAGCGTATCGTTGCCAGCGCCGCCATCCAGGAGGTTGGCCCCCTGCTGGCCATCAAGCCGGTCGTTGCCTTCGCCGCCGCGCAGCGTGTCATTGCCCATGCCACCCAGCAACGTGTCGTTGCCAAGCCCGCCTTCAAGCGAGTCATTGCCACCGGCGCCATTCAGACGGTCATGCCCGTCGCCGCCATACAGGAAGTCATAGAACATCCCGCCGGTGATCTTGTCGTTCTGCGACGTGCCGGTGATGTTGAACACATCGACCCATGTCACGGATACGCCGCCGGTCAGCGTCTGGGTCTTGATCCAGTCCCCGATGGTCAGCGAGACTTTGCTGCCGCGCGACGAGTAATCAAGATACATCCAGTCGAGGCCCGAGCCGCCGTCGATGACATCTCCGGCGTAATCCGAAATCGGCTGACCATACCCGCCGATCGTATCCGATCCGCTGCCCCCGAAGATGCGGTCCTTGCCCGCGCCGCCGGTCAGGATGTCTCCGGCGCTGTCGCCGTAAATCACATCATTGCCCGCCTCGCCGTTCACCACATCGGTGGCAAAGCCGCCATAGACGGTATCGTTGTCATCGCCCGCCAGGATGTTGTCGTTGCCGAAGCCGCCGAACACCTTGTCGTTGCCCGCATAGGCAAGGATCTGATCGGACTCGTCCGTTCCGTAAATCGTGTTTTTCTTGTCGTCGCCGGGCAGGTAGGCCATGGTCAAACCCCGATTGAAAATTTTCTCTGATATGCCGCATCTCGCAAGGTAAACACATCCCCTGTTCAGGGGATATGCCCCGGAAAGGCCGCGCAAAAGCCAAAGTCCGGGTTCAGCGGGTTGCAGGGTGTCTTTCCTGCGCTATGGTCTGAAACGGGGACAGGCAGGGGCGGATTTTGCCGGGGGAGACGAGGATTTTGCGCATGGAGCCAGAGCGACTTCCCGCAGGGTTGCGGGATGCATGAGCTGCGCACCCCTGCGTTGCGGCTGCTGGCCGCCTGCGTCGGCATCCTGCTTCTGGCGCTTGCCGTGCTGGCCCTGCGCGAAAGCCTGCCGGACTACAGTCTGAGCGTCCAGACCGATGGCAGCCGCCTTTCTGTACTTGCGCCGGACGGGGCGATTGAGGTCCGCGCGCTGGGGCCGCCCACCGGGCAGGCAGGCGCGCCCGTCCTGCTGACACCGGATCTTCTGGTCGAAGACCCCGACATGCTGAGCAGCTATGCCGGTTTCCGTGCCCTGCTCGCAGCGCAGGGCGAGATGACTGCCCTGACCACGCAGGCCACCGCTGCCGGACAGCCGTTGCGCCTGCATCTGGAGAACGGCGACGAGATCGACCTGCCCGTCACGGCTGAAACCCCGCTCCGGCACCTGCCCGCGATGTTCTGGGTCCAATGGGCGGTCGGGATCATCGTTCTGGCCATCGCGGCCTTCCTGCTGGTCCTGCGCAGCGGCCACAATGGCCGCCAGCAAAGCGAGGGGCTGGGCGGCTTCGTGCTGGCCGGGGCCGGGGTGGCGACGGCGGCTTTCACCGCTTCTGTCTATGGTACGCGCGAGTTGTCCATCGACCCGGATCTGCTCTGGCGCCTGAGCATCGTGAACCACATCGGCACTTTCGCCTTTGGGGTCGGCATGATCGGGCTGTTCGCGCGCTACCCCCGGCCCGTTCTGGCGTCGCGGTGGGTCCGGGCAGTGGCGGCGCTGGCCGCTGTCAACGAAATCGCCTATCGGCTGCAACTTCCGCCCTATGACCTGATCAAGCCCCAGGTGCTCATCGGGGTGATGTTCCTGACGATCCTCGGGCTGATCCTTGCACAGTTGCGCGCCACGCGGGGCCATCCCGCCGACCGCGCCGCCCTGCGCTGGCTAGGGCTGTCGGTGCTGCTGGGCTCGGGCGTTTTCGTCCTTATGGTCTCGTTGCCTGCGCTGATCGGGGCGGAAACGATCCTGTCACAGGGGCTGGCCTTCATCCCGCTCTGCGCGATCTATGTCGGCGCCGCGCTTGCGCTGGCCCGCTATCGCCTGTTCGATCTGGACCGCTGGGCGCTGCGGGTGCTGTTCAGCCTTGCAGTCGTCGCGCTGATGATCGTGGTCGATACGGTCTTCCTGCTGACGCTGAGCCTGTCCGGCCCGGCCTCGCTGGCCTCGGCCGTGGCGCTGGTGGGTCTGGTGTATTTTCCCATGCGAGATCTGGTCTTTGACCGCTGGCTTGGCCGCCGCCGCCCTGATCTTGCGGCACTGTACCGCGATACTTTGTCCGTGGCCTTTCAGCATGGCGGGCAGGCCAAGGCAAATGCCTGGCGCGGTGTGATGGAACGGCTGTTCGCGCCGCTGCGGGTCGAGGCGCTGCCCGCGCCGGTGACCGGCGCCCTGCTGGAGGACGAGGGGCTGGCGCTGGTCATCCCCGGCCCCGAGGGCACGCCCGCCCTGCGTCTGGGCTATGCCGCCGCCGGACGACGGCTGTTCAACGCCGAGGATCGCGCACTGGCCGATGAGCTTGCCACGCTGGCCGAAGCCGCGGGCCGCGACCGCGTGACCTATGAAACCGCCGTCGCCCGCGAACGCCAGCGCATTGCCCGCGACCTGCATGACGATGTGGGGTCGCGCCTTCTGTCCAGCCTGCATGCCCGCGACGACGGCCAGCGGCAGGATTTCCTGATCGAAGCGCTGTCAGACCTGCGCCAGATCGCCACCGGGCTGGCCGGGCGCGAGGTGACGCTGCCGCTGCTGATCGGCCAGTTGCGCGCTGAAAGCCGCAGCCGGGCCGAGGCGCTGGACCGCCGCCTGATCTGGCCGCCGGGCAGCGCCGACGAAGCCGAGATCCCATTGCGCTATGACATGCAGCGCAATCTGACCGCCATCCAGCGCGAGGCCCTGAGCAATGCGCTGACGCATGGCGCCGGGGATATCCATGTCACCGCCACCTGTGACGGCCAGAGCCTGCACCTGTGCCTTGTCAATGCGCTTTCCTCTGCGGATCGGCGGGCAGAAGGCCCCCATCGTGGCAATGGCACCGGCAACATGCGCAACCGGGCAGAGGCGCTGAAAGGCCGTCTTGAGGCCGGTCCGACAGAAAATGGCCATTACCGGATGGAACTTTACCTTCCGCTGAACGCTGATATTTCTTGAATACCTGAGTTTTCGCCCCACAAAGTCATTTTACGCCGATAGACAGGACCAATGAACCAGAGCCGCGACGCAGACCTTTCCAGATCGCTCCGCACGGACGGGGGTGTTCTGCATGCGCTGGTGCTGGACGATAATCGCGAAACCCGGAACTGGATCTGCGAAACCCTTCAGGCCACGCTGCCGGGTGCCATGATCAGCACCGCCTCCACCTGCGCCGAGGCTGTGACGGCGCTGTTTCACAGCGACACGCGCTTTGACTTCGCGCTGATCGACCTCGACCTGCCGGACGGCCACGGCATCGACATCATTCGCGCGATCACCCGTGACCTGCCCGAAACGCTGCCGGTGGTCATCACCATCTTCGAGGATGACGCCTCGCTGTTCGACGCGCTGGCGGCGGGGGCGATGGGCTATATCCTCAAGGGCGTGAAGGCCGCGAGCCTTGCCGACCAGTTCCGCCGGATCGCAGCCGGAGAGCCGCCGATCTCGCCCCGCATCGCCCAGCGCATGATCGCCCATTTCCAGGCCCAGGCAAAGGCGCTGCGCCCTGCCGAGGTGCCGGGCCAGCCCGATGTGGCACTCACCCAGCGAGAGCAGGAGGTGCTTCGCCTTCTGGGCAAGGGCTTCACCGGCACCGATATTGCCGCCACGCTGGGGATCACGCCCAACACCTGCGCCTCGCATACGAAGTCGATCTACCGCAAGCTCAACATCTCCAGCCGGGCTGAAGCTGCGCTGGCCGCCAGCCGGCGCGGGCTTATCTGACCGGGGCCGCCTCGGCAGGGCCAAGCCGCGCCGCCGCCTCCATCAGGCCACGGCGGGCGGTGCTTTTCTCCACCGCTTCGCGCAGCGTCTCGTCCCGCGACAGAAGATCAAGGAACCGCGCCTCATCCAGCGTCAGCAGCGTGCAATGCGTAATCGCCGTGACCTGCGCCCGGCGCGGCCGGTGGGTCAGGATGCCCAGTTGCCCGAACATCTCGCCCCGGCCCAGACGTTCCACCTGCCCGGCGAATTCGACCTCGACCGCGCCGGAGGCGATAAAGAACACATGCCGCGCCGGATCGCCCTTGCGGATCAGCACATCGCCCGGCTGGGCATAGACCGTCGCGACCCGCTTCTGCACCATGCGCAACTGTGCCGCATCCAGCCCCGCCAGCGCCGGCATCTGCCGCAACATCGCGCTTTTCTGCACCGCCAGATCCAGCCGGGGCCGCCGGTTCAGCCGCCGCCGCGCCCCGCTGAGCGACTGGCGCAGGGTCATGTGCAGTTCGCGCCCGATCAGCCCGTCTTCGAGCAGCGTGTCATATTCCCGCTCCTCCAGCCGCAGGGCAAGACGGCGGATGAAGCGTCGCTCCATCTCCTCGGCATAGCCAGGGTATTGCAGGCGCAGCGCATCCAGCGCCTGTTCCACCTCCTCCTCGCGCTGGGTCAGCAGGCGATGCAGAAGGTCGGCCACACGGCGGCCATGGATGCGACGGATCTTGCTGTCGATATAGCCGTGCAGATCCTTCAGAAGGATACGCTGGTTTTCAAGGATTTCGAAGCGGTGCGCGGTCAGAAGCGCCAGAAGCCACGGCACGCGCAGCCGGTTGTTCATCCAGACGCCCAGCCGGTGCAGCCGCCCGCGCCCCAGCGCCCGCCGTGCGGCGCGGCGATAGCCGGTGCGCCCGCCCGCCCGCGTGCCTTCCATCAGCCGGTCGGCGTCGGTCAGCATCTGTTGCGCGCGGCCGGGGCTGATCTCCTGTTCGCGAAACGCCTCCAGCACCAGATCGCGCTCGCGTCCGGCAAGAGCCAGCAGGCCCAGCGTGATGCGGTCCTTCTCGCCGATATCGGAACTGGCATCCGCAAGCTCGACCGCCTGATCGAGACGGGTGGCAAAGCTTTTCGCCTCGGCGCGCGCGATATCGCGGCTCAGGCCATGCTCTTTCACGCTTTCAGACACTTCCTCGCGGACGTTCTGAAGGGCGACAGCGATGACCTGCCGGGACAGCGCGACATCCAGCGGGGCCAGCTTGGCCAGCCCCAGCTTGCGGATCAACAGCCGCAGCGTGGTGCCCTGCATGAACAGGGTGAACAGCGTAAATCCGGTGGCCAGAATGCCAACCTCGCGGCGGATATCGACCGGAACGCGCAGGTTCTCGGTCACTGCCAGTGCCAGCGCCAGCGTGACCGCTCCGCGCAGCCCGCCCCAGAGGATTGCCACGCGATAGGGCTGATCCACCTTCGGCGACAGGCGCAAGCGTGCAAGCAACGGCAGCAGCACCCACAGCATCAGCATCCGCGCCACCGTCGCCGCCACCACCACGACCAGCACCAGAAACAGGTCGAACGGCCGCGCATCCGCCATCAGCCGCGGAATGAGCAGCGAGGCCAGCACGAAAATCAGCGCCCCCGCCCAGTGCGCCAGCAAGTCCCAGACCTCGCGCAGGTTGGTCCAGGCACCGGGCGACAGCCGTCCAGGCCCGGCCCAGTTCAGCGTCATGCCCGCAAACACAACCGCCACCACGCCCGAGGCACCCAGCAACTGATCGGCAATCAGATAGGTCGCATAGGGCACCGCGACCGACAGTGACAGTTGCGCCAGCGGCCATGCGGCCAGCATCACCATGGCAAACAGCGCCACCTGCGCCACGATCCAGCCGGTGAGCATCCCGCTGGCCACCTGCACCGGCAGGCCGATGAAGGCGTCATGCAGCGTCGGGTTCGGCACCCCCGCCATCACGAAGGTCAGGAAGAAGCCAAAGAGCGCGATGGCCGCCGCGTCGTTCAGAAGGCTTTCGCCCTCGACGATCCGCGCCAGCCGCTGCGGCGCGGCCAGTCCCCGGAAGATGCTGACCACCGCCGAAGGATCGGTGGTGGACACGATGGCACCCACCAGAAAACAGGCCAGCACCGACATCTGGCTGAACGGCACCAGCGCGCCGCCGACAAAGGCCGTTGCCGCCAGAACCGCCAGTACCGCCATCACGAGGATCGGCACCCAGTCATCCAGCATCCGCCGCAGATCGAGCCCCAGCGCCACCTGAAACACCAGTGTGGGCAGCAGCGCATACAGGAAGACGCTGGACCGGATGGGAAGTGCCAGCAGCGCCGAAACCTCCTCAGGCAGGCGTGTGCCCATCGTCGCGGTCAGGGTCGCGGCCCCGGCCCCCAGAAGCGCACCGATGGCCGCAAGGGCCACCGTATAGGGCAGGCGCAATCTTTCCGCCACAGGCTCGGCCAGGGCGATCACAACGAACAGAAGCGCCACGGCGGCGATGATGAGGATGATATTCATGAAACCAGAATAAGCTCATGGCCGGAAAGGCAAAAGACCGATCACGCAAAGGTTGGCTCACCAAAGGTTACAAATGTTGCCTTATCCTGCAAATGATGTATTTTTGCGCATATGAGCGACCGCAGCCCCTATTCCGCGCGCCTGCCGGCGGATGAAAACCGCGACCACCTGATGATTCAGGCGGCGAAGCTGTATTATGACCTCGACCGCACGCAGGCTCAGGTGGCGGATGAGCTGGGCCTGACCCGCTGGCAGGTTGGCCGTCTGCTGGCCGAGGCGAAGGCGGAGGGTGTGGTTCGGGTGGAAATCGTGCCGCGCGCCCGCCGCGCGACGGGGCTGGAGGCCGCGTTGCAGGCCCGGTGGGGCCTGCGCGAGGCGCTGGTGGTTCCCATGGGCGGCGTGACCGACCCCGACATGCTGAACGAAGGCATCGCCCAGGCCGCCGCGCGCTGGCTGGTGGCGCTGACACCGAAACCGGCGCTGATGGGCGTCAGCTGGGGCCGCACCATGGCGGCGCTGGCGCGCGCCCTGCCGCAGGGCTGGGCGCCGGGTCTGGAGGTCGTGCTGCTGAACGGGGCAGCCGCGCTGACGGTGACCGACCCGCGCAGTTCCGCCGTAGCCGAGGCAGTGGCGCAGGCGGCGGGGGGCAGCGCCACGCTGCTGCCCGTGCCCGCGATCCTTGGCCAGCCCTCGACCTGCCGCGCGCTGGAGGCCGATCCGGTGATCGCCCGCGCCATGGCACGCGCCGGGGACGCATCGTTGGTGGCCTTTTCGATGGGCGGCGTCTCGCATCGGTCTGCCCTTTGCGCGCAGGGCTACCTCAGCCCCGCTGAAATCGACACGCTGCGCGCCCACGGCGCGGTGGGCGACATCCTTGGCCGTTTCGTCGATGCGGCAGGGCAGCCGGTCGATGCGGCGCTGGATGCCCGCACGCTGGGCCTGCCACTGCACCGCCTGCCCCATGCCGAACATCGTCTTGCCCTTGTGGCGGGGGCGGAAAAACACGCCATCGCCCGCGCCGCCTTGCAGGCCGGATATGTCTCGGTCCTCGTGACTGACGACGTCACCGCCCATTTCCTGCTGGAGACCCCGAATGAGTGAAAACGGCACGTTCCCCCGGATGACCGGCACGGAATTCACCCCGGAATGGTTCGAAAATGTCAGCGTCAACCGATCCGCCGCCGAACGCCGCGCCGCCAGCCTGCCTGGCCGCCGGACCGTGAAGAAGGATCATCAGGCGGCATGGCTTGCCCGCGCCATCACCTGCATCGACCTGACGACACTGGCAGGCGATGACACCGCCGGACGCGTGCAGCGGCTTTGCGCCAAGGCGCGGCAGCCGCTGCGCCCCGATCTGCTGGCGGCGCTGGGTCTTGAGATGCTGACCGTCGGCGCGGTCTGCGTCTATCCCACCATGGTGCCCCATGCGGTGAAAGCGCTCGATGGCTCGGGCATCCCCGTCGCCTCGGTCGCCACCGGCTTTCCCGCCGGGCTGACGCCGCTGCCGCTGCGACTGGCGGAAATCCGTTATGCCGTCGATCAGGGCGCGGCGGAGATTGACATCGTGATCACCCGCGAACAGGCGCTGACCGGCAACTGGGCGGCGCTTTACGATGAAATCCGCCAGATGCGCGAGGCTTGCGGCGACGCGCATATGAAGGCGATCCTGGCCACAGGCGATCTGAAAACCCTGACCAATGTCTACAAGGCCAGCATGGTCGCGATGCAGGCGGGCGCCGATTTCATCAAGACCTCGACCGGCAAGGAAGAGGTGAACGCCACCCTGCCCGTCTCGCTGACCATGGTGCGGGCGCTGCGCGACTTTGGCGACCGCACGGGCCAGCGTGTCGGCTTCAAACCCGCAGGCGGGCTGAAAACCGCCAAGGATGCGATGAACTGGCTGATCCTGATGAAAGAGGAAATGGGCAGCCGCTGGTGCATGCCCGATCTGTTCCGCATCGGCGCCTCGTCCATGCTGGGCGATATCGAACGCCAGTTGGAACATCATGTGACGGGCCGCTACTCGGCCGCCAACAGGCATGCGCTGGCCTGAGGAGAAGACCATGACCATCAAGGATCTCATGCAGACCATGGATTACGGCCCCGCCCCCGAATCCGCGACCGAGGCGCTGGCCTGGATCGCCGACCGCCCTGTCATTGGCCATTTCATCAACGGCCGTTTCACTGCGCCCGAAGGCGAGATGGCCGAGGTGGTGAACCCCGCGACCGATGCGGTGCTGACCCGCGTGGGGCTTGGCACGGCCGCCGAGGTGGATGCGGCGGTGCAGGCCGCCCGCGCGGCCTTCCCCAAATGGGCGGCCCTGCCGGGGCATGACCGGGCGCGCTACCTTTACGCCCTCGCCCGCCATGTGCAGAAGCGCGAACGCTTCCTCTCGGTGCTGGAGACGCTGGACAACGGCAAGACCATCCGCGAAAGCCGCGACATCGACGTGCCACTGGTCGCGCGGCATTTCTATCACCACGCGGGCTGGGCGGAGCTGATGGCGGATGAATTTCCGGGCCATACGGCACTGGGGGCCTGCGGCCAGATCATCCCCTGGAACTTCCCGCTGCTGATGCTGGCGTGGAAGGTGGCCCCCGCTTTGGCGGCGGGCAATACCGTGGTGCTGAAACCCGCCGATCTGACGCCGCTGACGGCCTTTGCTTTCGCGGAGATCTGCGCCGAGATCGGCCTGCCGCCCGGCGTTCTGAACATCGTGAACGGCGACGGGGCTACCGGCGCCCTGATTGCGGGGCATGAGGGCGTGGCCAAGGTGGCCTTCACCGGCTCGACCGAGGTGGGCCGGGTAATCCGGCGCCAGATCGCCGGTTCGGGCAAGAAACTGTCGCTGGAACTGGGTGGAAAATCGCCCTTCATCGTGTTCGAGGATGCCGATCTGGACGCCGCTGTCGAAGGCGTGGTCGATGCGATCTGGTTCAATCAGGGCGAGGTCTGCTGCGCCGGTTCCCGCATTCTGGTTCAGGAAGGCGTGGCGCCACGCTTCTTCGGCAGGCTGCGAAAGCGGATGGCGACGCTGCGCATCGGCGATCCGCTGGACAAGACCATGGATGTCGGCGCCGTGGTGTCGCGCAAGCAGTTGGCACGCATCCATGGTCTGCTGGCGCAGGCGGAGGCAGAGGGCGCGACCTTGCATCGCGCGCCCGTGCAGATGCCCGCGCAGGGCGCCTTCTGCGCGCCGGGCTTCCTGACCGGCACCGCACCCGCCCACACCGTCAGCCAGACCGAAATCTTCGGCCCAGTCGCCACCACCCTGACCTTCCGCACCCCGGACGAGGCCATTACGCTGGCGAACGATACGCGCTATGGCCTCGCCGCCTCGGTCTGGTCACAGAACATCGACCGGGCGATCGAGGTCGCAGCCAAGGTCAAGGCGGGGGTGGTCTGGATCAATGCCACCAATATCTTCGACGCGGGCGCCCCCTTCGGCGGCTACCGCGAAAGCGGTTACGGGCGCGAGGGCGGCCGCGCAGGGATGCGCGAATACCTCGCCGCCCCCGCGCGGCCGGGCAAGCCGCGCCCCGATCCGGCGCCGCTGTCCGGCGTGGCCCCCCACGCGGGCAAGGCTGACCGCGCGGACATCGACGTGACCGCGAAGCTTTATATCGGTGGCAAGCAGGCGCGGGCGGATGGCGGGCAAAGCTACACCGTCACCGGCAAGGGCGGCGTGGCGTTGGGTCAGGCGGCGCTGGCCAACCGCAAGGATGTGCGCAACGCGGTGGAGGCTGCGGGCAAAGCGGGCGGCTGGGGCGGCGTGACTGCCCATAATCGTGCACAGGTGCTGTATTTTCTGGCAGAGAACCTGTCGCAGCGGGCGGAGGAATTCACCGCCGCGCTGGCCGCTTGTGGCACCCCGAAACCGGCCGAGGAGGTTGCAGCGACGCTGCGCCGCGCCTTCTGGTACGCGGCGCAGGCTGACAAGTTCGACGGCGCAGTGACGGCCACCAAATCAAACCATGTCACCCTGACAGTGAACGAACCCTTCGGCACCATGGGCCTGATCGCCCCCGACGAGGCGCCACTTCTGGGCCTGATGTCGCTGATCCTGCCCGCTATCGCCATGGGCAACCGCGTGGTGGCCGTCGCCTCGCAAAGCCACCCGCTGATTGCGACGCGGCTTTATCAGGTGCTGGAAACCTCGGACATTCCGGGTGGCGTGGTGAACCTGTTGACCGGCGCCCGCGACGAACTGGCGAAAACGCTGGCCGAACATGACGATGTGGCGGCGCTGTGGTATTGCGGCTCGGCCAGTGGCGTGGCGATGGTGGAAACCGCGAGCGCCGGGAACCTGAAGCCGGTCTGGACAGATCAGGGCCTGACCCGCGACTGGCTGGACCCGGCGCAGGGACAGGGGCGCGAGTTCCTGCACCGCGCTGTACAGGTGAAAACCATCTGGCTGCCCTACGGCGCCTGATTGGCCATTGGCTTCATCGCATGTATACAGGGCTTTCATAAGCCAGGGGACATGCGATGAAGCCCAGCCTGCGACAGATCGAATGCTTTCAGGCGGTGGCGGAGCTTGGCAGCTTTTCCCGTGCCGCCGAGCGGATGAACACCACCCAACCGGCGCTGAGCCAGGCGATCCGCGATCTGGAAACCGGCCTGGGTGCCCGGCTTTTCGACCGCACGACCCGCCGCGTCGACCTGACCGAGGCGGGCGAGGCCTTTGCCGCCTCGGCTTTCGTGGTGCTGACGGAACTCGACCGCGCGGTCAGCAATGTGCAGGATCTGGGCCAGTTGCGGCGCGGGCGGCTGCGGATTGCGGCGCCGCCGCTGCTGGCGGCCGCCGTGCTGCCCGCCGTGATCCGCGAAACCGCCGCGCACCACCCCGACCTGTCGCTGCGAGTCGAGGATCTGGGCACCGATGCGATCGTCGGGCAAGTGCGCAACGGGCGGGCCGATCTGGGGCTTGGCACTTTCCAGCCCGGAGAGGAGGGCGTGGTGGTGACGCCGGTGCTGCGCGACCGACTGATGGTGTTTCTGGCCACCGATCATGCCCTTGCCAGCCAGCCGGATCTGACCTGGACGCAGATCGCTGGCCAGCCGCAGGTGGCGCTGACACGCGAAAGCGGGCTGCGACTGCTCACCGAAGTCGGCTATGAAAGCGCGGGCCAGCCGTTCCGTCCGGCGCTGGAGGTGCATCAGATCCATACCGCGCTGGCACTGGTGGAACAGGCGGGGCTGATTGCGGTGCTGCCCGCCTATGCCAAAGCGGCGGTGCATGGCCGCCCCATCGTGGCACGCGCATTGACCGCCCCCGATATCGCGCGCGAAGTGGCGCTGCTGCGTGCCCGCGACCGCAGCCCCTCACCCGCCCATGTCGCCGTCGCGGCGATCCTGACCCGCGTGCTGCGCCGGATGGCCGCCTGAGTTCTGCCGCATTTGACGGCGCAGAACAGGCAGGCTAGAAATGTTCCATGAATGTTCTCGTCTGGCTCAATCAGGATCTGCGGGCAGAAGATCACCCGGCGCTGGCTTTCGCCGCCGCGCGCGGTCCGGTTCTGCCGCTTTATGTGGTGGACCCCGATCATTGGGCCAGCCCGGATCGCTCTGCCCGCCACTGGGCCTTCTGCAGCGAAAGCCTGAAGGATCTGGCCGCGGCGCTGGCGGCACTGGAGCTTCCGCTGGCGATCCGGGTCGGCGATCCGGTCCCGGTGATGGAGCGTCTGGTCCGCGCCCATCGTATCACCGAAATCGTGACACAGCAGGCGGGCAGTGCAGCCGAATCGCGAGTGGCGGAATGGGCGCGCGCCTCGGGCCTGCGCTGGACCGCTCTGCCCGCCGATACCCCGGCAGCGCCGCTGACCGCGCGCGGGATCGACGGCGTGTCAACCGGCGCACTCCCCTTGGCCCGCGCGTTGCGGCTGGCGGATGACCCCTGCCCGCACCGACAACCCGGCGGGCGCAGCGCGGCGCTGGCAGTCCTGGAAAGTTTTCTGACCAGCCGGGCCGCGCCAGGCCTCCCCGCGCAGGTAACGCCCGCCGGGGCCGAGCGGGCGAGCCCGCGTCTTTCGGCCCATCTGGCCTTCGGCACCCTGTCGGCGTCCGAAGTCATCACCGCCATCGACGCGCGGCTGACAGATCGCCCGCTGCCGCAGATGGCATCCGGCCTGCGGGCCACGCAGTCCCGGCTGCTGGCGCGCGCGACTGCGATGCGCAGCGCCGAGGCTTTTCCCCGTCGCAGCGCCGAAAGCGATGCTGCGCGGCTGGCGGCATGGGGGGCCGGAGAAACCGGCCTGCCCTATCTGGATGCCTGCCTGCGCTATCTGAACGCGACCGGCTGGCTGCCTCATGCCGCGCGGTCGATGGTTCTGGGTTGCGCCCTGCACCACCTGTCGCTGGATTCCAGATCAGCGGGCGAGGCGCTGGCCCGGCGGTTGACCGATTATACCCCCTCAATCCATTGGGCGCAGGTCCGGCGCCACGCCGGGCTGGCGGAGGTTCCGCCACGCATCTGCAACCCGGTGCGGCTGGGTCAGACTCTGGACCCCGACGGCAGTTTCACCCGGCGCTGGCTGCCCGAACTCGCCCCCGTCCCCGATGCGTTGCTGCAAGAGCCATGGAAATGGTCCGGTGCCCCCGGTCTGCTGGGCCGTCGCTACCCCGAGCCGGTGGTCGACCCCGTCAGCGCCGCCCGTGACGCCCGCGACCGGCTGACGGCCAGCCGCCGCGCTTGCGGAACCCCACCGCCCCGCCGCCTCCGCCCCACTCTCTCCGCCCTGATCGAAGGCAGCCGCTCACCACAAGGCGGTCAGCTTTGCTTCGATCTTTGAGCAGGCAGTGCCCCCGGAATCCGTTTATCAAGAAAGCCCGACAAGTGTTTTTCGCCTGAGCTTTCAAATCCAGTGTCGGCTTCTGTTGCCCGGACGGCGGTTTTTCCGCATCCTCGCGACCGAACAGAGCGGGGAGTCGGAAATGATCGGACGGATGACCAAGAACGGACTTCAGGTGGATCGCGAACTGGCGGATTTCATCGAAACCCGCGCCCTGCCCGGCACCGGCGTCAGCGCCGATACCTTCTGGAGCGGCCTTGCCGCAGCGATAGCCTCGCTTGGCCCGAAGAACCGCGCCCTGCTGGACAAACGCGCCGCGCTGCAAGCCAGTATCGACGACTGGCACAAGAGCCGGCGCGGCCAGCCCTTTGATCCCGACGCTTATGAAACCTTCCTGCGCGAGATCGGCTATCTGGTGCCCGAAGGCCCGGATTTCAGCATTGAAACCGCCAATGTCGACCCCGAGATCGCCAGGATTCCCGGCCCGCAACTGGTGGTGCCGGTGATGAACGCGCGCTACGCGCTGAATGCCGCCAATGCCCGGTGGGGCAGCCTTTACGACGCACTTTACGGCACCGATGCGTTGGGGGATCTGCCCTCCGGTAAAGGCTATGACCCCGCACGCGGCGCCCGCGTCATTGCCTGGGCCCGCGATTTCCTCGACAGCGCTGTGCCGCTGGCTGGCGCCAGCTGGAAGGATGCGCGCGGATTCGCCGTTGAGAGTGGCGCGCTGGTGGTCCGGACCGCTCAGGGCGACAAGGCGCTGGCAGACCCGGCACAATTCGCGGCTCATATGGGCGATGCCCGCGCACCGCAACAATTTCTGCTGCGCAACAATGGGTTGCTGATCGAAGTGGTCATGGATGACCGTTCTGCCATCGGCGCTTCGGATGCCGCACATATTTCCGACATCTGGCTGGAAAGCGCCCTCTCCGCGATCATGGATTGCGAGGACAGCGTGGCGGCGGTGGATGCCGCCGACAAGGTCGTGGCATACGGTAACTGGCTGGGCCTGATGACCGGCACGCTGACCGAAGAGGTCAGCAAGGGCGGCCAGACCTTCACCCGCAGCCTGCGCCCCGATGCCAACTGGACCGGCGCGGATGGCACGCCGCTGGCGGTGAAGGGCCGCGCCCTGATGCTGGTGCGCAACGTCGGCCATCTGATGACCAACCCCGCCATCCTTGATGCCGAAGGCGCCGAAGTGCCCGAGGGCATCATGGATGCCTTCGTCACCACGCTTTGCGCGATGCACGACCTGAAGAAGACCACGGGCGTGCGCAACTCCGTCACCGGCTCGGTCTATGTGGTGAAACCCAAGATGCATGGCCCCGGAGAAGTGGCCTTCGCCTCGGAAATCTTTGACCTTGTGGAAGATACGCTGGGCCTTCCACGCAATACCGTGAAGCTCGGGATCATGGACGAAGAGCGCCGCACCAGTGCGAACCTGAAGGAATGTATCCGCGCCGCGAAATCCCGCGTGGCCTTCATCAATACCGGCTTTCTGGACCGCACCGGCGACGAGATCCACACCTCGATGGAGGCCGGGCCAATGGTCCGCAAGGGCGAGATGAAACACACCGCCTGGATCAAAAGCTATGAGGACCGCAATGTCGATATCGGTCTTGCCTGCGGGCTGCGTGGCCGCGCGCAGATCGGCAAGGGCATGTGGGCGGCACCCGATCTGATGGCCGCCATGCTGGAACAGAAGATCGCCCATCCTCAGGCCGGGGCAAATTGCGCCTGGGTGCCCTCGCCCACCGCTGCCACGCTGCACGCAACCCATTACCATCGCGTCAATGTGCTGGCCCGGCAGGATGCGATTGCCAAAGGCGGCCCGCGCGGCACCTTGCGCGACCTGCTGACCATCCCGCTCGCGCAAGGCGCCAACTGGTCCGAAGCCGAAATCACGGCCGAGATCGAGAACAACGCGCAGGGTATCCTGGGCTATGTCGTGCGCTGGGTTGATCAGGGGGTGGGCTGCTCCAAGGTGCCCGACATCCATGATGTCGGCCTGATGGAAGACCGCGCCACCTGTCGTATCTCCAGCCAAGCGCTTGCCAACTGGCTGCATCACGGCGTCATCTCGCAGGCGCAGGTGATGGAGGCGATACGCAAGATGGCCGCCGTGGTAGACCGCCAGAACGCCACCGACCCTGCCTATCGCCCGATGGCGCCCGGATTCGATGGCCCGGCCTTCAAGGCCGCTTGCGATCTGGTATTCGAAGGCTGCGGCCAGCCTTCGGGCTATACCGAACCCGTACTGCATCGCCGCCGACTGGAGGCCAAGGCCCGCTGAGGGCGCACCGTCCCTGCCGCGCTCCCGGCAGGGACGTCCTTTTGAGTATTTGTACAAGAAGCAAGACAGCCGGTCGCGCGCCGTTTTGCCGCCCCGCAAAAGCTCTGCTGTTTGCTCCTTGCCCAAATACTCAGGCAAGCTCTGACAGAAGCGCGGCGGTCAGAGCGGTGCGCAGGCGGCTTTCAGCCACTCCAGCGTGGCCCCCTCAACCAGCGGCCCGACCTTCGCCAGAACCTCGGCATGATAGCTGTCTAGCCAGCCGCGTTCGCTTGATGACAGCATGTCCGGAAGGATCAGCCGCCGGTCGAAGGGCACGAAGGTCAGCGTCTCGAAATCATATTGCGCGCGGTGGTCACCCAGCGGCTGCGCCTCCCGCACCACGATCAGGTTTTCGAGCCGGATGCCAAAGGCCCCCTCACGATAATAGCCCGGCTCGTCCGACAGGATCATGCCGGGCACCAGCGGCACGGTGGAGAGCCGCGAAATCCGCTGCGGCCCCTCGTGGACTGAGAGGAAGGCGCCGACGCCATGCCCCGTGCCGTGGTCATAGTCGTAGCCCGCAAGCCAGAGCGGCGCACGGGCCAGCGCATCCAGATCACGCCCGGCCAACCCCTTCGGGAACCGCGTGCGCGCCACGGCGATCATACCTTGCAACACGCGGGTATAGCAGTCGCGCGCGTCAGGTTCTGACGGCGCGCCGATGGCGATAGTCCGGGTGATGTCGGTCGTGCCGTCCAGATATTGCCCGCCGCTGTCGACCAGCAGCAGATCGCCGGGTGCCACTGCACGATTGGTGGCCTCGGTCACCCGGTAATGAATGATGGCACCATTCGGCCCCGTCCCGCTGATCGTGTCGAACGACAGGTCATGCAGCTGGTTGCTTTCGCGCCGGAAACCTTCCAGCGCCTCGACCGCAGCAATCTCGGTCAGCCCGCCCTGCGGCGCAGTGGCATCCAGCCAGGCGAGAAAACGCACCATGGCAGCGCCATCGCGCAGATGGGCGGCACGGGTCGCCGCGATTTCAACCGGGTTCTTGCAGGCTTTCGGCAGCGCGCAGGGGTCGTCGCCGGTCGCCACCGCAACGCCCGCATCCTCCAGTTCCTGCGCCACCGCGACCGGCGCGCTGGCCGGGTCGATCCGCACCGGGCCGGGCAGGCTGTGCAGGCCCGGCACAAAGGCCGCGACCGGGCGCAGGGTCACATGATCACCCAGACCCGCGCGGGTTTCCGCGTCGAACTTCGCCGGATCGGCATAAAGCGTCACCCGCCCGTCGTCATGCAGCACCGCAAAGCCATGTAGCACCGGATTGCGCGGCACATCGGCCCCGCGCAGGTTCAGAAGCCAGCACAGGCTGTCGGGCAGAGTAATGACGGCCGCGCGCTGGCCCGCCGCACGCAACCCCTCGGCCAGCCGCGCCCGTTTCGAGGCGCTGCTTTCCCCAGCCAAAGCCTCAGGATGCAGGAAGGCACGCCCCTGCGGTGGCTCAGGCTGATCGGGCCAGATCGCATCGACCATATTGGCGCAGGGCCGCAGGATAACTCCGCTGCCTGCCAGTGCGGTTTCAAGCTTCGCAATCTCGTCTGCCGCATGCAGCCAGGGGTCGAAGCCGATCACGCCTTCAGTCAGGTTTTCAACGATCCATTCGCCCGGCTTCACCTCAGGCCAGTTCACCGGCGTGAACACCGCCAGATCGACCTGCGCGCGGACCTGCGTGCGGTAGCGACCGTCAACGAAAACACCCGCCAGATCGGGCAGCACAATGCAGAAGCCGGCCGAGCCGGTAAAGCCGGTGAGCCAGGACAGCCGCTCATCCCGCGCCGCGACATACTCGCCTTGGTGGGCGTCGGCGCGCGGCACCAGAAAGCCAGAAAGCCCCTCCGCGGCCAGCCTGCTCCGCAGCGTCGCCAGCCGCGCCGCCCCCTGAGACGGATCTGCCTGCGACGTGAAATCCTGAAACATGCCCGCCTCTTTCCCTTGGCTCAAATATCCTCGGGGTGAATGCGCCCGGCACGGGCGCAAAGGAGGCGAGCCCCCGCACCGCCCCGTCAGCCGACCTTGCGCATCCCCAGAACCCGCGCCCGCTTGCGCGGGTCGGTGTCAAACAACCCGGCCAGCTGTTCGGTCATCGCGCCGGCAAGCTGTTCCACATCGGTGATCGTGACCGCGCGCTGGTAATAGCGCGTCACGTCATGGCCGATGCCGATGGCGATCAGCTCCACCTGTTTGCGCTTTTCCACCATGGCGATCACATCGCGCAGATGCTTTTCAAGGAAGCTGGCAGGGTTCACCGACAGGGTGGAATCATCCACCGGCGCGCCGTCCGAGATCACCATGAGGATTTTGCGCGCTTCGGGCCGCGAGGCCATGCGACGGTGCGCCCATTCCAGCGCCTCGCCGTCAATGTTCTCCTTCAGAAGCCCCTCTTTCATCATCAGCCCCAGATTGGGCCGCGCCCGACGCCAGGGGGCATCGGCAGATTTATAGATGATATGGCGCAGGTCGTTCAGACGACCCGGCTGTTGCGGACGTCCCGCCGCCAGCCATTTCTCCCGGCTCTGCCCGCCCTTCCAGGCTCGCGTGGTGAAGCCGAGGATTTCCACCTTCACCCCGCAGCGTTCCAGCGTGCGGGCCAGAACATCGGCGCAGATCGCGGCAATCGAGATCGGCCGTCCGCGCATCGAGCCGGAATTGTCCAGAAGCAGCGTCACGCAGGTATCGCGGAACTCGGTATCCTTTTCCTGCTTGAACGACAGCGGCGTGGTGGGGTTCGCCACCACCCGCGCCAGACGGCCTGCGTCCAGCGTGCCTTCCTCCAGATCGAACAGCCACGAACGGTTCTGCTGCGCCTGAAGCCGGCGTTGAAGCTTGTTGGCCAGTCGGCTGACCGCGCCTTTCAGCGGTTCAAGCTGCTGGTCCAGATAGGCGCGCAGGCGTTCCAGCTCAGCCGCCTCGGCCAGATCCTCGGCGCGGATTTCCTCGTCGAATTCCTGGGTGTAGACAGTGTAATTCGGGTCGGCATCGGAATAGGGCGCCGGCGGCGGCGGTTCCTGCGGCGCCTCGCCCTCGGGCAGTTCGGCTTCTTCCGATTGCTCCATGTCCGCATTGTCATCCATCGACACTTGGGCCTGGCTCTGGTCCTGGCTGTCCTCCTGGCTGCGCTCGGGTTCGGCCTCGGCCTCCTCCTCCTGACTGTCCTCGCCGGTGCTTTCGGCGTTGTCCTCGTCCTCCTGCGCCTCGTCCTGCGCTTCGTCATCCATGTCGTCGGCGTCCGGGTCGTCGCCCAGCTGGTCGCCATAGCCAAGGTCCGAGATCACCTGGCGCGCAAGGCGCGCGAAGGCCGACTGATCGGCCAGCGCCTCGTCCAGATTGTCCAGCGCGCCTCTGGCCTGCTGTTCGATGAACCTGCGCCAGAGGTTCATCACATTCGCCGCGGCGGCGGGCAGCGGCTGGCCGGTTGCCAGATGCCGCACCAGATAGCCCGCTGCGACAGACAGCGGCGCGTCGGCGGCCTGTGTGATCTGGCCATAACCCTTGCGCTCGGCCTCGTGGCCAAGCTTGTGGGCAATGTTTACCGCCGTGCCGGGCATGGCACGCGCGCCCAGCGCTTCGGCCCGCGCAGTTTCCATCGCCTCGTAGATCTCGCGCGCGATGCCGCCGGGCGGGGCGTATTTCGCGGCCACCCCCTCATCATGGTGACGGCGGCGCAGCGCCAGCGCATCGGCAGTGCCGCGCGCCATCATCACCTCGTCGCGCGTCATGCGACGGCTGACCTGCGGCAGGCGCATGCCATCTTTGGTCATGCCCGAAGGATCGACGGAATAGCTGACCGTCATCTCCGGATCGTCGGCCATGGTCTTGGTGGCCTCAGCCAGAGCCTTCTTGAACGGATCGGCGGGGTTGTCAGCGGGTTTGGTCATGTCGCGCGCGCGCTCCGGGTCGGATGTTGCCCCCAAAGACGGGGGGCTGTCTGCCCCCCGCGCTTCCCTTCGGGAAGCTCCCCCCGAGGATATTTCCGGACAGAAAATCGGTGAGCCACCGCCTCATTTTCTGTCCGGAAATATCCTCAGGGGGGTGAGGCCGCAGGCCGAGGGGGGCGCGAGCGCCCCCCTGCGACGGTTCACTTCATCGCCATCGAGGCGGCGCTTTCCGGCAGTTCCTCGCCGAAGCAACGCTGGTAGAACTCGGCAACGGTCTGGCGCTCCAGCTCGTCACACTTGTTCAGGAATGACAGACGGAAGGCATAGCCGACATTGTGGAAGATGCGGGCGTTTTCGGCCCAGTTCAGCACGGTGCGCGGCGACATGACGGTGGAAAGATCGCCATTCATGAAGGCGGTCCGGGTCAGGTCGGCCACCGTCACCATCTGGCTGATAGTCTTGCGGCCCTTCTCGGTGTTGTAATGCGCATTCTTGGCCAGCACGATCGCCGCCTCGGCATCATGACTGAGGTAGTTCAGCGTGGCCACGAGGCTCCAGCGGTCCATCTGCGCCTGGTTGATCTGCTGCACACCATGGTAAAGCCCGGTCGTATCGCCCAGACCCACGGTATTCGCGGTGGCGAACAGGCGGAAGGACGGGTGCGGGGTGATGATCTCGTTCTGATCGAGCAGGGTCAGCTTGCCGTCATGTTCCAGCACGCGCTGAATGACGAACATCACATCCGCCCGGCCCGCATCATATTCGTCGAAAACGATGGCGACGGGATTGCGCAAGGCCCAGGGCAGGATGCCCTCGTGGAATTCGGTCACCTGTTTGCCGTCGCGCAGCTTGATCGCATCCTTGCCGATCAGGTCGATCCGGCTGATGTGGCTGTCGAGGTTCACGCGCACGCAGGGCCAGTTCAGCCGCGCCGCCACCTGTTCGATATGGGTCGATTTCCCGGTGCCGTGATAACCTTGAATCATCACGCGGCGGTTGTAGGCAAAGCCCGCGAGGATCGCCAGCGTCGTGTCAGGGTCGAATTTATAGGTCGGGTCAATCTCGGGCACGCGGTCGGAGCGCTCGGCAAAGCCCTTGACCTTCATGTCGGTGTCGATCCCGAAGACATCCCGCACAGAGATTTCTTCGGTGGGTTTCGCAACTTGATCCAGCATTCCGTCCGCCATCGCATCAGGCACCCCGGGCGCGGGGTGCGGGTTCGTATCCGTGGTTTTGTGGAACATATCGCCCCCCGCTGCAAGGGCAAGGCTTGTCCCCGACACAATCGGCTGCATCGGCGGCGCGACAGGGTGGCGCTTTTGGCCGCCCTGGTCGCATTTGCGTGAAGTGTGAAACATCCGGCCTGCTGCCTGCGTATGGTCATACAGGACCATGGAGGACATCATGCACCGCAGAACCCTTCTTGGCAGCGCGCTGGCGCTGCTCGCCACACGCCCGGCATTGGCCACGGGCGAATTTCCCTTCACGCTTTCCGATGCGGAATGGCGCGCGCGACTGTCGCCGCTGGCCTATGACGTGCTGCGTCACGAGGCGACCGAGCGTGCCTTCACCTCGCCCCTGAATGACGAGAAGCGCCGCGGCACCTTTCATTGCGCGGGCTGCGACCAGGGGCTTTATGCATCGAGTACGAAGTTCGACAGCGGCACCGGCTGGCCCTCGTTCACTGCCGCGCTGCCGGGCGCGGTGGGCAACCGCGAAGACAGCCGGTTCTTTATGCGGCGGATCGAAGAACATTGCGCCAATTGCGGCGGGCATCTGGGCCATGTGTTCGACGACGGCCCGCCGCCCACCGGCAAACGGCACTGCATCAATGGCGCGGCTTTGCGCTTCCAGCCCGCGCAAGGCCCAGAAAACGCTGGCCCGGCGGGCGGGTGACGGCTAACCTTGGCCCGAAAGGCGGCAAAAGCCCGCCTGAGTGGCGAGGTTCGGGCATGTCTTCCCGGAACGACGATCTGGTGCGCCGCGTGGCGACCGAAGTACAGCGGCTTGCTGGCCCTGACGCCGGAGACCGCGAGTTGAACCAGGCGCTACGGCTGCTCGCGAAATGGCGGGCGGGCTGGCTGGAGGGCGCGCTTGCACGCCGCCTGCCGCAGCAGATTCCCGCAGGCCCTTTTGCGGGTATGACCTACACGGTCCGCGCCTCCGAAGGGGCACGTCTCGCGCGGTTGCTGGGTGTTTACGAAGCCGGGCTGGCTCCGGTGATCGAAGAGATCGTGGCCCGGCGATATGGTCTGGTGGTCGATATCGGTGCGGCGGAGGGTTATTACGCCGTCGGGCTGGCCCGGTGCCTGCCCGACGCCCGGATCCTCGCCCATGACGGCGATCCGCGCGCAAGGGCCCTTTGCGCCGAGCTTGCGACCCTGAACGGCGTGTCAGACCGCGTGAAGATCGGCGGCGTCCTGACCCATGACGATCTGTGCCACCTCCCTGCGGGCGATTGCGTGATCATCTGCGATATAGAGGGCGCCGAAGCCGAGTTGCTGGACCCCGAGTCGGCCCCTGCCCTGCGCGGCGCTGATCTGCTGGTCGAGGTGCACGAAGGCATGAAGCCCGGCACGCTTGACCTGCTGCACCGCCGGTTCAGCGTCAGCCATGAGATCCGGCAGATCGGGCGCCATCTGGCTGATGACGCTCTGCCGGACTGGGCGGAGCGGCTGTCAGATATGGACAGGCTGATTCTGCTGTGGGAATGGCGGTCTTCGCCGACGCCCTGGCTGTGGATGACCCGCCGATGACCGATCTTGCGCCCAATGCGGCAATCTATTTTGCCGCCGACGGCTATGACCCCGGCGCCAAGGGCATCAATGGCCGTCGGGTGGCGGGGGAAAGCTTCATTCGGGGCTTTTTCCGCCATGCGGATGCACCCGCACTGATGTCGTTTACGCCGAAGCCCGCCGATCAGGCGCTGTTCACCCGGCTCGCGGGTGAGGAACGGCCCGGCATGACGGTTCAGCACCTGCCCCTGCGCAGCCCGCAGCGCCTGGCCGAGCCAGGGACACTGTTCTTTCCCAGCCCCAATTTCGCTGGCGAATGCTGGCGCCGTGCGCCGCATGGGGATGCAAGCTGGTCGATCTGTGGCATCACCCATACCATATCTACCCGGGGCGTGATGCAGGGCTTTTTCGATCTGCGCATGGCGCCGCAGATGGAATGGGATGCGGTCATCTGCACCTCCCGCGCCGTGCAGTCGGCGGTTCTCACGCAGATGGACATGATCGACACCCATGCGAAGGCACGGTTCATGGCCAACCCGCCGCCCCGCCCGCAGCTTCCCGTCATCCCGCTGGGGATCGACTGTGGCGCCTTTGCCCCGGATGCGGCCGCCGGCGCCGCGTTGCGTGCGCGGCTTGGCGCGGGTGCGGCGGATACGGTGTTCACCTGCATCGCCCGCCTGACCCCTTATGAGAAGTTCGACCCCCTGCCGCTCTATATTGCGCTGGCCGAGGCGCAGCGTCGGCTGGGCCCCCGGCAGAAGCTGCATCTGGCGCTGTGCGGGATCTTCCGCGATGCGTTTTCCCGCAAGGTGTTCGAAGAAGGGGCCGCGCGGTTGATGCCCGATGTGGGCTTTCTGGTGCTTGACGGGGCCGATGCGGCTGAACGGCGCGCGGCACTGTCCGGTGCCGATGTCTTCACCTTCCCGATCGACAATATCCAGGAAACCTTCGGCCTTGCCCCGATCGAGGCGATGGCGGCAGGCCTGCCGGTTCTAGTGTCGGACTGGGACGGCATGCGCGATACGGTGACGCCCGATGTGGGCATCCGTGTTCCGACCCGGACGCTGGGGCCAGGCCATGCGATATCCGAGGCGCTGCGCCATTTCGGTGGCGCCGACACCTATCCGCAATATTGCGCACTGACCTCGCAGATGACGGCAATCGACATCCGTGCACTTGTCGAGGCGATCCTGTCGCTCGCAGGTAACCCCGATCTGCGCCGCAGGCTGGGAGCCGCCGGACAGGCCCGCGCCGCAGCGCTGTACGACTGGCGGGTGATCGTGCCGCAGATGCAGGCTTTGTGGGGCGAGCTTGCCGCGCGCAGGGGCGCCGCCACAGCTCCGGCCCTCCCGCCTGCCGGGCGACTTGCCGTAGCCCCCTCGCCCTTCGCCTATTTCGCCAGCTATCCAAGTGCCGCAGGCGGGTTTGCCGGCGTGCGTTTCGCCAGCGCGACGCCACAACCGCCGCTGCCGGTGGCCGAAATGCTGGTGCTGCGCAACTATACCGGCATGGGCCGCTCCACTGAACGGCCCGAAGCCTTCGCCGCCATGGCCGAGGCCATCGCGGCAGCAGGTGCCCCCGGCATCAGCCGCGACGATCTGGCCAGCGCGCATAAGTACAACCCGCTGACGGTGGATCGTCTGCTGATCTGGCTGCTGAAATACGGCTATATCCGGCGCCTGCCCGCCGTAACGCCCGTTCAGTCGCGGAAATAGCGGCTTTCGCGGATCTGCTCCCACGCCCAGACGACTTCTTGCAGACGCGATTCGTCATCGCGGTTGCCGCCATTCATGTCCGGGTGAAGATCCTTGACGAGGCTCTTGTATTGCTTGCGGATTTCCGTGCGCGTCCAGGTGTCGCGCGCATCAAGGATCTCCAGTGCCTTGCGTTCGGTCGAAGGCAGCTTGCGCGTCACGGCAGATTGCACCTTGCCGGGGTTCTGCGTGCCCTTCTCGCCCAGGATCGCCATGGGGTCATTGACCCCCAGCCGAGCCCAGGCCCGGCCATCATCCTTCTGGCTGAAGGGTTTGGTTTCCCGCTCCCATACGCGCGCCTTGTCGAGGAACTTCTGAAACTCCTCGTCCGAGGTGCCGTTGAAGAAGTTCCACTTCAGATTGTATTCCCGAACGTGATCCTTGCAGAACCAGAAGAACTCGTCCAGCAGGTCCGGCGATTTCGGCGCGCGATAAAGACCTGCCTCCTGACAGCCCGGATATTCGCAGTTCTTCTGCGACGTCTCAAACGCCCCCGACATGCCCCGGCGGCCCGTCTTGCGGCGCTTCTTGTCCGAGGAAACGCGGATGTCGAATTCGAACGGGGGTTTCTGCATTACACGGCCTTTCCGACACTGCCTTTCCGACTCGGAGGCGAGAGTTTAGATGTTTACGCGCCGGATTGAAGGGGGAGCGCGCTGAAAATGTCTGTCCGTAACGAAATCGAGGAAAGGCTGACCGCTGCCTTTGCGCCGGAAGTTCTGGAAATTCAGGATGATAGTGAGAAACATCGCGGTCATGGCGGCTGGCGTGAAGGCGGCGAGACCCATTTCAACGTGACCATCCGCGCACCTGCGCTGGCGGCCCTGGGCCGGGTCGAGCGTCATCGTGCGGTCCATCGCGCGCTTGGCGATCTGACCACCCGCATTCACGCGCTGGCGCTGGATATCGGCTGAGCCTCAGGCGGTGGCGGCGGTCTTGCGGATACGCTCGACCATCGCCCGCACACCATTCGACCGCTGCGACGACAGATGCTCGTTCAGGCCCAGCCGCGCCAGTTCGGCAGGCGCATCAACCTGGCCGACCTCCGCCGCAGTCAGCCCGGCATAAAGCGCGTGCAGCACCGCGATCAGCCCGCGCACGATCATCGCATCCGACGTGCCCTGAAAATCGAACCGCGCCGAAGGGCCCTTCCCTTCGACCATCGGGCGCAGCCAGACCTGGCTGGCGCAACCATCCACCTTGAAGGCAGGCACCTGAAAGGCCGCGTCCAGATCAGGGAAAGCCTTGCCCAGTTCGATCACATGGCGATAGCGGTCCTCCCAGTCGTCAAGGAATTCGAAGGTTTCCACGATCTCTTCAAAGGCGGGGGTGGCCATGGTGTGCTCCTTACCGTATCGGGCCACAGCTAGGCCGAAGCGCGCGAAAGGTCCAGAGGAGTGCTTTTCAAAAGCCCGCGCTTGGGTTAGCCAAGGGTCAGGCCGGATCAGGCGCCAGACGGGCGCGAAAGGGGATGGGATGAGAAAACCGCTGCTTGCCGCGCTGGCGCTGGTGATGTTCGTTTCCGCCTGCGGGGCGGTGCGCGAGTCGCGCCTCAACCCGTTCAACTGGTTCAAGCGCAGCGAAACGGTGGCGGTCGATCCGGTGACGCAGAAGCCGGAAGACCCGCGCCCGCTGGCCCAGCAGATCATCGACCTGAAGGTCGAACCCGCTCCCGGCGGTGCGATCATCCGCGCCACAGCCCTGCCCCCGACGCAAGGCTGGTGGGATGCAGAGCTGGTGAAGCGCGGCGACGACCAGAACGGTGCCCGCATCTATGACTTCCGCATGTCTGCCCCCAAGACGCAGGCCGGCGTCTCGACCCCACGCTCGCGCCAGATCACTGCCGCGGTGTTCCTGACGACCCGGCAATTGCAGGAGATCACGTCGATCACCGTGCAGGCCGCGACCAACGGCATGACCAGCCGCCGCTGACATCCGCACCGCGGCAGCCGCTTTGACGGGGGCTCGATGCCCCCGGCGAAGCGCCCCCGTTCAGAGCTTCAGCCAGTTCCGCGCCTCGGCCACCATCTGCCCGACGGGACGGAACGCCCGCAGCGCCAGTGCCCCTTCCTCCGCACCCGGCGGCTCCAGCGTGGCGCACTGGCTTGCCAGCAGCGCAGGCGGCATGAAATGTCCCTGCCGCGCTTGCAGATGCCCGGAAATCTCGGCCTCCGACGCCGCCAGATGGATCACCCGCAGGTCAGGAGCAAAATCCCGCAGCCGGTTCCGATAGGCCCGGCGCAGGGCCGAACAGGCCAGAACACCACCCGGTTCCAATGCCACGCCACAGGCCTCAAGCCATGGCCAGCGGTCGTCATCCGACAGCGGCTCGCCCCGCGCCATTTTCGCAATATTCGCCTCAGGGTGCAGGTCATCCGCATCGCGGAACACCAGACCCGTCGCCGTGGCCAGCGCCGCCCCGAAGCGGCTTTTGCCGCATCCGGAAACGCCCATGACGAGAATACGCACGGGCGTCACCCCAGCCGCACCACCCGGACCTCGTTGCCGCGTGCGGTCAGGGCAATTTCGCCCTTGCAAAGCCGCAGCGCATCCTCGCCGAAGGCTTCCATCCGCCAGCCCTTCAGCGCGGGCAGGTCGCGTTCGCCCGCGGCGATGGCATCCAGATCGGCGGCAGAGGCGATCAGCTTGGCCGCGACGCCAAGGCTTTCCGACTTCGCTTTCAGCAGCACACGCAGCAGATCTGCCAGCGCCGGATTGACCTGCAACTGTTCGCGCGCAAGATCAGGCTTCGGCATATCCTCGGGCTTCATCTCCAGCCCGGCTTTCACCGCCGCGATGATTCCGTCGGCGATGTCGCCCCGCCGCCCCTCGCGCAGCAGAAGGCGCGAGCGGCCCAGCTCCTCATGCGTCTGCGGCCGGGTCGAGGCCAGTTCCAGCAGCGCATCGTCCTTCATCACCCGTGAACGCGGCACATTGTTCGTTTGCGCATAACTTTCGCGGAACTCGGCCAGCGCCTTCACCAGCGCCAGGAACCGCCCCGAGGTGGTGCGAGTCTTGACCCGCTGCCAGGCTTCGGCCGGGCGGATCGTGTAGGTTTCGGGGTCGGTGAGCATGCCCAGCTCTTCCGCAACCCAGCGTTCACGCGCCGATTTGGCGATCTGCCGCGCGAGGCTTTCATACACCACACGCAGATGCGTCACATCGGCCAGCGCATATTCCTTCTGCGCCGCGCTCAGCGGGCGGCGCGACCAGTCGGTGAAGCGCGATGTCTTGTCGAGACTCGCCTTGGCGATCTTCTTCACCAGCGTCTCGTAGCCCACCTGTTCGCCATAGCCGCAGACCATGGCGGCGACCTGGGTGTCGAACAGCGGCACGGGGAAGACCCCGCCCTCGACGAAGAAGATTTCCAGATCCTGCCGTGCGGCGTGGAACACCTTGACCGTCGCCTCATGGCGGAACAGGTCATACAGCGGCTCCAGCGACATGCCCTCACCCTCAATCGGGTCAACCAGCACCGCTTCGCCATCGGCGCCCGGCAGGGCCATCTGGATCAGGCAGAGTTTCGACCAGTAGGTGCGTTCGCGCAGGAACTCAGTGTCGATGGTCACATAAGGGTGTGCCTTGGCTGCCGCACAGAATTCGGCAAGCTCCTCGGTCGTCGTAATGGTGCGCATGGGCGTCTTTCGTCTGGCTCACGGGGGTGTCCCGCCCTTCCGCTATAGGCACCTGATACCGCGATGTGAACCTTTTTCCACAAATGTGGGGCGGAAAGCCACGGGAAGCTGCCCCCGTGGCTTTCCGGACAGGCAGATCAGACCAGTTCAGCCAGATCGCGGGCGTCGAAGCCGCGCAGCGCGGCGGTGTCACCCGCCTCCACATGACGCACCCAGTCGGGGTCGGAAATCAGCGCGCGGCCCACGGCGATCAGGTCGAACTCGTCGCGCGCCATGCGATCCATCAGCTGACCCAGCGGCGCGGCCCCGGCGCCTTCGCCCCGGAAGGCGGCAAGGAATTCGGCCCCGCCAAGCCCCACCGACCCCACGCTGATCGTCGGCGCGCCCGTCAGCTTCTTGGCCCAGCCTGCGAAATTCAGCCCGGTGTCCCCGTCGATTTCCGGGAATTCTGCGTCCCAGAACCGGCGCTGCGAGCAATGCAGAACGTCCGCCCCGGCCTCGACCAGCGGGCCAAGCCAGGCTTCCATTTCCTGCGGAGAGGCGGCGAGTTTCACGCCGTAATCCTGCTGTTTCCACTGGCTGACGCGCAGCAGCACCGGGAAATCGGGACCGACGGCGGCACGGACAGCCTTCAGCACCTCCACAGCGAAGCGGCTGCGTTCCGGCAGGGTTGCGCCGCCCCAGCGGTCGTCGCGCAGGTTGGTGCCCTGCCAGAAGAACTGGTCGATCAGATAGCCATGCGCACCATGCACCTCGACCAGATCCATGCCGATCCGCTTGGCATCCGCCGCCGCACGGGCAAAGGCCGCGATGGTATCGGCAATATCTTCCTCGGTCATCGCGCGGCCGCGCGGCTTGTCGGGCGCCAGCAGACCCGAAGGGCTCTCGACCTCGGCTTCGGGCTTCCACGCCCCGCCCTTGGTCGAGCCGGTATGCCAGATCTGCGGCCCGATCTTCGCGCCCGCGCCATGCACCGCTTCGGCGACGCCGCGCCAGCCTTGCAGCGCCTTGTCCCCGTGGAAGAACGGAATGTTCGGCAGATTGCGCGAGGCCGGACGGTCGATCACCGTACCCTCGCTGAGGATCAGCCCCACGCCCCCCGCCGCCCGGCGGCGATAGTATTCGGCATTGGCCCCGCCGGGCACACCTTCGGGGGCCATGTCACGCGTCATCGGCGCCATGACGATGCGGTTCCTGAGCTCAAGCCCCTTCAGGCGGAAAGGACGGAAAAGCGGCTCTGTCGCGGTCATCTCGCGGACTCCATATCGTTGAGCAGCGGATGTATGTGCGCTAACAGCACTTTCAAGCCGCACTGCAGCATGACCTGACTGCGCGCAGATGCACAGATGGCTGCGCCGGTACAGATTATCTTTCAGGGGAAGGTCTGGTGGAGCAGAGGGGGATCGAACCCCTGACCTCGTCATTGCGAACGACGCGCTCTCCCAACTGAGCTACTGCCCCTCGACCTGAGGGCTATCTGGCTGATGATGCGCGGAATGTCAAGCGGACAGGCTGCGTTTTTCATGGGGCCATATGGGACCGCGCCGCTTTGACGCGGCCCCATGCGAAGGGCTCAGCCGAACAGGAAATCGGCGCTGCCGATTTTGCCCGCAGCCACATCCTCCAGCAGGATCGTAGTGCCGCTGTCCAGCGTGATGCGGGTATCCGCGCCGTCATTCACCGCCTCGATGGTCACATCCGCCATGCTGCCCCCCGACAGGACGATTCGGTCCACCCGGTCGGTGAAATCGCGGATCACATCGTCGCCCTCATCGGCCAGCCGGTCATAGACAAAGTGATCCGCCCCGCCGCCGCCCGAAAGGTCATCATTGCCCAGCCCGCCCGAGATCGTGTCGCGGCCGCTCGCCGTCTGGATGATGTCGTTGCCGCCCGACAGATCGTAGAAGGCGAATTTCTCGATGCCGGTAAAGTTGACATCATTACCGCCCATGCCGTTGAACTGCCCGCTCCAGCCGCCACCCTCTGTCGCGGTCAGGTTGCGCAGCCAGACATCATTGGTTGCAATTGCATAGGTGAGGATCAGCGTATCCACCCCTGCCCCGCCATTGACCTGATCGGTGCCTCCGGCATGCAGGGCGATCACATCACTGCCCCGCCCCGTGTCGATGACGTCACCCATTGCACCGGTGTCATGGCCGGTCACGCGGTCATTGCCACGGCCTGTTTGCAGGTTCATCCCCTCGAAGCCCTGCACCTTGCCCGAGACCAGGTATGTGGAGACCTTGTTGAGGTCGATGCGGATGGCCTTGCTGGCGGTATGCAGATCGGCGGTCCAGAAATCGGTCCCGTCACCGCCATTCGCCTGATCCCGCCCACGCCCGACATCGACCAGATCGTTGCCTGCCCCGGCCAGCACCGTATCGTTGCCCTTGCCGAAGACCAGAATGTCATCGCCCCCCACGCGATCCTCGTAGCGGAAACGCTCGATCCCGGTGAAGAACAGGTCATTGCCGCCGAGACCGTTCAGACGGCCACTGTAGCCGTCCCGTCCGGCGGTCAGCCCCTCCAGCCAGACACCACCCCCGAACTCCTCCACCGTATAGCGCAGGAGATCGGCGCCGGTTCCGCCATTGGCCTGATCCGTTCCGCCATCCCAGAAGGTCAGCGTATCATTGCCCGCGCCCGAACTCAGGACATCGCTCATGTTCGCGGTCCGGTGCACGGTCAGCGCGTCATTGCCCGCGCCGGTTTCAAGATCCATCCCCTCGATCCCCTTGACCCAACCGCTGCCAAGGGTTTTCGAGGTGCCGTTCAGGTTGACCTTCAGCGCCGCTGTTGCGTCGCCCAGTCGGCCCTGCCAGAAATCAAGCCCGCCGGCCCCGCCATCAATCCGGTCCTGCCCGCCGCCGCCCATCAGCGTGTCGTCACCCGCACGGCCCAGCAGCGTGTCATTGCCGTCGCCGGTATGGATGCTGTCATTGCCACCCGAGCGATCCTCGAAGCGGAAACGCTCGATGCCGGTGAAGATCAGGTCATTGCCCCCCATGCCGTTGAAGGTGCCACTGTAACCGCCGCCCTCGTCCGCTGTCAGATTGTTCAGCCAGACGTCATTCGTGGGCTGGGCATAGATCACCTCCAGCACATCACTGCCCGCGCCGCCGAACACCTGATCCGTGGCGCCCATGTAGATGCGGATACGGTCATTACCCGCCCCGGTGGAGACGACATCATAGCCCACACCGCTGGCATGGTTGGTGATGACGTCGTTGCCCGCGCCGGTCGTCAGGTCCAGCGCCTCGACATTGCGCACCTCAGCCCCGTCGGCGAAGGAAGAGACCACGTTGATGTTCACGGTCACATTGCCGCTGAACCAGCTGACATTGGCCTGCCAGCGGTCGGTGCCCGCGCCACCATCGACGGTATCGCGCCCGCCATTGCCATAAAGGCTGTCATTGCCCGCGCCGCCGATCAGATTGTCATCACCGTCTCCCGTGACGATGGAATCATTTCCCCCGGCCCGGTCGATGAAGGTGAAATGGCCGAAGCCCGCGAAGAAGGCGTCATTGCCCCCCATCCCGTCGAACTTGCCCTCGTAGCCCGATGCGGGATGTTCAGCCCCCGAGCCCGCCGGGCTCAGGGTATTGAGCCAGACATCATTTGTCTCGGCATCATAGATATAGGTCAGCCGGTCGTTCACCCCGCCGGTCACAAGATCGGCCGCCCTGTTGGTAATCGTGACATCTGCCATAGCAACCTCCCATCAAATCCGAATATGATTATATTTCTGATTCGAGGGGGCCGCCTTGGCCTGCATCAAATCGGCCCACATGCCGACGGCGACTCAGGGCCGCAGGTTCTGCCGCACGAAATCCGAGATCTGAGCCGCAGGCCGTGCCCCCGCCAGTCGGGCGACCTCGCGCCCGCGATGGTAAAGCACCAGCGCCGGAATACCCTGAATCCGCGCACGTCCGGCAATATCCGGGTGATCTTCGGTATTCAGCTTGGCCAGACGCACCTCGGGGGCCAGCGCCTTCGCCGCCTTGGCGAATTCGGGCGCCATCGCCCGGCAGGGGCCACACCACGGCGCCCAGTAATCCACCAGCAACGGCAGGTCATCACCCCGCACCGCCTTGTCATGACTCAGCCGGTCCAGCTCGTGCACGCGGCCATCGTCCAGCGGCTCGCCACAACTGCCGCATTTCGGCGCGGCCGACAGACGGTCGCGGGGCACCCGGTTCATCTGCCCGCAGGTAGCGCAGGCCAGTTTCACGGCTTCCATCGGAGCCTCCATTCATATTCCCGTTGCGGAATATATTGGCGGTCCCCCGAACACCCGCAAGGGGCCTAGATCGCGAAAACCACGCCATAGACCAGCGCCCCACCCAGGGTCGCCAGCACGACCGAGCGGCGCCAGAACCACAGGCCGATCACCGCCACCGTTCCCGCCCAGAACGCCGCCTGCGCCCCGCCCGTCAGCAGGGGCAGAACCGAAACGGCAAACAGCGCCGCAATCGCCGCCGGGCCGATCGCGGCCAGCATCCGCCCCGGCCAGCCCCCCGCAGACAGCGCCGACAGGTTCAGCCGGAACGGCAGATAGCGAAACGCCCATGTCGCCGCGCCCACGGACACCACCAGTGCCAGAACCTCAGCCCTCATGCCCGCCCCCGCGGCAACCCAGCCAGAGCCCCGGCCAGCATCCCGGAAAGAATCCCCGAGGTCGCCGAATGCAGCAGCGTCACCCCGATGGTCACGGCCGCCGCCACCGCGATCACCGGCAATTGCGCCCGGCTCAGGATCGACAGCAGAAGCGCCAGAAACAGCGCGGGCAACATGAAGCCCAGCGCCGCCTCGACCGCCGGATAGGCCGCCAGTGCCCCGCCCCCTGCCGCCGCCCCCGCAGCGGTGCCCGAAACCCAGGCGGCATAGGCCGCCAGCCCCAGCCCGAACATGAACGGCTCCGAAAACCGCCGCCCGCGCGACAGCGCGCCCAGCGCAGTGCCAAACACCTCGTCCGTCAGCCCGAAGGCCCAGGCCCAGGCGCGCCGCGTCGCCTGTTCATGCCCCGCCGCCGCCATAAGGGCCGGACCATAGGCCAGATGGCGCAAGCCCATCGCCACCAGCGTGAATACTGACACCAGCAGCGGCGCCCCGCCCGAAACCAGCGCCACGGCCAGAAACTGCGCCGCGCCGGAATACATGATCACTGAAAAGGCCATCACCTCGGCAAAGCCAAGCCCCGCCCGCGTTCCGGCCACACCAAAAGAAAAGGCAATGGGAAAATATCCCAGCACAATCGGCAGCGCCGCCATCAGCCCCGCCGCGAACCCGCTTTCCCCCTGCCGCATCACACCCCCAAGACCGACCCGGATGCAGCTAAAGGCCAGACGCTTCCGCGTCCAGCCCTGCATTTGCTTCTTGCCCAAATACTCAGAAAACACCGGTCGCCCCGCGCAAAAGCCGGGCGGCCGGGCGCCTTCATTCCGCCGCCATGTAGCTTTCAACCGGCGGGCAGATGCAGATCAGATTGCGGTCACCATAGACGTTATCCACCCGCCCGACCGGCGGCCAGTATTTGTCCACCCGGAAGGCCCCGGGCGGGAAGCAGCCCTGCTCGCGCGGGTATTTCCGTTCCCAGTCGGCGACCAGATCTTCCACCGTATGCGGCGCATGGCGTAGCGGGCTGTCCTCGGCGGAAATCTCGCCCGCCTCCACCGCCTTGATCTCGGCGCGGATCGCCAGCAGCGCGGTAATGAAACGGTCGATCTCGGCCTTGGTCTCGCTCTCCGTCGGCTCCACCATCAGCGTGCCCGCCACCGGCCAGCTCATCGTCGGTGCGTGGAAACCGTTATCAATCAGACGCTTGGCGATGTCATCCACCGTCACGCCCGCTTCCGCGAAAGGCCGGGTGTCAAGGATGCATTCATGCGCCACTCGCCCCCGGTTGCCCATGAACAGCACCTCATAGGCGCCCTTCAGCCGGGCCGCGATGTAATTCGCGTTCAGGATCGCCACGCGCGTCGCCTGCGTCAGCCCTGCACCGCCCATCATCAGGCAATAGGCCCATGAAATCAGCAGGATGCTTGCTGAGCCGTAGGGCGCCGCCGAAACCGGCCCCTCGGCGCCTCCCGTCTCGGGGTGCCCCGGCAGATAGGGCGCCAGATGCGCCTTCACCCCGATCGGCCCCATGCCCGGCCCGCCGCCACCATGCGGGATGGCAAAGGTCTTGTGCAGGTTCAGGTGGCTGACGTCGCCACCCACCTCGCCCGGCTTCACCAGACCCACCATGGCATTCATGTTGGCGCCGTCGATATAGACCTGCCCGCCGTGCTCATGCGTGATCTTGCAGATCTCGCGCACGGTTTCCTCGAACACGCCATGGGTGGAGGGATAGGTGATCATGCAGGCCGCCAGACGGTCGCCCGCCTCCGCCGCGCGGGCGCGGAAATCCTCGACATCCACGTCGCCATTGGCCGAGGATTTCACCACCACCACTTTCATCCCCGCCATCTGCGCAGAGGCCGGGTTGGTGCCATGGGCCGATACCGGAATCAGGCAGACATCGCGATGCTCTTCGCCCCTTGCCCGATGATAGGCCTGAATGGTCAGAAGCCCGGCATACTCGCCCTGCGCACCGCTGTTGGGCTGCATCGAGAAGGCGTCATAGCCGGTGATCTCGCACAGCTTCTCCGACAGGTCGGAAATCGCCTCGTGATAGCCCGCCGCCTGATCCGCCGGCACGAAGGGGTGCAGGCTGGAAAACTCGGGCCAGGTGATCGGCATCATCTCGGCCGCCGCGTTCAGCTTCATCGTGCACGACCCCAGCGGGATCATCGCCCGGTCCAGCGCGAGGTCACGGTCGCTGAGACGCCGCATGTAGCGCATCATCTCGGATTCCGCGCGGTTCATGTGGAAGACCGGATGGGTCAGCACCTCGGATGTCCGCAGCATCGCCTCGGGGAAGCCGAGGTCGGCGCTGACCGGCGGCGCGGTATGGATGCCAAAGGCGCGCAGCACACGGGCCAGAACATCCTCGTTGGTGGTCTCGTCCAGGCTGATGCCAACGTGGTCATTGCCCACCTTGCGGAAGTTCAGCCCCTCCAGCCGCGCGGCGGCCAGAATACCGGCCTGCCCCACGCCCACATTCACCGTGATCGTGTCGAAGAAGTGCTTCTGCGGCAGAACCGCGCCCGCCTCGCGCAGGGCGCTTGCCAGCCGCACCGTGTAGGAATGCACCCGTTCCGCAATCGCGCGCAGGCCCTTCGGCCCGTGGAACACCGCATACATGCTGGCCATCACCGCCAGCAGCGCCTGCGCCGTACAGACATTCGACGTCGCCTTTTCCCGCCGGATATGCTGTTCGCGGGTCTGGAGGCTCAACCGATAGGCCTTGTTGCCCCGCGCGTCGATGGAGACACCGACGATCCGCCCCGGCATGGCGCGTTTCATATCGTCCTTGCAGGACATGAAGGCGGCATGCGGCCCGCCATAGCCCATCGGCACGCCGAAGCGTTGCGCGGAGCCGACGGCGATGTCGGCCCCCATCTCGCCCGGCGCTTTCAGCATCATCAGCGCCAGCAGGTCAGTCGCCACCACGGCCACCGCCTTCGCGGCATGCAGACGGTCGATCCAGGGTTCCAGATCGCGAACATTGCCCCAGGTGCCCGGATACTGGAAGATCGCGCCGAACACCTTTTCCGGCTCAAGGAACTCGGGGTCCGCCACGATGACCTCGATCCCGAGCGGCAGCGCGCGGGTGCGGATCACTTCAATGGTCTGCGGGTGGCAATGCGTGTCGACGAAGAAGGCGCGGGCCTTCGATTTCGCCACGCGCTCGGCCATGGCCATGGCCTCCGCCGCCGCCGTCGCCTCGTCCAAGAGGCTTGCGTTCGCCACTGGCAGCCCGGTCAGATCGGCCACCATGGTCTGATAGTTCAGCAGCGCCTCAAGCCTGCCCTGCGCAATTTCGGGCTGATAGGGGGTATAGGCGGTATACCAGGCCGGGTTTTCCAGAATGTTGCGCTGGATCGCGGGCGGGGTCACGGTGCCGTAATAGCCCTGCCCGATAAGGCTGGTCATCACCCGGTTCTTGGCCGCCACCCCGCGGAGCTTCGCCAGAAGCTCATGCTCGGACAAGGGCGCCCAGCCCAGGGGCGTTTCCTGCCGGATTGAGGCGGGGATGGTTTCGTCGATCAGCGCCTCCAGCGTGGGCACGCCCACGGCCTTCAGCATATCCGTCATCTCGGCCGGAGACGGGCCGATATGACGGCGGTTGGCGAAATCGTAAGGGTTGTAGTCGGTCGGTGTGAAGGTCATGTCACATCCCGCGACGGACCATGCCGCCGCGCTCCCATTTTCGGTCCGAAATAACGTGGTGGTGCAGGGGCGGCGCCCCCGCCCTTGCCGTCTTCAGCCAACCGGCCTCAGCCGATCAGTTCCTTGTATTCGTCCTCGTCCATGAAATCGTCGAGCACGCTCAGGTCATCGAGCTTCATCTTGAAGAACCACGCTTCCCCCAGCGGGTCTTCGTTCACCAGACCGGGGTTGTCGGCGAGTTTCTCGTTCACTTCGACAATCTCGCCTTCGACCGGGGCGAGGATGTCCGAGGCTGCCTTGACGCTTTCGATCACACAAACCTCATCCCCGGCCCCAACCTGGGTTTCCGGCTCGGGCAGTTCGACAAAAACCACATCACCCAGCGCCTCGGCCGCGTGTTCAGTGATGCCGACCACCACAACATCGCCCTCGACGCGCAGCCACTCGTGTTCCTTGGTATATTTCATCGCTTTAAGCCCTGTTTCAGCGTTTGTAGGTGGTAGGTTGGAACGGCATGTAGGCCACCGTCACCGGCTGGCGCTTGCCGCGCAATTCGCCCGCGAGGGCGGTTCCGGTGGCGGCGTGGTCCACCGTGACATAGCCCATGGCAATCGGAGCCTCGACCGACGGGCCGAACCCGCCCGAGGTGATGCGGCCCACGGCGGTCTCGCCTGCGTAAAGCTCGACCCCCTCGCGCATCGGCGCGCGGCCCTCGGGGCGCAGGCCGACGCGGCGGCGGGCCGGACCTTCGGCCAGTTCACGCAGGATGCGCGCGGCACCGGGGAAGCCGCCTTCGCGGGCGCCGCCCGTGCGACGGGCCTTCTGGATCGCCCAAGTCAGACCGGCCTCGACGGGCGAAGTCGTCTCGTCAATGTCATGCCCATAAAGGCAAAGTCCGGCCTCAAGCCGCAGGCTGTCGCGCGCGCCAAGCCCGATGGGCGCAACCTCCGCCAACGCCAGCAGCGCGCGGGCCAGCCCCTCGGCACCGCCATCCGGCACCGAGATTTCATAGCCATCCTCGCCGGTATAGCCCGAGCGGCTGATCCACAGCTCGCCGAACACCGTCGGCACCTGCGCCACATCCATGAAGCGCATCGCAGCCACCTGCGGCACCAGTCGCGCCAGCGCGGCCTCGGCCGCCGGGCCTTGCAGCGCCAGCAACGCGCGGTCGGTTACCGGCAGAACTTCGGTCGTGGCGGAGAGATGCGCCTGCATATGGGCAATGTCGGCGGCCTTGCAGGCGGCGTTCACCACGACGAACAGATGATCGCCGCGATTGGCGAACATCAGGTCGTCCAGAATGCCGCCCGCGTCATTGGTGAACAGGCCATAGCGCTGCCGCCCCTCGGCCAGCCCGGCCACATCGACCGGCATCAGCCGCTCGAAATCCAGCGCGGTGGCCTCGTAGCTGCCTTTGGGCCGCAGGATCACCTGCCCCATGTGGCTGACATCGAACAGCCCCGCAGCCGCGCGGGTGTGAAGATGTTCCTTCAGCACCCCCATCGGGTATTGCACGGGCATGGAATAGCCCGCGAAGGGCACCATCTTGCCGCCCAGTTCCTCATGCAGGTCATTGAGACCCAGCCGCAAAAGGTCGCTCACGCGCGCCTCCTCTTCCGCCGGTCATCGCATAGGTCCGGCACCTGTCGACAGGCCAACCCCTGTCGTGCGGTGCCCCCTCTGTCCCTGCCCTTGCCATGCCGGCTTAGGACGCCTGAGATCGTTATCCCTTCGGCGGGCGCGTCGCGCGCCACTCTCCAGAGTCTTCTGCCAGAACGGTCCTGTCGCCTGAGAGTTTACCGGGGCGGTTGCTCCTTCGGCACCGGCTCCGAGGTGAGTGACCCCCGCCGGATTCTCCCGATCCTGACAAGTTCACTGCTAGCCCAGCCGCCCCGTCGGAGGCAAGGGAAATTTCGTATCCGACGGTATGCCAACCATTTCCGACATAGCCAGCATACGCCGGTCAATCACGCGCAATGCAAGCCAGACAGCCAGCACCCCGAAAACGATGCCGCCGACCGCCTGCCCGATCAGCACCCCTTGCGGGCCATAGCTCTGCCCCAGCCACCAGGCAAAAGGCACCGTGCCCAAGGTATGCCGCCCCCAGTTGATGAGCGTCGCCTGAAACGCAGCGCCCAGATTGTTGCAGGCGGCATTCGCCACGAAGATCAGGCCATTGAAGAAGAACAGCAGGCTCAGCGGACCGCAGAACAGGAAGACCAGTTCGCGGGTCAGCCCCTCAGCATGGAACAACGCGGCGATGGGCGCGCGCAGCAGAAACAGCAGTGCCGACATGCCAAGGATCACAAGGCCAGTGAACCGGATGGCGTCAAAGAAGGCACGACGCACGCGGTCCATCCGGCGCGCACCAAGATTCTGGCCGATGATCGGGCCGATGGCCCCCGCAAGAGCAAAGATCATGCCGAAGGCGACCGGCGTCAGCCGCCCCGCGATGGCCATGCCCGCCACGGCGGCCTCGCCATAGCCCGCGACCATCCGCGTCACCAGCGCCTGCCCCACAGGGGTGGCAAGCTGGGTCAGGATCGCGGGGCCGGAGATGGCCGACAGCGGCGCGACCGCCCCGCGCAGGCTGCGCGCCGAAACCGGGCTGAAGCCACCATGCCGCCGCCAGATCGGCCAAAGCGCCATGACCACCATCGCGATGCGCGATCCCCAGCCCGCAATGGCGGCGCCGGTCAGCCCCAGATCAGCCCACAGGATCAGCACCGGGTCCAGCGCCGCCAGCACGACCGCACCCCAGACCGTGACCATCATCGACGCCCGCGCCTCGCCATGCGCGCGCAGGATCGCCGCGCCGATCATGCCGATCATCAGCAGCGGCTGCCCGGGTGTCACCAGTTGCAGGAACCACAGCGCCAGTTCCGCCGTGCGACCCGTCGCCCCCAGAAGGTCCACGATCTGCGGCAGCAAGAACCAGACAACGGCCGAAAAGACGATGCCGAACAGCGCCCCCAGCACCAGGCCCTGCGTCGCCCTGTCCCGCGCCAGCACCGGGTCGCGCGCGCCCACTGCCTGCGCGGTCAGCGCCGAGACACCGATCGACAGGCCGATGCCGAAGGCCGTGGTGAAAAACAGCACCGCCCCGCCATAGCCCACAGCCGCCGTCGCCTCGGGATCGCGCAGCCAGGAGATGTAGACCATGTTGATCAGATCGACGACGAAAATGGCCATCAGCCCGACCGACGAGGTCAGCGACATCACCGCCACATGGGCAAACAGATTGCCCTCCACAAACCGCGCCTGCGCCATCGTCCCGTCCCTGTCCGTTCGCGCCGCCAGTCAGCGCCGACCGAGCGGAAATGTCCAGCCCGGACGGGCCGGCCCGCCCCTCCGAAACGGCGATTGCCGGAATCCCCGCCCTATGTCAGCATCGGCGGAATTTACCGGATGATCAGCATTCGGCGGGAGGGTGGGATGGCTGTATTCACGGGCGTGCGCGGACTGTCCTGGACAGCCGTTCTGCTGGACGAGGAACAGGAAATCGTCGGAACCAATTTCGATGTAGCGACAGTTCCGGATGACGAAACAGATGTGCGCCTGGGCGGCGCGGGCGCAGGCAGCCTTGCGCAGATTGTCGAGACCACACTGGCGGGCGAGTCGCTGAACATCCGCAATCTCGACATCCTCACGGGCGCCGCGCTGGAAGGCTACAGTTCGAACCTGACCATCCACGGCGATGTCAGCAATGCCGGAAGCTGGTCCCTGCTGACTGACTACATGACGGTGCTGGGCGGCAGCATCGACAATGCGGGCACCATCCGCATTCTTTCAGATGACGCGCAGAACAACAATTCCTCGGCCCTGAGGCTGGGCGATGGCACCACCACGCTGACCGGCGCAGGGCGGCTGGTGCTGGGGTCGCGGCTGGAAGGCGGCACCTCGAACAGCCTGTCCACGCAACTGACCGGGATGGATGGGGATGACGGTCTCGCGGTGCTGGAGAATTTCAGCACCATCGAAGGCGCGGGCACCATCGGCTACAACAAGAACCTTGGCGATCCGGGCGGCAATCTGGTTCTGCATAATGCCACCGGCGGCCTGGTCGATGCCAATGTCGCAGGGGTGCGGCTGCATCTTTACAGCGCCGATGTGACCGGGGCGAACCCGACCACGAATGCCGGTATCATGCGGGCCAGCGGGGGCGGCACACTGTATCTGCAAGTGCCGCTGCTGGAACAGACCACCGGGGCAGAACTGCGGGCCGAGGGCGCAGGCTCTGTGCTGCGACTGCATGACGGACGCATCGCCGGGGGTCATCTGGCAACGACCGGCGGCGGGCGGATCGAGACCGCGAATTTCCATACCACGCTGGACGGCGGCTCGGTCGCGGGCGCGCTGACCATCGACGCGGGCGGGCAGGTTCGCGCCACGCAGATGCTGGAACTCGCGGGCGAGATCGTGAACCGGGGCACGATCCAGGTGGACGGCTACTCAGGCCAGCTGGCAGCGACAGACCTGACGCTGCGCGGCGGGGGCGCGGTGGAACTGGCCTTCGACGTGGCGTCCGGCACCCAGTATCGCAATGCGCTGGTTCAGGGGGCAGACAGCACGACAACGGGCCTTCTGGTGAACGAGGACAATCTGATCCACGGCGCGGGCCAGATCGGCCGGCAGCAGGCCGCCATCGGCATGGGTCAGTCTGTGGCAATCCGCCTGTCGCTGGAAAACGGCACCAATGGCATCATCGCGGCGGATGTGGCAGGCGCACCCCTGACCCTGCAAGGGCTGGAGACTTTCCGCAACGCCGGGCTGCTGCGAGCCGAGACCGGGGCGACCCTGCGCATCGCCGCCGGATCAGGCGATGTGGCGACGGATTATGCCGATGAAGCGCAGGTGCTGGACAACAAGGGGGGCCGCATTCTCGCCACCGGCACCGCAGCGCGGGCAGAGCTTCAGGGCAACGGCCAGACCATGACGGTCGAGGGCGGCACGCTGGAGGGGCGCGCGGGCGGCGAAATCCATCTGATGAACGCCAGTTCAGTGCTGGATGGCAGCACGGCGCGCGGGGCCGTGACCCTGCTGGGCGATATCCGCGTGCAGGGCGGCGGCACACTCACCGGCCAGATCGACAACAAGGGCGATCTGCATTTCGACACCGCCCGCACCCAGCGCCTGCTGATCGAGGACACGGCGCGGCTGGCAGGCAAGGGCGAGGTACGGCTGGCCGAAACCGGCACACCCGGCGGCGAGATCAGGGGGGCGACGCAGGGCGGTGAGGCGACGCTGGAGAATATCAACAACTGGCTGCACGGCGCGGGCACCATCGGCAGCCTCTGGGCCGGATCGGGTGCGACCGGCTATTTCCGCTATGGACTGTCGCTGACCAATGCGGACGCAGGCCGGATCAGCGCCGATCTGAAAGGTCAGACGCTGCGGCTGGAAGGGCTGACCGCCTTCCGCAATGACGGGCTGGCAGAGGCGCTGAAAGGCGGCCTTTTGCAGCTTGCGGTGGGGGTGAATGACGCCGGGCGCGACATGGCCGCCGTGATCGCCAATCAGGGCGGCACGCTGCGTGCGGCGGGTGCGGGTGCGCGGGTCGAACTCGCGGGCGGCACCGCCAGCCTGACGGTGCAGGGCGGCACACTGGCAACGGTTAATGGCGGCGAAATCCTTGGTTACAGCGGCGCGGGGCTGGACGGCAGCACCGGGGCGCTGAAGCTACAGGGCCTGTTCCGCGTCATGGGCACCACCACCCTGCGCGGTGAAATCGGCAGCAGCGGCCAGATCCGCTTTGACGAGGCGGGCGGCACCCGTCTGGCTATCCACGCGAAGGGCGCCGCGCTGACCGGCAAGGGTCTCATTGTGATGGACGGTCTGACCGGACAGGACAGCCTGACCGGCAGCGGCGCCAGCGCGGCCCTGCTGACCAACGGCAATACCATCACGGGGGGCGGCTTCATCGGGTCGCTGGAAGGCGCCGCCGAGTTGAAGCTGGCCAATGCCGCAGGCGGCACGATCCGTGCCACCACCGGCCAGACCCTGACGCTCGACACAGGCCGCACGTTGCGCAACGAAGGTGTGATCGAGGCGCGCGGCGGCACGCTCGACCTGCACGACGATCTGACCGGCGCGGGCCGTCTTGGCGTTTCGGCAGGCGGCACGCTGCTGCTGAACGGCACTGCAAACGACCGCGTCACCATCACCGGGAACGGTAGCGAAACCGTGCGCGCCCGCGATGGCTGGGCCACCGGCATCAGCTTTCGCATCGACGGATTCGGCACGGGCGACCGGCTTGAACTGGGCTCTGCCCATACCTTCGGCACAGATGGCCGGATCGAGGATTTCACCTTTTCAGCCAAAGGCCTGTTCCGCTACGATACCGGCGCGGGGCTGCGCAGTTTCACCCTTTCGGGCCTGTCGAAGACAGAACTGGCGGTCGAGGTCAGTGGCGGCATGGCGACGCTGGTCGGCATGAAGGTCACGCGCGGCGACAGCAGTGCCAATGTGATGGCGGGCAGCAAGGGCGATGACCGGCTGATGGGTCTGGGCGGCGCGGATACCTTCCGCTCTTCCACCGGGAATGACATTTTCGACGGCGGCGCCGGGGCTGATCTGGTGACCTATGGCAGGGTAAAGGCGGGGGTGACAGTCACCCTCGGCGCGGGCACTGCGGACGGGCAGGCCAGCGGCAAGGGCATCGGCACCGACATCCTGCGCGGGATCGAACATGTCACAGGGGGCCGCGGGACCGACCGGATTACCGGCAATGCTGCCGCCAACCGGCTGGAGGGCGGCGGCCGTGGCGACCATCTGTCCGGACTGGCCGGGGCGGATACGCTCACGGGCGGGGCGGGGAATGACCGGCTGACAGGTGGCACCGGCAAGGATGTGCTGACCGGCGCCTCCGGGGCGGATGTCTTTGTCTTCGATACGGCGCTGAAACCCGGAAATGTCGACCGCATCACCGATTTCGACACCGGGGCCGACAGTATCGCGCTCGCGGGCAGCGCGTTCCGGTCTCTCCACGGTCAACTGCAAGAAAACGCCTTCAGGATCATCGGCGTGCCCGGCGCGAAGGTCGATGCCGACGACCGGCTGATCTATGACAGCGGCACGGGTGGATTGTTCTTCGATACCAACGGCAGCGGCGCGGGCGGACGCAAACTGATCGCGATGATCGGCGCAGGGCTGGACCTGACCGCCGGGCATTTCGACCTTCTGGGCTGATGCAAAAAGGGCGCCGGTTCTGCACCGGCGCCCCTTCTTGCTCTGCCCTGACGATCAGCCGGCGTCGCGGTAATCCACCGTTTTCACATCATCGCCGGGGTTGGATTTCTTCCGGCGCTCGATCAGGCGGTTGATCGCGTTGACATAGGCCTTGACGCTGGCCACCACCGTATCGGTGTCGGCGGACTGACCGGTGGCGATCCGGCCTTCCTCTTCGATCCGCACGCTGACCGTGGCCTGCGCATCGGTGCCTTCGGTCACCGCATGCACCTGGTACAGCTGCAACCGCGCCTTGTGAGGGTAGAGCATCTTGACCGCGTTGAACGCCGCATCGACCGGCCCGTCGCCGGTGGCGTCAATGCTGTGCTCCGCCCCGTCAATCACCAGCGTCAGCTCCGCCTCCTGCGGGCCGTCGGTGCCGCAGACAACGCGCAGACGTTTCACCTGAATGGTGTCATGCGCCTCATGCGTATCGGCGTCTTTCACCAACGCCAGCAGGTCGTCGTCATAGACCTCTTTCTTGCGGTCGGCCAAAGCCTTGAAGCGCACGAAGAGGTCATTCAGCTGGTTGTCACCCAGATCGACGCCCAGTTCCTTCATCTTGGCGCGCAGCGCCGCACGGCCCGAATGCTTGCCCATTGCGATGTTCTTCGCGGTCAGGCCGATGCTTTCGGGGCGCATGATCTCGAAGGTCTCGACATTCTTCAGCACGCCATCCTGATGGATGCCGCTTTCGTGCAGGAAGGCGTTCTTGCCGACGATCGCCTTGTTGAACTGCACCGGGAAACCCGAAACGGTCGAGACACGGCGCGAGATATGCATGATCTTGGTCGTATCGATGCCGGTGGCATAGGGCATGATGTCATTCCTGACCTTCAGCGCCATCACCACTTCTTCCAGCGCGGCATTGCCGGCGCGTTCACCCAGACCGTTGATCGTGCATTCAATCTGCCGCGCACCCGCTTCCACAGCGGCCAGACTGTTCGCCGTCGCCATGCCCAGATCATTGTGGCAGTGGGTCGAAAAGATCACCTCGTCGGCGCCCGGCACACGCTCCAGCAGCATGCGGATCAGGTCGGCACTTTCGCGCGGGGCGGTATAGCCCACGGTGTCGGGAATGTTGATGGTGGTCGCGCCGGCGCGGATCGCGATCTCCACCACCCGGCACAGGTAATCATGTTCCGTCCGCGTCGCATCCATCGCCGACCATTGCACATTGTCGCACAGGTTACGGGCATGGGTGACGGTTTCATGGATGCGCTCGGCCATTTCATCCATGGTCAGGTTCGGGATGGCGCGGTGCAGCGGCGAGGTGCCGATGAAGGTATGGATACGCGGCGAGGCGGCGTGTTTCACCGCCTCCCAGCAGCGGTCAATGTCCTTGAAATTCGCCCGGCTCAGCCCGCAGATCGTGCTGTTTTTCGCGCGTTTCGCGATTTCCGTCACCGCGTTGAAATCGCCTTCCGAAGCGATGGGAAAACCCGCCTCGATCACATCGACGCCCATCTCGTCCAGGAGGCCGGCAATCTCCAGCTTTTCCTCATGGGTCATGGTGGCGCCGGGCGACTGCTCGCCATCGCGCAGGGTGGTATCAAAAATCACGACGCGGGGTTGTGCGCTGCTGTCGGTCATGTGCTTGTCCTTGAAAATTCTGGTGCTTCGATCCCTGGGTGCTGGTCACCTCCGAGCGGTCGCACCCGAAGGCACGCTCAGAGGCAGCTAAGGAGAAGCAGGCCACGGGCGGCCGGGGCGCACAGCGGCGCGCAGGAAATGATATGGAAGCCCGTGTTCATGGGGCGGGACTATAACGGCCGGGACGGGAAAGAAAAGAGGAAATGCGCTAGTCCCGGTCCTTCTGCATGATCCCGGTAATCGCCGCCACCCCCAGCGCCGAGACCAGCCAGCCCATGCCTTGCAGGAGCAATTTCGCCCCCCATGCCATCGTGCCAAGGAAGTTGGCGGTGGTCGCCGCCCATGCACTTTCCTGCCCCAGATCGAACAGCGGCACGAAAACATCGGCCGCATAGGCGAAGGCGTTGAAGGTCTCATAATGCTGCCCCGCCCCCAGATGCTCCCAGGCATGGGCGGGGGCGGCGGGGTTCTCGGCCATGGCCTGCGCCCATTGCGCCGAGGTCATCACCACATCCGAATTGGGCACCATGCCCCCGGCCCGCCAGACGATGAAATAGCCCAGCGTCGCCATGGTCAGCACCTTGAGCGAGACGATCAGCGCCCGCTCCGGCAGGTAGCCATGCCCGACGATGCGCCGTGCCAGCCAATGCTTCACCTGCGAAAACCGCATGCGGCACCAATGCACGCCAATATCCGCCCGCACCTCCTGCGCGGCCGCACCTTCGCCCCGGCTGTCGCGCCAGAGTTCGCTCAGCCTTTTGCGATCCTCCCGCAACTGCTCCTGCCCCAGAATTTCCTCCCGCTCATAAAGCACCCGCCGCGCCGCCCGGTTATGGCCCATTGCAGCGAGGGTCTTGGCAAGCGGGTGTAGGGCTGGGGGGAGAAGGTGCCGTCGAACCACGCGCCTTGCTTCAGCCAGCGCAGGCGGCCAGGAATATCCAATGAGCCGAACAGCCGATCATAGGTGAACCCATCCAAGTTCAGGTATCCGTTTATCTTATTCCAGCTTGCGAAATCATCGACCAGATCCCCAACCTGCGCCGCGGTTAGAATGAGATCGCCCATTATTACTTCAACTTCGCGAAAGAGAAGGCCCCCAGTCACGCTCATACTCTGCCCGTTCAGCGCCATGCTCCCGTTGCCGTCCAGCTTGGCACCCTCGCAAGCCAACTGCCCACCGATCCGCGATCCATTGAGGCCGATGCAGCCCGTCGCCGTAACCCCGCGCAGAAAAAGGCTCTGACCGAGCGTCATCCCCTGCCCGTTCAGCGCCTTGCCGCCGTTACCGTCCAGCTCGGCCTCGACGCAAACGACCTGCCCGCCGATCTGCGATCCCGCGAGGGTGATGCAGCCCCTCACCTTGGCCGCACGCAGAAAAAGGCTATCGCCGAGTGTCATCCCCTGCCCGTTCAGCGCCACGCCCCCATTGTCGTCCAGCTTTGCCCCCACACAATTCAACTGCCCGCCGATCCGCGCCCCAACCAGAGATAGGGGACCAGTCATTTCAGTCCCTTCCAGAAACAGCGCGCCCGACAGCTCAAGATGCGAGGCCCGTAGGCCCGGCAGTTTGCTCCCATCTAAGTTCAACTGATCCAGCCGGGCATGTTCCAAATAGGGCGCGTTCTGAAAATAACATTCAGCAAGAGTCACACCGCCCTGCCCCTTCGCAAAGCGCAGGTCCAGTATCCCCCTAATCCATCCGCCTTTCAGCCCGACCCCGCTGTCATCCAACCCGCAATCCTTGGTGCCGCCGAGGATCAGCAGGCGGATCAGCTCGGCGCGGATGGTATTGGCTTCGGTCGGCCCGGTCGGACGCTCATTGGAAAGGATGCAATGCTCCCCCTTCTGACAGGCCGTGATCAGGCGCTGTTCCGCCTCGGTCGGCTCATAGCCGTTGTCAGGCTTCAGAAACGCGGTGACAGAGGGGATACGGGGCATGGTGGATCTCACTTGCACCCCATAGTTGTGGCGCGGCGCGGGTCAGCCTGCAAGCGGTGTCAGTCGCGCGCCGGGTCGGTATAGCGATGCACCTCGTCCAGCCGGTCCCTCACCCGCCATTCGCCCGGCGCCACCTCCTCCGCCATGCCCGGCGTCAGGGCGATCTTGCCCGCGCCACCCGGAATATCCAGCACATAGGACGGCAGCGCGAGGCCCGAGAGGCGGCGTTTCAGCTCGGCCATCAGCGCACGGCCCTCGGCGATGGTGGTGCGGAAATGGCTGGTGCCCTCGGCCAGATCGCAGTGATGCAGGTAGTAAGGCTTTACCCGGTTGCGGATCAGGGCGCGGAACAGCGCCTCCAGCGTGTCGGTATCATCATTCACGCCGCGCAGCAGCACCGATTGCGAGAACATCGCCACCCCGGCGCGGTTCAGCCGCCGCAGCACGGCCCGCGCGGGCTCACCCAACTCATCGGGGTGGTTGGTATGGATCACCAGATGCACGGGCTTCTCGCGGTCCAGCACCGCGAGCATGGCCGCACCCATCCGCTCCGGCGCGACCACCGGCACCCGGCTGTGAATGCGCAGGGTTTCCACATGCGGCACCGCCTCCAGCCGGTCGAGCACGGCCCCCAGCCGCCGCGCTGACAGGGACAGCGGATCGCCGCCGGTCAGGATGACCTCGCGGATTGCGGGCGTGGCGGCGATATAGGCCAGCGCCGCGTTCAGACCGGCCTCGGGCAATGCGCCCGCCGCGCCCACCGTCTCGCGCCGGAAACAGAAGCGGCAATAGACCTCGCAGGTCTGGGTGACGGCAAGGATTACCCGGTCGGGGTAGCGATGCGTCAGGCCCGGCGCCGGGCTGAAGGCACGGTCACCGATGGGGTCGGCGCGCTCCTCCGGACGGATCAGCAGTTCCGCCACATCCGGCACGAATTGGCGCGCGACACCCGCCGACCCGGCCTGCGCGCGCATTGCGGGGCTGAGCCGGATGCGAAACCGCTCCGCCACGGCATCCAGCGCCGCCGAGGGCTCCACCAGCCCCGCCGCCGCCAGGTCGCTCACAGTGGTCAGAGCCTTCATCGCCATCGCCCCTTCGGAAAGCCCGGCGAAATGCGCGCGGCTTAGCGGTTTGTCAACCTCTGCCATGCAGGACTGGGGCGGAACGCACGAAAGGGTGACGGCGATGAAGGGAATCGTTTTTGTCGAACTGCTGAAAATGGCCGAAAACCTGCTGGGCGAGGCCGTGGTGGATCAGGTTCTGGACGACACGCCGCTGTCCACCGGCGGTGCGTTTTCCGCCGTGGGGGATTACCCCTGCGCCGATCTGGTCGCGCTGGTGGGCGCCTTCTCGCGCGTGACCGGCCTGCCGGGCGAGGAACTGCAACGCCGCTTCGGCCACTGGATGATGAACACCTTCAAAACCTATTATCCCGCCTTCTTCGAGGACAAACCCGATGTGCTGGCCATGCTGGAGGCGATCGAGGGCGAGGTGCATGTGGAGGTGCGCAAGATCTATCCCGGCGCCGAATTGCCGACATTCGCCACAGAAAGGCTCGGCCCAGGCGAGTTGCGGATGGATTACAGCTCCACCCGGCCGCTGGTGCCGTTCTGTGCCGGGCTGATCGAGGGCTGTGTCGATCATTTTGGCAGGCCCGCCACCATCACCACACGCGACCTTTCCACCCCCGGTCAGGCGCGGGCCGAATTCACCATCCGCCACGACACGCCATGACCGTGCTTCCACCGCCCGATCAGGTGTCACGCCGCCGCTATGACCGGGAACGACGCGCGCGAGAAGAGGCCGAGGCCCTGCTGGAACAGAAAAGCCGCGAGCTTTACGAGGCGAATTGTGCGCTGGAAGGCCAGGCCCGCAATCTGGAAGCCGAAGTGCGGTTGCGCACCGCCGATCTGGACCGCGCCCGCCAGCAGGCCGAGGCCGCGAATGCGGCGAAAAGCCTGTTTCTGGCCAACATGAGCCATGAGATCCGCACACCGCTGAACGGGGTTCTGGGCATGGCCGAACTGCTGGAGCCACTCATCGACCCGCCCGAACAGCGCGCCATGGTGGCCACGATCCGCGAATCCGGTGAAACGCTGCTGCGGGTGCTGAACGACATTCTGGACCTGTCGAAGATCGACGCGGGCCATATGGAACTGGAAACCTCGGCCTTTCGTCCGGCGGATGTGGTGGCGCGGGTCGAGGCGCTCTATTCCCTGCGCGCGCAGGAAAAGGGGCTGTCCTTCGCCATCCTTGCCAGCGCCGATGCCGCGCGGCTGCGACTGGGCGACCCGCATCGTATGGCGCAGATCCTGCACAACCTGCTGGCGAATGCGATCAAGTTTACCGAAACCGGCGAGATCCGGGTGCTGATGACCTGCCCGCCGGGGCGACCCGTCACGCTGGATGTCACTGATACCGGCATCGGTATGACTGCAGACCAGCTTGCCCGCATGTTCGAGGATTTCCAGCAGGCCGATCCGACCATCACCCGTCGCTTCGGGGGCACCGGGCTGGGTATGGCCATCGTCAAAAAACTGGTCGGGATGATGGGAGGCGAGGTGAGCGCGCAGTCGCAACCCGGCTTCGGCACCCGAATCCGCGTGACGCTCCCCCTGCCAGAGGCAGAGGATATGCCGATGGTGCCGCCGGAGCCTGCACCACCAGATCTGCCGCTTGACCTGCTGCCCGGTTTGAAGGTGCTTGCCGCGGATGATAATGCCACCAACCGCAAGATCCTTGCGGCAATGCTGGCCCCCTGCGGGATATCGGTTGAGCTGGTCTGTGACGGACGTCAGGCCATCGCCCGCGCATCGGAAAAGCGGTTCGATCTGATTCTGCTGGATATTTCGATGCCGGTCGTAGATGGCGTGACCGCCTTGCGAGCGATCCGCGAGGCGGAGCGCGCCTCGGGCTGGCCCGCCGTGCCTGCGCTGGCGATCACCGCCAATGCCATGCGCCATCAGGTCGAGGCTTATGCAGCGCAAGGCTTTGCCGGCCATGTGGCAAAACCCTTTTCACGGCAAAGGCTTCTGGCTGCTCTTTGTCAGATTGCGGCGAGAGATGGCTGACGCTGCACTCACCCACGCCAGTCCGAAAGCGCGCGGCTCAGTTGCCCGCTGGCGCGGCAGCGTCACCCGGCGCAGGCTCAGTCGAGGCGTCGGCCGGGGCGGGCTCCGGTGCTGCCACCAAAATCCCGTTCAGCCACTGGCCCGAGCTTTCACGGCCATTGGCATAGCGCAACATTCCTTGCCCCTCGCGCCGCCCTTTGACGAAAGCGCCTTCATAGACGTCGCCATTGGCATAACGCGCGATGCCCTGCCCGGTCATCTCGCCCGCCACCCAGTCGCCCTCATAGCTGAAACCATCGGCCATGGTCATCTTGCCTTTGCCCTGCCGGGCACCATCGACAAAACCGCCAGTATAGGTCGCGCCATCCGCATAGGTCGCAATGCCCTCGCCGGTGCGCTTGCCCGCCACCCAGTCACCTTCGTAGCGATAGCCGTCAGGCCGGGTCAGCACACCCTCGCCCTGCGCCTGCCCATCAGCATAGGCGCCTTCATAGATTGCGCCATCGGCATAGGTCGCCCGGCCCTGCCCCGCAATCTCGCCCGCGACCCAGTCGCCCTCATAGCCCGAACCATCCGCATAGGTGATGCGACCGCGTCCTTCGGGCTTGTCGGCCTTGAACGCACCCTCATAGACCGATCCATCGGCATAGGTCATGCGCCCCGCACCTTCCATCCGGCCCGCGACCCAGTCACCATCATAGCTGTAGCCATCAGCGGTGCGAAACACGCCCTTGCCATCACGCTGATCGCCCCTGAAACCACCTTCGTAGACCGAGCCGTCCTTGTAGGTCATCTTGCCACGACCCTGACGCTCGCCCTCCACGAAGGCGCCTTCGTAAACCGAGCCATTGGGCTGGGTCAGCTTGCCCAGACCATTGATCTGTCCCTTGGCCCAATCTCCGTCATAAGTCAGGCCGTCGGGCATGGTCAGCTTGCCCTTGCCGTCGCGGTTGCCCGCCTTCATCCCCCCGTCATAGACGGTGCCGTCCGGGTAGGTCAGCCTGCCCTGCCCGTCCTTCATGCCCCCGAGCCAGCCGCCTTCGTAAACCGCCCCTTCGGCCGAGGTCAGCTTGCCCTGCCCCTCATGCACCGCATCAACGAAATCGCCCTCGTAGACCGAGCCATCGGCATAGCGTGCGACACCCTTGCCGGTGATCTTGCCGTCCGACCAGTCGCCTTCATAGGTGCTGTTGTCGGCATAGGTGATCTTGCCCTTGCCAAAGGGCTTGCCCCCGAGAAAATCCCCCTCGTAGACCGAGCCATTGGGATAGCGGGCAGTGCCGCGGCCACGGATCTCACCTTCGACCCATTCGCCGCTGTATTCGAATCCATTGGTCAGCCGGTAGGTGCCCTGCCCGTGCTGCCGCCCGTTGAGGAACTGCCCCTCGTAGACCGAACCGTCATCATATTGCTTGACCAGCACATCGGAGGTGTTCTGCGCCGCGACCGGCAAGGCCAGTGCCATCGCCAGCCCCGCCGCGCCCATGCCCATCCCGAACCGCTTCCGCATCCTCGCCCCCCGGATCCTTGTGCCGCTTCCTCCTTTTCCTTGGCCGTCAGTCTGCTAGAAAGCAAGACAAATCCTCGGGACGCCGCTCCCGCTGCCAGACGGAGAGCCGCCCATGGCCGCAGACCGCTTTCGCCTGACACTTGCCCAACTGAACCCGGTTGTGGGCGATATCGCGGGCAATGCCGCCAAGGCCCGCAGCGCCTGGGCCGAGGCGAAGGCCGCAGGCGCCGACATGCTGGCACTGACCGAAATGTTCATCACCGGCTATCAGACTCAGGATCTGATCCTGAAGCGGGTTTTTGCCGATGCGGCAGAGGCGGCGATCCTGGCGCTGGCCGCCGATTGTGCCGAAGGCCCGGCCATCGGCATCGGTGGCCCGGCGCGGGTAGGCGACAGGCTTCACAATGCCTGGTGGGTTTTGCAGGGCGGCAAGGTGGTGGCGAAGGTGTTGAAGCACCATCTGCCGAACAGCGATGTCTTCGACGAAAAACGCATCTTTTCACCCGCCGATGTCTCCGGTCCCTACCGCATCGGGCCGATCCGCATCGGCACGCCGATCTGCGAGGATGCCTGGCACCCCGATGTGGCCGAAACGCTGGCCGAGACCGGGGCAGAGATCCTGCTGGTGCCCAATGGCTCGCCCTATCACCGGGGCAAGCCGAACCTGCGGCTGAACCTGATGGTGGCGCGCGTGGTCGAGACCGGGCTGCCGCTGGTCTACCTCAATATGGTGGGCGGCCAGGACGATCAGGTTTTCGACGGGTCGAGCATGGTGCTGAATCCCGGCGGTGCGCTCGCGGTGCAGATGCCGCAATTCGACACCTGCCTGACCCATGTGGATTTCACGCGCGGGCCGGAAGGCTGGCGCGCGGAGCCCGGCATGATCGCCGAAATCCCCCGGATCTGGGAGGCGGATTATCGCGCCTGCGTCATGGGTTTGCAGGATTACATGGCGAAAACCGGCTTCCGAAAGGTGTTGTTGGGCCTGTCGGGGGGGATTGACAGCGCCATCGTTGCCACCATCGCCGCCGATGCGCTGGGGCCCGAGAATGTGCGCTGCGTCATGCTGCCCTCGGCCTATACGTCGGAGCATTCGCTGGAAGATGCGGGTGAGGTCGCGCGCAATCTGGGCTGTCGGCTGGATACCGTGCCGATCGGCGGGGCGCAGGCGGCGGTGGGCGAGGCGCTGGCCGACCTGTTTGCAGACACCGAACCGGGCATCACCGAGGAAAACGTGCAAAGCCGGCTGCGCGGGCTGATGCTGATGGCGCTGTCGAACAAGTTTGGCGAGATGCTGCTGACCACCGGCAACAAATCCGAAGTGGCGGTGGGCTACTGCACCATCTATGGCGACATGAACGGCGGCTACAATCCGATCAAGGATATGTACAAGACCCGCGTGTTCGAAACCTGCCGCTGGCGCAATGACCATCATCGCCCATGGATGAAGGGTCCGGCGGGCGCGGTGATCCCCGAACGGGTCATCACCAAACCACCCAGCGCCGAATTGCGCCCTGACCAGAAGGATCAGGACAGTCTGCCCCCTTATGAGGTGCTGGATGCGATCCTGGAGGGGCTGGTCGATCAGGAACTTTCGGTGGCCGAGATTGTGGCACAGGGTTATGACCACGCCACTGTGAAACGGGTGGAGCATCTGCTGTATATCAGCGAATACAAGCGCTTCCAGTCGGCGCCCGGCGTGCGGCTGACCCCCCGCGCCTTCTGGCTGGACCGCCGCTACCCCATCGCCAACCGCTTCCGCGATCCGGGCTGAACCGGGTTCCGTGCATCAGCGAACATCCGCCCTGCGGCCGCACCGAATGGGCGCAGGGCCGCCTGCGCACTATGTTAGCTGCATAACTGCACCCGACAGGAGGACAGGATGACCGCCGTCAAGCTCGCAATCGTATTTTACTCGACCTATTCGACCAACCTTCAGATGGCCCGCATCGCCGCCGAAGCAGCTGAGGCTGCGGGCGCCGAGGTCCGTCTGCGCCGTGTCGCGGAAACCGCACCGGCCGAAGTGGTGAACGGGCAGGATGCGTGGAAAGCCACGCTGGACAAGATGCAGGACATCCCGGTTGCGACGCCCGACGACATGGAATGGGCCAATGCCTATCTGTTTTCGGCCCCCACCCGCTTTGGCCAGGCGCCGTCGCAGATGCGCGCCTTCATCGACACGCTGGGCGGTCTGTGGTTCAAGGGCGCGCTGGCAGGCAAGCCCGTCACCGCGATGACCTCGGCGCAGAACCCGCATGGCGGGCAGGAGGCGACGATCCTCGGACTTTACACCACCTTCGCGCATTGGGGGTCGATCATCGTGCCGCCGGGCTTTACCGATCAGGCGATCTTCGCGGCGGGCGGCAACCCCTATGGCTACAGCCATACCCAGGGCAAAGAGTTCGATGACAATGCGAAAGCCGCCATCGGCCATCAGGCGCGTCGTCTGGTCGATGTGGCCGCAAAGCTGGGCTGAGCGCCACGAGCTTTCCTGAAAACTCTTGCAATTCCTTGATTAAGAAAATTGGGGGCGGCGCTGCCGCCCCTTTGCGTTACAGCAACTGCTGGTAACTTGCAGGAACGAAGCGAAAGCCCTCGCCCTGTGCCTCGACATAGCCCACAGCCGGGAACGGCATGTGATAGCCGATAAAGGGCGTGCGGTCAGCGGCCAGCATTCCCAAAAGCTTGCGCCGGGTCGCCGCGCCTGCTGCTTTGTCCATGTCGAACCGCACCTCCCAATCCGGGCGCTGCATGGAAAAGACGTAGTGGTTCACCGTATCCGCCGTGATGACCAGCGATTTGCCCCCGCTTTCCAGCCGATAGGCCATATGCCCCGGTGAATGGCCGAAGGCCGCGATGGCGCTGATGCCCGCAGCGACGCTGCCGCCGTCATCGAGCATGGTCATCTTGTCGCTCAGCGGTTTGACCTTGGTGTCAAATCCCTCGTTACCCGCGCCGGACCAATGGTTGTGCTCCACCGCGCCGGTGACGTAGCGGGCATTGGTGAAGGTCGGCGCCTCGCCCGCAAGCCCGCCGATGTGATCGCCATGCATATGGGTCAGCACCACGACGTCCACCTGATCGGGCGTGACGCCCGCCGCCGCCAGCGCGGCCGTGATGGCTTCGGGCGCAAGGCCGGTGTCGAACAGCACCAGTTCCGCCCCGGTATTCACCAGCGTCGGGGTGAAGAAGTTCACCGACATGTCCGCGGGCAGGAAATTCGCCTGCGCGAGGGCGGCGAAATCTTCGGGGCTGGCGTTCAGGCCGAAGGTGCCGTTGGGATTTTCCATTGGACGGGTGCCGACAAGCAGCGCCGTCACCTCCATCTCGCCAAGGGGAAAACGATGAAAACCGGGCTGGGCGGCGCCCTGCATCGGTGCGGCGGCGCGGGCCGCGCGTGGCGCCAGCGCCACGGCGGGAACGGCGGCTGCGGCGATGAGTGCCGCGCGGCGGGTGAGGGTCGGCGTGGTCGCTTCTGCGGTCATGTCACTCTCTCCTGTGTTGCAAGGCCTCAGCCTAACCCGGACCGCAGGATTCACCGCTTCACGGCTGCGTTATTCCCACCACGGATCGACCACGGCGATGTCATCATCCGACCAGCCGAAGTGATGGGCGAATTCATGGATCGTCACATGCGTCACCAGCTCGCCCAGCGAGACATCGCCACGTTCCAGCCATTCATCCAGAATGGGGCGGCGGAACAGCCAGATCACATCCGGCCCCGCCGGCTGGTCGCTGACAGATTTCTCGGTCAGGGGAATACCCTCGTAAAGCCCGGTCAGTTCGAACGGATCGGCGATGTTCATGGCATCAAGGATGTCGTCGGGCGGAAAATCCTCGACCCGCAGCAGGACCATAGTCGCGGCCTTGCGAAAGGGTTCGGGCAGGCTCATCACGGCCTCATGGGCCAGTTGTTCGATCAGGGCGAGGTCGGGGGCGATGGTGTTGGCGCTGGCATGGGTCATGGCGTGGCAGCATAGCCGCCCCCCCGCCTGCGCGATATGGACAAATGCGTGCCCGCATGCGAAAGGGCGCGGGTTGCAGGAGGCACAAAATGACCACCGTTACCCGCTTCGCGCCCTCGCCCACCGGCTATATCCATGTCGGCAATCTGCGCACCGCGCTGATGAACTATCTGATCGCCCGCAAGACCGGCGGCCAGTTCATCCTCCGGCTGGATGACACCGACCAGGAACGCTCGAAGCAGGAATACGCTGATGCGATCATGGCCGATCTGGAATGGCTGGGCCTGCATTGGGACCGGGTGGAACGTCAGTCGCTGCGGCTGGAGCGTTACCGCGCCGAGGCGGAAACGCTGAAGGCGAAGGGCCGGTTCTATGAATGTTTCGAAAGCCCGACCGAGCTGGACCTGAAGCGCAAGAAGCTGCTGAACATGGGCAAGCCGCCGGTCTATGACCGCGCGTCCTACCGGCTGTCGGACGACGAGAAGGCGAAGTTCCGCGCCGAAGGGCGCGATGGTTACTGGCGCTTCCTGCTGGATCAGGAGCGGATCGAATGGACCGACGGTATCCTTGGCCCGATCTCGATCGACGCAGCCAGCGTGTCGGACCCGGTGCTGATCCGTGCCGATGGACAGGTGCTTTATACCTTCGCTTCGTCGGTCGATGACATCGACATGGGCGTCACCAATATCGTACGCGGCGCCGACCATGTGACCAATACCGCGACGCAGATCCAGATCATGCAGGCCATGGGCGGCACGCCCCCGGCCTTCGCCCACCATTCGCTGCTGACCGGCGCCAAGGGCGAGGAACTGTCGAAGCGCCTTGGCACGCTGTCCCTGCGCGACCTGCGCGCACGGGGGGTGGAGCCGCTGGCGCTGCTGTCGCTGATGGCGCGGCTGGGATCGTCGAAGCCCGTGGTTCTGGCAGGCTCGCTGGACGAGATCGCAGAAGGCTTCGATGTCGAAAGCTTCGGCTCCGCCCCGACCAAATTCGACGCGGAAGACCTGTTCCCGCTGACCCGCGCCCATGTGCAGGCGCTGCCGCTGGATGCGGTGGCGGATCGCATCCGCGCGCTGGGGGTGCCGGAGGACAAGCTGGCGGCCTTCTGGCGCGTGGCCAAGGACAACATCACCGTGCTGGACGATCTGGCCGGCTGGTGGGAATTGTTCCGCGACGGCGCCGAGCCGCTGGTCGAGGACGAGGACCGCGATTTCGTCGCGCAGGCGCTGACCCTGCTGCCCGTCCAGCCCTGGACCGAAACCACCTGGTCGGAATGGACCACGGCGGTGAAAGAGGCGACGGGCCGCAAGGGCAAGGGGCTGTTCATGCCGCTGCGCAAGGCGCTGACCGGGCGGGCCAACGGGCCGGAAATGGCGGATGTGATGCCGCTGTTGCAGAAGGCGCCACGCGCACTTTGAGCCGCGAAAGGGCCGCCCACCGGGCGGCCTTTTTCATTCCGGTGCACCAAATATTGCAAGTCTGCAACGATAGCCAAAGTCCACCCGCCACCACCCGCGCGAAATGTTCGATAAGTGCAAGCCCTTACAGAACACGCGGAATTGTGCCGTCCACGCAGACTCCGGGCTTTCGCCGGTCGGGTGCTGTCTTTATATGAAGGCGCCCGCGCCGGAAACGGCCTGAGTCGCGGGCTGATCCGTTTTTGCTCATCGAAGGACGCAGTCCAGCATGTCACTCACCGGCCTCTTTTCGTCGGATATGGCGATCGACCTCGGCACCGCGAATACGCTTGTCTATATCCGGGGCAAGGGCATCGTGCTGAACGAACCCTCGGTGGTGGCGTACCATGTGAAGGACGGCAAGAAGCAGGTTCTCGCCGTGGGCGAGGATGCCAAGCTGATGCTGGGCCGGACGCCGGGCAGCATCGAGGCCATCCGCCCGATGCGCGACGGCGTGATCGCCGATTTCGACAGCGCGGAGGAAATGATCAAGCATTTCATCCGCAAGGTTCACAAGCGCACGACCTTCGCCAAACCGAAGATCATCGTCTGCGTGCCGCATGGCGCGACCCCGGTGGAAAAGCGCGCGATCCGCAATTCGGTGCTGCAAGCCGGTGCGCGCCGCGCGGGCCTGATCGCCGAGCCCATCGCGGCGGCGATCGGCGCGGGGATGCCGATCACCGAACCGACCGGCAGCATGGTGGTCGACATCGGCGGCGGCACGACCGAAGTGGCCGTTCTGTCGCTGGGTGACATCGTTTATGCGCGTTCCGTCCGTGTGGGCGGCGACCGGATGGACGAGGCGATCATCAGCTACCTGCGCCGTCATCAGAACCTGCTGATCGGCGAAAGCACGGCGGAGCGCATCAAGACCTCGATCGGCACGGCGCGGATGCCCGATGACGGGCGCGGCGCCTCGATGCAGATCCGCGGCCGCGACCTGCTGAATGGCGTGCCGAAAGAAACCGAGATCAACCAGGCCCAGGTGGCCGAGGCGTTGGCCGAACCCGTGCAGCAGATCTGCGACGCGGTGATGCAGGCGCTGGAAACCACCCCGCCCGATCTGGCGGCCGATATCGTGGATCGCGGCGTGATGCTGACCGGCGGTGGTGCGCTGCTGGGCGATCTGGATCTGGCGCTGCGCGAACAGACCGGCCTGTCGATTTCCGTCGCCAATGAATCGCTCAACTGTGTAGCGCTTGGCACCGGCAAGGCGCTGGAGTACGAAAAACAACTGCGGCACGTCATCGACTACGATAGCTGAGCCGCAGGACACAGCGCATCGCAAAGGGGCCGCGCGTGGCAAAGAACCGGACCAACCCGGAGGATTTTGCCCGCCCGATCAGGCGCATCCTGATCGGCGCGCTGGTGGTGCTTTTGCTGGCGCTGTTCCTGCTGTGGCGCATCGACAGCCCGCGCGTGGAACGCTTCCGCACCGCCTTGGTGGATCGCACGGTGCCCAGTTTCGACTGGGTGATGCTGCCCGTGACCAAAGCGGTGCAGATGGTGCAGGGTTTCCAGTCCTACACCAAGCTTTACGAGCAAAATCAGGAACTTCGGCAGGAACTGAAGCAGATGCGCGGCTGGAAAGAGGCCGCGCTGCGGCTGGAACAGCAGAATGCGAAGCTTCTGGACCTCAATCAGGTGCGGCTGGACCCGAAGCTGACGCATATCACCGGCGTGGTGCTGGCCGACAGCGGCAGCCCGTTCCGGCAATCCGTGCTGATCAACGTGGGCGAGCGGGACGGCGTGCGGGACGGCTGGGCCGCGATGGACGGCATCGGGCTTGTCGGGCGCATATCGGGCGTGGGCAGGCGCAGCGCACGGGTGATCCTGCTGACCGATTCCAGTTCGCGCATTCCGGTGGTGGTGGAGCCGTCGGGACAGAAGGCGCTTCTGTCCGGCGACAACTCTTCTGCCCCGCCGCTCGAATTTGTGGAAAAGGCCGATCTGGTGCGCCCCGGTGACCGGGTGGTGACCTCGGGCGATGGCGGGGTTTTCCCGGCGGGTCTGCTGGTCGGGTCGGTCGCGCAGGGGCCGGACCGGCGGCTGCGCGCCCTGCTGGCCGCCGATTACGAGCGGCTGGATTTCCTGCGCGTGCTGCGCAGCCACGACCTTGAGGCGATCACCGATCCCGGTGGTCTGGTGGCCGAGCCGGTGACGCCCGGCGAGATCGGCCCCCCGCCCCCTGCCGAGGGGGAGGACAGCAATGGCTGATCCGCTGCGCCGCGATGTGCTGATGCATCGCGGGATCTTCGTGGCGGTGGCGCTGTTCCTGATCTTCCTGCGCCTGCTGCCCCTTGGGTCCGAGGCGGGCCGCCTGCCCGGCCCCGATCTTCTGCTGTGCCTGATCCTCGCCTGGGTGCAGCGCCGCCCCGATTACATGCCCGCCCTGCTGATCGTAGCGGTCGTGCTGACCGAGGACATGCTGCTGCTGCGGCCGCCGGGGCTGTGGACCGCCCTGGTGCTGGTCGGGTCGGAAATCCTGCGGTCCCGCATCGCACTGACCCGTGAATTGAGTTTTGCGACGGAATGGATTTTCATCGGCCTGCTGATGTTCGGCATGTTTCTGGGCTATCATCTGGTCTTTGCGGTAACCCTGCTGCCGCAGGCGGGCTTTGGCTATGCCATGACGCAGGCGGTGGCGACGGTGCTTGCCTATCCCGTGGTCGTCTGGCTGTCGCATGTCACACTGCGGGTTCACAAGCCGGGGATGGGCGAGGTCGATTCGATGGGACGGCGGCTATGAAACGGACGCAACGCGATACCGAAGATTCCGTGCGGGGCGTGCGTCGGCGCGCCTTCCTGATGGGCGGCGCCATGACCGCCTTCGTCGCCGTTCTGGGCGCACGGATGCGGTATCTTCAGGTCGATCAGGCCGAGGAATTTCGCCTGCTGGCCGAGGAGAACCGGGTCAACATCCGGCTGATCCCGCCCGCGCGCGGTCAGATCTTCGACCGCAACGGCCGCCTGATCGCCGGAAACGAACAGAATTACCGCGTCGTCATCACCCGCGAAGATGCAGGCGATGTGGAAATGGTGCTGAAGCGGCTTGCCTCCATCGTGGCCCTGCCGCCCGCCGACATCGAAAAGACCCTGAAGGAGGTGGAGCGCCGGTCTCCCTTCGTGCCGATCATCGTGGCTGACCGGCTGAGCTGGGAAGATTTCTCGAAAATCGCCATCAACTCGCCCTCGCTGCCCGGCGTCACGCCCGAAGTCGGCCTCAGCCGTGTCTATCCGCTGGATCAGGATTTCGCGCATGTGGTGGGTTATGTCGGCCCGGTGTCCGAGCGGGATCTGGAGCGGATCGAGAACCCGGACCCCGTGCTTCAGCTGCCGAAATTCCAGATCGGCAAGGTCGGGGTGGAACGCTGGACCGAGGCGGAGTTGCGCGGGCGGGCCGGGCAGAAACGGATCGAGGTGAATTCCGTCGGCCGGGTGATGCGCGAGCTGGAGCGGCTGGAGGGCGACCCCGGCGATGACCTGCGTCTGACCATTGACGCCGAGGCGCAGAATTTTGCGCAGGCACGGCTGGGCGATGAAAGCGCCGCCATGGTGGCCATCGACGTGCAGACCGGCGATCTTCTGGCCTGTGTCTCGGCGCCGTCCTTCGACCCAAACCTTTTCGTACGCGGGATCAGCCAGAAGGATTATTCGGTCCTGCTGGAAAACGACCATCGCCCGCTGGCCGACAAGACCGTGCAGGGCGCCTATCCGCCCGGATCGACCTTCAAGATGGTCACCGCGCTGGCGGCGCTGGAAGCGGGTGTGATCACACCCCAGACGGGTGTCTACTGCCCCGGCCATTACGAGGTCGGCAGCCGCCGGTTCCACTGCTGGAAACGCTCGGGCCACGGCACCGTTTCACTGCATTCTGCCCTTGCTGAAAGCTGTGACGTCTACTTCTATGACATCGCGCAGAAGGTCGGCATCGACAAGATCGCCGAGATGGGCCGCAAGCTGGGTCTTGGCATACGACACGATCTGCCCATGTCCGCCATCACCGAAGGGGTGATGCCCGACAAGGCCTGGAAGCAGGAACGCTACAAGCAGGACTGGCGCATCGGTGACACGATCAACGCCTCTATCGGTCAGGGCTATGTGCTGACCTCGCCGCTGCAACTTGCGGTGATGACGGCGCGCATCGCCAGCGGCCGGGCCATCCAGCCACGGCTGGTGCGGATGATCGGCACGCAGGAAGTGCCCCTGCCCGAAGCGCCGCCACTCGATCTGAGCAGCCAGCACCTCGCTTCAGTCCGGCGCGGGATGTATGAGGTGATGAACGGCGCCCATGGCACGGCCAAGGGCTCGCGCATTGCGGATGAAACCCTGCTGATGGCGGGCAAGACCGGCACGGCGCAGGTGCGCAACATCTCGACGCAGGAACGTGCCTCGGGCGTGGTGCGCAACGATCAGCTGCCATGGAACCGGCGCGACCATGCGCTGTTCGTCTGCTACGCCCCCTTCGAAAACCCGCGTGTCGCGGTTTCGGTGGTGGTTGAACATGGCGGTGGCGGGTCGGCTGTGGCCGCGCCCATTGCCCGCGATCTCCTGCTTTTCTGCCTGACCGGCGGCATCCCGCCGCTGAGCGCCTATCCCGCCTCGCAGCGCGGCACGATCGAGTCGCGCTTCAACGACTTGAAGCTGCGCGATTTCGGCGCCGACAGCACCACGCGGTCGCGGGCCTGAGGCGGAGAGACCGGCATGAGCTTTCTGGAATACCGCATCAAGACCGCCCCGACCGGGCTGCGCAAGGTGCTGCATCTGAACTGGCCCGTCATCCTGATGATGACCGCGGTGGCGGCAGTCGGGTTCCTGATGCTCTATTCCGTCTCTGGCGGAAGAATGGAACTGTGGGCCGAGCCGCAGATGAAGCGCTTCGGTCTGGGCATGGCGCTGATGTTCTTCGTCGCCTTCATCCCGGTCTGGTTCTGGCGCAACATGTCGGCGCTGGCCTATCTGGTCTCTGTAGGGCTGCTGCTGGTGGTGGAATTTTTCGGCCATGTGGGCATGGGCGCGCAGCGCTGGATCAACCTCGGACCACTGGTGTTGCAGCCGTCCGAGATGATGAAATTCACCCTCGTGATGGCGCTGGCCGCCTATTACGACTGGCTCGACCCCAAGAAGGTCTCGCGCCCGCTGTGGGTGCTGCTGCCCGTGCTGCTGATCGTGATGCCGACGATCCTGGTGCTGATGCAGCCGAACCTCGGCACCTCGGTCATGCTGCTGGCGGTCGGCGCGGCGGTGATGTTCTGTGCGGGCGTCAGCTGGTGGTATTTCGGCGCGGTTGCGGGGCTGGTGGGCGGCGCGATCTACGGCGTCTTTGCCCTGCGCGGAACCCCATGGCAGTTCCTGCACGATTACCAGTATGCAAGGATCGACACCTTCCTCGACCCGACCGCCGATCCGCTGGGCGCGGGCTATAACATCATTCAGGCCAAGATTGCCCTCGGCTCCGGCGGCTGGGCCGGCAAGGGCTTCATGCAGGGCACGCAATCGCGGCTGAACTTCCTGCCGGAAAAGCATACCGACTTCATCTTTACCACGCTGGCCGAAGAGTTCGGCTTTGTCGGCGCCTTTTCGTTGCTGCTGCTTTACGCGGGTATCATCGGCTTCTGCATCGTCTCGGCCCTGCAAAACCGCGACCGTTTCTCGCAGCTTCTGATCCTTGGCTGCGCGGCGAACCTGTTCTTCTACATCGCGGTGAACCTGTCGATGGTGATGGGCATGGCGCCGGTGGTGGGGGTGCCGCTGCCCTTGCTGTCCTACGGCGGGTCGGCCATGCTGGTGCTGCTGGTGGGCTTCGGGCTGGTGCAAAGCGCCCATGTCCACCGCCCGCGCTGACGGCGGATCAAGGCGAGGAAGGAAAGCGGATGACTGTGACGGTGCTGTTTGCGGCGGGTGAGGCGCTCTGGCCGGAATATGGCCCGCATTTGCGGGTGGCTTTCGCCGGGGCCGGGCTTGATGCGGCACTGGTGACTGAGGCCACGCCCGGAGAGGTCGATTATATCGTCTACGCCCCCGGCAGCGCCTTGCAGGATTTCACCCCTTACACCCGCTGCCGCGCGGTCCTGAATCTCTGGGCCGGGGTCGAACGGATCGTCGGCAACCCGACACTGACGCAGCCCCTGTGCCGCATGGTCGATCCGGGTCTGACCGAGGGTATGGTGGAATATGTCACCGGCCATGTGCTGCGGCACCATCTGGGGATGGACCGCTACATCAAGGGCGCCCCGGGCTGGCAACAGATCGTGCCGCCGCTGGCGCGGGAACGTGTCGTGGCAATGCTGGGGCTGGGCGAGCTGGGCCTCGCCTGCGCCCGCGCGCTGAAAGCCCTGAACTTCGCTGTGGAGGGCTGGAGCCGCTCGGCCAAGACCGGGCTCGACATTCCCGCGCATCACGGCGAGGCGGGGCTGGAGGCGCTGCTCCGCAAGGCCGAAATCGTGGTGACGCTGCTGCCCCGCACCGCTGAGACCGAAAACCTGCTGGATGCCCGGCGTCTGGCCTGGCTGCCGCAGGGGGCGGTGATCGTGAACCCCGGTCGCGGCGCGCTGATCGACGATGACGCGCTGCTGGCCGCGCTGGATAGCGGCGCGCTGGGGCATGCAACGCTGGATGTCTTCCGCATCGAGCCGCTGCCCGAGGATCACCCGTTCCGCCACCACCCCGGCGTTACCGTCACGCCGCATATCGCCGCCGATACCCGCGCCTCTTCCGCCGCGCGCGTGGTCGCGGAAAATATCCGGCGCGGTGAAGCGGGCGAGCCCCTGCTGCATCAGGTGGATCTCACCCGCGGTTATTGAAGATCGCCCTTCAGGCAGCCATATTGGCCGCGCGCGCCATGCGCATGATGGAGAGTTTATGTCAGAGACTGTGCGCAAGGGCTGACCCCTTGGCCTGACAAGGGGAAGCTGATCCGCCGGGCCAAGCCTCGCGCGGATGGTTTGCCTTATCTGACGGACAACCCCATGAATATCTCCAGACCCGAACAACGGGTTCTGCATGTGCTGGCCAAGGGTGGCCGGATCGAACACGACCGCGCCACAGGCCGCAAGATCGACACCGTGCTCTGCGTGACCCGCGAGGGCATGATCCTTGCCGATTGCACCTTGCAGGTGTTCCAGAGCCTGCGCCGCAAGCGGCTGATCGGCTCGGAAAACGGCGCGCCCTACCGGATCACCCGGCTGGGGCGGATCTCGGTCCGCGCGCAGCCTGACAACCAGTAGCGACGCAGGGAACGGGGCGGTAAAAATCTTGCTGAAGATTTTTGCCGCTCACCTCGGGCGGCGGAAGAAGCGGGAACGATCGTAAAGCCCTTCCAGCCGCTTCAGCCGTGCCTCCGTTGCGTCCCAGCGCAGGGTCTGCACCGAGGCGAGCAGGGTTTCGACCAGAACTGTAATGGACACCATGCTGTCCCATGCGCTTGGCGCCTCGATGTGGGCGGCAAGCGTGTGGCGGGCATGGGCGGCGGCGGGGCTGACCCAGCGGTCGGTGATCAGAACGACCTCGGCCCCCTGTTCCACCGCCAACTCCACGAGCTGCAGCACACTGTTTTCATAACGCCGGATGTCGAAGACCAGCAGCACATCACCGCGCTTCATATCCAGCAACGCGGGCGGCCAGGTGTTCGACAGACCGGAAAGCAGCGTCACATCGGGACGCACCACCTTCATCAGCGTGACAAAGTAATCTGCAAGCGCATGGGTGATCCGCCCGCCCATGGCGAAGATCGCACGGTCGCCATCGGCCAGCAGGCTGGCCGCCGCATCGAATTCTGCATGGTCGATCTGGCCCAGCGTGGCTTGCAGATTGCCCACCACCGTATCGGCGAAACGGTTGAGGATATGAGTATCCGGCACCCCGCCCGCCCAGCGGTCATGCTTGGCGATGGGTGACATCAACATCGCCTCCACCTCGCCGCGCAGGGCAGACTGGTAATCGGGATAGCCCTTGTAGCCCAGCTTCTGGCAGAGCCGCACTACCGTGGGCGTGGAGACCTCTGCCGCCTTGGCCAGCGTGGTGATCGAGCCCAGCGCGGCGACCGGGTAGTTCTTCAGCACATGGGTGGCAAGCTGGCGTTCCGCGCGGGTCAGATCGGGCAGCGCCGCGCGCATCCGGTCCTCAATGGTGATCTGTTCGTCCATCGCGGCCCTCCGGCTGCCGGTTCGGGATCATTCTGCACCCGTTTGGAAAAATTTGTAACAGAAATTACGCAGAAGAAAAATTCTTGACAGAACCGGGTCGGCGGTGAACCCTGAAGGCAACAACAGGGATGACTCGCAGCAATGACTGCACAGCCAGACATGCAGGCCGGGGCCGTGGCTCCGGCGATTTTTACCCCCGTGATCACCGGGCGGGCCGAGGCAGGCAGTGACCTGATCCTCGTCTGTGAACATGCCGCCAATACCTTTCCGGCGCTCTGGGGCGATCTGGGGCTGACGGCAGAACAGCGGCAGGCGCACATCGCCTGGGACCCCGGCGCGCTGGGGCTGATGCAGGGGCTGGCGGTGCGACTGGGGGCGACCACGGTTGCCGCCACGGTCAGCCGCCTGATCTATGATTGCAACCGCGCGCCTGACATGCCGGGCGCAATGCCTGCGAAATCCGAGGTGTACGAGGTTCCGGGCAATGCGGCGATTACGCCCGCGGAACGCGCAGCGCGGGCTGCGGCGATCTATGTGCCGTTTCACGACGCGCTGCACGGGCTGATTGCCGAACGGATCGCGCTGGGGCGCCGCCCCGTCCTTGTCACCATCCACAGCTTCACCCCGGTTTACTTCGGACAGAAGCGCGCGGTGGAATTCGGTGTGATCCATGATGCCGACGACCGGCTGGCCCGCGCCATCCTCGCCGGGGCCGAGGCGACATCGGGTCTGGCCTGCGGGCTGAACGCGCCCTATTCGGCGGCCGATGACGTGACCCATACGCTGCGCCTGCATGCCACGCCCTATGGCCTGGCGAATGCCATGCTGGAAATCCGCAACGACCTGATCGCCTCGCCCGAGGCGGAACAGGCGATGGCCGACCGGCTGGCGCCGGTGATCGCCGCCGCCCTGACCGACCTGAAGAAGGAGGGCTGAGCCTTGCCGCGCTGGATCGTCGCTTTCGTGCACGGGGTCGAGAAGCTGAACCACGGCATCGGCCGCTTCGCCATGTATCTGCTGTTCGCGCTGATGGCTGTTCTGGCATGGTCGGCCATTTCCAAGGCCGCGTTCACGCCCTCGATGTGGACGCTGGAAATGGCTCAGTTCATCATGGTCGCCTATTACATCCTGGGTGGCCCCTATTCGATGCAGATGGGCAGCCATGTGCGGATGGATCTTGCCTATTCGCGCTGGAACGACCGCACCCGCGCCGCCTTTGATGCCTTCACCGTGCTGGCGCTGATGTTCTATCTGGCCGTCATGGTCTGGGGGGCCTGGGAAAGCTTGGCCTATTCGCTGACCCTGAAATGGCCTGAAGGCGCGCTTCTGCCGCAGATCGGCCGGCTGGAGCGGTCGCCGACCGCCTGGCGCCCCTATCTCTGGCCAATCAAGATCACCATGTTTCTGGGCTTCATCCTGATGTTCCTGCAATCGCTCGTTTATCTCATCCGCGACATTGCCACCCTGCGCGGGGAGGAGATCTGATGCCGCAGGAGATGATTGCCCTTCTGATGTTCTCGACCATGCTGCTCCTGATGATGACCGGGCAGCGGGTCTTCGGCATCATCGGCTTCGTCGCCGTGGTAGCCTCGCTGGCGCTTTGGGGCACCGGCGGGCAGCAAATGGGCTTTTCGGCCGCCATGAAGCTGATGAAATGGTATCCGATGCTGACGCTGCCGATGTTCGTCTTCATGGGCTATGTCATGAGCGAAACGCGGCTCGCAGAAGACCTGTACCGGATGTTCCACGTCTGGTTCGGGCCGGTGCCCGGCGGGCTTGCCATCGGGACGATCCTGCTGATGGTGCTGATTTCCGCGATGAACGGGCTTTCGGTGGCGGGCATGGCCATCGGCTCGACCATTGCCCTGCCCGAACTGTTGCGGCGCGGCTATGACAAGCGCATGGTGACCGGCGTCATTCAGGCCGGGTCGAGCCTTGGCATCCTGATCCCGCCCTCGGTCGTGCTGGTGCTTTACGCGATGATCGCCCGCGCGCCGGTCAGCCAGCTCTGGCTTGCCGGGATCGTGCCGGGGCTGCTGATGGCGGCGCTGTTCATCCTTTACATCGCACTGCGCTGCCGCCTGTCGCCGCGCCTTGGCCCGGCCCTCGATGCCGAGGAACGCGCGGCCATCACCAGCGCCGAGAAGATGCGCCTCCTCGGGGCCGGCCTGCTGCCGCTGTTCATCTTCGCCGCCATGATGGTGCCTTTCGTGAAGGGCTATACCTCGCTGGTGGAAAGCTCGGTCATCGGGGTCGCCACGACCACGCTGGCCGCCGTGATCAAGCGCCGCTTCACCCGTCAGGTGTTCGAGGTCGCCACCCGCAACACGCTGGGCATTTCCTGCATGTTCATGTGGATCATCCTCGCGGCCCTGTCCTTCGGCGCGGTGTTTGACGGGCTGGGGGCGGTGAAGGCCATTGAGGGCCTGTTCGTCGACCGCCTGCACATGGGCCCGTGGACCATCCTGATCCTGATGCAGCTTTCGTTCCTGCTGATGGGGATGTTCCTTGACGATACCGCCATGCTGGTGATCGTGGCGCCGCTTTATGTGCCGCTGGTGGCGCAGCTGGATCTGGGCCTGCCGCCCGATCAGGTGCTGATCTGGTATGGCGTGCTTTACACCATCACCTGTCAGATCGCCTATCTGACGCCCCCCTTCGGCTACAACCTGTTCCTGATGCGGGCCTTCGCCCCGCGCGAGATTACCATGCTGGACATCTACCGTTCGGTGACGCCCTTCGTGGTGATGATGGCCATTGCGCTGGCGCTGGTGATGATCTTTCCGCAGATCGCGCTGTGGCTGCCACAGACGATCTACGGCCAATAACAACCCGGCGAGGGGCGGCCGCACCGCCCCCGCATCCTGACAATCCCAACGGAGGTTCACGATGACGACGAGACGGAAGTTCCTGACCACCGGCGCGCTTGGCGGCGCGGCGGCCCTTGCCGCCCCCTCGGTGGGGCGCGCGCAGGCGCCGATCAAATGGCGCATGCAGACCTATGCCGGTGCTGCCCTGGGCGAGCATGTGGTGAAACCGGCGGTCGACGCGTTCAACGAAATCGCGCAAGGCCAGATGGAGATCGAGCTTTACTATTCAGACCAGCTTGTCCCCACGGCAGAGCTGTTTCAGGCCATGCAGTCGGGCACCATCGACTGTGTGCAGTCGGATGACGACTCCATGGCCTCGCCCACCGAAGTCACCGTATTCGGTGGCTATTTCCCGATGGCGCTGCGTTACAGCCTCGACGTACCGGCGCTGTTCAACAAATACGGTCTGAAGCAGATCTGGGAAGAGGAATATGCCGCCGTCGGGGTAAAGCATATTTCTGCCGGGTCGTGGGACCCCTGCAACTTCTCGACCAAGAAACCGATCAACAGCCTTGAGGATCTCAAGGGCCTGCGCATCTTCACCTTCCCGACCGCCGGGCGCTTCCTTGCGCAATTCGGCGTCGTGCCGGTCACCCTGCCGTGGGAAGACGTGGAAGTCGCGCTGCAAACCGGCGAACTGGACGGTCTGGCATGGTCTGGCATCACCGAAGTTTACACGGTGGGCTGGGCCAATGTGACCGACTACTTCCTGACCAACAACATCTCGGGCGCGTGGATCGGGCATTTCTTCGCCAATATGGACCGCTGGAATGCCGTGCCGCCGCATCTGCAAAAGCTGCTGGAAACCTGTTTCGAGCAGTCGCACTATTATCGCCAGCACTGGTATTGGGCGGGCGAGGCCGATCTGCGGATCAATGGGGGCAAGCTGAAGCTGACCACCATCCCCGATGCGGAATGGCAGACCGTTCAGGATGCCGCCGTGAAGTTCTGGGACGAGGTCGCGACCGAAAGCGAAACCAAGGCCAAGGTCGTCGAGATCATCAAGAAATACAACGAGACCATGGTGCAGGCAGGCCCGCCCTATCGCTACTGACACCGGGCCGGGGGCGCCATTGCGCGCCCCCGCCCCGCACTATATATGATCAAATTCCGGTCCCTTGTGACCCGGTGGAGGAGAGAGATGGCCTTGGCCCTGCTGCGCCCCTGTTGCTGGCCCAGAAAGCCCGAGTTCGGCGGTGGCGCCTTCCGCACCCGCCTGAACCCCCTCCCCCTTTTCTGAGATACGAGGCCAGACATGCCCGCCAACCTCACCTTCGACGCCCTGAAAGCCGCCGTCGCGGCCGGAGAAATCGACACCGTTGCCACCTGCATCGTGGATATGCAGGGGCGCCTGATGGGCAAGCGTTTCGTCGCGCAACATTTCATCGACGGCGCCCATGACGAGACACATTGCTGCAACTATCTGCTCGCCACGGACATGGAGATGTATACCGTGCCGGGCTATCGCAGCACCTCCTGGGAGGCGGGCTATGGCGATTATGTGATGAAGCCCGATCTGGCCACGCTGCGCCGCCTGCCCTGGGCGCCGGGCACGGCCATGGTGATGTGCGACGTGCTGGACCACCACACCCACAAGCCGGTGCCGCATTCGCCCCGCGCCATCCTGAAACGTCAGGTGGAGCGCGCCAGGGCCATGGGCTTTGACGCCATGATGGCGACCGAACTGGAGTTCTTCCTTTTCGACGAAACCTTCGCCGATCTGCACGACCGCGGCTTTCCGCTTCCCACACCGAAAGCGCGTCACAATGTCGATTATTCGATCTGGGGCACCTCGGCGGATGAGCCGATCATGCGCGACATCCGCAACGGACTGTGGAACGCGGGCATCCCGATCGAATGCTCCAAGGGTGAGGCCGATGCCGGGCAGGAGGAGGTCAACGCGAAATATTCCGACGCGCTCGATACCTCGGACATGCACGCCATCATCAAGCTGGGGGTGAAGCAGATTGCGCTTCGGCATGGCGCCAGCGTCACCTTCATGGCCAAATATGACCACCGCAAGGCGGGTTCAAGCAGCCATGTCCACCAGTCGCTGTGGCAAGACGGCAAGCCCGCCTTCCGCGACGAGGCCGATGCGCATGGCATGAGCGCGCTGATGAAGCAGTATATGGCCGGGCAACTGGCCCATGCGGCGGAGCTGACCTATTTCCTCGCCCCCTATGTCAACAGCTACAAACGCTTTGTCGTCGGCATGTTCGCCCCGACCAAGGCGGTCTGGAGCCGCGACAACCGCACCGCCGGATTCCGCGTCTGCGGCGAGAATACAAAGGCCGTGCGGGTGGAATGTCGCATCGGCGGCGCCGATCTGAACCCCTATCTTGCCTGTGCCGCCCTGCTGGCGGCGGGCCTTGCGGGGATCGAGGGCAAGATGGAACTGGAACCCGAAATGACGGGCGACATGTATGCCGCCGACAATGTGCGCGAGATCCCGAACACGCTGGGCGCGGCTGCGGCGGCGCTGCGTGGGTCGGCCATGCTGCGCGCGGCCTTTGGCGACGAGGTGGTCGACCACTATGTCCACGCCGCCGAATGGGAATTGCACGAACAGAACCGCGTGGTGACCGACTGGGAACGCCAGCGCGGCTTTGACCGGGCGTAAGAGACAACCGGCGCCTGCGGGCGCGCTTGAAGGACGACGAGGATGAAACCGATTCAACTGATCTCGCCCGTGGACGGCTCGGTCTGGCTGGAACGCCAGCCACTGTCGCGGGACGATGCCTTTGCCGCCACCGCGCGGGCGAAGGCCGCGCAAAAGGCCTGGGCCGCGCGCCCGCTGGAGGATCGCATCGCGCTGGTCAAGGCCGGTGTCGACAAGCTGATGGAAAAGAAAGACGTTCTGGTCGAGGAACTGGCCTGGCAAATGGGCCGCCCGACCCGGTTCGGTGGCGAATGGGGCGGCGTGATCGACCGCACCAACTACATGGCCGAGATTGCGGCCAAGACCCTTGCGCCCGTGGTGGTCGAGGACAGTGAGCGCTTCACCCGCTACCTCGCGCGCGAGGCAGTGGGCGTGGTCTTCATCATCGCGCCGTGGAACTACCCCTACCTCACCACCATCAACACGCTGGCCCCGGCGCTGATCGCCGGCAACAGTGTGGTGCTGAAACATGCCAGCCAGACCCTGAAGGTCGGCGAGCGTCTGGCCGAGGCCTTCCATGCCGCAGGCGTACCGGAAGATGTGTTCCAGAATGTCGTGCTGGACCACGCCACCACCGAGGCGCTGATCGGCGCGCGGGCGTTCAACTTCATCAACTTCACCGGCTCGGTCGGTGGGGGTGCTGCCATCGAGAAGGCAGCGGCGGGCACCTTTACCGCGACGGGGCTGGAACTGGGCGGCAAAGACCCCGGCTATGTCCGCGCCGACGCCGATCTGGATGCGGCAGTGGACAGCCTGATGGACGGCGCAATGTATAACGCCGGGCAATGCTGCTGCGGGATCGAGCGCATCTATGTCCACGAAAGCCTTTACGATGCCTTCGTGGAAAAGGCGGTGAAATGGGTCGACGGGCTGAAGCTTGGCAATCCGTTCGATGCCGCCAGCACGCTCGGGCCGATGGCGAACAAGCGCTTCGCCGCCACGGTGCGCGCGCAGGTGGCCGAGGCCATCGCAGCAGGGGCCAAGCCCCTGATCGACCCGGCCGCCTTCCCCGCCGATGACGGCGGCGCCTATCTCGCGCCGCAGATCCTCGTGAACGTCGATCATTCCATGCGGGTAATGATGGAGGAAAGCTTCGGCCCGGTTGTCGGCATCATGCCGGTGAAGGACGATGCCGAGGCCATCAAATTGATGAACGATTCCCCCTATGGCCTGACCGCCTCGATCTGGACCGCAGATGCGGAAGCCGCCGCCGAGATCGGCGCGCAGATCGAAACCGGCACCATCTTCATGAACCGCTGCGACTTCCTTGACCCGGCCCTGTGCTGGACCGGCTGCAAGGATACCGGGCGCGGTGGCTCTCTGTCTTTCCTTGGCTTCTATTCGGTCACGCGGCCGAAATCCTACCATCTGAAAAAGGTGACGAAATGACCCATAACGTTCCGAACCGGAACTGGTCTTACCCGACGGCCATGAAATTCGGCGTGGGCCGGATTTCAGAACTGGCCGATCATTGCAAGGCAGCGGGCATCACCCGGCCCCTGCTGGTGACCGACCGCGCACTGGCCAGCCTGCCGATCACCGCCGAGGCGCTTGGCATTCTCAAGGCCGCCGGTCTGGGCGAGGCGCTGTTTTCGGACGTGGACCCGAACCCGAACGAAATCAACATGGCCGCAGGGATCAAGACCTATCTTGCGGGCAACCATGACGGCGTGATCTGCTTTGGCGGCGGCTCGGCGCTGGATCTGGGCAAGATGATCGCCCTGATGGCGCATCAGGACGCGGGTCTGAGCGTCTGGGATCTGGAAGACATCGACGACTGGTATACCCGCGCCGATGCCGACAAGATCGCCCCGATCATCGCGGTGCCCACCACCGCCGGCACCGGCTCCGAGGTCGGGCGCGCGGGCGTGCTGACCAATTCGCAGACCCACAAGAAGAAGATCATCTTCCATCCGAAGCTGATGCCGGCGGTCACGATCTGCGACCCGGCGCTGACCGTGGGGATGCCGAAGTTCATCACCGCAGGCACAGGCATGGATGCGCTGGCGCATTGCCTTGAGGCCTATTGCAGCCCGTTCTACCACCCGATGTCGCAGGGCATCGCGCTGGAAGGCATGAGGCTGGTGTTCGAAAACCTTGTGGAAGTCTATGAAAATCCCGGCAACCTGGACGCCCGTGCCCATATGATGAGCGCGGCCGCCATGGGCGCGGTGGCCTTCCAGAAAGGGCTTGGCGCCATCCATTCGCTGTCGCATCCGGTGGGCGCGGTCTACAACACCCATCACGGCACCACCAATGCCGTCGTCATGCCGATGGTGCTGGATTTCAATCGCAGCGCCATTGAGGACCGGATCGGGAAAGCCGCCGCCTATCTGGGCATCGCAGGCGGGTTCGATGGCTTCCGCGCCGCCGTGATGGACCTGCGCACCAAGCTCAACATCCCGGCCAACCTGACCGCAATGGGCGTCGAGGCCGCGCGACTGGACGAGCTGACCGAAATGGCGCTGGAAGACCCGTCCTGCGGCGGCAATCCGATTGAGATGACGCGCGAGAATACCCGTGCGCTTTACGCCGCCTGCATGTAAGGAAAGCGCCGGGTGACGCCTACGTCACCCGGCCATTCCGGGGCGAAGATGACCGAACATCACACGACCGACATCGCCGTCCTGGGTGCGGGCTCCATCGGCATGGCCGTGGCGCTGCAACTGGTGCAGGAGGGGCGCGAGGTCGTCATCGTCGATCCCGGTGCGCCGGGAATGGGCGCGTCTTACGGCAATGCGGGCACCATCGCCGATTACGCCGTGCAGCCAGTCGGCACGCCCGATGTGCTGAAAAACCTGCCCGCGCTGCTGTTTGACCGCAATTCGCCGCTGGCGATCCGCCATGCCGCACTGCCGACTCTGGCACCGTGGCTTTTGCGTTTTGCCCGGCAGAGCCTGCCAGGTGCAGCCGCGCGCAATGCGCAGGCAATTGCGGCGCTGGTGGGGTCCGCCAATGCGCGCTGGCGCGATTTCGCGGCCGAGATCGGCGGCAGCGCGCTGTTGCAGCATCGTGGTTGCCTTTACCTTTACGAAACTGCCGCCGCCTTCCGCGCTGCCGGGCGCGACATGACCGCCCGCCGCACGCTGGGGATCGAGGTGGAACTGCTGCGCCCCGAGGCGTTCAGCGCCATGGAGCCGGGTCTGCCGGTGGTAGAGGGGGGCGCGGCCTATTTCCCGCAGGCCACCTTCCTGTCGGACCCCGGCGAAATGATGCGGCGGCTGGCGGCACGGCTGACCGCGCTGGGGGTGCCGCATCTGCACCACCGGGCCGAAAACCTTTCACGGCAGTTCGACGGGATTCTGGTGCAGGGACCGGGCCTGCGGCTGCATGCGCGACAGGTGGTCATCGCCGCCGGAGCCCATAGCCGCGCACTGGCCGCGCAGGCCGGCGACCGGGTGCCGCTGGATACTGAACGTGGCTATCATGTGGAATGGGACATGGAGCGCCCGCGCCTGACCCGCCCCACCTGCCCCACCACGCGGGGCTTCTACCTGTGTCCGATGTCGGGGCGGTTGCGGGTGGCGGGCACGGTGGAACTGGGAGGGCTGACCGCACCACCTTCGCCCCATCGCATCGCCCGGCTGGTGGAAGGCGCTCGCGCGATTTTCCCCGATCTGGGCACGCCCAGCCGGGACTGGATGGGTTTCCGCCCTTCGATGCCGGACAGCCTGCCGGTGATTTCGCCCTCGCGCGCAGGCAATGACGTGATCCATGCCTATGGTCATGGCCATATCGGCTTGACTTTGGCCCCGATCACGGCGCGGATCGTGGCGGATATTGCAGCGGGGCGGCAGACGGATCTGGACGTGGCGCCCTATGCGGTGACGCGGTTCTGAGACGGAGGCCCCGGGGCGCTGCCCCGGACCCCAGAGTATTTGTGACAAGAAGCAGGGGCAAGGCATGGCGGGCAAGATTTTCATCACCGGATCGGCCGGATTCATCGGCTATCACCTGAGTCAGAGGTTGCTCGACGCGGGCTGGCAGGTGTTGGGCCTCGACGGGATGAGCGATTATTATGATGTGGCGCTGAAAGAGCGCCGCCACGCGATGTTGCGGCAGAATCAGGGCTTTCGGGCGGTCGAAGGGCTGCTGGAGGCACCTGGGCTGGTGCGCGGCCTGGTCGAGGAGTTCCGCCCCGATGTGATCGTGCATCTCGCGGCGCAGGCCGGGGTGCGTTATTCCATCGAGGCACCGCGATCCTATGTTGATGCCAATCTCATCGGAACTTTCGAGGTTCTGGAGGCCGCGCGGGCTTTCCCGCCACAGCATCTGCTGCTGGCATCGACCTCTTCGGTTTTCGGCGCGAATACCGAGATGCCCTATGCCGAAACGCATAAGGCCGACCATCAGATGAGCTTCTATGCCGCGACCAAGAAGGCGACCGAGGCAATGGCGCACAGCTATGCCCATCTGTACGGGCTGCCGACCACAATGTTCCGCTTCTTCACGGTTTACGGGCCCTGGGGGCGGCCCGATATGGCGCTGTTCAAGTTTGTGAAGGCGATCCTCGCGGGCGAGGCCATTGACGTTTATAACCATGGCGATATGCGGCGCGATTTCACCTATATCGACGATCTGGCGATCGGGATCGAGCGGCTGATCGCAGCAGTGCCGGGAACTAAGGCCGCAGGCGCGTTCGACAGCCTGTCGCCGGTGGCTCCGTGGCGCGTGGTGAATATCGGCAACGGCGCGCCGGTACAGTTGATGGAGTTCGTGGCAGCCATCGAGGCCGCGACGGGAGCCGAAGCACGGAAGAACCTGATGCCGATGCAACCCGGCGACGTCCCTGCAACCTGGGCCGATGCGACGCTGATCGAGGCGCTGACCGGGCCCTTGCCACGGACCGACATCCGCGAGGGGGTGCGGCGCTTCGTCGACTGGTATCGCGATTACTACCGCGTCTGAGCGGTAACCAGCTGCAGCAGGTGATCGCGTGCGGCAGTCAGATGCGCTGCAAGCAAGGCCGCGGCGCTGGCGGCCTGCCCGGCCTGCCATGCGTTGAATATCTGGTGATGGTCGTCCAGCCAGCGCGAGGTATTTTCTGCAAGTACTTGATATTGTGCTAGATGAAGCGCTGCGGTGTCACGCAGTTCGTGGACGAGCGCGATCTGGCGCGGGCGTTCCGCGGGCGCATAAAGCGACATGTGGAAGGCGCGATCTCCCGCCTCCCACCCCGGGCGCCCGGCTTCAAGGTCTGACCGGGCCAGCACATACGCAGCCTCATCGCGCTGCGCCTCTGTGGTGCGACGCGCCGCGCGGTGGATCAGATCACATTCCATCAGGATGCGCAGATCATAAACCTCGGCCAGTTCCTGTGGCCCGAGGCGGATCACCCGCGCACCCTTGCCCGGCACCACAGTCACCAGACGCTCCGCCGCCAGCGCCTGCAAGGCATCGCGCACCGGAATGCGGCTGACGCCAAAGCGGGCGGCCAGTTCGGTCTGCATCAGCAGGCTGCCGGGTGGGATCGTTCCGGCGAGAATATCGCGGCGCAGGGTTTCGATCAGGGCCATGGCTGTTCTTTCGTTATGTATACATGTATACACGATTCGACCGGGGAGGGAAGCGACCATGACGCATGACTACACCAGCCATATCCGCTGGACCGGCAATCGCGGTGCCGGGACGGCCACCTATCGCGGCTATGACCGGACCTGGGATATCGCGGTGCCAGGCAAGCCGGTGGTGCATTGTTCCAACGATCCGCTTCTGGGCGGTGACCGGGGCAAAATGAACCCGGAGGATCTGCTTCTGTCCGCACTGAGCGCGTGCCATATGCTATGGTATCTGCATTATGCGGCAGAGGCCGGGGTTATTGTGACCGGCTACGAGGATGATCCGGTCGGCCAGGGCGAGGTCGGGCCGGGCGGCGCCGGCCGGTTTATCGCCGCAACGCTGCGCCCCCGCATCCGCGTCGCGGCGGGCACCGATCTGGCCCGCGCCGAAGCCCTGCATCATCGTATCCCGGAGGTGTGTTTCATCGCGCGATCGGTGAATTTCCCAGTTCATCATGCACCGGAATTCGCGGTGGAACCCTGACCCGTCTGCGACATTTTACGTCGCAGACAAGGAAGGCCGGCGTCAGGCAAACCGTTAGTCTTGCCTGAAACGGCAGGGTGACGGCGCCATGGACGACAGCGATTTCATTATCGTAGGGGCAGGCTCGGCGGGCTGTGCGCTGGCTTACCGCTTGACAGAATCCGGCAAGTACCGTGTCACACTGATCGAAGCGGGTGGAACAGATCAGCGTTTTTATGTTCAGCTTCCATTGGGTTATGGCAAGCTCTTCTATGATCCAGCCGTGAACTGGCTTTACAAGACCGAACCTGACCCAGGTTTGGCGGGCCAGCGCGATCACTGGCCGCGGGGGCGGCTGCTGGGGGGCTCATCCTCGATCAATGCGATGGTCTGGATCCGGGGGCATCACGCCGATTACGAGGAATGGGGGGAAGCAGCACCAGGTTGGGGCTGGTCCGATGCCCTGCCCGCCTATCGCGCCATCGAGGATAACGAGGCCGGGGCGGATGTGTTTCGTGGCCGGGGCGGGCCCTTGTTCATCTCGGCCAACCGGAAGGGCCTGCACCCGCTGGTCCATAATTATCTGGAAGCCTGCGCCGAGGCGGGGCTGCCCACCACCCCCGATTTCAATGGCCTGTCACAGGAAGGTGCCGGCGTCTATCAGATGACGATCAAGGGCGCGCGGCGCAATTCGGCGGCGCGGGCCTTTCTGCGCCCGGCCATGAAGCGGCCAAACCTGCGAGTCATCACAAAGGCGCAGGTGACACGGGTGCTGTTCGAGGGCCGCCGCGCGGTAGGGGTGGAATACCGGCAGGGTAGTGTGACCCGCAGCCTGCGGACGAAAGGCGAGGTCATCCTGTCAGGCGGTGCCGTGAACTCACCTCAGCTTCTGCAACTGTCGGGCATCGGGCCGGGCGCATTGTTGCAGGGGCTGGGCATCCCGGTCCTGCATGACAACCCGAATGTCGGCGCGCATCTGAGCGACCATCAGGGCATCAACTACACCTTCCGCATGAAGGTGCCGACCTATAATGACGAGCTGCGCCCATGGTGGGGCAAGCTGCGGGCAGGAATGCAGTATTTCCTTGGAGGCGGCGGGCCGCTGGCGAAATCCATCAACCATGCGGGCGGTTTCTTTCGCACCAGCGCCGCCGAGCCGCGCCCGAACATGCAGCTTTACATGCAGGCGTTTTCCACGCTGCTGCCAAGGGACGGTGAGCGCCCGATCCTGACGCCCGATCCCTTCCCCGGCCTGTCACTGGGTCTGTCGAACTGCCGTCCGACCTCGCGCGGGCATATCCGGCTGAAATCGCCCGATCCGCTTGCCCATCCTGAAATCGTCGCCAATGCCTTCAGCACCGATCACGATGTGGCGGAGATGCTGCTGGCAGTGAAATACCTGCGGCATCTGGCGGCACAGCCCGCCATGGCGGCGGTGATCGCCGAGGAACTGCGCCCCGGGCCGGAGGTCCGCACCGATGCGGCACTGATCGAGGATTTCCGCAAACGTTCGGGCACGGTCTATCACCCCTCCTGCACCTGTCGGATGGGCAGCGATGCGGCGACCAGCGTTCTGGACCCGCTGCTTCGCGCGCGGGGGGTAGAGGCGCTGCGGGTCATCGACGCCTCCAGCTTCCCCAATCTGATCGCAGGCAATACCAATGCGCCCGCCATCCTCATGGGCTGGCTGGGCGCGCAAAAGGTCATGACGAGCGTTTGAAGGTTGCCCAGGTCGGGCGCGGCATTTCAAACGTATCCTGGCTGCGGATATAGGTCGCGCCGAAGCCACGGCCGACGAGGTTCAGGCCGGGCGTGTCGACATGGCCGCGCGCGGCGTCCTTTACAAAGGCATCGGCGATATGGATGGCGAGCACCCGACCCACCACAAGCGCCTGATGCGGGCCGGTCACCACGGTTGAATGGTTGACGCATTCAAAGCTGACCGGGCTTTCGGCAATGCGCGGCGGCTTCACATGAGCGGACAGCGCCGGGGTGAGGCCCGCGAGTTCAAGCTCGTCCACCCCCGGCGGGGCATCGACGGCGGTCACATTCATCTGCGGCGCCAGCGCCTCGGGCACGAGGTTCACCACAAACTCCCCGGTGTCGAGGATATTGCGCGCACTGTCCTTGAAGCCACGCTGCGCGTCGCCAAGGATACCCAGCGCCACCACCGGCGGCTCGGTCCCCATGACGTTGAAAAAGCTGTAAGGCGCGGCGTTGATCCGGCCTTCGCGGTCCAATGTCGTAACCCAGCCGATCGGCCGGGGCACCACCGTCGCCGCCATCAGCTTATAGGCAACGGCGGTGTCGATCTTGTCGAGGTCAAAGCGCATTCATTCCACCTTTGTCACGGCGCGTTTCGGGCGGGTATCCACCTCCAGCCGGAACACATCGGGACGGGCGTAATGGCCGGTGACGTCGAAGTCAAACTTGGCGCGCATCACTTCGGCGGTGTCGAGATCGGCGTAAAGGATGGTCTCGCCGTTGAAATCCGGCCCGGCCAGCACCTGCCCCAGCGGCCCGACAATGGCCGATCCGCCGCGCATCATCACCGTATCGGGGTCGTCACCCAGCGCGCTTTCATGGTCCGGCCCGAAGGCGGCGCGGGTGATGTGCTGGCAGGCGGTCAGCACAAAGCAGCGGCCTTCCATCGCGATGTGGCGCATGGTCGGCAGCCAGGTGTCGCGGTCGTCGGCGGTGGGGGCGCAGTAAAGCGTGACGCCCTGGTCATACATATGCATCCGCAGGGCGGGCATATAGTTTTCCCAGCAGATCACCGCGCCGATGGTGCCGAAATCGGTCTTGAAAGCAGGCATGGTGGAGCCGTCGCCGAAGCCCCAGACCAGCCGCTCGGCGGCGGTGGGCATCAGCTTGCGATGCTTGCCGACCACGCCTTTCGCGCCGTCCAGATAGACGGCGGTGCAGTAAAGCGTGGCGCCATCGCGTTCGATCACGCCGACCACGACGAAGGCGCCGGTATCGGCGCAGGCTTCGGCCAGCAGCGCCAGTTCCAGCCCGTCGAGATCAATGGCCGCCGCGTGATAACGGGCGAAGGCCGCGCGCCCCTCGGGTTTGCGCATCCCGATCGGGGCGCCGAAGCTGGCGCCCTTGGGGTAGCCGCCCAGATAGGCTTCGGGAAAGACGATCAGGCGGGCCCCCTGCCCTGCGGCCTCACGGACAGCGGCAGCGGCCTTTTCCGCGGCGTTCAGCGCCGACAGCGGATCGGAGGCAAGTTGTGCGACGGCGACTTTCAGGGTCATGTGGTGCTTCCCGTTAAAACGGCCAGGGGGCTGTCCGCCCCCGAGCCCCCCCCGAGGATATTTTTGAACAGATGAGAAGGGCAAGGATCAGAGGTTGATTGCGTCGATCACCGGGTGGCGCAGGGTGCCGATGCCTTCCACCGTGGCCACGATGGTATCACCGGGCTTCATCCATTCCTGTGGCGTGCGACCTGCGCCCACACCTTCCGGCGTGCCGGTCGCGATGATGTCACCCGGCTCCAGCGTGATGCCCGCACTGATGTCGGCGATCAGCTCATCAACCTTGAACAGCATGTGCCGGGTGTTGGAGCGCTGCTTTTCAACCCCGTTCACCGTCAGCCAGAGGTCCAATGTCTGCGGGTCGGGGATTTCGTCGGCGGTGACGATGCAGGGGCCGAAGGGGGCGAAGCTGTCCATGCCTTTTGAGACGATCCATTGCCCGGCGCGACGGTTGTCGCGGGCGGAAACGTCGATCATCACCGAATAGCCAAAGACATGCGCCAGGGCATCGGCGCGCGCCACACGGGTGGCGCGGGTGCCGATGATGCAGGCAAGCTCCACCTCCCAGTCAAGCTGCTGGGTCAGCTTGCCATTGTGGCGGATCGGCTCGCCCGGCGCGATGACCGTGGTCGGCGGTTTCGAGAAGATCACCGGCTGTTTCGGCAGATCCTTCGACGTGTCCAGCGACTTGGCGCTTTCGGCGACATGTTCGACATAGTTGAGGCCGATGCCGAAGATGTTCTTTTTCGGTCGCGGGATCGGCGCCAGCAGGGTCACATTCTCAACCGGCAGCTTTGCCTGCCAGGGCGCAGCGGGCAGCGCGTCGCGCAGTGCTGCGGTGGCGGCGGGGCCGGCCTCGATCAGGCCCAGCATGCTGTCGGGCAGGCCAAGCCGGCCCGCATCCACCACGAAGCCGCCGTCGATCACGCCCAGCCGGGCTGCCGCCTCGACCGAGGCGCGGTAGGTCACAAGTTTCATTCTTTCCTCACAGTATCGGCTGATGGCCGCCGTTTTCGCCGAAGGCCTGTTCGCGGTAGAGACCGAGCGCCCGCATCACCGGAATGTCGGACAGGCAGAACAGGCAGGCATCGTCAGAGGCCGAGGCATTGACATGCTCGTGCCAGGCCCAGGAGGGCACGCAGAAGATGTCGCGCTCCTGCCAGTCGAAGCGTTTGCCGTTGATGATGGAATGCCCGCGCCCCTTGGCGACGTGGTAAAGATAGCTGCCGGTATGGCGATGCGCCTTCGTGTGTTCGCCGGGACGCAGCATCTGCATGCTGGCGCCCATGGTCTGCATCACCGGGCCATTGGTGACCGGGTTCACATATTCCATCATCACCCCGTCAAAGGGAGAGCCATCGGTGCATTGCGCGCGTTTCAGAAGCGCCTCGTAGGTCGGCGCCCATTCGTATTTGAACATGGGGCTGTAGCTTTTGGTCCAGCTCTCGCCATAGGGCGTGAGGCCCGGATTACCCCAGGTTTTCGTCATGTCGTCAACCGCATAGCCCACGGCCTGCGAAAGATCGGGGTGGACCTCGTAGAAATTCGCCTCCATCGCATTGACGAAGGGAATATCCAACCCGTCCTGCCAGATGCAGGGGCTGCCCTCGGCCGCGACGCCATGTTCGTGCCAGGTTCCATTGGGCGTCAGCACGAAATCATTGGCGCCCAGCGTCATCTTGTGGCCATCGACCACCGTGTAGGCCCCTGCCCCTTCCATGATGAAGCGGATCGCGCTGGCGGAATGGCGATGCGCGCTGGCCTGTTCGCCCGGATGCATGACCTGAAGCCCGGCGTAAAGCCAGCCGACCGCCGCAGCCACATCTTCGCGCCCCGGATTGCGCAGATAGATCACCCGGCGCCCCGCCTTTTCCGGCGTCACCAGATCGACCGAGCGCAGAACCTTGTCCCGCAGATCATTGTAGCGCCAGACCACCGGAACCGACTGGCTTTTCGGCTCCCACGGTTCGATCTTGTTGGCCACCGTCCAAAGCGCGCCCGCGCTGAAACGGTTCAGATCGTCGTAATAGGCCAGCAGTTCCGGCGTGTCTTCGACATTGGCGCGACCGGCCACGTCTTCGCGGTGGTTCTCGTGCTTCATCGCGGAGCCCCTCCTTCAAGGCTGCCGACAGACTGCGGCATGAGATTTGCGATGTAAACATAAATTTTCGAAAATTTTGTTGTGGCGGAGACTGCGGCAGCGTAGCAATGTCAGACAGGAGGATGCCATGACACTCGCCGATACCGCCTATGACAGCCTGCGCCGCGACATCATGCGCGGCCATCTGCCGCCGGGTCAGCCCCTGCGGCTGGAGGCGCTGCGCGCGCGCTATGACATGGGGTTCTCGCCCCTGCGCGAGGCGCTGAACAGGTTGCAGTCCGAACGGCTGGTGGTATCGGCCTCAATGAAGGGCTTCATCGTGGCGCCGCTGTCACTACCCGAAATGTGGGAGGCCATCGAGGCGCGGGTTCTGGTGGAAACCGAGGCGCTGCGCCTGTCGATCCTGCGCGGGGATGACGCCTGGGAGGCGGGCGTTGTTGCCGCACTGCATGCGCTGGGTCTGGCTGCGGCACGGGGCGAACCCGAAACGCTGGAGGCCCGCCATGCGGAGTTTCATCTGTCGCTGATTGCGGCCTGCGGATCAGGCTGGTTACTGGATTTCGCGCGCAAGCTTTCGGCCGCGACAGAACGATACCGGGCGCCTGTTCTGGCAGGCGATACCGCGCCCCGCGACGTGCAGGGCGAACATGCGGCACTGGCCGAGGCGGCGCTGGCCCGGCGGGCGGAAGAGGCCCCGGCCCTGCTGGCCGCGCATTACCGCCGCACGGGAGAGCGGATCGCCGCGCGCATGGCCGCCTGAGCCTTAGGCGGTCCGCGCGTCCGGTCAGTCGATGATTTCGCCGGGGTCCACACCCCAGAGCGCGGCCTTGATCACCCAGCCCTTTTCGCCTTCGGCACTGATCCTGCACCAGTCGGGCGCGCATTGCTGGACCCGCGCCACGACGCCCCGTTCGGCCCGCGCCACCACTTCGGCCTGCGGATCGGGCGCTGCGCGGAAATCGGCCAGCTCCGCCACGATGACCACGGACCGCACCCCGGACAGCAGGGAGTAGTGCACCCAGCCACCAAAGCCTTCCTGATCCTCGACGCGACGCCAGTTCTCGTATTCTGCGGTGACTTTCAGCGGCATGCCCGCCCGCTTGAAAACCCAGTCGATCCGATGGCTGAGCCCCGGCCCGCGCCGGGCATTGCCCTCGCCGGTCTTGAGCGTGACATAGCGCGGCAACGGCAGATTAGTGACCTGCCCCCGGCCCGGCAGTGCGACCTGCGGCACCGTGGCATCGGCAGGCACCGCATCGGGCTGTGGCTCGGGCGGCGCCGGTTCCGCAACAGTGTCGCTGCCTTCAACCGGCTCAAGCCCGCCCTCGGTCGAACTTTGCGCCCAGGCCGCCTGCCCCAGCACCATCCATCCCGTTACCAATACTGCCGCTGCCAGCCGCATGCCGCCACCTGATCGCATATCCATATCGTCCAGTTCCGCCCGCCATTCGTGCCACCGGGACCGGACGGGCCGCCCCCGGCAGAATAATCTGCCCATGTTTCGCGCATATCGACGCAACATTGTTACTCGGGGCTTGTAGCCCGCCCCGTAAGTCGGCACTTTGCCAGCAAGAAGACCGATTTGGAAGTGCCGGTCTCGAAAGTCGAGGGAGGATCCATGCCCGCCAAACGCCTGAGCGTCATCGTGACGCGACGACTGCCCGAGGTCGTCGAAACCCGGATGAAGGAACTGTTCGACGTCGAATTGCGCGACCCGGACATTCGGATGTCGCGCGATGAACTGGCCGATGCGATGAAACGCTGCGATGTGCTGGTGCCCTGCGTGACCGACCAGATCGACGCGGGCCTGCTGGGACAGGCGGGCGAGCGGCTGAAACTGATCGCGAACTACGGCGCCGGGGTCGATCACATTGACGTGGCCACCGCCCGCTCGCGCGGGATTCTGGTGTCGAACACTCCCGGCGTCGGGGCTGAAGATACCGCCGACATGGTGATGGGGCTGATTCTGGGCGTGGTGCGCCGCATTCCCGAAGGCATGGCCGAAATGCAGGCCGGACGCTGGAGCGGCTGGTCACCGATGGCGCATCTGGGGGGCCGGATCGGCGGGCGTCGCCTTGGCATCCTCGGGATGGGGCGAATCGGACAGGCCGTGGCGCGGCGGGCCCGGGTGTTCGGCATGCAGATCCACTATCACAACCGCCGCAAGGTCCACCCTTCGGTCGAGCAGGAACTGGAGGCAACCTATTGGGAAAGCCTCGACCAGATGATCGCCCGCATGGACATCATCTCGGTCAACTGCCCGCATACGCCCTCGACCTTCCATCTGCTGAACGCGCGGCGGCTGAAACTGCTGAAACCCACGGCGGTGGTGGTGAATACCTCGCGCGGCGAGGTGATCGACGAAAATGCCCTGACGCGCGGGTTGCGGGCGGGCGAGATCGCCGGTGCCGGGCTTGACGTGTTCGAGCATGGCCACGAGGTGAACCCGCGCCTGCGCGAGATGAACAATGTGGTGCTGCTGCCGCATATGGGGTCTGCCACCGTCGAGGGGCGGATCGAGATGGGCGAGAAGGTTCTGATCAATATCAAAACCTTCGCCGATGGTCACCGCCCGCCGGATCAGGTGGTGCCGGGGATGCTGTAAGACGCTCCCCCGGCGGTGCGCGCCTGGCGGCCGCCGGGGAATTTTGAGTATTTTTGCAAGAAGCAAAAGGGGGCGGTCAGCGCCCCTTCCAGACCGGATCGCGTTTTTCAGCAAAGGCGCGCGCGCCTTCCAGTTGATCCTCCGAGGAATAAAGCCGGTCCACCGTGACGAATTGCCGTTTGGTGATGCGGTTCAGCGCATCCTGAAAGCGCAGCGCCTCGGCCTCGCGGACCACCTCCTTGATGGCGGCATAGACCAGCGGCGGGCCGGATTCGAGCAGCCGCGCCAGATCCCAGGCTTTCGGCAGCAGGTCTTCCGAGGTGGTGATTTCGCGCAGCAGGCCCCAGCGCAGCGCCTCGTCGGCGTCGAACCAGCGGCCGGTCAGCAAGAGGTCCATGGCGACGTGATAAGGAATACGTTTCGGCAGCTTGATCGAGGCGGCATCGGCCACGGTGCCCGACCGGATTTCCGGCAGCGCGAAGGTTGCGTTGGCGGAGGCGAGGATCAGATCGCAGGAGAGCGCGAGTTCCAGCCCGCCGCCGCAGCAGATACCATTGACCGCAGCAATCACCGGCTTGTTGAGGTTCGGCAGTTCCTGAAGCCCGCCGAAGCCGCCGACGCCATAATCGCCATCCACCGCATCGCCATCGGCGGCGGCCTTCAAGTCCCAGCCGGGGCAGAAGAACTTCTCGCCTTCGGCACGCAAAATCGCCACGCGCAGGCTGTCATCATCGCGGAAGGCGCGGAAGGCGAGGCCCATGATGCGGCTGGTCGCAAGGTCGATGGCATTGGCCTTCGGCCGGTCGAGCGTCACTTCGAGGATCGCACCCTCGCGCCGGGTGCGGATCGGCCCCTCGGTCAGCATGGTCATTTCGGTCATTCGGCCCTCCGTATCAATGCGTCCACCGCCACCGCCCCGCTTTCGCGCAGCAGCACCGGGTTGATTTCGATTTCCTCAAGCGTATCGTCGCCCGCCATCAGTGCGCCAAGGCGCAGCGCGATGTCAGCGAAGGCCCCGATGTCGGGGCGCGGGCGGCCGCGATAGCCATCGAGCAGCGGCCAGAGCCGCAGGCCCCGCAGTGCGCTGTCGATCTGTGCGCCGGTGACTGGCCAGACCAGCGTGGCGGTATCAGCCAGCACCTCGGCGGTGACGCCGCCCATGCCCAGCGTCAGCGTCAGCCCGTAGACCGGATCGCGCCGCAGACCCAGCAGCATTTCAGCCAGCACCCCAGTCACCATTTCCTCGGCCAGATAGCCGGTGGCGCCGGGCATTTCGGCCTGGCCCTCCAGCGTGGCGAGGCCAAGGCGCACGGCCCCCGCCTCGGTCTTGTGGGCAAAGCCAAGACCTTTCAGCGCGAAAGGCGCGGTAAGCGTGCTGGTATCGAGATCGGCGAGCCGGGATGCGCTGACCGCGCGCGGCACAGGAACGCCCGCCTGCGCCAGCAGGGCCTTGGCCGCCGCCTCGTCAAGCATGCGGGTCTCCCTTATGGCAAGCGCCGGGACCGGGCGCCAGCCAGGCTGACCCGGCGCAACCTGTGCCGCTTTCAGCGCCTCCAGCGCGGTATCAAGGCCCATCATTGGCACGACGCCGCGCGCCATGAAATCCGTCGCCAGTGCCTCGTCGAAATTCTCGGGCAGCGAAGCGACGGGGAAGGCCGGGCGGCCGGTCGCCGCCTGCGCGGCCGCCACGGCCTCAAGCGCGGGCCGGAAACTGGATGGGTCACAGCGGTCGGGGCGTGGCGGGTCGATGATGAAGATACCAGCGTCATAAGCGGACAGCATCGTGCTGAACACATCGGTGGTGCGCGGCCCGTCCCCCCAAATGAAGGTATGATAATCCAACGGGTTGGATATTGTGACAATCGGGCCGAGAATATCGGCCAGCCGGGTGCGGGTCGTTTCGGGCACCGGCGGAAAGGTGATCCCGGCGGGATCGGCCAGATCGGCGACCAGCCCTGCCTCACCGCCCGAGCAGGAGAGCGAGCAGAGCCGTTCACCCAGTCCGGGGCAGTGGGTGTGGAATACTTTCAACACCTCCAGCAGCGCGGGAAGGCTGGCCACTTCGGCGACGCCGCATTGCCGCAGGAAGGCGCTGGAGGCAGCCCCGCCCCCTGCCAGCGAGGCAGTATGCGAGGCCGCAGCGGCGCGCGATGCTTCGGTCTTGCCGGATTTCACCGCAACGATCCCCTTGCCCGCCACCCGCGCCGCTTCTGCCAGTGCAGCGAAAGCCGGGGCGTCGTCTATGCCCTCGATGTAAAGGCCCAGCGCCGTGACCCGCTCATCGGCCAGCAGCGCCCCGGCCAGTTCTGCGAGCCCCACCTGCGCGGCATTGCCCAGACAGGCAACATAGGCCACCGGAAGGGCGCGCGCCTGCATCGTCAGGTTGATGACGATATTCGACGATTGGGAAAGCAGTGCGACGCCCCGCTCCACCCGCTGCCCGCCGTGCTGGTCGGGCCACAGCAGCGCGCCGTCAAGGTAGTTGATGACGCCATAGCAGTTCGGCCCGAGGATCGGCATGTCCCCCGCGGCCGTCACCAGATCGGCCTGCAAACCGGCCTCTCCCGCCTCTTCCCAGCCGCTGGCGAAGCAGATGGCACCGCCGGCCCCCATGGCGGCCAGTTCGCGCACCACCTCTACCGTGGCGAAGCGGTTGACGCCAATGAAAGTGGCATCGGGCGGTTCAGGCAGGTCAGCGAGCGAGGGATAGGCTTTCAATCCGCCGATCGTCTCGCGTTTGGGGTGTACCGGCCAGACCGGGCCATCAAACCCCATCTTGCGGCATTGCTCGATGACATTCTCGGCCCATCCGGCACCGAGAACAGCAATGGAGCGTGGGCGCAACAGGCGATGGAGGCGCATCATATCCGCCCCTCCACCCCGTGCCCGAGGCCGGGGGCTGTCTGCCCCCGGACCCCCGAGGATATTTTTCGACAGAAAATGTAAGCACCCCGCTCGCCCTTGGCAAACGAGGTGCCATTTCCTGTCACGGCCATCGGCGTCCCCGCCTGTTCCGCAAGGCCACACTGGCCGAATCCAATGAAGAAGTGGTTAACGCGCAAGATCAGGCTCATTTTCTGTCGGAAAATATCCTCGGGGGGTGAGGCGCGCATGCGCCGAGGGGGGCAGACAGCCCCCCTGCCGTGGTCTCAGCCGCCAACCGCACGCAGAAGTTCGCGCGAAATGATATGCCGCTGAATCTCGGAGGTGCCCTCCCAGATCCGTTCGACGCGGGCGTCACGCCAGATCCGTTCCAGTGGCAGTTCATCCATCAGCCCCATGCCGCCGTGAATCTGGATCGCCTCATCGGCGATCATCGCCAGCACCTCGGTCGCCTTCAGCTTGGCCATGGACATGTCGGCCTCGGTCACCGAGCCCTGGTCAAACTTCCAGGCTGCCTCGCGGGTCAGGAGCTCCGCCGCCTTCAGCTCCATCGCCATATCGGCGAGCTTGAAGCTGATCCCTTGAAACTTGCCGATCTGCTGGCCGAATTGCTTGCGTTCGGCGGCATAGCTGATGGCGTGCTGCAACGCCCGGTCGGCGCGACCGAGGCAAGTGGAGGCGACTTGCAGCCGCGTCGCGCCGAGCCAGGTGTTCGCCACCTCGAAGCCCTTGTGCACCTCGCCCAGAACCGCCGCATCCGGCAAACGGCAATTGTCGAATTCCAGCACCGAATTGGTGTAACCGCGGTGGCTGACATTGCGATAGCCATCGCGGACGGTGAAGCCCGGTGTGCCCTTATCGACGAAGAAGGCGGTGATCAGCTTCTTCTTGCCGCGCGGGGTGTCTTCCTCGCCCGAAGCCATGAAGACGATGACGAAATCGGCCAGATCGGCGTGGCTGATGAAATGTTTGGTGCCGTTCAGTATCCAGTCGCCGCCCTCGCGCTTTGCACTGGCGGTCATGCCGCGCAGGTCCGACCCGGCACCGGGTTCGGTCATGGCAAGGCAATCCCACTTCTCCCCCCGGATACAGGGAAAGAGGTATTTCTCGCGCTGTTCGGCGCTTCCCGCCAGCAGGATGTTCGAGGGCCGCGCCACGCAGGTCCAGTGCAGGGCATAGTTCGCCCGGCCCAGTTCACGCTCGTATAGCAGCCATGACAGCGTATCGAGACCGGCGCCGCCGACCTCCTCGGGCATATTGGCAGCATAAAGCCCGGCCTCGATCGCCTTGGCCTGAAGCTCGCGGATCAGGTCCATCCGCAGATGGCCGGTGCGTTCCACCTCGGCCTCATGCGGGTAAAGCTCGTTCTCGACGAAGGCGCGGGTCGTTTCCACGATCATGCGCTGTTCTTCGGTCAGTCCGAAATCCATCTGTTTGCCCTTCGGGTCTTGAGGAAAGAAGCGGCCCGTCAGGCCCTGCGCTGGCCGACAAAGCGCCCGGCGGCCTCGGGCCGGGGCAGCGCCTTGTGGGCCTGAGTGATAGGATCAAGCTTCGCAAGCACCCCGGGCGCGGCGGCGCAGGTTTTGTTGGCCTTCATGTCCACATGCAGCAGCATCTGTTCAAGGCTCGCCACCACCTCGTCGCCACGCTGGATACGGATGAACACATGCAGCCGCTTTTCATCGGCGCCCAGCACCTGAAGCGTGCCGGTCAGCCGGTCGCCCAGCTTGCATTCGCCCAGATGCATGATGTGCGTTTCGGCAGTGTAATAGCTGTGTCCGGCGGCAACGTAATCCATCCCGGCCCCGATCAGCCGCAGGAAGGCATCCGAAGTTTCGGAGGCCGCGAACAGATAGCGGCTTTCGGTCATGTGGCCGTTATAGTCGATCCAGCCGGGCAGCACCTGCATCTGTGCCATGACCAGCGGTGCACCCGTCGGCGCCGCATCGTGGAAGGCCACGGCGCGGCGGGCGTCATGCTCGCGCAGCACCTTGCCCGCGCCCCAGTTGCGATCCTTCAGCGCCCGCAGGAAGCCGATCAGGTTGCTGTCGCGGATGCGCTCCAGCTCGCGGATCGAATGGTGGCCGGATTGCGCATCGGACTGGCCCGCGATCAGGTCCACAAGCTCGTCATTGAATTCCGGCACATCCGTCAGCTTGGTCCAGGGCCATTGCAGGCAGGGCCCGAACTGCGCCATGAAATGCTTCATCCCGGCTTCACCGCCCGCAACGCGATAGGTTTCGAAAAGCCCCATCTGGCCCCAGCGCAGGCCAAAGCCCATGCGGATGGCCTCGTCGATCTCCTCGGTGGTGGCTACGCCGTCCTTCACCAGCCACAATGCCTCGCGCCAGACGGCTTCAAGAAAGCGGTCGGCGATATGGGCGTCGATTTCCTTGCGGACATGCAGCGGGAACATGCCGATCTCACGCAGGATTTCCTTGGCGCGTTCAATGTCCCGGGCTGCGTTCTTCGGGCTGGGCACCACTTCGGCCAGCGGCAGCAGATAGACCGGGTTGAACGGATGCGCCACGAAGATTGTGCCGGGATTGGCCGCATGTTCCTGCAATTCCGAGGGTTTGAAGCCCGAGGTGGACGATCCGATCAGCGTTTCGGGCGCCGATTGCTGGATTTGCGCAAAGACGCGGTGCTTCAGTTCAAGCCGTTCGGACACCGATTCCTGAATATATTCTGCCCCTTCCACCGCTTCGGTGATGGTGCCCGCAAAGCTCAGCTTTCCCTCGGCAGGCATCGGCACATCCGACAGCGCCGGCAGCGCGGCGCGGGCATTGGCCAGAACCTCGCCGATCTTGCGTTCCGCCTGCGGATCGGGGTCGAAGACCGCCACATCCCAGCCGTTCAGCAGGAAGCGCGCGGCCCAGCCGCCCCCGATCACCCCGCCGCCAATGATTGCCGCCTTGCGCGCCATGTTCGTCCTCGTCCTGATGGGTTCGCGTCAATCGACGCAGATGCTTTGCGGCTGGCCGGTCTCGTCCAGATAATCCCGGCAGCCGAAGGGGTTGAGCGTGGGGGCACAGGTCCGGCTGGCCGACAGGCAATCTCCCGCACAGTCGCTGGCCCTTGTGCAGGACTTACCTGCATCCGGCGCGCGCTTGACGCAGAACTCGCCGCCCAGAAGGCCCGCGACACCGACCTGCCCGCCCTTCGCGATGCAATCGGCCTTGTCGGCCGCCGACATGCTGGGACGCGGTGGCGCTTCGGCCTCGGGCTGGCAAGCCGCCAGCACCAGAAGGACCAGCGCCACCCGTCGCCTCATTTCGCCACCGGCGCGCGCTTCTCCAGCTTCAGCTTCGCGCGCACCTCGGCGGGCGTCAGCACCCGCGCCCCCATGTTGGAAATCACGGTCACCGCGCGTTCCACCAGTTGCGCGTTGGTCGCCAGCACACCCTTGTCGAGCCAGAGGTTATCCTCCAGCCCCACGCGCACATTCCCGCCCGCCAGAACCGAGGCCGCCACATAGGGCATCTGATGCCGCCCCAGCGCGAAGGCCGACCAGTGCCAATGCTTCGGCACATTGTTCACCATCGCCATGAAAGTGTTCAGGTCATCCGGCGCGCCCCACGGCACGCCCATGCACAGTTGCACCAGCACAGGATCGGGAATGATGCCCTCTTCCGCAAGTTGCCTGGCGAACCAGAGATGGCCAGTGTCGAAGGCCTCGATCTCGATCCGCACGCCGCTCGCCACCATGCGCGCTGCCATGTCGCGCAGCATGCCGGGGGTGTTGACCATCACATAATCGGCTTCGGCGAAGTTCATCGTGCCGCAGTCGAGTGTGCAGATCTCGGGCCGACACTCCACCACATGCGCCACGCGCTCCGCCGCACCCGCCATATCGCTGCGTGCCGACATGCGGTTCATGTTTTCCGTGCCGTCGAACAGCAGGTCGCCGCCCATCCCGGCAGTCAGGTTCAACACCACATCGGTTGCGCTGTCGCGGATCCGCTCGGTCACTTCGCGATACAGTGCCGGGTCGCGGGCAGGCTTGCCGGTTTCGGGGTCGCGCACATGACAATGCACCACCGCCGCCCCTGCCTTTGCCGCCGCAATGGCGCTTTCGGCGATCTGCACCGGGCTGCGCGGCACATGCGGCGAACGGTCCTGGGTGCCGCCCGAGCCGGTCACGGCGCAGGTGATGAAGACTTCGCGGTTCATGGCCAAGGGCATGGCATTCCTCCTGTTCGTTCCCGGCGAGATTAGCGGGCTTGTCGGGTCGCGCTTTGCAGTTTACGAAATCCGCATGGCAAAATCCGCAACGATCTTCGCCGCATCGCAGCAGCCGCTTTCGCTGGCGCTTCTGGTGCTGCCGCATTGTTCCATTCTGGAAGTCGCCTCGACGCTCGATCCGCTGCGCTCGGCCAACCGGCATCTGGGAACCGAGGCCTACCGCTGGCGTGTGGTTTCCCCCGATGGCGGGCCGGTGCCGCTGACATGCGGGATCGAGTTGCCCTCATCGGGCGCGCTGGCCACGGCCGAGGGCGCGGATGTGCTGATCGTCATTGCGGGCTACCGGCAATCCGAAGTCACCACCAAGCCGCTTCTGCGCGACCTGCGCCGGATCGCCCCGCGCTTTCGCGCGCTTGGCGGCATCGACGCCGGAGGCTGGGTGCTGGCGCGCGCCGGGTTGCTGGACGGCCAGCGCGCCACCGTGCATTGGGAGGATCTGGAGGATTTCGCCGCCACCTTTCCCGAAATCGAGGTCACCCCTGACCGCTTCACGCTTTCCGGGCGCTATTTCACCGCAGGGGGCGCCGCCCCCGCCGCCGACCTGATGCTCCATCTGATCCGCGCCCGCCATGGCCCGGCCACCGCGCTCCAGGTCGCGGCCAGCTTCGTCACCACCCCCCGCCCGGGAACCGAGCCGCAGATCACCGCGACCCGACCGGACCCGAGGCTCGACGCCCGCGTCGCCCGCGCCATCGCGCGGATGGAGGCGCGGCTCGACAGCCCCGAAACGGCAGCCGAGACCGCCGCCGCGCTTGGCCTCTCTCCCCGCCGGCTGGAACAACTGTTCCGCGAAAACATTGGCCTCTCGCCCGCCGCTCATGCGCTTGGCCTGCGCTTGCAGGCAGCGCGGCGGCTGCTGACCGACACCCGCCACCCGCTGACCGAAATCGCGCTGCGCACCGGCTTTTCCAGCGCCGCCACGCTGACGCGCGCCTTCACCCGAAAATTCGGTGCCCCGCCCAGCCAGTTTCGCAAAACCCGCTGACGCGCACGCGCCAACGGGTCTTGCTTCTTGCAAAAAATACTCAAAAGACGTCTGCCGCCCTCAGGCCGCGTCCAGAAGCCCGCGCCCCTTCAGCAACGCCTCCACCCCCGGCATCCGGCCCCGGAATTCCAGATACAGCTCTTCCGCCGGACGCGAACCACCGGCCGACAGGATGAACCTTTCCAGCTTCGCTGCCGTTTCGGGATCGAAGGCATCGCCGGTTTCCTCGAATGCGGCGAAAGCATCAGCATCCATCACCTCGGACCACATGTAGCTGTAGTAGCCCGAGGAATAGCCGTCGCCGGAAAACACATGTGCGAAATGCGGCGTGGCATGGCGCATGCGGATCGCGCGGGGCATGCCCAGTTCGGCCAGAACCTCGGCCTGTTTCTGCATCGGATCGGCGGGCGCCGCGCCTTCGTGAAACGCCAGATCGACCATGGCCGAGGCCACGAATTCCACCGTGGCGAAGCCCTGATCGTAGCTGCCCGCGTCCAGCAGCCGTTTCAGCATGTCGGCAGGCATCGCCTCGCCGGTCTGCCAATGCTTTGCGTGGGTTTCCAGCACTTCGGGCACTTCCAGCCAATGTTCGTAAAGCTGGCTCGGCAGTTCCACAAAATCGCGCGCCACGCTGGTGCCGCTGATGAAGCCATAGGTCACATCCGACAGCATCTGGTGCAGCGCATGGCCGAATTCATGGAACAGCGTGCGCGCATCGTCATAGGACAGCAGCGCCGGGTCGCCCTTGGCGAAGTTGCAGATATTGACCACGATCGGCCGCACATCCTGCCCCAGCCGTTTCTGGCTGCGCATCGCCGAACACCAGGCGCCCGAGCGTTTGGACCCGCGCGCGAAGTAATCGCCGATGAACACCGCAACGTGCTGACCCTCGCGCGTCACCTCCCACGCCCTTGCGTCGGGGTGATACATCGGCACGTCCAGCGCGTGAAACTCCAGCCCGAAGAGGCGGTTGGCGCAGTCGAAACAGGCCGCGATCATCGCCTCAAGGCTCAGATAGGGTTTCAGCGCCGCCTCATCCAGGTCATGTTCGGCCTTGCGGCGCTTTTCCGAATAATAGCGCCAGTCCCACGGCTCCAGCGGCCCGGCGATGCCATCGGCATGCAGCATCGCCTCCAGCACTTTCGCATCCGCCTCGGCCCGGGCGCGCGCCGGTGCCCAGACCCGCATGAGCAGATCACGCACGGCCGCCGGGGTCTTGGCCATTTCCGGTTCCAGCTTGAAATCCGCAAAGCTCGCATAGCCCAGAAGATGCGCCCGCTCTTCGCGTAGCTTCAGGATTTCCGCCGCAATGGCACGGTTGTCATGGTCATTGCCATTGGCACCGCGCGCCACCCAGGCCTCGTAGGCCTTTTCGCGCAAGGCCCTGCGCGGCGAGAATTGCAGGAACGGCACGATGAGCGAACGGCTGGTGGTGATGACCGGCCCGGCCACCCCCTTTTCGGCGCCTGCCGCCCGCGCCGCCGCCACGGCGAAATCGGGCAGCCCTTCCAGATCGGCCTCGGCCAGTTCCATGAACCATGTGCGCTCTTCCGCCAGAATGTTCTGGCTGAACCGGGTGCCCAGCACGGCCAGTCGCGATTTCACTTCCGTCAGACGCTCGGCCTCTGCGCCGTCCAGCAGGGCGCCGGAGCGCACGAACATCTGACGGTAAAGCTCCAGCACGCGGGCCTGTTCGGGGGAAAGCCCCAGCGCCTCGCGCCCTTGCCACAGGGTTTCCACCTTGGCGAAGAGCGCCTTGTTATTGGTGACCTCGGACGAAAACGCGCTCATCCTGGGCGCCAGATCCCGCATCAGCGCCTCGCGTGCATCCGTGCTGTCGGCTCCGGCGAGGTTGTAGAACACCCCCGCCACCCGGTCGAGCGTGCCTTCCGCCAGTTCCAGCGCCTCGATGACATTGGCGAAGGTCGGCGGCTCGGTGTTCCCGGCAATCGCGGCAATCGCCGCGCGGGCCTCGGTCAGACCGGCCTCGAAGGCGGGCGCGAAATCCTCGTCGTGGATCGCGTCGAACGGCGGCAGTTCAAACGGCCCCTCCCAGGGGGCAAGCAGCGGATTGGTCATCGGCAAATCTCCTTTGGCACAGAGCCTATCAGCCCCGCCGCCAAGGTCCAGATGCGCTCGCCCTATCGTGTATCGCGCCCGCGCAGGTGCCGCTCCAGCCGCCGCAACGCCAGCGAAGCGCTGACGGTCAGCGTCAGGTAGATCAGCGCGGCACTGTTATAGGTTTCGAAATAGCGGAAATTCCCGGCCGAGGTGACCTTGGCAAGCTGCGTCACATCGGCAACGCCCAGCACGCTGACGAGGCTTGAATCCTTCACCATGGCCACGAAATCATTGCCCAAAGGCGGCAGGATGGTGCGGAAGGCCTGCGGAAAGACGATCAGGCGGAACCTTTGCCAGCCGTTCAGACCCAGCGCCATCGCAGCCTCGATCTGCCCGCGATCAACCGAGGCCAGACCAGCGCGAAACACTTCGGCCAGAAAGGCGGAATAGGCGATGGTCAGCGCGATCACCGCCCGCCACAGAAGCGAGACATCGCGGGCGCGGATTTCCGGCAAGCCCGCCCAGTTCCATGCCGCCACCAGCGCGGGCACCGCGGCGAAGGCGACGTAGAGCAGCAGGACGATGATCGGCACGCCGCGCACGACCTCGGTGTAAAGCCGCACCGCCTGACGGATCACCAGCCGCTTCGACCCCGCCCCCACCGCCAGCAAGAGGCCCAGCACGGCGGCGGACAGGAAGGCCACCACCGTCACCATCAGGGTGATGCCGACGCCCTTCACCAGCTTCTGCATGATCTGGGCATAGACCGGGCTGGACCAGACCTCATAAAACAGCCAAAGGCCCGTCGCGCCCAGCACGACGAGCCACCAGGGAAAATCCTGCTCCGGGGTCTTTGCGGCCATCAGGGGCGCTTATTGCCCCATCTTGAAGTCAAGGAACCACTTCTTGTCCAGCGCCGACATCGTGCCATCCGCCTTCATCGCGGCAATGGCGGCGTTGACCGGCGCCACGAGGTCCGAGCCCTTGGGGAAGATGAAGCCAAAATCCTCGGCCCCCAGTTTCTCGCCCACGATCTTCAGCCCGCCTTCCGAGGCCGCGACATATCCATTGCCGCTGGTGCCATCGGTCAGCACCAGATCGACATCGCCCGCGCGCAGCGCCTCGACCCCGGCACCGAAGGTTTCGAACATCTTGATGCGGGGATTGGCCTCGTTGCCGTCCAGCACCTCATAGACGCCGACATAGAAAGGCGTGGTGCCCGGCTGCGCCGCCATCAGCAGATCGGGATTGGCCGCGAAAGAGGCCGCATCGGTAAAGCGCGCCTCGTCACCGCGCACCATCATCACCATTTCCGACCGCATGTAGGGCTCCGAGAAATCCACCTGTTCCTTGCGGTCGTCGCGGATGGTGATGCCGGTCATGCCGATGTCATACTGCCCGCCCGAAACAGCGGGGATCATCGCGTCCCAACTGGTGTTTTCATAGGTGACGGTCATGTTCAGGCGTTTGGCGATTTCCGACATGGCGTCATATTCCCAGCCCACGGCCTGCCCGTCACCATTGATGAACTGAAGCGGAGGATAGGCGTTTTCCGTCACCACCGTGACAGCCCGCCCGCCCAGATCGGGCAGCCCTTCTGCCAGAGCGACGGTGGCGGAAAGGGCAAGCGCAAGGCCGGCCAGAACGGCGGTCGGTTTCATCGGACAAACTCCCTGTCACAGAGCATTTGCCAGACTATGCCGCCCCCGCCCGGCAGAGGCAAGGGCGGCAGCGGGATCACGCCTTGGCCATCGACGGGCGGCGCAGGATCAGGGCCAGGGGCACGGCGGCCAGAGAGACCCACATCATCAGCCAGAAATCGTCGATATAGGCCACCATCGCCGCCTGCACGTTCACCAGCGCATCCATGCTCAAAAGCGCGGTGGTGTTGCCGCTGGCCGCCGCCGGACTGTAGGCCCAGAGCGCGGGTTTGAACGGATTGATGAAGGCGCCAAGTTCGGCATGGTTCACCTGGATATTGCGGGTCAGCATGGTCGAGACGATGGAAATCCCGATGCTCGACCCGATATTGCGCACAAGGCTGAACAGGCTGGTGGCATCGGCGCGGAAACGCGGCTCCAGCGTCGAAAAGGCGATGGTGGACAAGGGCACGAACACAAGGCCAAGGCCCAGCCCCTGCACCACACCCGAGCGGATCACCGGGAAGGCATCCATCTGCGGGCTGAAGCCCGTCATTTCCCACAACGAGGTCGCGGTGAGGCTGAGCCCCGCGATGACCAGCAGCCGCGCATCGACATGGCGCACCAGACGGCCGACCAGCAGCATGGAAATCATCGTCCCCACCCCGCGCGGCGCCATCACAAGGCCGGTGGTGATGACCGGATAGCCAAAGATCCGCGACAGCATCGGCGGCAGCAGCGCAAGGCTCGCCAGCAGGATGATGCCCACGATGAAGATGAACACGAGGCCGGTCACGAAATTGCGGTCGGCGAACATGCGGGGGTCAAGAAAGGGTTTCTCGGCATGCAGGATATGGACGACGAACATCCAGAAGGTCGCTGCCGAAACGATGGAATAGATCCAGATCTCGCCCGAGGAGAACCAGTCGACCTCGCCGCCCCGATCAAGGATCAGTTGCAGCGCACCGATGGCAAGCGACAGCAGGGCGAAACCCGGCATGTCGAAGGCGCGCGGACGGCGCGGCACACGCGGCAGATACAGCAGGCAACCCGCCAGCGCCAGCGCGCCGACCGGCAGGTTCACCAGAAACACCCAGCGCCAGTTGTAGCTTTCGGTCAGCCAGCCGCCCAGGGTCGGCCCGATGATCGGCCCGACCATGATCCCCGCCCCCCACAGCGCCATGGCCTGCCCAGCCTTTTCGCGCGGGTTGATATCCAGAAGGAAGGTCTGCGACAGCGGCACGATGGCGGCACCGAACACGCCCTGCAACAGGCGGAACACCACCATGGAGGGCAGGCTCCAGGCCAGACCGCAGGCGATGGATGTGGCGACGAAGCCCACAATGGAAATCAGGAACAGCTCGCGCTTGCCCAACCGGTCGGACAGCCAGCCGGTCACCGGGGTCATGATGGCAGCAGCAACGATATAGCTGGTCAGAACCCAGGTAATCGTATCCTGCGAGGCACCAAGGTCGCCCGTCATCGAGGGCAGCGCCACATTGGCGATGGTCGTGTCCAGCACCTGCATGATCGTCGCCAGCATGATGGCAAGCGTGATCAGCCCGCGGTGCTTGACCTCGGGATGGGTTTCAGCGGTCTGCATGGCATCACTCGCCCGCCAGCGCCGCGAACAGCGGACCGCGTTCACGCCCGGTATCGACCGTCACCTCGGCGCTGAGCCCCGAGGACAGGCCCGCCGCCGCCGCCGGGTCATCCAGCCGGATGCGCACGGGAATGCGCTGGGTCACCTTGACCCAGTTGCCGGTGGCGTTCTGCGCGGGCAGCAACGAGAATTCCGCCCCCGTGCCCGCACCGATCGCCTCGACCTTGCCTGCGAACTTGCGGCCCGGCGCCATATCAAAGCTGATCTCGGCCTCCTGACCGACACCAATGCCTTCCAGCTGGGTTTCCTTGAAATTCGCCTCGACCCACAGATCGCCGGTTTCGACCAGCGCGAACACCGACTGCCCGGCCGAAACCATGGCGCCCGGACGGAACGAGGCCGCCTGATAGATCACGCCATCTGCCGGGGCGAGCACCGTGGTCTGGTCAAGGTTATAGCGGGCGCGGTCCAGCTCGGCCAGCGCCGCGCGCACGGTGGGGTGCGCGTCGGTTGCGGCATCCGGCGCCCCGCCCAGTGCGGCACGAGCCGCAGAGACATTCACCTCGGCCACAGACGCCTGTTCGGCGGCCTGCTTCGCGGCGTGGCGGGCGGAATCCAGATCGCTTTCGCGGCTGACACCCTTGCGCGACAGCGCCTCCTGACGGGCGAGTTCGCTTTGCTGGAAGTCCGCATCATCGCGGGCCAGCTTTTGCTGCGCAACGGCCTGAGCGTAAGCCGCCTTCAGCCGTTCCACCTGCACCCGCGCGCCATCCAGCGCCGCCTCGGCCTGCGCCAGCGCCAGCCGATACGGCTCGGGGTCAACCTGAAACAGGGCGTCGCCTTTGTGGACCGTCTGCAATTCGCTGACCGCCACATCGACAACCCGCCCGCCGATCACCGGCGCGATGGAGACACGCGCCTGATGCAGGTTGGCATTTTCAGTGGATTCGTAACGCCCCCCGGCAAACCACCACGCCCCCGCGCCTCCGGCAAGCGCCAGTGGCACGGCAAACATCAGGAACATCATCCGCAGCTTGCTGCGCCGCTTCTTCACGGCAGGGACAGCCGCGGGGGCAGCAGTCCGGGTCGGCTCTTCGACTGGTAGATCGGTCGGCAGATCACTCATCGGTCTTCTCACATACGGCGGCGGACGACAGGGCATCCGCAGGATTTCGGTTGGTTGTGTCGATACCCGACACCGGATTTCGGTTCAGCGTGTCGATGATCGACACAAGGGCCGCTTGCAGGGCGCGGCGGGTTTCATCGGGCAGGCCAGCCATGGCCTCCTCCGTGACCTCTTCGACGATCTGGCGCACGCCCGGCGCGATGGCCTGCGCCTTGTCGCTGGCCACAACGATGCGGCAGCGGCGGTCGTCGGGATCGGCTTCGCGCCGCACCCAGCCGGATTGTTCCATGCGGTCGACCAGACGCGACACGCTGATCGGTTCCACATCCAGCCGGTCGGCCAGCGCGGCCTGCGTCATCGGCCCGTCGCGCAGGACAGAGCCAAGCAGCCGCCATTGCGTCGCGGACAATCCGTGTTCCGTGGTGCGCGCCGCAAATTCCCGGCGCAAGGCGCGCGAGGCGTCATGCAGAAGCTGGGCGAGTCGGTCGATGCGATAGGTCATGAAGCATAGATATAATAAGCATGCTTAGTATTCAATCAAAGAAGGTAAGCATGCTTACCATATCCATGCAGGCTCAGCTGTGCAGATTTCCGCAGACCGGGCAATCCGGGCGTGGCTTGATGCTGATGACCCGCGTTTCGGTATAAAGCGCATCATGGATCATCAGCCGCCCGGCCAGCGTCTGCCCCGCGCCGGTCAGATGCTTCACCGCTTCCATCGCCATGATGGAACCGATGACGCCCGGCAGGGGGGCCGCCACGCCTGCCTCGGCACAGGTTGGCACCATGCCAGGGGCAGGCCGCTCAGGGAAAACGCATTGATAGCAAGGCGTTCCGCGCGCCGGATCGTAAAGCGAGATCTGGCCTTCCCATTGCGTGATCGCCCCGGCGATCAGGGGCTTGCCCAGGCGCGCCGCCACGCGGTTCACCATGTAACGGGTGTCGAAATTGTCGGTGCCATCGAGGATCAGGTCATATTCTGCGAACAGCGCGGCGGCGCTGTCCTCGTCCAGCCGGCGCTGATAGGGGCGCACCTCGATGAAGGGGTTCAGCGCGCGCATGGCTTCCGCTGCGGAATGGACCTTGGGCATGCCGATGCCCTGATCGCGGTGGATGATCTGACGTTGCAGGTTGGAACTGTCCACCGTGTCATCGTCGACGACGCCGATCACCCCGACCCCGGCGGCGGCGAGATAGAGGCAGACCGGGCTACCCAGCCCCCCTGCCCCGATCACCAGCACCTTCGCGGCCTTCAGCCGCTTCTGCCCCGGCCCGCCGATCTCGCGCAGCAGGATGTGGCGGGCATAGCGATTCAGCTCTGCCTCGCGGAACGTGCCTTGCGGTTTCGCCTCTTCCATCGGTTTCGCCCGTTCCCGCAGTGCACCCAGACCCCGACGATAGGCCAGCGTCAGAGCGGCAACACCGCCCAGCACCAGCCAGAGCCGCAGATCGCCAAGACCCGCCCGCAAGCCCCCGTCGGGAAGGATCAGCAGCGACAGCACCACCAGCGCCCAGATTACGACGATCATGCCGCCCCGCGCACGGGTGGAAGCGCCCATGATCCCGCCGATGATCCAGACGGCCGCGAAAGCTGCGAAGACCGCGAGCATCAGCGCCGCCCGGTCGATCCGAAACCGCCCGCGCCGCGCGCGGTCTCGCCCAGCGCCTCGACCACCACCATGCGCACCTGCACCACCGGCGCCACGATCATCTGCGCGATGCGGTCGCCATGCTGCACGGTGTAGGGTTCCGCCCCCAGATTGACCAGCGCCACCCCCAGCGGACCGCGATAGTCGCTGTCGATGGTGCCGGGCGTATTAGGCAGGGTGATGCCGTGCTTCAGCGCAAGACCCGAGCGCGGGCGCACCTGCATCTCGAACCCCTCCGGGATTTCGACGCGGATACCAGTCGGCACGATGAGCCGCTGCATCGGTTGCAGGGTGATGCCTGTGTCCCGCTGTTCCGGCGGCAGGTTGGCGCGGATGTCGGCCCCCGCCGCGCCGGGGGTTTCATAGGCAGGCAGGGCCAGGCTCCTGTCTGCCCAGTCTTCCCACATGATCCGCAGTTCCGGCGCCATCCTGTCCCTCCGTTTGCCCCCTTATGGGGCGCGGGACGGGGCAGTGGCAAGCCACCCCGGCGTCAGGATCGGATCACGATTTCCGCCTGCGCACTGTGCCGCAGCACGCGCCGGGCATTTGGAATATCATTCGACAGCGCCTTTTCGCGCGCTTGTTCAGGCGCAAAACCATGGTCGAGCCAGCGCCGGACCAGACGACGCTCCAGCTCTGCCTCCGGCACCTCCAGCGCGAGGGTCAGATCGTAAAGCGGCCGTGCATCAGACCAGGGGGCTTCATCCAGCAACAGATAATTGCCCTCGACGATCAGCAGCCGGTCGTCAGGCCGCACCACATCGCCGCCCGCCCGCGCGAGATCCAGCCTGCGATCGAATGTGGGAATGACCACCTCAGGTTCTGCCCGCAACCGCTGCACCAGATGCACGAAGCCCAAGGCATCAAAGCTTTCCGGGCAGCCCTTGCGCGTCTGAAGGCCCCGCGCCTCCAGCACCCGGTTGTCCAGATGAAAGCCATCCATCGGCACCACGCGGGCACCTTCGCCCAGCGCCGCAACCAGCGCCGCGGCCAGGGTGGATTTGCCCGCCCCCGGCGGACCGGCGAGGGCGGTGATGAACCGCCCCCGCCCTGCCGCCCTGCGGCGGATCTCGTCGGCCAGCACGGCCGGGGTCGTCATGCTTCCTCGCTCACGCCGTCAGGCAGCTTGGCCCCGGTCATGAAGGCCACCGCATCCGACATGCTGTAATCGCCGGGCCTGATGACACAGAGCCTGCGGCCCAGCCGGTGAATGTGGATGCGATCCGCCACCTCGAACACATGCGGCATATTGTGGCTGATGAGGATGATCGGGATGCCGCGCGAACGCACATCACGGATCAGTTCCAGCACGCGGCGGCTTTCCTTGACGCCCAGCGCGGCGGTGGGCTCGTCAAGGATCACGACCTTCGAGCCGAAAGCCGCCGCCCGTGCTACCGCGACCCCCTGCCGTTGGCCACCCGAAAGCGTTTCCACCGGCTGGTTGATGTTCTGAATGGTCATCAGCCCCAGCTCGTTCAGCTTGGCGCGGGCGAATTTTTCCATCGCAGGGCGGTCAAGCTGGCGGAACAGGTTGCCCATCAGGCCGGGTTTGCGCAATTCGCGGCCCATGAACATGTTGTCGGCGATGGACAGCGCGGGCGACATGGCCAGCGTCTGATAGACGCATTCGATGCCATGCGCGCGCGCCTCCAGCGGGCTTTCAAACCGGACGGGCTTGCCATCCAGCGTGATCTCGCCCTCGTCAGGCTGCACCGCCCCTGACAGCGCCTTGATGAGCGAGGATTTCCCCGCACCATTGTCGCCGATCACCGCCAGAATCTCGCCCGGCATCAGATCGAAGTCGCAGTTGTCGAGCGCGGTCACCTTGCCATAGCGCTTGACCAGACCCCGCGCCTTGAGAAGAGGTTCTTGCGTCATGCCGATACCTTTCTGATCCACTGGTCCACGGCCACGGCGAAGATGATAAGCACGCCGATCAGGAAGAAGGTCCATTGCGGGTCGGTGCCGACAAGGCGCAGGCCCATTTCAAAGACGCCCACGATCAGCGCGCCGAAGAACATGCCGACGATGGAGCCGCGCCCGCCGAAGAGGCTGATCCCCCCGATCACCACGGCGGTGATGGACTGGATGTTGCCCAGTTGCCCGGTCGAGGCGGTAGGAGAGACGGAACCGAAGCGGCCGATCATCACCCAGCCTGCGATGGCGCAGAACAGCCCGGCCAGAGCATAGACCTGGATCAGGATGCGCTTGGTCTGCACGCCAGCCAGTTCCGCCGCATCGGGGTCGTCGCCCACGGCATAGACATGGCGGCCCCAGGCGGTATGGCGCAGCACATAGGCCATGATCGCCACCAGCGCGATCATCAGGAACACGGCGTAAAGCACCTTCACCCCGCCCGGCTGGATCGCATTCCCCCAGAATTGCAGCGCCGGAGCCTGCGCGGCAATGTCCGAGGACCGGATCGTCTCGTTCGCCGAGAAAATGAAATTCGAGGCCAGAAGGATCTGCCAGGTGCCCAGCGTGACGATGAAGGGTGGCAGCTTCACCTTCGCGACCAGCCAGCCGTTGATGAAGCCCATAGCTGTGCCGAGTGCCAGCCCGATCAGGATGGCCAGCGGCGCCGGTATCCCGTAGCGGAAGGTCATCTGGCCCATAAGCACAGAGGAAAACACTGCGATGGCGCCGACCGAAAGGTCGATCCCCGCCGTCAGAACGACGATGGATTGCGCGCAGCCCAGAATGCCCACAATGGCAATCTGTTGCAGAATGGTGGAAAGCGTGGTCGGTTTGAAGAAATTGGCCGACAGCACGCCGAAGATCACCAGCGCCACCACCAGAACGATCATCGGCACGGCCGAGGGCGTCTGGTGCAGCCAGTGTTGGATGCGTTTCAGGGCGGTCTTGTCGTCTTGGAATTCGGCGACCTTTTCCGAGGCGCCTTTCAGCCCCTCTTCAAACGTCGTCGCAGCCTTGGCGTCGGATGTCATGTCATTCCCCCTTTGCCTCGCCCGGTTCGCGCGGGCGCGCTTGCGACAAGGGCGGCGCTTGGCCGCCCCTGGAGGTCAGTTTCAGGGTTTTCGGGTTCTGGATCAATGCCGGGCCTTCAGCCCCAGCACAGTTCCGTGCCCTTGGCGGTGTCGATCGACTCGACCCCTGCGACCGGCTTGTCGGTCACAAGCGCCACGCCGGTATCGAAGAAGTCCTTGCCTTCAGTCGGCGCGGGCTTGGTGCCGTCGGCAGCATATTTGGCAATCGCCTCGATCCCCAGCGAGGCCATCAGCAGCGGATATTGCTGCGAGGTGGCCCCGATCACGCCGTCTTTGACGTTGGCAACGCCCGGACAGCCGCCGTCGACCGAAACGATCAGCACATCCTTTTCACGTCCCACAGCCTTGAGCGCCTCATAGGCCCCGGCAGCAGAGGGTTCGTTGATCGTGTAGACGACATTGATGTCGGGGTCTTTGGTCAGCAGGGCTTCCATGGCTTTCAGGCCGCCCTCCTCGTTGCCCGAGGTGACTTCGTTGCCGATGATACGGGCGTCGGTCTCGTCACCCCATTTGTTCGGATCGGCGAGATCGACGCCGAAACCTTGCAGGAAGCCCTGATCGCGCAGCACGTCGACCGAGGGCTGTGCAATGGACAGGTCCAGCAGCGCGATCTTGGCTTCGGCGGCCTTGTCGCCCAGCGTGGCCTTGGCCCATTCGCCGATCAGCAGGCCGGCGCGGAAGTTGTCAGTCGCGAAGGTGGCATCGGCGGCGTCAATCGGGTCAAGCGGCGTGTCCAGCGCGATGACCAGAACGCCGGCGTCGCGCGCGGCTTTCACGGCATCGACGATAGCCTTGGTGTCCGAGGCGGTCAGCAGGATGCCCTTGGCACCATCGGCCACACAGGCCTCGATAGCCGCGACCTGGCTTTCATGGTCGCCGTCGATCTTGCCGGCATAGGATTTCAGCGTCACGCCCAGTTCGGCGGCCTTCGCTTCGGCGCCTTCCTTCATCTTCACGAAGAAGGGGTTGGTGTCGGTCTTGGTGATCAGGCAGGCCGATACACCCTCGGCCATGGCCGGAGCCGCCGACATCAGGGCAAGCGCAGCAGCGCCCGCAAGGGCTTTGGTCTTGAATTTCATGTCTATTCCTCCCAAGGGAACGGGTTTTCACCCGATGGCCGAAGCGAACACAGCGCCTCTCACTCGCTGCGTTGGACACAGAAAGCCTGATTCCCGGTCTTGGGTCAAGATAAATAAATCAGTCTGATTTAATATTGACAGCTGCGTCGCTCTGCCCCCACTCTGACGGGGACAGACACAAGCTGCCCATGACTCGGGCAGTGCGCGCCCAAAGAGGTGAAATTCCATGCTGATCGGCCTGCCTGCCCTGCTTGGGCCCGAAATGCTCTTTACCCTGCGCGCCATGGGGCATGGCGACGAGATCGCGCTGGTCGATGCGAACTACCCCGCTCTGAGCCATGCGCAGCGGCTGATCCGGGCAGACGGGCACGGGATGATCGCGGTCCTGTCGGCCATCCTCGCGGTGCTGCCGCTGGACCGCGATGTACCCGCCCCGATCCTGCGCGCCGCACTGAACAACGATCCGGCACAGGCAGGCGACATCCATCACCGGATCGACGCCACCTGCGCCGATCTTGCCCCGGATCATGCCGTAGCGCCGCTGGAAGGAGCGGCGCTTTATCCGCGCATCCGCGCCGCACATGCGATCATTGCCACCGGCGAGCCGGAGCTATACGGCAATGTCATATTGCGTAAGGGTGTCATCGGCCCGCAGGACAGACCCGTCAGCCCGCGCCGCTGACCTTCCTGCAAGGCACAAGGGATCGGGAGGAGGCCGACGTGCCGCAAGTGACCACAGCGATGGATCGGCAAAGCCCCGAGGCGCCGGGCGGCGCGATCATGGGCACGGCGGGCGCACGCGGCTCCAACCAGTCGGGCATGCGCGCCCACAACGAACGTCTTGTCCTCAGCCTGCTGCGCCAGCACGGCGCCCTTGCAAAAACCGATATCGCCCGCATTACCGGCCTGTCGGCACAAACCGTGTCGGTAATCATGCGGGCGCTGGAGCAGGACGGCCTGCTCGCACGCGGCGAGCCGGTGCGCGGCAAGATCGGTCAACCTTCGGTGCCGATGTCACTTGCGGCCGACGGTGCCTTTTTCCTGGGGCTGAAACTCGGGCGGAGGTCGGCCGATCTGAGCCTTGTGGATTTCACCGGCAAGGTGCGCGCCACCCGGCGGCGCGTCTATCGCTATCCGACCCCCGATCAGGTGCTGGCCTTCGCGGCCGAGGCGGTGCCCGCACTCTGCGCCACCCTGCCTGAAACCCTGCGTGACCGTGTTGCCGGAATGGGCGTCGCCATGCCCTTCCAACTGTGGAGCTGGGTGCAGTTCATCGGCGCCCCACAAGCCGCGATGGATGCCTGGCGCAGCACCGACATCGCCGCCGAACTGGCGGCGGTGACGGGCCTTTCGGTCACCGTGCAGAACGATGCCACAGCCGCCTGCGGGGCCGAACTGGTTTTCGGAACCGGCGAAAAGCCGAACGACTTTCTGTATTTCTACTTCGGCTATTTCATCGGCGGCGGGCTGGTCATCAATGGCCAGCTTTTCACCGGGCGCAGCGGCAATGCCGCAGGCGTGGGGCCGATGCTGGTGCCGGGCCGCGACGGGCGGATGCGGCGGCTCCTGACCATCGCCTCGCTGTCGAGCCTCGCCGCCGCCATGGATGCCGCGGGCGAGGACTCATCGCATCTGTGGGAGAACCCGGCGCCCTGGCATGTAAGCCCCACCATTCTGGACGACTGGATGACCGAGGCTGCCGAGGGGCTGGCGGCGGCCATCATCAGCGCCTCGGCGCTGCTGGAACTGGGGGCAGTCCTGATCGACGGCTGGATGCCCGCCGAAATCCGGGCCGAAATCACCCGGCGCACCCATGCGTCACTTCATCGCATGGATTTGCAAGGCATCGACCCGCCGCAGATCCGCGAAGGCACCATCGGCCCGGAGGCCCGCGCCTTGGGTGCAGCCGCGATTCCCCTTGCACAGCGCTATTTGCTCGAACAGGGTGCGGTATTGACCGAGGGCTAGGCGATCCCGGCCCCGGCGGCCGCCGGTTGTGCATTTCTGCAAAAATCGTGGTCGCAGGGGCGATTTCCGGCCCGGAAATGCTTGCTCCACCCTGTATTTGGCCCATATAGGGCCAAAGCCAGCCCGACCAGACACGACGCCCGAGAACGGCCAAAGACGGAACGCCCCCGGTATGTCACTTGCCTTGATCGCTGCGCTGCCATTTCTCGGCGCGCTCCTCCCCGGTCTCCTGATCCGTGCGGGGCGCAATGCCTGCGCCGCCACCACCGGATCTGTGACCCTTCTTGCCCTTGTGGGACTGCTCTTGCACATCCCCGCCGTCTTGCGAGGCGAGACGATCCAGACACGGATCGACTGGCTGCCCGCGCTGGGGCTGAACGCGACCTTCTTCCTTGATGGGCTGGGCCTGCTGTTCGCCGGACTGATCCTGGGCATAGGGTTGCTGATCATCCTTTACGCGCGCTTCTACCTGTCACCGCGCGATCCCATGGGGCAGTTTTATACCTATCTGATGCTGTTTCAGGGCGCCATGGTGGGGATTGTCCTGTCCGACAACATCCTGCTTCTCCTGGTGTTCTGGGAACTGACCTCGCTGTCGTCCTTCCTGCTGATCGGCTACTGGAAGCACCTGCCCGAGGGTCGCCAGGGCGCGCGCATGGCGCTGACGGTAACCGGCGGCGGCGGGCTTGCGATGATTGCGGGCATGCTGATCCTTGGCAATATCGTCGGCAGCTATGACCTGACGGTGATCCTGCAACACAAGGCCGAGATTCAGGCAAGCGACTGGTATCTGCCGGCGCTGATCCTGATCCTGCTGGGCGCCTTTACCAAATCGGCGCAGTTCCCGTTCCATTTCTGGCTGCCACATGCGATGGCCGCCCCCACCCCGGTTTCGGCCTATCTGCATTCGGCGACCATGGTGAAGGCGGGCATCTTCCTGATGGCGCGCATGTGGCCGGTGCTGGCGGGCACGCCGGAGTGGTTCTGGATCGTGACCTCCGCCGGGCTGTTCACCATGGTGATGGCGGCCAAGATCGCCTTCTTCAAGGATGATCTCAAGGCGCTGCTGGCGTTTTCGACCGTCTCGCACCTTGGCCTGATCACCATGCTGCTGGGCTTTGGTACCAAGGCGGCGGCGACGGTCGCGGTGTTCCACATCATCAACCACGCCACTTTCAAGGCGGCGTTGTTTATGTCCGCCGGGATCGTCGATCACGAGACCCATACCCGCGACATCAAGCGGCTGGGCGGGCTGCGGCACCTGATGCCGGTCACTTTCACCATTGCCACGGTGGCAGGCCTGTCGATGGCGGGCATTCCGCCCTTCAACGGCTTCCTGTCCAAGGAGATGATGCTGGAGGAAGCCGCCCATACCGCCCCCTGGGTCATCCCGGCGCTGGCGGTGATCGGGGCGCTGTTCTCGGTCGCCTATTCCTTCCGGCTGATCGCCCATACTTTCCTTGGCCCGGTGCGCGACGATTATCCGCACAAGCCGCATGATCCCGGCTTCGGCATGTGGGCGGCCCCTGCCCTGCTGGCGGTTCTGGTGGTGCTGATCGGTCTGATGCCGATGACCTTTGCAGGCTGGCTGGTCGATGCGGCGGCAGGCGCCGTCACCGGCGAGGGCGTCAACGCCCATATCAAGCACTGGCACGGGCTGCAAAGCCCGGCGCTGTGGATGTCGCTGGCGGCCATCGGCGGAGGTCTGATGCTCCTGGGCCTGCATGCCGCGATGGACCGCATCTGGCTCGCCATCCCGCGCCCTGAGGCCAAGCGCATTTTCGACGCCATCATCGAGCCGCTGGCCCGTCTGGCCGGTGCAGTGACCCGCGCGCTGCACACCGGGCGGATGGGCGGCTATCTCGGCGCGGCCACGGCCACCATCGTGGCGGTCGGCGCCTATGCCTTCTTCAGCGGCAGCCATACCCCCGGATCGCGGCCTCTGACGGTGATCGAGCCGGTGGCCGCCATCGGCTGGCTGGCACTGATGGCTGCCACCATTGCCGTGGCCACCCTGCACCGGCAGCGCCTTCTGACGCTGGTTCTGGTGGGGGTGATCGGCCTCGTGGTCAGCGTGGGCTTCGCCTATCTTTCGGCGCCCGATCTGGCGTTGACCCAGATCTCGGTCGAGGTGGCAACGGTGATCCTGCTGCTGCTGGCGCTGAACTTCCTGCCGAAATACACACCGTCGGAAAGCCCGACCGGCCGCAAGCTGCGCGACGCAGTGCTGGCAGGCGCAGGCGGCCTTGCAGTTGGCGGGCTGATCTATGCGCTGATGACGCGCGATTTCGCCTTCCCCACCATTGCCGATTTCCACCTTGCCAATTCCAAGACCGGCGGCGGCGGCACCAATGTGGTAAACGTGATCCTCGTGGACTTCCGGGGCTACGATACATTTGGCGAGATCACGGTTCTCGGCATCGCCGCGACGCTGATCTACGCGCTGACCGAAGCGCTGCTGCGCCCCGGCCCCGCCAACACCCGCCTGCTGAACTGGGTCAGCGACACACCGGACGCCGGTGACCGCCACCCGCTGATGATGGTGGTCGCGACCCGGATGATGCTGCCCATCGCGCTGATGGTGGGCATCTACATCTTCCTGCGGGGCCATAACGTGCCCGGCGGCGGCTTCGTCGCGGGCCTTGTGGTCGCCATCGCGCTGGTCATGCAGTACATGGCTTCCGGCTTTGGCTGGACTGCCGCGCGGCAGAAGATCGACTATCACGGGCTGATCGGCGCGGGCGTCCTGATCGCCGCCGCCACCGGCATCGGCTCATGGTTCGCGGGCGCGCCCTTCATGACTTCGGCCTTCGGCTATTTCAAGCTGCCGGGGTTGGAGGAGTTCGAACTGGCCACCGCCGCGCTGTTTGACCTTGGCGTGTTCCTGACCGTTCTGGGCGCGGTGATGCTGGCGCTGTCCTCGCTGTCGCGCATCGCCATCCGCGCGGGACAGACGGTCAACGTCGAGGCCTATGACGTGCATCCAGAAGATGAAGTTCCCGCACTGGCACAGGAGGCGAAGTAACATGGAAATCCTTGTCGCCTCTGCCGTGGGCCTGATGACCGCCGTGGGCATTTATCTGATCCTGCGCATGCGCAGCTTTCCGGTCATCGTCGGTCTGGCGTTGCTGTCCTATGCCTGCAACGCCTTCATCTTTGCCTCGGGCCGCATCGTGACCGGCCTGCCGCCCATCCTGTCAAAAACTGCCGCGGGCTACACCGATCCGCTGCCGCAGGCGCTGGTGCTGACCGCTATCGTGATCTCCTTCGGCATGACCGCCGTGATCGTGATGATGGCGCTGGGGGCTTTCCTCGAATCCGGCGACGACCGCATCGACCTCGCGGAGGATGACAAGTGATGAACCACTGGATCATCGTTCCGGTTGTCCTGCCCGCCATCATGGGCGCCTTCACCCTGCTGGTGCTGCGCACCACGCTGGATCTAGCGCGGGTGTTTTCCACCGCTGCAACGCTTGCCCTGCTGGCCGTGTCAGTCATGCTGCTGCATGACGCCACGGTGAACGGCCCCGAAGTCTATTTCCTTGGCGACTGGCCCGCGCCCTTCGGCATCGTTCTGGTGCTGGACCGGCTGTCCGCGCTGATGGTGGCGCTGACGGCGTTCCTCGCGCTTGCGGTCCAGCTTTATGCCATCGGCACCGGATGGGATCGGAAGGGGCGCCACTTTCACGCCCTCTGGCAGTTTCAGCTGATGGGCGTCTGCGGCGCTTTTCTGACCGGCGACGCCTTCAACCTGTTCGTCTTCTTCGAGGTGCTGCTGATCGCCAGCTACGGGCTGATGATCCATGGCGGCGGGCGTGACCGTCTGAAGGCCGGGGTGCAATATGTGGCCTATAACCTGCTCGGTTCCACCCTGTTCCTGTTTGCCCTTGCCACGATCTATTCGGTGACCGGCACGCTGAACATGGCCGACCTTGCGGTGAAGCTACCCGATCTGCCGGAAGGGGATTTCGCGCTGATGCGCGCTGCCGGAGTGATGCTGCTGATGGTCTTCGCCATCAAGGGCGCGCTGGTGCCATTGCACTTCTGGCTGCCCGCCACCTATGCCGAGGCGCCCGGCCCGGTCGCGGCGCTGTTTGCGGTGATGACCAAGGTGGGCGCCTATGCGGTGATCCGCTGCTACACCCTGTTCTTCCCGGAAGACCTGCCCGCAACCGGCCTGCTGTTCGCCGACCTGTTGCTGCCAGCCGCCCTGATCACCCTGTTCGTCGGCGCTTTCGGCGTGATGGGCGCGCGCAATCTGGGCCGGGTCGCTGCTTTTGCCGCCATCACCTCGATGGGGACACTGTTCACTGCCGTGGCGCAGTTCACCCCCGAGGCAACGGCCGCGGCACTTTACTATGCCGTGCATTCGACGCTGGCGGGCGGCGCGCTGTTCCTCATCGCGGATCTGGTGGTCAGCCGCCGCGGCACCGGCTCACTGACTGAGGCGTTGCCCCCCCTGCCCCAGAACGGCCTCATCGCCTCGTTCTTCATGGCGTCGGCGATTGCGACCGCCGGGATGCCCCCGCTTTCGGGCTTCCTTGGCAAGCTGCTGATCCTTGATGCGACCCGTGGCCCGGATATGGCGCTGGTCTGGGGCGCGATCCTTGTCAGTTCTTTCCTCGTCATCCTCGGCCTGAGCCGCACCGGCTCCACCCTGTTCTGGAAGTCGCAGGCCACCCCCGGTGATCTGCCTGCCCATCCGGCGCAGCCGCTTGCTTTCGTGGCAACCGGCGGGCTCTTGGCAGCACTGGCGCTCTGGACCGTTGCCGCCGGTCCCGCGACCGCCTGGCTGGAGGAGACCGCGCTGATGCTGCACACGCCGGATGCCTATATCGCCGCCAATAAACTGGGAGGGGAGTGATATGCTGCGCAAGATCCTGCCACATCCCGGCCTGTCCGCGCTGCTGATCCTGACATGGCTGCTGCTGGTCAATGATTTCAAATGGGGCAGCCTGGTCTTTGCCACCATTCTGGCTATCTGCATCCCGTGGCTGACAGCGCCGTTCTGGCCCGACCGGCCGGTGGTGAAGAACTGGCTCGCCGCCGCCGAATTCGTGCTGATCGTGCTGTATGACATCGTAAAATCCAACATCACGGTCGCGCTGATCGTCCTGTTCAAGCCGAAGTCGCAGATCCATCCGCTGTGGGTGACCGTGCCGCTGGACCTGCGCACGCCCGAGGCGATTACGGTTCTGGCCGGGACCATCACGATGACGCCCGGCACCGTCACCGCCGACATGTCGGCGGATGGCCGGTCGCTGCTGGTGCATTGTCTGGATGCCACCGATGCCGATGCCATCCGCGACGATATCAAATCTCGTTACGAGACCCGGTTGATGAGGATTTTCGAATGATCGCAGCCGCCCTCACCTTCGCTTTCGCCTGCTATGGGATCGGTGTGCTGATCTGCCTGTGGCGCGTGATCTTCGCGCCCTCGATCCCCGACCGCGTGCTGGCACTGGATACAATGGTCGTGAACATGATCGCGCTGATCGTGATTTACGGGATCGCCATCGGTACCGGCACTTACTTTGAAGCTGCGATGCTGTTCGCGATGACGGGCTTCGTCTCTTCCGTCGCCTATGCGAAGTTCATCCTGCGCGGCGACATCATCGAATGAGGGGCTGACAGATGTTTGCGGAAATCCTTGTCGCGGCCCTTCTGGTCATTTCGGGCGTCTTCGCGCTGGTCGGCAGCTATGGGCTGATCAAGCTGCCAGACCTGATGACCCGGCTTCATGCGCCGACCAAAGCCTCTACCCTGGGGGTTGGCGGCGCGCTGATCGCCTCGATGCTGCATGCGATCGTCTGGCGTAACGAAGTGAGCTGGCACGAGCTTCTGATCACGTTATTCCTGTTTCTCACCGCGCCGATTACAGCGAATTTCATCGCCAAGGCCCATATGGCCGAGAAGCTGAAATCCGGCGATCTGCCGCCCACCGGCACTGACCGTGACTGGGCAACGCTGGACATGAGCGAAGAGCCGGTGCAGCCCGAGATGACCCCGCCCGGCCAGCCGGGGCGGCCGTCCTGAACGCGGAACGGGCGGGCCGCCCGTGGTGGCTCCCTGCCCGCGGAAAGCCCTTTCTCAGAACGCCTTGAACGTCATCGTGGTCAGCGTGCGGACGATGCCCGGAATGTCGAACAGCCGTTCTGACAGATAATGGCCCACATCCTCGCCCTCGGGGATGTAAACCTTTGCGATCAGGTCATATTCCCCCGAGGTCGAATAAAGCTCGCTCACCACCTCGCGGTCGTAGATGGCGGTGGCGACGCTGTAGGTCTGGCCGGGGGTGCAACGGAACTGGACGAAAACGCAGGTCATGGGAGGCTCCTTTCAGCGCGAGACTAGCGCGGGGCACGGGCAAAAGTCTTGCAAGACTTTTGCAAATTTCTTCCTCAGGAAATTTGCGCTCAGCCCTCCGGGCGGAGGCTGAGCGGCGCGGCCGTCTGGCCGCGCAGGTCGTCGATTCCGAGCGGAGCCTGCGGGCGTCCAAGCCGGTTGCGCACCACCCAGTGCAGGCGCTTTTCGGCACGGGTGATCGCCACATAGGCCAGCCGCTTCCACAGCGGAATCCCGGCCTCGTTCCGCCCGGCCTGTGCCGCCGCCCAAAGGTCGGGTGCAAAGACCTGCACCTCGGGCCATTGCGAGCCCTGCGCCTTGTGGATGGTCACGGCCGCCCCATGCAGAAAGGTCGCGCCCATGGTGGCGGCCTGCGGGATGAAGGGTTCTTCCTCGTCCGGCTTCTCGATCTTGATGATCGAAGCGGCAGAAAGCTGCGGCTCCTCGGCGCCAATCACATGCAGACGGGCAAAGCCTTGCCGCGTGCCGGGACCAAGGTAGATCACCTGCGCCCCCTTGATCAGCCCGCGCGCCTCCAGATCAATGCGTTTCTTGCGGTGTTTCAGCGGCAGTTCGATCCCGTCGCAGATCAGGGGTTCACCCGGCAGCAGTTCGTCCTCTGGTGCGCCATGCACGGCGCGGAAAGCGTTGATCAGCCGGATGCGTGTCGCGTTGCGCCAGACCAGCACCGGGCTGCGCGCCATCATCTCGCTGTCCACACGCTCCGCCCAGACCACACGGTCATCGCTGCGGGCGGCCTTTTCGACCATGCGCTCGAACTCCTCGAACTGCAGATCGGGGTCGGCCAACGCATGTGCCAGATCGAGGATCGGGTTCCCCTCTGCCTGCCGGTGAATGCGGCTCAGCATCAGCTTCGCGTGCTCGCCCAGCGTATCGAACACCATCTGGCCGCTTTGCCCCACCGGCGCCAGCTGCGCCGGATCGCCGAACAGCACCAGCGAGGGGAAGATCTCGCGCAGGTCATCGAACTGCCGGTCGTCCAGCATCGAGCTTTCGTCGATGAAGCCCACGTCCAGCGGCTCTTCCCGACGCTTCCAGCCCTTGATGAAATCGGACCCGCGCAACCCGGCCGCCGCCAGCGCACCGGGGATCGAGGCGACCTGATCGTAGAACGCCTTCGCCCGGTCGAGTGCCTGCTCGGTCAGCCCCTCGACTTCGGGGCGCTTTGCATTCCCGGCCAGCCATTCGGCGATCAGTTCGTACTGCGGATCATAGACCGGGGTGTAGAGGATGCGGTGGATCGTGGTCGCCGGAACGCCCCGCATGCGCAGCACCGAAGCAGCCTTGTTGGTCGGCGCCAGAATCGCCAGCGTGCGGCGGTCCTTGCGTTTCTTGCCCTCGTAATCGCCCGAGACGATATCGACACCGGCAGCCTGCAAGGCCTTGTAAAGACTGGCCAGCAGCATGGTCTTGCCCGAACCGGCCTTGCCGATCACCGCCAGAACGGTGTTCTTGCCCTCGACCGGCGGTGACAGCACACCCTCCGCCAGATCAATGCCCATGCCACGCAGGCGTTCGGCCACACGGTCCCAGGCTTCGGCCTGATCTTCGGAAAACGGCAAGGCTGGGTTCGTCATGCGGCGGACCATAGACCAGCCGCGCCGCAATGGCGAGAGGGCCTCAGTTCGGCCGCCCGCCAGAGGCTGGCCCCTGTCCCCGCAGATCCGCGCCGCCGTCGGTCATCGCTGAAATCTCGGCCTCGGCCACGCGCAGCGCCGTATGGATCTGTGCCGCAAAGGCAGGCAGGCCATTGGTCAGCGCGAAGTTATGCAGATCTGTCAGGACATCGAAAATCCACTCGTCGCGCATGAAGCCCCCGTCCCGTAATCGTCAATGAATCGCGCACAGTCCCGCAACTCAACGTGACACTATCGCCGGAGTGGTCAACAGATTGTCACCATCTGCCGATTTTCCAAAGCGAAACGCCGCCCGGTGGGGCGGCGTTTGCGTCGTGTATCGGCAGAGGGCTCAGCGGTCGCGGCTGGCTTCCAGCGTGTCCTCGAAGGTGCGCAGGCCGGTGCGCGGCGCCTGCACCAGCACGGCCATGTTGCCCGGCTTGTGCTGGTTGCGCAACATCAGCGTATGCGCCTTGGGGATCTCGGCCCAGGGGAAGACCTCGGACATGCATGGGTCCAGACGGCGTTCGCACATCAGACGGTTGGCGGCGGCGGCCTGTTTCAGATGGGCGAAGTGGCTGCCTTGCAGGCGCTTCTGGTGCATCCACATGTAGCGCACGTCGAAGGTGCAGTTGAAACCCGAGGTGCCGGCACAGATCACCACCATGCCGCCCTTCTTCACCACCAGCGTCGACACCGGGAAGGTGCTTTCGCCCGGATGTTCGAACACCATGTCGACGCTCACACCCTTGCCGGTGATATCCCAGATCGCCTTGCCGAACTTCCGGGCCTCTTTCAGCCATTCGTTATATTCGGGGCTGTTCACCGTGGGCAGCTGCCCCCAGCATTTGAAATCCTTGCGGTTGATCACGCCTTTGGCGCCAAGGCCCATGACGAAATCGCGCTTGTCCTCGTCCGAGATGACGCCGATCGCATTGGCGCCCGCCGCATTGGCCAGCTGGATCGCGTAAGACCCCAGACCGCCCGAGGCGCCCCAGACCAGCACGTTCTGGCCGGGTTTCAGCTCGTGCGGGTGATGGCCGAACAGCATCCGGTAAGCGGTGGCCAGGGTCAGCGTGTAGCAGGCCGATTCTTCCCAGGTCAGGTGCTTCGGACGCGGCATAAGCTGCTGCGCCTGCACGCGGGTGAACTGCGCGAAGGAACCGTCATGCGTCTCGTAGCCCCAGATCCGCTGGGTGGGCGAGAACATCGGGTCGCCGCCGTTGCACTCCTCGTCGTCGCCATCATCCTGATTGCAGTGGATCACCACCTCATCACCCACTTTCCAGCGGGTCACACGGTCGCCCACCGCCCAGACGATACCCGAGGCATCGGAACCGGCGATGTGATAGGGCTGCTTGTGACCGTCGAAGGGCGAGATCGGCACGCCGAGACCGGCCCAGACGCCGTTGTAGTTCACCCCGGCTGCCATCACCAGAACCAGCACTTCGTGGCTGTCCAGTTCCCAGGTCGGCACGACCTCAAGCTGCATCGCCTGCTCGGGCTCGCCGTGGCGCTCGCGGCGGATAGCCCAGGCATACATATTTTTCGGCACATGGCCGAGCGGCGGCATTTCACCAATCTCATACAGATCTTTTTTCGGCGCGTCATAAGCGGCGATCGCGGATTGCGTATCCAGTGCCATCGGGGCCTCCTGCCAGAATGATGCCGCGCCGCAGAATCGGCGCGGGTCTGGGCACAGAAATACATTCGTCACGCAACTTTGCAACAACAATAAAGTACATGTTGTAATTTTATGTCCGCCGCGTCGCAGCGTTATCGCATAAGCTGTGACATGGGCCACAAAGCAAAAGCGCGCCCGAAGGCGCGCCTGGCATGTCGGGTCTGCACAGGGCTCAGGCCGCGCGCCACACCAGCCTCTCGCGCAGCGCATGTTCAAAACCAACCCGAAGCGATACCGCCGAAACCGGCGCGCGCAGCAGGATCGGCTCCATCCGGTCTTCGGGGAAGGTCTGCCCGCCCTTGACCTCGGAAGACAGCAGGATCGCCGGAATACGCAGACCGCTGCCCCGCAGCAGCGACAAGGCCCGCCGCCCCGCCTCCAGCCCGCCGAAGACATCGCAATCCATCATCAGCATGCCGTATCCGGCAGGATCGTCCAGCAGCGCCGACATTGCGGCAAACAGTTCGTGCTGTTCCTCCACCAGGCCGCCGAACCCCGCCACGCGGCGCATGATCTCTTCGGTGCGGTTTGACATCGGATCTGCCAGCAACAACACACGGACCCCCCACCCGACAAGGGCGGCATCTTCTTCCATCGGTCGGAACATCTGCATGGCGGTCCTCACGGGCTGAGCTGCGGTCCTCCTGTTGCTACAGGTGGAATATGGCGGATTTGAGGGGAAAGGATGTTCTGTCCTCCCCGCTGCGGGGCACCTCTGGCGGGGCCGCAGTCGCTCTGCTTTGATGCCCCTGAACAAGGGGGCAGGGAATCATCATGTCACAGAGCGATTACCAGAAGCTTATCGACGGCCCCACCTGGGCCTTCATCCGGGAAACCGAGCGCTGGTATCCGCCGGATGCGGTTGGCCTGACCATCGCAGGCCAGCGCGAGGTCTATGACCGGATGTGCGCCGCCTTTCGCCAGCCCCGCCCCGAGGGGCTGGGGGTCGAAGACCACTCCATGGGCGGTGTGCCCTGCCGGATCTACACGCCGAAAGGCGCGCAACAGACCATGATGTATTTCCACGGTGGCGGGTTCGTCGTTGGCGGTCTCGACAGCCATGATGACGTTTGCGCGGAAATGGCGGCGGTGACCGGCTTCCGCGTGGTCAGCGCCGATTACCGGCTGAGCCCGGAACATGTACATCCGGCGGCCTTTGACGATTGCATCGCCGCCACGCGGGCGACGGCCGCGGATTATGGCGGGGCGCTGATCCTGGCGGGTGATTCGGCCGGGGGCGCACTGGCGGCCTCCGTCGCACACGCTCTGCGCGGGGAACTGGCTCTGAATGGGATGCTGCTGATCTATCCGGGCCTTGGCGGCGACCGGACGACCGGCAGCTACCAGACCCATGCGGAGGCTCCGATGCTGACGCTGGCGGATACGGAATATTACGAAAAGATCCGACACGGCGGCCCCGCGCCGGAAGCCGACCCAACCGCCTCGGCCCTGCGCGATACCGATTTCAGCGGCCTGCCGCCGGTGGTTGCCTTCGCCGCCGAATGCGACCCGCTGGCCGACGACCCGTTCACCTATGCCGCGAAGGTGCGCGCCGCAGGTGGTCAAGCCGAGGCCCTGCTGGATGAAGGGCTGGTGCATGGCTGGCTGCGCGCACGCCATAGTGTGCCGCGTGCCCGCGCGGCTTTCGACCGGATTCTGGGACGTCTCAAAGCGCTGGCTTAACGCAGGAAGACCGGCCCGGTCATGCTGTCTGGCACCGGAACCCCCAGTCGGCTCAGGATCGTCGGCGCCAGCGAAAGCTGATCCAGCAGCACATCCGGTGCAGGCCCTTCGGCCGCGCCGAAATAATAAAGCGCGAAGTCGCGCTGTTCATCCGCCGCGCCACCGTGATGGCCCCGCATGTCCTGCCCGTGATCGGCGGTCACAATGACCTCATACCCCGCATCCAGCCAGCGTTGCAGGAAGGGCGCAAGCTGCGCATCCAGCGCATAACAGGCGTGGTCCATCTCGTGGCAGGCATGGCCGAAGCGATGGCCCATGCTGTCAAGCGTGCAGGTGTGCAGCATGCCGTAGTCGATGCCATGGCGTTCACACAGCCGGGTCAGCGTGGCGAAAAGATCGTGGTCGGCGGGCGTGGTCTGGTTGATCAGGTTGTAGCCATACATCGTGTGGAAGCGGCCATGGCTGATCGGGCCATCGGGTTCATCATATTCCACATCGCGCACGGCATCGAATGGCGCGCGGTTGAAAAATTCCGACCAGAAGCTGTGCGCCACCGCCCCGGTTTTCAGCCCGGCGCGATGCGATTCGGAAAAGATGTCGGGATGGTCGAGCCGCCGAACCGCCTCGTTCCCCCAGACGCGGGTGATTTGCGGCGGCAGGCCGGTGTGGATCGAGGCATAACAGGTGGCCGAGGTCGAGGGCAGGACCGAGCGCATCTTCCACACCCGCGCGTCGCCGCGCGCGACCCAGCCTTCCAGATTGCCGAACAGCCTGCGCCAGTTGGCATAGGGCACACCGTCGATGAGGATGAGAAGCAGCTTGGGCATCAGGTCGCTCCAACCCGGCGGGGCCGCCCTATGGTGCGGACGGATGCCTCCGGCGGGGATATTTGGGCCAGGATGAATGGGCAAGGCCACGCCCTGCCCCGTCTGTTCAGTTGCCTGCGCCTTCCATCTTGCGATGGTCGAGCACCTGTTCCAGCCAGCCGAGCTTCATTTCCGGCACCGAAGACAGCAGGAGGTCGGTGTAATCATCGAAAGGCGGTGCCAGCACGTCGGATTTCGGCCCGTAGCGTTGCACCTTGCCCTTGAACATCACCGCGATACGGTCGGCGATGGCGCGAACGGTCGCAAGGTCATGGGTGATGAACAGGTAAGCGACGCCCTCCTGCGCCTGAAGCTCCAGCAGGAGTTTCAGAATGCCATCGGCCACCAGCGGGTCGAGCGCCGAAGTCACCTCGTCGCAGATGATCAGCTTCGGCTTTGCAGCCAGCGCGCGGGCGATGCAGACGCGCTGTTTCTGGCCCCCGGATAGCTCGGCCGGGTAGCGGTCGGCAAAGCCCTTGCCCATCTCGATCTGGTCCAGAAGTTCCTGCACGCGCTTGCGTTTCTCGGCCCCACGCAGGCCGAAATAGAACTCCAGCGGGCGGCCGATGATGGTTTCCACCGTCTGGCGCGGGTTCATCGCCACATCGGCCATCTGGTAAATCATCTGCAATTCGCGCAGATCATTGCGCGAGCGGCCCGCCAGATCGGGCGACAGATCGCGCCCACCAAAGGTGATGCGCCCCTGCGCAGCGGGCAGAAGCCCGGTGATCACCCGCGCCAGAGTCGACTTACCGGAGCCGCTTTCGCCGACAATGGCCAGCGTCTGCCCCGGCGGCAGATCGACGGTCACGTTCTTCAGCACATCGAAATGCGTGCCCTTGTAGCGCGCAGTCACGTTCTGGACGCTAAGCACCGGCGCAACATCGGGGTTCTTCTCGGCATGGTCGATGGAACGGACCGAGACCAGAGCGCGGGTATAGTCCTCTTGCGGGGCCTCGATGATCTGCTGGCAGGTGCCGTATTCCACGGTTTTGCCGTGGCGCAGCACCATGATGTGATCAGAGACCTGCGCCACCACTGCAAGATCATGGGTGATGTAAAGCGCCCCCACCCCGGTTTCATGGATCGCCCGCTTGATCGCCGCCAGCACGTCGATCTGGGTCGTGACATCGAGCGCGGTGGTCGGTTCGTCGAAGATCACCAGATCCGGCTTCGGGCAAAGCGCCATCGCCGTCATCACCCGCTGCAACTGTCCGCCGGACACCTGATGCGGAAAGCGCTTGCCGATGGTTTCGGGGTTGGGCAGGCCAAGCTGGCGGAACAGATCGACCGCGCGGGCCTCGGCCTCGGCCCGGCCCATCATGCCGCGCGCCAGCGTCGTCTCGATCACCTGTTCCATCAGCGGTTTCGCCGGATTGAATGCGGCGGCGGCGGATTGGGCGACATAGGTCACCTCTTTGCCGCGCAGGGCGCGCAGCCCTCCCGCCCCGCCCTTGAGGATGTCGCGGCCGTTCAGCCAGACCTCGCCCCCGGTGATGCGGACCCCGCCCCGGCCATAGGCCATCGACGACAGCCCGATGGTGGACTTGCCCGCGCCGCTTTCGCCGATCAGGCCCAGCACCTTGCCCTTTTCCAGCGTGAAGGACACGCCATGCACCAGCGTCACATCCTTGGGCGGCTCGCCCGGCGGATAGCTCGTCGCCTCGATCACGAGGCCGCGCACGTCAAGAAGCGTCTCAGGCACCGCGGCCTCCTTTCAGGCTGGAGGTGCGGTTCAGCACCCAGTCGGCCACGAGGTTCACCGAAATCGCCAGCGTCGCGATGGCAAAGGCCGGGATCAGCGCAGCGGGGATGCCGTAAACGATGCCCTCCTTGTTTTCCTTCACGATGCCGCCCCAATCCGCCATTGGCGGTTGCACACCAAGGCCGAGGAACGAGAGGGTCGAGATGAACAGCACGGCAAAGATGAAGCGCAGCCCCATTTCGGCGACCAGCGGCGACAGCGCATTGGGCAGGATTTCCCGGAAGATGATCCAGCCCTGTTTCTCGCCCCGCAGCCGCGCGGCCTCGACGTAATCCATCACGGCGATGTCGACAGCGACAGCGCGGGACAGACGGAACACCCGCGTGCTGTCGAGAATCCCCATGACGAGGATCAGCACGGGGATGGTGACCGGCATGACCGACAGCACCACCAGCGCCGAAATCAGCGACGGAATGGACATCATCAGATCAACGAGGCGCGACAGCACCTGATCGACCCAGCCGCCCTTGACCGCAGCGAAGAAGCCGAGGATCGAGCCCAGCCCGAAAGACAGCAGTGTCGCGCAGGTCGCGATGAAGATGGTGGTGCGCCCGCCCCAGATCATGCGGGACAAGAGATCGCGCCCGATGGAATCTGTGCCCAGCCAGAACTGGCTGGACGAGGGCTCCCAACTGTCGCCGACGATTTCGGCCATGCCGTAAGGGGCAATCCAGGGGGCGAGCAGTGCGGCGGCGAAGTAGGCGCCGGTGAAGACGAGGCCGATCAGCGCGGCCAGGGGCAGTCGCGTCATTTCGGGTGCCTCAGTCGCGGATTTGCAAGAATGGAAACGAGGTCGGCAATCAGGTTCAGCCCGATATAGACCCCGGCGAAGACAAGCCCGCAGGCCTGCACGACCGGCACATCACGCTTGGAAACGTGATCGACCAGATATTGCCCCATACCGGGATAGACGAAGACCACCTCGACTACCACGACACCCACCACCAGATAGGCAAGGTTGATCATCACCACGTTGACCACCGGCGCGATGGCATTGGGGAAGGCATGGCGCGCGATGATGGCGAAGGGACGCAGGCCCTTCAGCTCTGCCGTCTCAATATAGGCCGATTGCATCACGTTCAGGATGGCGGCGCGGGTCATCCGCATCATGTGGCCCAGCACCGCCAGCACCAGAACGATGACCGGCAGACCAATGGCGTAAAGCCGGTCGCCAAAGCCCATGCCGTCATAGACCGTCGAAAGCGAAGGCAGCAGCCGGTATTGCACCGCAAGGAAGAAGATCACGATATAGCCCAGCAGGAACTCCGGCACCGAAATGGTGGCGAGCGTCACTGCCGAGATCAGCTTGTCGGGCCAGCGGTTGCGATAGCGTACCGACACCAGACCCAGAATGATGGCCAAGGGCACCGCGATGACAGCGGCGCAGGCGGCCAGGAACAGCGTGTTCAGCAGACGTTTGCCAAGCGCGGGCGCGATGGGCTGGCCATTGGTCAGCGCATTGCCAAGATCGCCGTGCAACACCCCGCCGAGCCACGAAAAATAGCGCGTCAGCGCCGGTTCGTTCAGCCCCAGTTCCTGACGCAGGTTGGCCAGCGTCTCGGGCGTGGCGGACTGGCCGAGGATCGACTGCGCCACGTCACCGGGCAGGATCTGTGTACCCACGAAAATCAGCACCGAAGCTGCAAGCAGCAGCAGGAGGCCCAGCGCAATGCGCTGGGCAACCAGTTTGATCACCGGATGGACCATCGGTTACGCGAACCAGGTCTTGGCGGTGGCGAAGCCGTTCATCAGTTCGAGGTTGGAATCCTCGATCCAGCCGGCAACCGTTTCGCTGTGCGCGTCGACGAAATCGTTGAACATCGGGCAAATCACGCCGCCCTGCTCCCACAGGATATGGGCGCATTTGCTGTAGATTTCCTTGCGCTTTTCCGGGTCGGTTTCGGCGCGGCCAGCCAGCACCAGTTCGTCGAACTCCTTGTTGAAGAACTTGGTGTCGTTCCAGTCAGCGGTCGAGAGGTAAGCCGTGGAATACATCTGATCCTGCACCGGGCGACCGCCCCAATAGCTTGCGCAGAAGGGTTTGACGTTCCACACATCCGACCAGTAGCCGTCATCCGGCACACGCTTGATTTCCAGCGGAATGCCAGCCTGTTTCGCCGTCGCCTGGAACAGCGCCGCTGCATCCACCGCACCGGGGAAGGCGCCGTCGGCCACGATCAGTTCGATCGGGCTGCCGTCATGGCCGGAAGCCTTGTAGTGCTCTGCCGCTTTCTCGATGGAAAACTCGCGCTGCGGCAGGCTTTCATCAAACAGCGGATAGGATTTGTTGATCGGGATGTCGTTGCCGACCGAACCGTAGCCGTCAAGGATCTTGTCGACCATCTCCTGCCGGTTGATCGCGTATTTCAGCGCCAGACGCAGGTCGTTGTTGTCGAAGGGCGCGGTGTTGCAGTGCATGATGAACACATAATGCCCACGGCCCGAGGCATTGGTGACCACCACCCCCGGTGCCCGCGACAGAAGCTTCGCCACCTTGGGATCGACCCGGTTGATCATATGCACCTGCCCCGATTGCAGCGCAGCCGTGCGGGCAGTGGTGTCGTTAATGATGAGGAATTCGATGCTGTCATAATGACCGCGGGTCGTATCCCAGTCATCCGCATTCTTTTCAAAGACATAGCGGACACCCGGTTCGGCCGAGGCAATCTTGTAGGGGCCGGTGCCAATGCCTTTGTTCGGGTCTTCCACACCACCGCCGGGCTGCACCACAAGGTGATAATCGGCCAGCAGATAGGGAAGGTCGGCATTGCCCGAGGCCATGGTCAGCACGACATTGTCACCGTCGACCTTGATGTCGGAAATGCCCTGCATGATGCCATAGGCCCCGGATTTGGCGTTCTGGTCGGAATGGCGCCTGAAGGTGGCCGCCACATCCTCCGGCGTCATCTCGCTGCCGTCGTGGAACTTCACACCCTTGCGGATCCGGAAGGTCCAGACCGTCGAATCCTCGTTGCTTTCAAAGGCTTCGGCCAGACTCGGTTCAATCGTCATATCCGGCGCGACATTGACGATCGTGTCCCCCCACTGACGGTTCACGTTGAACGCAACCGGCCCGTCAGCCAGGCCCGGATCAATCGCATCGGTGCTTTCACCGCCGCCCAGACCCAGTTTCAGGACGCCGCCCTTCTTGGGCTCGTCCGCACGCGCCGCACCCGGCAGCAGCGAGGTGCCAAGCGCGGCGGTCAAGCCGAAGGCCGCGGTGCGCCCGAGGAAGGCACGGCGGTTCAGCCCGCCGTTATCGATAAGCTCGATCAGCTTGGCGAGATCGTCTTTCATGTAGGACTCCCTGACAGTCTTGTTGTGTTTTCCCGAGCATGATGCACAAGGCGGCCCGGCGTAAATTGTTTTCTGACCTGAAAACCTGTCGGTTTTGTATCAGAGGTGGTCGCGTTTGACAAATTCGCGGAAATCGCGGTCGAAGACCGGAGTCTCCCCCTCCCAGGCCTGCAACCTGGCGGTGAACGCCAGATGGCCGCTTTCCGAGGTCAGATTCGTCTCGGCAAGCGTGCGGACCGACCAGTTTCCCCGCGAAAGGCGCTGTTCATAGGTGATCGTCACGCGCGCCGACAGCGGATCGTCGGGACGGATGGTCCAGACCTCGCGCATCGTGTCGCCACTGACCAGCCCGTGATCCAGATTTTCGGCGTCGCCTCCGTCTTCCTCGATCACCAGCGAGACCTCGCCGGAAATCAGGTTGCGCTCGATCCGGCGGGCCGCCGCCCCTTTGCGCAGCACCCGGTGGCGCCATGCCGGTGCGGCTTCTGGTGCGGGCGGCGTCCATTCGTCGCCGGTGCTGCCGGAATGACGCGGCAGTTCAAGGCTGCCCTCCTCCAGGGTCAGTGTCGCCGCCTCGGCCGAGGGCCAGGCAAAGGGCCAGTAGGTCGTCGACAGCGCCAGCCGCAGCCGGTGGCCGGGGGCAAGCCGGTAGCCCATCTCGTCCAACGCCAGTTCGATGTCGAAGGGGGTGCCCACCGGCACCAGCGTCGGGTTTTCCATGCTGTCCCGGTGCCGCAGGTTCAGCATGCCGTGGCAGATGCGGACCGAACTGCCGTCGGGCGCCACATCGCACAGTCGCGCGAATATCTGGGCGAAGGGCTTGTCGCTGGTCAGCCGCAGCCGCAGCACCGCGCGGCCCAGAAGATCCATCCCTCCGGCCAGTGGCGCGCTGTCAAAACAGACCGACATTGCGTCATCCTCGCGCTGGTCACCCGGCATTTCGGCATTCAGCCCCATCGGGAAATATTCGCCGGTGTGCAGCCCCAGATGCTGTGGCGTGTTCACCGCCATCTCCAGCGGCGCGCCCTGCCCGCCCAGACGCCCCGGCGCCAGCGGCCAGACCTCGGGCGTGACACGCGGGCTGGGCCATGCGGTTTCCGTCACCCAGTGGCCTTTGCGAAATGCGGGCGCGGCCGAAGGCGGCTCGGAATGCAGCATATAGGCCCGATAAGCCGGATCGGCCTCCGCCCCGTTTTCAATTCCCTTCAGCCAGCGATCCCACCAGCGAATCGCGACTTGCAGGAAACCGATCTGCGGCCCCGGCACGGCGGTATGCGGGTATTGATGGACCCACGGACCCATCAGCCCCTGCACCACCGACTGTTGCTTGCCCATCAGATGCCCGACGGTGTTCATGTAATTGTCGGCCCAGCCGCCGACACTCAGCACAGGCACCTGAATGGCAGCCCAATCCTCGCAGACCGAGCCATGCCGCCAATAGGCATCGCGGCTTTGGTGGCTGGCCCAGCGTGGGGCGAGGTAGGGCTCGGCCTCCAACCGCCGCAACCAGTCCGCCCGCCAGTCGGGCCGCAGCGCCGGATCGGCAGGGCGTGAGCTGAAAGACAACATCACCGCCCCCCACCCCGGATTTTCACCCAGCATGCAGCCGCCCTTGAAATGCACGTCATCTGCAAAACGGTCGGTGGTGGAGCAGACTGAAATCACCGCTTTCAGCGCGGGCGGCCGCAGAAAAGCGGTTTGCAGGCAATTGAACCCGCCCCAGCTTTTGCCCATCATCCCGACCGCACCGCTGCACCATGGCTGTTCCGCCAGCCAGGCGATGACGGCAAGCGCATCATCCATTTCCTGCTGCGTGTATTCGTCGGTCATCAGCCCTTCGCTGTCGCCATTGCCGCGCATGTCGACCCGCACGCTCGCATAGCCATGGCCTGCAACATAGGGGTGCATCAACTCGTCCCGCGGCAACGTACCGTCGCGCTTGCGATAGGGGATATATTCCAGCACCGCAGGCACCGGCTGCGTATCCGCCCCCTCGGGCCGCCAAATGCGCGCCGAAAGCCGGATACCATCGGGCATGACAATCCCGACATCAGGATCGTCGATCAACCTGTGCGGAAAATCGGAAACGGTGGTGAGCGCAGTCATGGCAACTCCGGGGCCTGTTGGGTGTCGCGGCAGGCTGAGCCTGCCCGCCCGCCACGTCACGCCGAAATTCGACATTATTTTGTCGCTTATGAACCATGCCTTGCTTCTGAACGCAACCAATCCGCCAAAGCGGCCTGCGCCGCCGTCGCAGCCCCGCGCGTTTCCACCCAATATCCGCTCTCTGCCCGCAGGGTCTCGGGCCCCAGTGGCACCAGCGCACCGGATGCCAGATGCGGCGCGATCAGCGGCAGCCAGCCCAGCGCCACCCCCTGCCCCGCCAACGCGGCCTGCACCACGAAATCATAGGTATTCATTCCCAACTCGCCGCTGCACCGGGGCCGGGCGATGCCGTGCCCTGAAAACCAGCCCGCCCAGGTGAACCAGCGCGCCTCCGGCGGGGCATCCAGATGCAGCAGCACCGCCTGCGCCAACTGAGCGGGCGTATCCGGTCCCCCTTGCGCTTCCAGAAACCCCGGCGCGCAGACCGGCACCACCCTCTCCGGCATCAGCAGCCACGCGCCTTCCGCCAGATCCTCAACCCGGGCAAAGCGGATCGCCACCTCCCCTGCCTGCGGCGCGCGGTTTTCCTGCGAGGCGGTGATCTGCACCTCAATCCCCGGATGCAGGCTGCGAAACCGTGCCAGACGAGGCATCAGCCACAGCCCTGCAAAACCGAAATCGGTGAGAATGCGCAGCGCGGGCGCCCGCGCGAGCCGTGTCACCTCCGCCAAAGCCGCGTCAATCTGCGCCAGTGCGGGCAGCAGCGCCCGCAGCAGAACCTCCCCCGCCGGGGTGGGCAGACAGCCCCCCCGCCCCCGCGTGAACAGCGCAACACCCAGATAATCCTCGGCCCGGCGCAACTGATAGCTGATCGCCGGCTGGCTGAGCCCCAGCGCGCCCCCTGCCCGTGTCAAAGACCCGAAACGCGCCACCGCCTCAACGACCCGCAGCGCCGCCGGATCAAGCTGCATAAATCAGATCTATGCGATTCATCGAAAAACCCCGTCTTTCCTGTGATCAGCATATGGTGCTTCAATACCATTCGAAGCGAAAGGCACAGATCATGGCGGACAGGCCCAATATTCTCATCCTGATGGTCGATCAGCTGACCGGAACGCTGTTCCCGGATGGTCCGGCAGACTGGCTGCATGCGCCCAATCTGAAACGGCTCGCCGAACGCTCGGTCCGCTTCGCCAATGCCTATACTGCCTCACCGCTCTGCGCTCCGGCCCGCGCCAGCTTCATGTCCGGGCAACTGCCGCGCCGGACGCGGGTTTACGACAATGCGGCCGAATTCACCTCGGATATCCCGACCTTCGCCCATCACCTGCGCCGCGCAGGATATCAGACGGCGCTGTCGGGCAAGATGCATTTCGTCGGCCCCGACCAGCTTCATGGGTTCGAGCAACGCCTGACGACCGACATCTACCCCGCCGATTTCGGCTGGACCCCGGATTACCGCAAACCGGGCGAGCGGATCGACTGGTGGTATCACAATCTCGGCTCGGTCACCGGCGCGGGCGTGGCAGAAATCACCAACCAGCTGGAGTACGACGATGACGTCTGCTTTCAGGCGGTGCAGAAGCTTTACGACCTGTCCCGCGGCCTGGATGCCCGCCCCTGGGCGCTGTGCGCCAGCTTCACCCACCCGCATGATCCTTTCGTCGCGCGCCGCAAATATTGGGATCTCTATAACGACTGCCAGCACCTCGATCCGCCCGAGGCGATCCCCTACGAGGACATGGACCCCCATTCGCAGCGCCTGATGGATGCCTGCGACTGGCGCGGGCTGGAGGTGATGCCCGACCATATCCGCCGCGCCCGACAGGGCTACTTTGCCAATATCTCTTACGTCGATGACAAGATCGGCGAAATTCTCGCGGCGCTGGAGGCGACGCGGCAAGAGGCGATCATCGTCTTCGTCTCGGATCACGGCGAGATGCTGGGCCGTCGCGGGCTGTGGTTCAAGATGAACTTCTTCGAAGGCTCTGCCCGCGTGCCGCTCATGATCGCCGCCCCGGGGCTGGAGCCCGGCCGGGTGGAAACCCCGGTCTGCACCATCGACGTGACCCCCACACTCTGCGATCTGGCAGGCATCTCGATGGACGAGGTCATGCCCTGGACCGACGGCGAAAGCCTCGTGCCGCTGGCGAAAGGCTTCGACCGCACCAGCCCTGTTGCGATGGAATATGCCGCCGAAGGCAGCATCACCCCTCTGGTCGCCCTGCGCGAAGGTCGCTGGAAATATGTGCACTGTCTGGCGGACCCGGAAATGCTGTTCGATCTGGACACGGATGTCGAGGAACGCACAAACCTCGCGCAAGAGCCCGCCCATGCCGAAACCCTCGCCCATTTCCGCGCCATGGCGGAGGCCCGCTGGGATCTGGACCGCTACGATGCCGAGGTCCGTGAAAGCCAGGCCCGCCGCTGGGTGGTTTATGAGGCCCTCCGCAACGGAAGCTATTTCCCCTGGGATTACCAGCCGCTGCGCGCCGCCTCAGAACGCTATATGCGCAACCATATGGATCTGAACGTGCTGGAAGAAAGCAAACGCTTCCCACGCGGCGAATGAGGCTATTTATATAGCGCGCCTACGGCGCAAGCCGTTCATCCCGGCCCCCGGCTGCGCCGGGAACCGCGTGCCTGCCTCCGGCGGGAGTATTTGTTCAAGAAGCAGGGCATATTTGCTTCTTGCAAAAATACTCATTTTTCGCGCCCCGGGCGCATGCAAAGGCCCGGTCAGTGCGACCGGGCCCCGATATCTCGCGGCAGCGCCTTTGACGGGGGGTCGATCCCCCCGGCAAAGGCCCCCTGTCCCGGGGCAGCTCAGACCGCTTTTTTCATCGCTTCGATGAGATCGGTCTTTTCCCAGCTGAAGCCGCCATCGGCTTCCGGTGCCCGACCAAAATGGCCGTAGGCCGATGTCCGGGCATAGATCGGGCGGTTGAGCTGCAGGTGCTCGCGGATGCCGCGCGGGGTAAGATCCATCACTTCGGCCACGGCTTTCTCGATCAGCGCCTCGTCGACCTGTCCAGTGCCATGGGTGTCAACATAGATCGACAGCGGCTTCGCGACGCCGATCGCATAGCTGACCTGAAGCGTGCAGCGGTCGGCGAGGCCTGCGGCCACCACGTTCTTCGCCAGATAGCGGGCGGCATAGGCCGCCGAACGGTCCACCTTGGTCGGGTCTTTCCCCGAGAAAGCGCCGCCGCCATGCGGGGCTGCGCCACCGTAGGTGTCAACGATGATCTTGCGCCCGGTCAGGCCCGCGTCGCCATCCGGCCCACCGATCACGAATGTGCCGGTCGGATTGACCCACCATTCGGTCTTCCCGGTGATCCAGCCCGAGGGCAGCACTTCGCGGATATAGGGCTCCACGATGGCGCGGATGTCATCCGAGCTCTGGCTTTCGCTTTCATGCTGGGTCGACAGCACGATCGAGGTCACTTCGACCGGCTTGCCGCCCTCATAGCGCAGCGAAAGCTGCGATTTGGCATCGGGGCGCAGCGTCGGTTCCTGACCGGATTTGCGCACCTCGGCCAGTCGGCGCAGGATGGCATGCGAATACTGGATCGGCGCCGGCATCAGTTCCGGCGTCTCGCGGCAGGCATAGCCGAACATGATGCCCTGGTCGCCCGCACCGTCGCGGTCCACACCCTGCGCGATATGGGCCGACTGCTTATGCAGGTGGTTCTTCACCTTCAGCGTCGCCCAGTGGAATTCATCCTGTTCGTAGCCGATGTCCTTCACGCAGTCGCGGACGATCTGCTCGACCCCTTCCAGCATGTCTTTCAGCTTCTTGCGGTCGGACAGGCCAACCTCGCCCCCCACGACGACGCGATTTGTGGTGGCGAAGGTTTCGCAGGCCACGCGGGCATTCGGTTCTTCGGTCAGGAAAGCATCGAGAACCGCATCGGAAATCCGGTCGCACACCTTGTCGGGGTGCCCCTCGGAAACCGATTCCGAGGTGAAAACATAATCAAGTCTGCTCATGGGGACGTGCTCCGTTGATGTATCCCCGCCACGCCAGGAAGCCGTTGTGACGGTTCGATGCCCCGGGTTATGCCTCGCCCGGCCCACAGTCAAGCAGAAGGGTGCGCACGGCGTCTTGCAAGGGTCAGGGCGAGTCCCCCTAGCAACAGCAGGAACGGCATCATTCCGTAGCGGCTGTAGGGGGTCGGCGGCAGGGCACCAGGCAGCGCCGCATCCAGATAGCCCGGCCTGCCGAACGGCAGTTCGGCGGTGACGCGGCCCCGCGCATCCACCATCTGTGTCACGCCGGTATTGGCCACACGCACCAGCGGCAGGCCCTGTTCCACCGCGCGCAGCCGGGCTTGCGCGGCATGCTGGAACGGGCCGGTCAGCGTGCCGAACCAGGCGTCATTGGTGATCTGCAACAGCCAGCCCGGCCGTTCCGGGGCGGCATTCACCTCTTCGGGGAAGATCGCCTCATAGCAGATCAGCGGCATCGCCTTTCCCAGTGGCCCAAGGTCAAGCACGCGCGGCCCTGGCCCGGCGGCATAGCCATAACCCTGCCGCGCGGCGAAGGCAGAAATGCCGAACAGCCGCCATGCCAGATCGCCGAAGGGCAGATATTCGCCAAAAGGCACCAGATGCGCCTTGTCATAAATCGCGGTCTGGTAGCCATCGGGGCCCAGTACGGCGAGGCTGTTATAGGCGGCGGCACCCTCCACCCGCTGCACCCCGAGCGCGACCGGCACGCCGCGCGCAGCCTCGGCCACGCCCAGCGCCGCATCACCGCCGGGAGTATAAAGATAGGGCAGCGCGGTTTCTGGCCAGATCACCAGATCTGGGCGGGGCTCGGCCGCCGTATAGCCGGTCTGAAGCCGGTACAGCCGCTCGGCCTGGGCCGGATCCCATTTCAGGCTTTGTTCGGCCGCGGGCTGTACCAGCCGGAAGGTCAGGCCCGGCGCCGCCGGATCGGGCTGCGCCAGTTGCCAGACTCCGCCGCCCCAGACCATAGCCAGCAGCAGGGCGGCGGCCAGCGTGCCCCTGCCCCGCGCCATCACCGGCAAAGCCGCCAGAACCAGCGTCAGCAGTGTCAGGCCATCGGCCCCGGTCAGCGCTGCAAGCTGCGCCACCGGCGTGTCGATCCAGATATGACCCGGCTGCGCCCAAGGGAAGCCGGTGAAAACCACGCCGCGCAGGGCCTCGGCCCCGGAAAGGCACAGCGCGAAGGCCAGAGCCTGCCGCGCGGTGGTGCGCACCAGTCGGGCAGCAAGCCCCGCGGCCGCGCCCCAGAACAGCGCCAGCCCCCCGGCCATCAGCACCAGCGCGAAGGGCGCCATCCAGCCATAGGTTTCCGGTTCCACAAAGAAGGGCTGCACGATCCAGCTGAGTGCTGCGGCAAAATAGCCGGTGCCCGCCGCCCAGCCCCTTGCAGCCGGGCGCCCGGCTGTCACCTGCCAGACGATCCCGGCGAAAGCGGGCACGGCCAGATACCATGCCCCCAGCGGCGCCTGACCAGAGGCCGCCAGTACCCCCAGCCCGAAGGCGGGGGCAAGGTCACGCCAGCCCCGCACCCCCATCAGCCCCCGTCGGCCGGAGCCGGGACCTCGGGCAGCCGCAGCCGCAGCCGCTTGATGCGGCGCGGGTCGGCATCGACCACCTCGAACTGAACGCCGGTCTCGTGGGTCACGATTTCGCCCCTTGCCGGAACCCGGCCGGTGCGCAGAAAGACCAGACCACCCAGCGTGTCGATCTCGCCATCGTCCTCGCCGGTGCGCAGACCCATGCCGATCTCGGCCTCCACCTCATCCATTGGTGCGGTGGATTGCATCAGCCAGACGCCGGGCTTTTCCTGCTTCCAGAGCATGCCTTCGGCCTCGTCATGCTCGTCCTCGATCTCGCCGATCACTGTCTCGATCAAATCCTCGATGGTGACCAGACCGTCCACGCCGCCATATTCATCAATGACCAGCGCCATATGGACACGTTCTTTCTGCATCTTCTGCAACAGTACATGCAGCGGCATCGACGGCGGCGCGTATAGGATCGGGCGCAGCAGACGCTTCAGGCTGAACCGCCCGCCCGCGCCAAAACCGTGCTGAAGCGCCAGATCCTTCAGCATCACAAGGCCCTGAGGATGATCCAGCGTGCCCTTGTAGACCGGCAGCCGGGAAAAGCCCTGCTGGCGGAAGACCTCGACCAGTTCATCCTTGCCGATATCCAGCGGGACCGCCGCGATCTCGACCTTCGGAATGGCCACGTCATCGACCCGCAGCTTGCGAAGGTTCGCAAGCCCCGGAAGCTGCGCCGGTGCCGGGCTGAGCGCCGGCGCGGGGCTGTCGGGTTCGGTCACATCCTGCGGGGAAAAGGCCGACAGAAGCCGGCCAAAAAAACCTTTCTGGGCAGGATCGGAGCGAGACTCGCCCTCTTCGCCGGATGCCTCATCAGATGGCGCCTGTTGCGGCGCCGCGGTCGATCCTTCGTAACTACTGCCCATCTGTCCTTCTACCCGAATATCCTGCGCCGCAGCGCCTGCCCTAATATGGGTCCGCAATGCCAAGCGAGGCAAGTATCTGCCGCTCGGTCTCTTCCATCAAATTCGCGTCGTCCTCGTCGATGTGGTCATAGCCCAGCAGGTGCAGGACTCCGTGAACCAGCAGGTGCATGACGTGATCGTGAACGGTCTTGCCCTGCTCGGCCGCTTCGCGCGCGCAGGTCTCCCAGGCAATCGCAATATCGCCCAGCGGGGCGGGATCTTCTGGCGTTCCGGGCTCCGGAACCTCCGGAGCCTCACCCGCATATTCGCTGCCGCGTTCTTCGGATGGCCAGCTCAGCACATTCGTGGGCCGGGGCTTGTCACGGAATTCGCCGTTCAGCCCGGCGATACGCGCATCGTCACATCCCATGACGACGAGACCGTAAAGGTCAGGCGACATCCCAAGATGCGACAATGTGGCGCAAGCCGCAGCCATCGCAGCCGTATCCAGCCCGAAGGCCGTCCAGCGGTCATCCTCGATTACGTTGTCGACGCATGTTTTCATGCGCGCCTCATAGGGCCAAGCCGGACAAACCGCAAATGCCTTTGATCATCTGTGGTCGTGGGAAAGCCCGATCCGGTGGCCCGGATCGGGAAGCTCAGCCCTGCGCCTCTTCGCGGTCATAGGCTTCGATGATCCGCGCCACCAGCGGGTGCCGCACCACATCCTTGGCGGTGAAGTAGTTGAAGCTGACGCCCTTCACCCCCTTCAGGATGCGTTCGGCATCCTGCAGGCCCGAGGCCACGCCGCGCGGCAGGTCGACCTGCGTGCGGTCGCCGGTGATGACCATGCGCGATCCTTCGCCCAGACGGGTGAGGAACATCTTCATCTGCATGGTGGTGGCGTTCTGCGCCTCGTCCAGCACTACGAAGGCGTTGGACAGCGTGCGTCCGCGCATGAAGGCCAGCGGCGCGATCTCGATCCGCTTCTCTTCCATCAGCTTCTGCACCTGCTTGGCCGGAAGAAAATCGTTCAGCGCGTCATAAAGCGGCTGCATATAGGGATCGACCTTTTCCTTCATGTCGCCCGGCAGGAAGCCAAGGCGTTCGCCCGCCTCCACCGCCGGACGCGACAGGATGATCTTTTCCACCGCCCCCGAGATGAACATGGTCACGCCGACCGCAACAGCGAGATAGGTCTTGCCGGTGCCCGCCGGGCCGATGCCGAAGCCAAGTTCGTTGGCGAACAGATTGGCCACATAGGCCTTCTGCGCCTCGGTGCGCGGCTCGATCGGTTTCTTGCGGGTCCGCAGCTCGATGGAACCCGCCCCGAACATCTCGATCTGTTCGGCCCCTTCGCGCGGCGTTTCGGGCATCGGACGGCCCATGCGGATCGCCCCCTCGATATCGCCCGCCGTCACCGCGCGCCCCGCCTCCAGCCGGGCGTAAAGCGCATGCAGCACGGCCGCCGCCTGCTCGCGCGCGCCCTTCTCCCCGATAACCGACAGGCGGTTCCCACGTCGGAGGATATGCACCCCCATCTCATGCTCGATCTGCGCAAGATTGCGATCATATTCACCGCACAGATCAATCAGCAGCCGATTGTCGGGAAATTCCAGCGTCGTTTCCACAACGTCTTCGGCACGGGGCGGGGGGGTCAGCGCGCTGATGCCCAAATCATCATCCTTTGCGGTTCGAGGGCTTCCTGACTCAGAATCTGCGCCTCGAAGGTTAAGGAAACAAGACAAAGCTGTTCAAACTTTCACCACCGGCGGCCGAAATTGCAGATGTTGCACATTTCCGCCACACCACCGCTAGGGCTTGTATGTCCTGCGATAAAAAATGTGGCATCCGGCAAAAGGAAAGGGCCGCGACATCGCGCGGCCCTTCCATATTCATATCCTGGCGCAGGCTGGTCAGTTACGGCCAGCGTAGGGCACATAGTCGCGCAGACCTGCATCCTTGGTCTGGTAATTGCGCAGCACGGTGCCTGGCGGATAGTGATTGTTGCAGATCGGCAGGCCCGAAACCGGATCGAAGCGGCGGCCCGAATAGCCTTCGACGCCATCGTCGATGATCCAGCCCTGACAGCCGTCGGGATCATAGGCAATCGCCCCGCCCCCCGGTGCCAGCGGAATATTGTCGCGACCGCGATCCTGATTGGTGGCGATCACCGTATCGGGGCTTTGCCGATAGGGGGTGAGGCCATCGACACAGCCAGCCAGCGTGGTGATGGCAAGAAGGGCGAAGCCCGGAACGAAAACTTTGGTCATCCTGATCACCACCGATAGCAAACGACTTCGACGCGGCGGTTCTTCTGCATGCCCGCCGCCGTGCTGTTCGACGCGATGGGCTGGCGTTCGCCGAACCCGATCTCGCGCTCCACCATGGCCCCGACCGAACGGGCCACATCGGCCACGGCCTTGGCGCGGCGCTGCGACAGCTTGATATTGTATTCATCCGAGGCGCGGCTGTCGGTATGGCCATAGACCGCATAGCCGAAGGCCCCGGCCTGCTGGAAGAACTGTTGCAGATAGCTGCGGCCCGAGGCGGTCAGCTTGGCGCTGTCGGTCGCGAACAGCGTGTCGGTGTTCTGCACCATACAGGTATTGCGCTTCAGACAGACGGGTTTGCCGGTCTTCGGGTTCACCCGGTCCAGCATGTAGCCTTCAAGGCCGCCATCGGCCCACCAGTGCATGCAACCATCGTCATCGACCCACACGCCCCACTGGATCTTGCCGGCAATCTCGGGCGCCTGTTGCGCCTGGGCAGCCCCGGCCAGTCCGACGGCGAGTGCAACTCCCCCAATGATCATCCGCACTGCTTTGGAAATCGGTTCCACGTCGCAGCTCCCCTAATTCACACAAGACTTTCTTTAGTATTAAGCCAGAAATGCCGTTACTCTATTCTTATGTAAAGCAAAATATATGGTGTGCCGGGATGATGGCACACCAATTGTTGCGTGGCACGCGTCAAGCCGGAACGAATCGTGATATTGGTGCCGCTGCGGAAACCGCCGGTCAGTCGCGCAGAGGCTCCCCCGCCAGCGAGTTGGGCGCAGAGCCGGTGATGCGCACCCGTACCAGTTGTCCGGGCTTGCCAAGGGAATCAGCCACATGCACCGCATGCAGGTGGTCGGACTTGCCCACCATCTGCCCCGGCAGACGGCCCGGCTTTTCATAAAGCACGCCCACCTCGCGGCCCACCATGGCCTTCTGCGCCGCGCGCTGCTGTTCGGTGATCAGCGCCTGAAGCGCCTGAAGCCGGGCATCAGAGACCTCGGCCGGAAGCTCCGGCTTCTCCGCTGCGGGCGTGCCGGGACGGGCGGAATATTTGAAGCTGAACGCCGCGCCAAAGCCGACCGCGCGGATCAGATCCATCGTCGCCTCAAAATCCGTATCGGTTTCGCCGGGGAAGCCCACGATGAAATCCGAACTCAGCAGAATGTCGGGACGCGCAGCCCGGATACGCTCGATCAGCCGCAGATATTGCTCGGCGGTATGCTTGCGGTTCATCGCCTTGAGGATGCGGTCGCTGCCCGATTGCACCGGCAGATGCAGGTAAGGCATCAGTTGGGGCACCTCGGCATGGGCGGCGATCAGGTCGTCATCCATGTCATTGGGGTGGCTGGTGGTATAGCGCAGCCGGTCCAGCCCGTCGATTGCCGCCATCTCGCGCAGAAGACGGCCAAGCCCCCAGGTGCCACCCTCGCCCGCACCGTGATAGCCGTTGACGTTCTGCCCCAGCAGGGTGATTTCGCGCACCCCGCGCGAGACCAGATCGCGCGCTTCGGCCAGAAGACGCGCCGCCGGGCGGCTGACCTCGGCGCCACGCGTATAGGGCACCACGCAGAAGGCACAGAATTTGTCACAGCCTTCCTGCACGGTCAGGAACGCCGTCGGCCCGCGCAGCGCCTTGCGCTGCGGCAGGTGGTCGAACTTGTCCTCTTCGGGGAAATCGGTATCGACAACCTTGCCCTTCGCCTCGACCATCTCGGGCAGGCGGTGATAGCTTTGGGGCCCGACCACCAGATCGACCAGCGGCATCCGCTTCAGGATCTCCTCGCCCTCGGCCTGCGCCACACAGCCCGCCACACCGATCTTCAGATCGGGTTTCGCCTGTTTCAGCGGACGCAGCCGCCCGAGGTCGGAATAAACCTTTTCCGCCGCCTTTTCGCGGATGTGGCAGGTGTTCAGCAACACCATATCCGCCTCTTCCGCCACCTCGGTCGTCACATAGCCCTTGGCGCCCAGCGCCTCGGCCATGCGCTCGCTGTCATAGACGTTCATCTGGCAGCCATAGGTCTTGATGAACAGCTTCTTCGGCGCCTCCGCCCCTTCGACGGTGGCAGTGGCGGAAATCTCGGTCGGCTGTTCGGTCATGGGCGGCCCCCTTCGGCTAGGCGGTTCTTCTAACGAAATCTGCCCTGCCACGCAACAAAGGGGCAAAGGCTTGCAAAGGCGGCGGTCTTCGCAGAATCTGCCGACAGTTTGCAGTGACAGCGGAAAGTGTGACGGAATGCGCTATGGCAGTCTGGCGGAATTCAGATCGACCGGCGACAAGGTGCTGGCCAAGGGGCCGGTGGCGCTGATCTTCGCCGAAGATACCGTCGAGCTGGACAGCACGTTGCGGCACCATCTGAACAGCGGTTTCCGGCAGGTTCTGCTGTTCGCGCATGAAGAAATGCCTCTGTCGGAGGATCTGGAAAACCGCATTCACCGCATCGACCACGATGTCCATGCCGATGATGCGGTGCCCGAAACCGTCAATGCGATCAACGATGCCGCACCGGCCGGAACCTGGCTGTATTACTGCTTCAATGCCGAATACCTGTTCTTCCCGTTCTGCGAAAGCCGCACTGTCCGCGACCTGCTGACCTTCCAGACGGAAGAGCGGCGCGACACGCTGCTGACCTATGTGATCGACCTCTATGCCGGCGATCTGAACCGCTATCCCAATGCGGTCTCGCTGGAGGATGCGCATCTGGACCGTTCAGGCTATTACGCGCTGGGACGCAAAGATCCCGACAAGAACTGGGAGACCAAGGAACGGCAGCTGGATTTCTTCGGCGGCCTGCGCTGGAGGTTCGAGGAATATGTAACCTGGACCAAGCGCAAGATCGACCGCGTCTCGCTGTTCCGCTCGCGGCCCGGCCTGAAACTGCGCTGGGATTTCACGTTCAATGACGAGGAATACAACACTTACGCCTGCCCGTGGCACCACAACCTGACCGCCGCAATCTGTTCGTTCCGAACTGCAAAAGCGCTGAAAACCAACCCCGGCTCACGCTTCTCGATCCACGATTTCCGCTGGCGCAACTCGACTGAGTTCCAGTGGCACAGCCAGCAACTGATGGATCTGGGGCTGATGGAACCGGGCCAGTGGTTCTGAAACGGCGCCTCTGACCTGTCACCTGCCGCCAAACTCGCCGCGATTGACGGGTTTCGGGCCGCATTCACCATTCAAGGCTGGCCGTCCGACTGCGGAAAATTGCCGAAACTGCGAGTCACCGCGTTTGCCCCCAGCCCGTCTGCGGCGGGTGCCTGGGCCCGCCACGCCGTGAACCAGCCTGAAAAAGAACAGCGTTCCGGGCGGTCGACTATTTCAGCGGCCTGCGAAAGCGGGGGCGGTAGCGCAAGGCGCAGCAGTTGCCCGACGCGTTCAAAGCGACAAGCCGCTGATGCAAGGCCAGTCTTCTGAAATGATCTGGCGGCGTGCCACCTGTCATCCCAGCAGCCAGGCCGCCAGCGCGGGCAGATCGGCGTAACGATCCAGCATCGCCTCCGGGGCCAGCCGCGCGATGGCCGGTCCTTCGGGGCCGAAGCTGACCAGAACGCAGGGCACACCGGCGGCGGTGGCGGTCTTGCGGTCGGTTTCGGTGTCGCCGATGAGGATTGACCGCCCGGGATCGCCGCCCGCGCCGCGCACGGCAGCCAGATAGGGTGCGGGATCAGGTTTGCGCACAGGCAGCGTATCGGCGCCGATCAGGCTGCCGAACAGGCCCCGCACCCCGAGCCGGGTCATCAGCGTCTCGGCCAGGCCTTCGGGCTTGTTGGTGCAGATCGCGGTGGCGTAACCGGCGGCGCGCAGCGCCTCCACCGCCTCGGCAGCACCGGGATAAAGCCGGGTGTGGGTGTCGATCCCCTCGGCATAGGCCGCAAGAAGCACCGGGTATTGCGCATCCACCGCCGCCTCATCCACGCCCCCGATGCGGGAAAATCCCAGCCGCAGCATCGCCCGCCCGCCGTGGAACGCGGTCAGCGCATCGGCCATCGGGTCCAGCAGATCCCCGTGACCAAGGCCGCGAAAGCAGGCATTCGCCGCCGCCACCAGATCGGCGGAGGTATCGGCCAGCGTACCATCCAGATCGAAGACCACCGTTTTCATCTGCCTGCCTCTCCTGAAACCTGTCGAAAGGATGTGTGAAGGCGCATGGCTTGCGCGCCCCGGCCATCGGGTTAAAACGGGCGCATCGCCAAGGAAAGAGGTCTCATGCCTGTCTCTCTCGTCATTCTTGCCGCGGGGCAAGGCACTCGGATGAATTCGGATCTGCCGAAGGTGCTGCACCGTGTTGCGGGTGCGCCGTTGTTGCATCATGCGATGCAGGCGGGTGCGGCGCTGTCGCCGGAGCGTGTGGTGGTGGTTGCCGGGCACGGGGCGGAGGCGGTCTCGAAGGCGGCGCGGGCCTGGGACGAGGCTTGCGGGATCGTGGTGCAGGCCGAGCAGCTGGGCACCGGGCATGCGGTGGCGCAGGCGGCTCCTGCCCTTGCGGGTGTATCGGGCGATTGCGTGGTTCTGTATGGCGACACGCCCTTCATCCGTCCCGAAACGCTGGAGGCGATGCTGGAGGCGCGCGCGCGGCATGCCGTGGTGGTGCTGGGTTTCGAGGCGCGCGATCCGGGGCGCTATGGCCGGCTGATCGCGCAGGGCGAGGCGCTGGAGCGGATCGTCGAGTTCAAGGATGCGACCGAGGCGCAGCGCGCGATCACGCTGTGCAATTCCGGCGTGATCTGCGCCGATACCGCGCTGCTCCTTGATCTGGTCGGCACGCTGGGCAATGACAATGCGGCAGGCGAATATTACCTGACCGATGTGGTGGAACTGGCCCGCCGGCGCGGGCTCTCTGCCGGGGTTGTCACCTGTGACGAGGCGGAGACGCTGGGCGTCAACACCCGCGCCCAGCTGGCCGAGGCAGAGGCCGCCTTTCAGGCCCGTGCCCGCGCCGAAGCGCTGGAAAACGGCGTGACGCTGACCGCGCCGGAAACGGTGTTCTTCGCGCTGGATACCGTGGTGGGGCGCGACGCGATCATCGGGCCGAATGTGGTCTTCGGCCCCGGTGTCACCATTGAAAGCGGCGCCGAGATCAGGGCCTTCTGCCATCTGGAAGGCTGCCATGTCAGCCGTGGCGCCGATGTCGGGCCGTTCGCGCGGCTGCGCCCTGGCGCCGAGCTGGCCGAGGATGTGCATGTCGGCAATTTCGTCGAGATCAAGAATGCCATTCTGGAAGAAGGCGTGAAGGTCGGTCACCTGACCTATCTGGGCGATGCCGATGTGGGCGAAGGCACCAATATCGGCGCGGGCACGGTGACCTGCAATTACGACGGGGTGATGAAGCATCGCACCCGCATCGGCAAGCGTGCCTTCATCGGGTCCGACACCATGCTGGTGGCGCCGGTCACGGTGGGGGACGGGGCGCTGACCGGCTCGGGCTCTGTCATCACGGCAGATGTGCCGGCAGGCGCGGTGGCGCTGGGACGCGCGCGTCAGGTGGTGAAGCCCGGGCTGGCCCAGAAACTGTTCGAGACCCTCCGCGCGCTCAAGGCCGCGCAGAACAAGGATTGATCGCATGTGTGGAATCGTTGGCGTTCTGGGCAGCCACGAGGTTGCTCCGTTGCTGGTCGAGGCGCTGAAACGGCTGGAATACCGCGGCTATGACAGCGCCGGGATCGCCACGGTGAACGAGGGCCGGCTGGACCGCCGCCGCGCCGTGGGCAAGCTGGTGAACCTGTCGGACCTGCTGGTGCATGAGCCGCTGGCGGGCAAGGCCGGCATCGGCCATACCCGCTGGGCCACCCATGGCGCGGCGACGGTGGCCAATGCCCATCCGCATCGCGCCGGCAATGTGGCGGTGGTGCATAACGGGATCATCGAGAATTTCCGCGAATTGCGGGCCGAGCTGACGGCGGCGGGCTACAGCTTCGAATCCGAGACCGATACCGAGACGGTGGCCCTGCTGATGCGGCACGAGCTGGCGCAGGGCGGCACCCCGGCCGAGGCCACTGCCCGGCTTCTGCCGCGCCTGCACGGCGCCTTTGCCCTGTGCTTCCTGTTCGAAGGCGAGGAGGATCTGATGATCTGCGCCCGCAAGGGCTCGCCGCTGGCCATCGGGCACGGCGATGGCGAGATGTTCGTGGGTTCGGATGCCATTGCCCTGGCACCGATGACCGACCGCATCACCTATCTGGAAGAAGGCGACTGGGCGGTGATCACCCGCACGGGGGCCGAGATCTTCGACGCCGGGAACCGCCGCGCCAACCGCGCCATGGCGCGCATCCAGGTGGATGCGACCCGGATCGAGAAGGCGGGCTACAAGCATTTCATGGCCAAGGAAATCGCCGAACAGCCGGTGGTGCTGGCCGATGCGCTGCGCCATTACCTGCGCGAGGACGGGCTGAACCTGCCCGCCGGGGTGGATTTCACCGGCGTGGACCGGCTGACGCTGGTCGCCTGCGGCACCGCGCATTACGCCTGCCATGTGGCGAAATACTGGTTCGAAAGCCTCGCGGGCCTGCCCTGCGACATCGATATCGCATCCGAGTTCCGCTATCGCGAGCCGCCTTTGTCGGACCGCGGCTGGGCGGTCTTCGTCAGCCAGTCGGGCGAAACCGCCGATACGCTGGCGGCGCTGCGCCATGTGCAGGACAAGGTGGCGCGGACGCTGGCGGTGGTGAATGTCACCACCTCCTCCATCGCGCGGGAATGCGACGTGACGCTGCCGATCATGGCCGGGGTCGAGGTCGGGGTCGCCTCGACCAAGGCCTTCACCTGCCAGCTGACGGTGCTGTTGACCCTGGCGCTGAAGGCCGCACAGGATCGCGGGCGTCTCGATGCCGCGCAGCTGGCCACCCGCCTGGCGGATCTGCGGCTGCTGCCGGGGCTGATGAACGCGGCCCTCGCGCTGGCGCCCGAGATCGAGGGGCTGGCGGAAGAGCTGGCCAAGGCGCAGGACGTGCTGTTCCTCGGCCGGGGGGCGATGTATCCGCTGGCGCTGGAAGGCGCGCTGAAGCTGAAGGAAATCAGCTATATCCATGCCGAGGGCTATGCCAGCGGCGAGCTGAAACACGGCCCCATCGCGCTGATCGACGCCAGCGTCCCGGTGCTGGTGCTGGCCCCCCGCGATGCGCTGTTCGAAAAGACCGTGTCGAACATGCAGGAAGTCATGGCCCGCCATGGCCGGGTGCTGCTGCTCTCCGACCAGCCCGGTATCGCCGAAGCCGGCGCAGATTGCTGGCGCTGCCTCACCCTGCCCCGCGTCCCCGACCTCCTCGCCCCCATCCTCTACGCCATCCCCGCCCAGCTCCTCGCATACCACACCGCAATCGCAAAAGGCACTGACGTCGACCAGCCCAGAAATCTGGCAAAATCCGTAACGGTGGAATGATGGCAAAGCAGTTCGACGGCTTCACCGAGGATCACCGCGCCTTCATCGCGGAACAGCCGCTGTTTTTCGTGGCGACAAGCGCACCGGGCGCGCGGCTGAACCTCAGCCCCAAGGGGATGGATTCGCTGCGGGTGACCGGGGCGAACCGCCTGCTCTGGCTCAATGTTACCGGCTCGGGGAACGAGACGGCGGCGCATCTGCCGCTGGACCCGCGTATGACGGTGATGTGGTGCAGCTTCGGCACCCGGCCGCTGATCCTGCGCGCCTACGGCACGGCGCGGGTGGTGCATCGCGGCGATGCCGACTGGCCCGCGCTGGCGGCTGAACTGCCGGATGTACCCGGCGCGCGGCAGGTGTTCGACATGGCGGTGGAGATGGTGCAAACCTCCTGCGGTTTTGCCGTGCCCTTCATGGAAGCCCCGCGCGAGCGCCCGGTGCTGCGCAACTGGGCCGAACAGAAGGGCGAGGCCGGTCTGGCCGCCTATTGGGATGAAAAGAACCGTAAATCCATCGACGGTTTGCCCACCGGTATCGGCGCCAATCTGGGCGAGGATTAACCGCCTGACAGAAGCGCGCGGATCTGGCCGTCCAGCGCTGCGATGGCCGGGTTCGGACAGGTGGCGACATAGCGGATTTCGCGGCCCGGCCCGGTGTAAAGGATGCTATCGGCGCCGTAATCCTCGCAAATCCCGGTCTTGAGCTGCGATTTCGGAATCGGATGGGCGAGGATGTGATCCCGCGCTGACGCGAAGGCACCGGGACGCAGTTGCTTCACCGTGCGCGTGCCCTTGTCCGAGAACGGGCCTGAAATCGCGGTCACCGCCCTGTCATCCGGGGTCAGCACAAGGCGGGTGGAGCCGGAAAATGCCCCGCCGCTGGAAAGCTCGATCCGCTCGCCATCGGCGGGTGGTTCGGGCGGCACACAGGCCGCAAGGGCAAGACAAAGCGAAGCTGCGGGCAGGTGGCGCATCGGACCCTCCGTCATTACGGGCAAAGCATCCGCCCGCCCTGCCCTGCCGTCAAGGGGCGCGACAAAACTCTGGCCTTCGCTGCCGTGGCTGCTAGATCGGAAGGACCAGACAGGAGCCGCCGATGATCGACACCGCCACCGCCCTTGCGCAACTGGAAGCCGCCGCCGACCCGGCAAAAGCGCCGGAGATGGCGGCCTACCACAAGGCCGCGCGGCATTATCTGGGCGTGACCGTGCCCGAGATCGACGCGCTGGCAAAGGCCTGGCGCGAGGAGGTGACGGCAGAGGAACGGCTGGCGCTGGCCGAAGGTCTGTGGCGGAGCAATGTGCATGAGGGGCGCGTTGCGGCGGCGAAGCTGCTGACGCAGGCGCGCATCCGACCCGATGACGCGGCCTGGGACATGATCTGTGGCTGGGTGCCAGAGTTTGACGCCTGGGCGATTGCCGATCACGCCTGCAAGGCGGGCGAAAAGCGGGTGATGGCCGATCTTTCGCGGCTCGACACGGTAGAAAGCTGGACCCAAAGCCCGCTGATGTGGCAGCGCCGTGCGGCTCTGGTCATCACCCTGCCCCTGACCAAGCTGAACTTCCCCAAACCGGCAGAGCTTGAGGCGCGTGAGCGTGTACTGGGCTGGGCGGCGGGTTATGTGCCGGACGGCGACTGGTTCATCCAGAAGGCCATCGCCTGGTGGCTGCGCGACCTGTCGAAACACGATGCGGGACGGGTCGAGGCGTTTCTGACCGAGCATGGCGCCGGGATGAAAGCCTTCGCCCGGAAAGAGGCGGCGAAGCATTTGCCCCGATAAGGCTCAGCCCAGCGTCCAGCGGGTCAGCACATCGGCGCCAACCGGGGTGGTTTCAATACGCCGCAGGCGTGGCGCTTCGGCCAGTGCGGTCAGGCCCAGCGGACCAAGCGCCGCGCGCCCCTCGGCCCCGATCAGCGCCCCGGCACCGAAATGCGCAAGTTCGTCCACCAGACCGGCACGGATCATGGCGGCAGCCAGATCAGCGCCGCCCTCACAAAAGATGCGGGTCAGGCCGCGCGCGGCCAGCGCCTGCATCGCGGCGCGCAGATCGGCGTGGCCGTCGGCCTCGGGCACCGCGATCAACTCGGCCCCCGTGGCGGCCCATGCACCGCGCGCGGCCTCCGGCGCGGCCTCGGTATGGATCAGCCAGACCGGCACTTGCCCCGCGCTGCGACCAAGACGACTGTCGGGGCTATGGCTCAGGCGGCTGTCGATCACAAGTCGCACCGGCTGCCGCACGGCGCCCATGTCGCGCACCGTCAGGTCGGGATCGTCGGCCCGCGCAGTGCCGGACCCCACCATCACCGCGTCATGGCGCATCCGCATGGCATGGACGGCACGCCGCGCCTCTGCCCCGGTGATCCAGCGGCTTTCACCCCTGGCCGTGGCGATACGCCCGTCCAGCGTGGTGGCGAGCTTCAGCGTGACGAAGGGCAGCCCCTGTTCAACCCGTTTCAGGAACCCGGCCTGAAGCGCGCGCGCCTCAGCCGCACAAACCCCTTCGGTCACCGCAATCCCCGCCGCGCGCAGCATGGCGTGCCCCCGCCCCGCCACACGCGGATCGGGATCGGTCAGTGCCGTCACCACGCGCGCCACGCCAGCGGCGTTCAGCGCCCCGGCACAGGGGGGGGTCTTGCCGTGATGGGCACAGGGTTCCAGCGTGACATAGGCCGTCGCGCCCCGCGCCGCCTCGCCTGCCTGATCCAGTGCCCGGCGTTCGGCGTGGGGGCGGCCGCCCGGCTGGGTCCAGCCGCGCCCCACTACACGGCCCCCACCGGGGCCGTTGGTCACGATCACACAACCCACCGCCGGATTGGGCCAGGTATTGCCCAGTCCCCGCGCTGCCAGCGCGAGGGCGGATCGCATGTAGGCCGCGTCGCTCACTCCTCGGTCTTTTCCTGCGCGGGACGCAGTTCCGAGACGAATTTGTCGAAATCGTCGGCGGCCTGGAAGTTCTTGTAAACGCTGGCAAACCGCACATAGGCGACCGTATCGATCCGCGCGAGGCTTTCCATCACGATCTCGCCGATGATGCGCGACGAGATGTCCGTCTCGCCCATGCTTTCCAGCCGACGCACGATGCCCGAGATCATCTGGTCGATGCGTTCGGGGTCGATGGGGCGCTTCTGCATGGCGATGCGAATGGACCGCTCCAGCTTGTCTCGGTCGAAATCCTCGCGCTTGCCCGAGGTCTTGATGACCACGAGGTCGCGAAGCTGCACACGTTCATAGGTGGTAAAGCGGCCGCCGCAAGCCGGGCAAAAGCGCCGTCGCCGGATCGAGACGTGATCCTCGGCGGGGCGGCTGTCCTTCACCTGGGTGTCGATATTGCCGCAGAATGGGCAGCGCATGGCCGTCCCCCTTGTCCTGTCTGTTCTGCCTCGTGATCCGGGGTTCACCTTGGCTTTGGGCCCCAGTTATCCACAGACCCTAGCGCAGAACCCCAGCCTTCGCCCAGAGGCAATTTTGCGACACTGCATCTTGATGCGTCAGACTGTGGCGCAACGGACTCAGCGAGTGCAGCGTGTGTAGCGTGACTGTAGCGTGACGGCAAATGTAGCGTGACGGCAAAAGCTGCAGAGTTTTACAGCAAATCCTGCAGCAGAACGATTTTTTGCCTCTACCGTCAAAGGGTGCTGCAAAGCCCCGGTTAACGCCAGCCCTCAAATCGCCAGGCCTGCCATCGCCGCGCCGACCTCCTCAAGTGTGGTCGCGGCGTCGATTGCGGCGATGGTGGTGAGGCGGAGGGCCTCCAGATCGGCGGCGGTGCTGCGCCAGAGGGTGGCGAGGTTGAGCCAGATCTGCGCGAGGCTTGCGCCATCGGGGGCGGTGATGCCCA
>NZ_BMYI01000007.1:0-220842 GCF_014652195.1 Gemmobacter nanjingensis
TGGCCCCGGCGGCTCCCGGCATTCAGCCGGGCCGCGCAAGATCAGGGGGGCGTCCGCCCGTTGAAGGTCAGACGAAGATCATCGCCTCGGACAGCGCCTGGATCGTGGTGTCGCGGAGGATCAGGGTATCGCCCTCGCCGAACCGGATCACCACGTCGCCGTCAACCCGAGTGGCAAGGGCCCGCACTTCGCTGAACGAGGATACACCCAGGTCGCGCAGCTGGATCATGTCGGCAGACTTGCGGAAATCGGTGATGACATCGCGCCCTGAGCCTGCGGCGAAAACGAAGACATCCGCCCCGCCGCCGCCTGTCAGCACATCGCGTCCCGAGCCACCATCCAGCGTGTCGGCCCCGGTGCTACCTTTCAGAAGGTCATTGCCCTGCCCTCCGGTCAGCCGGTCATTGCCGCCACCGCCATCCAGCGTATCGTTGCCGCGCGCGCCATTCAGCGTGTTGCGGCCGCTGTTGCCGGTCATCAGGTTCGCGGAGCTGTTGCCGACGGCCGTCAGATCGGCCTTTCCGGTCATCGTGAGATTTTCCACATTGGCGGCAAGCGTCAGATCAACCGAGGTCCGCACATGATCCACGCCGCCCCGCCGCGCCTCGCTGATAAGATCGCCCGTCGCATTCACGATATAGGTATCGTTTCCGCTGCCTCCGGCCATTCTGTCCGCTCCACCGCCGCCGTCCAGCGTATCGGCCCCTGCCCCGCCGCGCAGCAGATCCTGGCCCGAGCCGCCGAACAGCCTGTCGTTGCCGCTGCCGCCATCAAGCGTGTCGGCCCCGGTTCCGCCTTTCAGCTCGTCGCCGCCCGAACCGCCGAACAGCTTGTCGCTTCCGGCCCGGCCATCAAGCGTGTCATTGCCACCGCCTCCCCGGATCGTGTCATTGCGATGCGATCCGGTCAGCGTGTCCTTTGCGGATGTTCCCACCAGCGGTTCCAGCGGAACGCGCGCTGTAGCGGCAGAGGTGATGGTTTCGCGCGTGCCATCGCCATCCTCGTAGCGCACGCGGACAGACAGTCTTGCCCCGATATCCGCCACCGACGGAATATAGGCGGCCTCCGTTGCACCGCGGATCGCTTTGCCGTCGCGCAACCATTGAAACGCAAATGCGCCAAGCCCGTCAGCATCGGCAAGCGCCGAGACATCGGCACGCACGGCAGTGCCGACATGCACTGACTTGTCGATCAGGATACGCCCGGTCGGCGCATCGTTGACCGGCAGGATGGCCAGCCTGAATTCATCGCTGACCTTCCATCGGCCATCGCTTGCCGTCACACGGATATCAAGAGCGCCGTTGAAGTTCGCGGGCGGTGTCCCGGTAAAGCTGCCTGTCGCGGTATCAAAGCTCAACCAGGCAGGCAGGGCCCGCCCGTTTGCCAGCCTTGCCGAAAGGACGGGCATCTTGCCCTCGGGGTCAGTGAAACTGTCGGACGGAAGGGTGAAGCTGAACCTGCCGCTGTCCTCCGCAAACCTGCGGTTCGCCAGCGGCCGGGTCACAACGGGCGCATCGTCCAGCGAGGCTGACAAGGGCGAGATATTTCCCGGCGCGAAAGCCGCGGCATCCGTGTCGCGGAAGGTGACCAGCCTGACTGCCTCAGCCGCCCCGTCCCCGTCGCTGTCCAGCCAAAGAACCGCATCGCCCCCCGCCTGGCGGAGGGAAAGCATCCCCTCGGCAAAGGGATCACGGCCCGCGCCGAACAGCCGGTCCAGCACCAGCACATCACCGCCTGTTCCTGCCTGAAAATCGGTAATTTCCAGTTTGTTGTCGACGGCTTCCGACCAGTTCTGAAGCACGATCCGGTCCTTCCCGGCGCCGGTCGTCACGCGGATCGCGTTCTGCGCATCGACGTTCAGCGTATCCGCCCCGTCCCCCAGATCGACCTCGCCGGAAACATCCGCCCAGACGAGCAGCGTATCATCGCCATCGCCCCCCGACAGGGTGACGACACCGGCGGAAGTTGCCGAAACGTCGAAATAGTCGCTCCCTGCCCCGCCATCGGCGACCAGCTCGCCGCCATAAAGCGTGCCGTAGATCGTATCGTTCCCCGCCCCGCCGTAGATCGAGGCGCCGTCATGGCCGGACAGGTTGTCATTCCCATCACCGCCGAACAGCGTGTCATTTCCGCTGCCCTGCCCGTCCAGCGTATCGTCTCCGGCGCCGCCATCCAGCAGGTCATCCCCATCACCGCCAAGCAGGTAATCCTGCCCCTCACCGCCATAGGCCGAGTCGTTTCCGCCCTCGCCCTGCAATTCATCATCGCCCAGGCCGCCATACAGAAGATCGGCGCCGCCGCCGCCATAAAGGCTGTCGGACGCCGCCGCGCCGCTCAGTGTGTCCTGCCCTTCACCGCCCGAGATTTGATCTTCGCGCAGGCCGCCGGTGATGCTGTCATTGCCGCCGGCAGCATCGAAGATGCTTTCCAGATCGTAAATCCGGGTATTGCCCTGATAACTGACCTCGATCCTGCCGGTATCGGAAAGCACCACGACATCGGCGTCCTCCCCACCGCTGGCAAGCGGGTGATCGCCATAGAGGATCGCAAGCGATTGCAGCCCGGACAGCGCATTGAAGTTCACCACTTCATCATAAAGATCGTAGTCAACCTCGAAGGAGTCGGTCCACCAGGTCCAGCTTTGATAGACGAGCGAGGTCTCGTCCGACCCGCTGGAAACGTTGCCGTAATCGTTCCGATACCACTCTGCCGTGCCAAAGAGGGTGTCGTAGGCATTGGTTCCCGGGCCGTATCCCACGAACCATTCCGTGATGGCGCCGTTGGCGTACCACATGTCCCAGGTGTTTGAATAAGAATGTGAATAGGTCGCATAGGTCTCGCTGAGCGAGGTATTCAGCGTGCCAAGCATGTGCCGCAGTTGTTCGACCAGAATGAACTCGAACGCCTGCCCTTCCACACTGCCCGTGAACACCAGATCCTGCGCCGCCTCGTTCAGCGAGGCCCCGGTCGGGTCACCGGAATCGCTGAAGCTGTAAGGATCGTAGGTCTCTGCGTAGCTGTAAAAAGCTGATCGCGAATCCAGTGTGTATTCAATGCGCATGGAGACGGGGATGTAAAAGCTCATTCAAATTCCTCCGGAATCGCCGGACGCACGCAATCACATGCGACGTCACAGGGGGACGGCACGCCCTGATCCACCGGGGCATGCGCCCTCGGTCAGCATGGCAACCAACAGATTTGATTGAGAATTTAACTCAAAGCCCTGCCACCCGCTTCCCCCCTGGGGGGGATAGCCGGGCGATTGTCGGTCTGGCGCTGCCACGGGAAGGCCGGTTTTACCGGGCACCGCGCAACAGCAGCGCCGCCGCGATCAGGCAGCAGGCCAGCGCGGGCAGCGAAGCCGCCCAGCCGATCAGGCTGTCACCACCCCCGGCGCGGGGCGGAACAAGCGACAGCGCGATGCCGTTAATCATCGCCGCCCCACCTGCCGCCAGCTTGTTGATGAAGGTGAAGGCCGCCGAGGTCAGCCCCTCCCCCGGCGCTTCTGCCATCTGCTGCGCCCGGTCGACCGTCTGCGGGATCAGCACCCAGGCCGCAAGCGCCAGACCGGACAGGCCCGCACCGCAGATCACTGCAAGCGCGAAGATCGGGGCAGACAGCCCGGCGGGCAGAAAGGGCATCACCACCAGAGCGCAAGCCGTTATCCCCAGCGCGGCAAGCGTCTGGCTTCTGGCGCTGACACGCTGCGCGATGCGGGACCAGACCGGAAAAGCCAGCAAAGCGGTGGCGAAGACCGCGCCCAGCACCGGAAACTGCCGCTCAGCCGGCAGGCCGATATGCAGGCTCAGATAGAAGGGCAGCACGGATTGCAGCAGGAATGGCGCGAGCACCAGCAGGAAGAACCGGCCGAATGGCAGCCTCTGCCGCAGCCTTCGCAGCCGCGAGAGACCCTGCCGCAATGTCAGGGGGGCTTCCGCACCCTGCGGATGTAGCATCCTGTCATCAACCCGCAGCAGAAACGGCAGATAGAACGCCAGTCCGATGACCGCGACGACCGCAGCCGCAAGCCCCCAGGTCAGCGGGGCTTCGGTATGGCGGGCAGCCTGGCCGACCAGCGCGGGAAATGCCGCCGAGGCCATCCCGACCGCAAACCATGCGACAACCATGTCGATGGCGACCTGACGGATCCGTTCGGGCCGCGTGCGGGCATAGCCCGGCAACAGCGCGATGCGCGGCACGGCAACCAGTGTGTAGAACAGGGCAAACAGTGAGAACCCTGCCGTCGCCGCCAGAAAAACCACGGTATGCGAGGTGCCCATCGCCGGGGCCAGCCACATCACCACAAAGGCACATGCCGCAAGCGGCAGCGAGACGCCGATCAGCCGCACCCGCCCGCCCCTGCGCGCCATCCGGTCGGACAGGAAGCCCACCGGAACATCCAGCACCGCATCCAGCACGCGCCCGATCAGGAACACCACCCCCGCAAGTGCAGGCGAAAGCCCGAGCACGGTGACGAGGTAATACAGAAACCAGCCATTCACCGAGGCAAACATCAGGTTTTGCGAAAGCTCAGGCAGGGCAAAGACAAGTCGGCGCAACATCAGGAACTCTCGTTACATCGGGAACCGGCTAGGTCCGGGGCACGAGACCCGCCAGCAGGCGAAACATCCGCCGCAGGCTTGGCCCCATCAGCAATTGCCCGGTTTCAGGCATGACATGCAACTCTGCGTCGGGCAATCCGGCGGCCAGCGCGCGGATCATGGGCAGCGGGTGGATGCTGTCCTGCGCGCCATGCAGGATATGAAGCGGCATTTTCAGATGCCGGGCCTGATCCCACTCAAGATCAAGCTGGAAGGCGAAATCGTTGCGGATTGAATGCAGCGAAAGCTCGATCGCCTCCTTGATACGGTGCCCGCCTGCAACTTCGTCCAGCTCGTAGCGGATGATCGCCCCATCCGCCGGATTTTCGGCAAACTGGTCCGTAAGGAAGCGGCGGAACCGGCGCTCTGACAGCAGGTGGCTCGTCGCGATCCGCAGGGCACCCTCTGCCAGCCAGGGCGTCCGGTCCAGAATGTCGAGAATGCTTTTGGCCAGCCGCCGGTTCGCGGTCTGCGGCCGCCCGCGCAGCACACAGGCCGCCGCAGTGCAGATCATGTTCACCCGCTCGGGGTGCCGCCGGGCATAGGCCAGGGCAATCTTCGAGGCCGCCGCAATGCTGACCAGTGTCGCCGTCGGCCCGCAAAAACAACTGCGCACAAGGTCAATCCCGCGCAACGCGTGGCGGATCGTTTCCTCTTCCGACGCGGGCCTGTCGTGCGGGGCAAGCTGACCGATCCGCAGCGGCCAGTACAGCCGCAGGTTCAGCCTGTGCAGTTCCTCGATATCCTCATCGGCGATACTTGGCAGGATCAGGGGATGCAGCATGATGACGGGCCGCCCCGCCACCGGCCCCATCGCCAGAACGCGGCACGGTTCACCATCACGGCCCAGAAGAACAAGCGATTGCACACCCTCGGGGTAGAAACGGTCGATATGGGCGTGAAAGGCCTGACTGTCGGCGCGCTGACGCTGGCTCGCCGCGGCCTCGACCCGGCGCAGGATGAAAGCACCGACAATGCGGCCAACCTCTTCGGTCGTGGCAAGACCGAACCTGTCGCGCAACGCACGGGCTTGTGTCTTGCGGGTCTCGGCGGATCGCAGGTCATCCTGATGGCCCGTCTTGATCGGGATACCTGCAAGAACCGCTGCAAGCAGTTGCAAAAGGGCTGGTGTCAGGCGCACGTCGGGAAAATCTGCGGCGAGGCAGCGCGCGAGCGACGACATGTCAAGAAAGACCACCATGCCCATCCCGCGTTCGGCCTCCGGCCGGATCACAAGCAGCTGACCATTGATCAGCCCGCAGGGATCACGCCGTCCCTCCCGCAACTGATCGACCATCGCCTGCCCGGCGGCAACCGGCGCGGCAATCTCGGCGGGCAGGTTTGGCGGCGCAAGAATGCGCCAGTGCGAGAAATAAAGCGCGGGCACGATCTGGCCTGCAAGCTCGATGCCGGGCAACAGGTTGAAGCTGTGCGCCGGGTCACCCCAATAGCGGGTCTCGCCGCGCGGATCGCGCACGACATTGTGCAGGTTATCAAGAAGTTCGCGGATCGACATTGCAGCAGCCCAGCTTCCCACGGGATGCTAGCAGGGTTTCCCGCAGCGGGAGAATGCCAAAATTCCCGGCAACCCGCAGTCAGCCCGCCGAACGGCCGCAGAAGCAGGGTTTGCGACAGGCGCGTGATGCGTCAGGGAACCACCAGCGCCGCTGACCGACAGGGCGCCTCCAGCAGGCCTGCAAGCTCGTCATCCAGATGCAGAAGCGTCAGCGACACGCCCGCCATGTCGAGGGAGGTGTAGTAAGGCCCGACCAGACTGCTGTGGACCTCGATCCCCCGCGATTTCAGTCGCTGCCGCACCCGGCGCAGAATGATGTAAAGCTCCATCGCCGGTGTGCCACCCAGCGAATTGACCAGAACCGCCACCCGGTCCCCTTCATGCGGGGCCATTTCGGCGAGGATGCGATCCAGAAGCAGGTCGGCACAATCATCCGCAGGGGCCAGTGGCTGACGCACCACCCCCGGCTCGCCATGTACGCCGACGCCGATTTCGATGTCGTTCGGGCCAAGCTCGAAACTGGGTCGCCGGGTTTCCGGCAGGCTGCCCGGTTCCAGCGCCAGCCCCATGGTGTAGGTGCGCGCATTGGCCCGCCGCACAAGCGCGTCGCAGGCTTCCAGCGGCAGCATCCGGTCGGCTGCCGCCCCGGCGATCTTGAAGATGAACACATTGCCCGCCACACCGCGCCGCGCCGCGCGGCTCTCTACCGGGGAGGAGGCGATATCGTCGGTCGTGACCACGGCACGCACCGCGATCCCCTCGGCCATGGCCAGCTCTGCCGCCATGTCGAAGTTCATCACATCGCCGGAAAAGTTGCCGTAGATATACAGAACACCTGCCCCGCCATCCACAGCCTGTGTCGCGGCGAGGATCGGGCCGGGCGGCGGCGAGGCGAACAGGTTACCAATTGCTGCGGCATCGGCCAGCCCCCGGCCGACATAGCCCCAGAACCCCGGCTCATGCCCGGCGCCGCCACCGATCACGATGCCCACCTTGCCCGCACGCGGGCCTTCCAGCGCACGGATGGCGCGCGGGCTGCCCGGCAGCGCGGCGATCAGATGCTCATGCGCCAGAAGCGCGCCTTTCAGCGCCTCGTCCACCGCGTCCTGCGGCGCGTTGATCAGCTTTTTCACATGGCTGCGCGCGGTCAGCGGCGCCTGAACCGGCGGCGGGCTGCGGCGCGGCGTGTCCTTGTAGCCTTCTGCGGTCAGAATCCCGCGCCCGGTCACCATATCGGTGACCAGCACATTGACATAGCCCCCGCGCAATGCCGCCAGAATGGCTGGCAGCTTGTCCACTCCGCCTGCGACCGCGATGCGTTGCGGGATGCGGCGCAGGGCGTCGAGGTCGATGCCGATGGTGCGTTCATGCATCGGCCCGATCACCGGCTCGCCGCGCGCGTTGATGAAGCGGCCGATGATGCTGCCCACGGCATCCTGATAATGCGCATGTTGCACGCCGCCATCCAGAAAGCCGCTGCTGTGGATCGTGCTTTCCGGCCGCAGCGAGGAAATCCCCATCACGATCCGGTCAGCCTCGGCCAGAATGGCCAGTTGCTCGGCCAGAACCGGCTCCTGCATCAGCATGGCGCGGATCTCGGGCGAAGACACTGTCGCGGGGGCCGAAATCGGGATGCTGCGCGCGTTCAGCGCCTCGGCGAGACGCGAGGCGCAGGCCTCGGGTGTCCACGGGATCTTCGCCGTGGTGCCGCCGGTGGCCTGCACCACCCGCACATCCTGCAACCCCGGGCGGTCCAGCGCCTCGGCCAGCGCCAGAACGGTGCGGCCCCAGGTCACGGCCAGCGTGTCTCCGGATTTGACGAAGCGCTGCAAGGTCTGTGCCCCGGCTGCCCCCAGCCGGGCGATCAGCGAACGGTCACCGCCCTCGGTCGGGATCACCAGACAATCCTGCAAGCCGAAATGATCGCGCAGCGCCTGCGCGATGGACAGGCTGCGGAATTTGTCGGGCGCGATCTCGATATTCACGATGCCGCGCGTGCGGGCATCGGCCAGATAGGCATTCACCGAGGCGCGGGACAGACCCATCTTCTCGGCGATTTCGCCCTGGGTCAGCCCTTCCTCGTAATAAAGCCAGGCGGCCCAGAGCAGGGGATCGTCGCCATAGCGCAGCGGCATGGCAGAAGCGGTATCCCCGTCACCTGATTTGCTGCCCGGACGCGGCGCCATCAGGGCCGTGCCTCGGACAGATACCGGGCCAGCCCGTCACGGAGGGCGGCGATGACGATGACAGCCGAAGCGGCGCCGGGGTCGATGTGGCCAAGGCTGCGCTCGCCCAGCCGGGCGGCACGACCGACAGAGGCGACCATGGCGCGCGTCGCATCACGCCCGTCCTCGGCTGCGCGCAGCGCGCGGTCCAGTCGCGTCAGGGGATCGCCCGGCAGTTCAGCCGCCCGCGCAGCAGGCGCCCAGACATCCATCATGGTCTTGTCACCCGGCCGGGCCTTGCCCCGATCCCGGATGCCCGCCGCGAAGGCCGAAACCAGAGCAGGCACATCCTCTGCCGCGATTTCGGCCCGTCCGGCGAATTGCTGCCCCGCCCGCAACAGGGCGCTGGCATAAAGCGGGCCGGTCGTGGCCCCAACGGCATTCAGGAAGGCCCGGCCCGCAACGGCGAACAGATCCCCCGCTGCGCAACCCACTGCCGCCGCTTCGGCACTGGCCCGCACCACGGCGGCAAAGCCATCGGCCATGGAATTGCCGTGGTCCGCATCCCCGATAGCACCGTCCAGCACACCAAGTTCCGACCGCGCCTCGGCAAGACGCCGGGCGATCACACGAAAAAGGGCAACAATCTGATTGGCGTCCAGCGGGCTCATGTGGTCACTTGGCCCCAATCCCCGCCCCGACGCAAGAGCCGAAGCGGGAGCGGCCTCCTGGCTCAGGCCAGCCTGCGCTGTACCGATTGCGCGAGGGTCGTGAGGATCATGCAGCAGGAGGTCGCCCCCGCATCCAGCACCCCGCGTGACCTTTCGCCAAGCCGGCTGGCCCGCCCGATCTTCGCCACCAGATCAATGGTACTGTCGCGCCCGGTTTCCGCCGCCGCAGCCATAGCCCGAAGCGCTGCGGCAAAACCCTGCCCCTGCGCTGCGTCAAAGGCCGCGACGGCGGGAACCAGCGTATCCATCAGCGTCTTGTCGCCCACCTCGGCCGATCCGACGCCGCGCACGCCCTCCAGCCCGGCATTGAGCATGGTGGAGAAGGTCGCCGCGTCAATCACCTCCCGGCCTGTCAGCGCCCCGGCCATATCCTCGAACATCAGCCCGTAAAGCGGACCCATTGAGCCGCCGATTTCTGACATCAGCACATCGGACAGCACCAGCATGGCGGCATCCAGCGTCATGCCCTTGCCATGGATACGTTCTGCCGCGCGGCCAAATCCCTTGGCCATGTTGATCCCATGGTCGCCATCGCCGATCTTGCCGTCGATTTCCGACAGGAAGGCCTTGTTGGCCACGATCACCGCGGCCAGTTCCTCGACGATGGTGGCCTGATCTGCATTCTGGATTGTGGTCATGTCAGCCTCACAGTGTCGGAGATGCGGTTTCAAGATCAAGCAACGCCTTCAGTTCGGCATCCAGCGCCATCACGGTCAGCGTGGCGCCAACCATTTCGAGCGAAGTGAAATAGTTGCCGACCAGCGCCCGGTGGATCCCCATGCCCATGGCCGTCAGCCCCGCCTCGATCCGGTCGTAAAGCACATAAAGCTCGTTCACCGGCGTGGCACCAAGGCCGGAAACCAGCACGGCAAGCTCGGTCCCTGCGGGCAGGGCGTGATCTTCCATCACGATCTTCAGCATGTCATCGGCCACTTCGTTGGCCGTCTTGAGCGCCTCGACCCGCGTGCCCGGCTCCCCATGATGGCCGATGCCCACTTCCATCGTGCCCGGCTCGATCTGAAAGTTCGGGTGCCCGACGCCCGGCAGCGTGCAGGGACCAAGGCCCACGCCGACAGACCGGCAGGCATCAATCGCCTTCTGCGCCGCCGCCTGCACTTCGGCGAGGCTCGCACCCTGCGCGGCTTTCGCCCCGCCGATCTTCCACATGAAAATCTCGCCCGCGACGCCACGCCGCTTGGCGCGTTCCCCGGGCGGGGCCGAACAGACGTCATCATTGGCGACGACGGTAGCGACCTCAATACCCTCCTTGGCCACCATCCGGGCGGCCATTTTCACATTCATGTTGTCGCCCGCATAATTGCCATACAGCACCGCGACCCCGGCCCCGCCATCTGCGGCCCTGATCGCATCGGCAAAGCTTTTCGCCGTGGGCGAGGAAAACAGCTCTCCCACCGCCACCGCATCGACCATATTGCGCCCGGCATAGCCGATGAAGGCCGGTTCATGGCCGGAGCCCCCGCCGGTCACAATGCCGACGCGGCCCTGTTGCGGCGCGGCATTCGACACGACCACACGCGGATTTCCGGCATCCAGATGCACCAGATCCCGGTGCGCCTTCACGAAACCGGCGACGGTTTCATCGACCAGATCGTCGGGATTGTTAATGAATCTCTGCATGTTCGTCTCACTTCACGGTATAGCCGCCATCGACCAGAAGGTCGGCGCCATTGATCATTGCGGCCTCGGCGGAGGCCAGAAAGACAGCTGCCGCCGCAATTTCATGCGGTTCAGCAAAACGGCCTGCGGGGATCTGCGCTTTCATCGCCTCACCCTTCGGCCCGTCCCAGGCCTTGCGACCCAGATCGGTCAGCACCACTGTTGGCGAGATGGAGTTAACCGTGATGCCGTGGCGGCCCCATTCCAGCGCCAGCGTTCTGGTGACGCCGATAATCCCGAATTTCGAGGCGCAATAGGCGACATGGCCGTCAATCGCCACCGAGCCCGCCTGGCTTGCCAGATTGACGATGCGGCCGCCGCGCCCGGCGGCGATCATCGCCCGGCCCACTGCCTGCGCCATCAGAAAGCTGCCGGTCAGGTTCACTGCGATGGTGCGATCCCATGCGACGGTGCCCAAATCCTCGGCCGGGGCAAGATCGACGATCCCGGCGCTATTCACCAGAATGTCGATGGCGCCCATCTCGGTCTGCACCTTGGCCACGGCAGCGGCGACGCTATCCGCATCGGTCACATTGCAGGCAAAGGCCGCAGCCCCCGGCAGGTCCGCCGCGCGGGCGGCAGCTGCCTCGCCGATCATGTCCAGAAGCGCGACGCGCGCGCCCTTGGCGGCAAAGGCTTCGGCAATCGCCGCGCCGATGCCCGAGGCCGCGCCGGTCACGACGGCCAGCTTGCCGGCAAGTGAAAAGTCGAAAGTCGGAGCGACCATGGTTCTGTTCCTTGAGATTGGAGCCCTGTCGAAAGGCACCCGGGGCCGGGACGGGAGCGAGAAGCCCGGCCCTCGGGTCTGTGGCCCGGGTCGGTTACTGGCGGGTGGCCAGCAGCGCGTCCACGTTGTCCGCCGTCACCGGCGTCCACGGCACATTGTACTCTTTGGCCTTGCCATCAGCCCAGGGCATGTCGGGATATTGCGACCAGATTTCCGACATCGGCTTGTAATCCGGCAGCACGGCGGCAATGGCCAGATCCAGGGCACCCTGCGCCTGCGCATGACCATCCTGAAGGATCGAAGCCATATCGCCAGCCTTCACCGCATGCAGCGCGTCGGTCACGCCGTCGATGCCCGCGATGGCGAAATCGGTCGGCTTGAGACCCGCGGCTTTCACGGCCTCGATCGCGCCAAGTGCCATCTCATCATTCTGGCCGATGATCCCGGCGATCTCACCCGGATGCGCAGTCAGCCAGTTTTCCATAAGGGTCTGCGCCTCGGCACGGCTCCAGTTCGCGGTCTGCTGCTCGATCACCTTCACATCAGGGCATTCGGCCAGGGCCTTCTGGTTGCCTTCAAGCCGCTGGATCTGCGCCGACTGACCAATCGGCCCCTCGATGATCACGACATTGCCCTTGCAACCGATCTTGTCGAGCACATGCTTGGCTTCCATATAGCCCGACTGCACGTCGTCCGACCCGACATAGGCCGTCAGCTTGTCGCTGTTCACGCGGGTATTCGACCCGAAAACCGGGATGCCTGCCGCAGCGGCGGCATCAACGGCGGCGGCACCGGCCTCGATGTCGATGGGCACAAAGACAATGGCCTTGTAGCCTTGGGTGATCATCGTCTCGAACTGTTCCTGCTGGACCAGCGCATCATAGCGGCCGTCGAATACGGTCAGTTCCACCAGACCTTCCTTCACCGCCGGGTGGTTCTCGGCCGCCTGGGCCCAGATCTGCATGAACTCGGCATTGAGCCCGTAGACAGCAGCCCCGATCTTCGGCTTGTCCTGCGCCCCGGCCAGACCAGCCACCAGCGACAGCGCCGTCGCAAGCATCAGCGTCTTCTTGGTCATTTGCGTTCTTCCTCCCATTTGGATCACGCGGTCATGGCGGCGGGCCGTTCGCCCGCGCCTCAAGTCGAGGACGGTCAGTCCTGCTTGTTCTTGGATTGGTCGAGCATCACGGCAGCCACGATCAGGAAGCCCTTGATGACCTGCTGGTAGTAGGATTCGACCCCCATCAGATCGAGCCCGTTGTTCATCACGCCGATCAGCAGCGCCCCGATCAGCGTGCCGGACACCCGCCCCACCCCGCCCGCAAGGCTTGTGCCGCCGATCACCACCGCCGCGATGGCGTCCAGTTCATAGGCGATACCCGCCTGCGGCAGCGCCGATCCGGTGCGCGCGGCAAGGATCATCCCGGCCAGCCCGGCAAGCGCACCAGAGATCACATAGACCATGAAGCGGATGCGGTTCACCGGCAGGCCCGAAACCTTGGCTGCATGCGGATTTCCGCCCACGGCATAGATGTGGCGACCGAACCGAGTCTGGGTCAGCACGAAATGCGCAGCGGCAAAGGTGCCCAGCAGGACGAAGATCGGGACCGGGATGCCCAGAACGCTGCCGGTGCCAATCCAGCGGAAGGAATCGCTCAGCGCCGGGATGGGGCGGCCGCTGGAATAAAGCAGGGTCAGCCCGCGCGCCGCCGACAGCATGCCCAGTGTCGCCACGAAGGCCGGCACGCGGAACCGCGCCACGATTACCCCGGAGACGCCGCCACAGCCCATGCCGACCAGCAGCCCGATGGCGATGGCCACCAGCGCAGGCCAGGGCGCGCCCGGAATGAACCCGGCCGAGGATGTGGTCGCGAAAGAGGCGGAAACCACCCCGGTCAGCGCCACAACCGAACCGACCGACAGATCAATCCCGCGCGTCAGGATGACAAAGGTCATGCCAATCGCCAGAACCCCGTTGATCGAGGTCTGCCGCAGAACGTTCAGCACGTTACGCGTGGTCAGAAAGTTCTCGTTGATCAGCGTCAGCGTCAGACAGGCCAGAAGCAGCGCGAAGACGATGCCGTATTTCTGCACGATCTGTCCGGCCGACAGACCACCGCCCGCCGGGGTCTTTGCCTTGAGTTCCATATCCCTGTCCTCCCTCTGCGCCTGCCGTCACGCGGCCAGATGCAGCAATCCTTCAGCCGAGAGCGCATCCCGGCCCAGTTCTCCGGCCATGCGACCGTCCTTCAGCACGATGACCCGATCCGCCATGCCCAGCATTTCGTCGGTTTCCGAGGACACCATCAGCACGGTGCCGCCCGCGCGGGCGAAATCGGACATCACGCGATAGATCTCGCGCTTGGCGCCGACGTCGACGCCGCGTGTCGGCTCGTCCAGCAAAAGGATGCGCGGCGCGGTGAGAAACCACTTGCCCAACACCACCTTCTGCTGATTGCCACCGGACAGATGCCCGACACCCAGCGCATCGCTGGCGGTCTTGATCCTCAGCTCGTCGATCATTCGCGCCGCCGCATCGCCCTCCTGCGCCGCGCGCATCACACCAGCGCGGGACAGCGCCGCCAGCGTGGCAAGGCACAGGTTGTCGCGCACGCTGCCCGACAGCACGAGGCCCGAGCCCTTGCGATCCTCGGTCACATAGGCGATGCCCGCGGCAATGGCGTCGGCAGGCGAGCGCAGCAGCACCTGCCGCCCCCCCACCGCGATCTGCCCGCCAGTTTCCGCGCAAAGACCGAACAGGCGGTCGAAAATCTCGGTCCGGCCCGATCCCATCAGGCCATAAAGCCCGAGGATTTCGCCCCGGTGCGCGGTGAAAGAGATATCGCGCACGCCGCGCGCCGCCGACAAACCGCTGACGCTCAGCACGGCTTCCGTGCCCGGCGTGTTTTCCTTGATGAATTCCTCGGTCAGCGGGCGGCCGACAATCAGCTGGATCAACTGGTCCTTGCTGATCTCTGCCATGGCGCCGGTCTGGACGAAGCTGCCATCGCGGAACACGGTGTAGCTGTCGGCGATGGAAAAGATTTCCGACAGGCGGTGGCTGACATAGATCACCCCCTTGCCTCGCGCCTTCATCGTGGCAATCGCGGCGAACAGATGTCCGGCCTCCGCCTCGCCAAGCGCCGAAGTCGGCTCGTCCAGAATGATGACCTCGGCATCATAGCTCAGCGCCTTGGCAATCTCGACCAGCTGGGTCTGCGCGACGGTCAGATCCATCATCAGATCGGTCGCCCGGATGGAGAAGCCGAAACCATCCAGCAAATCCTGCGTCTGACGATTGAGGGTGGCAAAGTCGATACGGCCAAAACGGCCCACCGGCTCGCGCCCCATATAGATGTTCTCGGCCACCGACATGGCAGGCACCGGCGAAAGCTCCTGCTCCACGATGGCGATGCCGTTGGCCAGTGCCTCGGCCGGGCTGGAAAAGCTGACCTCGTCCCCGCGGCGCCGGATCACGCCGCTGTCGCGTGGCTGGATGCCCATGACGATCTTCAGAAAGGTCGATTTGCCCGCACCATTGCCGCCGCACAGCGCATGGACCGAGCCGGGTTCCAGCCGGAACCGCCCATCCCGCAACGCCGGAACGCCTGAAAAGCTTTTCACGAGGTCCGAGACCTCCAGCAGTGCCGCCATCTTCCCCTCCCCGGTATCGACCATAAGTCACCAAATGGTCGACATTTGTAAGATATCTCCGAACTGACTAATGTCAATTAAATGATGACTTTTGAAATTTTTGCTGCAGCAGGGAAACATCATGTTGAAAATGTTAACATTTTTAGAAATCCGACGCGCCGGACACTTTCAGGACGTCCCAGAGCAAACCCGAGCTGACGAATCATCCGGCCCGAAGGCCCCTCGGAGGGCCACGCGGAATTGGGGCAACTGTTCGCCAGGCTGAACACTGTGTCTGCAAGCAAGGGCTGTCTCGCCACCCCGGTGGCGGCTAGTCTGCCCCTGCATCCTGACACCAAGGACAAAGCCATGACCTCAAACCCCACCTGGACCCTCAAACGCTTCCCGACCGGCATGCCTGCCCCGGAGGATTTCAGCCTTGAGGACCGGCCTGCCCCCGTTGCCGGACCCGGCGAGCTTCTGGTGCGCACGCTCTGGCTGTCGGTGGACCCCTACATGCGCGCGAGGCTGAGCCCGGCGAAGAACTATGCTGCCGGGCAGCAGATCGGCGAGGTGATGCAGGGCGGCGGGGTGGGCGAGGTCGTCACTTCGAACTCTCCGCTGTTTCGCCCCGGCGATATCATTCAGGCCGATGATTTCGGCTGGCAGCCCTACACCACGGTGGCGGCGGATACCGCCATGCGGCTGGACCCTGATGCCGCGCCTGTGCAAACCTCGCTGGGATGCCTCGGGATGCCTGGCCTCAGCGCCTATTTCGCCTTGCTGAATGTCGGCCGCCCCAAAGCAGGCGAGACGGTGCTGATTTCGGCCGCCTCGGGCGCGCTGGGTCAGATTGCCGGCCAGATTGCCCGGATCAAGGGGTTCAATCCGGTCGCCATCGCCGGGTCCGATGCCAAGGTCGAATGGTGCAGGAGCATCGGCTATCAGGCCGGGATCAACCACCGGACAGCGGGCGACCTGACCGCCGCCATCGCGCGCGCCTGCCCCGATGGCGTCGATGTCTTCCTCGACAGTACCGCAGGCCCGCTGCATGACGCAGCCCTGCTGAACCTCAACACCTTTGGCCGGATCGTCGTCGTTGGCACTGTGGCGCTTGCCGACAGGTTCGACCAGCCCGACATCGGGCCGCGCTTCCTGCGCCGCATTCTGGTCACCCGCGCCAGGATCGAGGGCTTCCTGCTGAATGACTTCGAGGCACATTATGCCGAGGCGCGCCGCGATCTGACCGCCTGGTATCAGCAGGGCCTGCTGGAGGCGCGCGAGGATGTAGCCGAAGGCATCGAAGCCGCGCCGCAAGCCTTCATTCGCATGCTGAAGGGCGAGAATTTCGGCAAGCAGCTGGTGAAGCTCTGATCCAGAGGCCATTGCGGGCTGCCGGTCATGCCGGATACTGTTCCACGAGCCGGACATTACGGGTGACAAGGTGGACAGTCTGGATGACATGATCCTTCTGGCCGAGGTGGCCGAAACCGGGAGCTTCACACAAGGCGGTCAACGGCTTGGCATCCCGAAATCGACTGTCAGCCAACGCATTGCCCAGCTTGAGGCCCGGCTGGGCCTGCGCCTTCTGAACCGATCCACCCGGCAGGTGACGCTGACGGCGGCGGGCGAGGTCTATCTGGCCTATTGCCGGAGGGTCAGGGAAGAGGCGCAGAACGCCGCCGTGGCCATGGGCCATCTCAAGACGCAACCGGAAGGCCAGTTGCGCATCACCTGCCCCGAGATCACCGCCAGCCATTTCATGCCGCGCTTCCTGCACGGCTTTACAGGTCGCCATCCGGGCATCACGGTGGAGTTGCTCGCCACCAACCGTCCGCTGGACCTGCTGCGCGAACGGATCGACTTTGCCTTCCGTGTCGGCGTCCCACAGGGGCAGGACATGATCCTGCGGCGGATCTCCGCCATCCAGCGGCTGCTGGTCGCCGCCCCGGCCTATCTGGCAACCTGCACCTCACCAAGCCATCCCGCCGAGCTTGTGCAGCACCGCTGTCTTGTCCATGACACCCAGCCCGACTGGATCTTCCACGGGGCGGAACAGGTCAGCCTGCGACCACCGACCTCGTTTTCCTCGGATTCCATGGGGTTCCTGCTGCAATCCACCCTGCTTGGCAGCGGCATCGCGTTGTTGCCCGCCTATGTCTGCCAGCCCGCACTGGCCAGCGGCGCCCTCGTCCGCCTGCTGCCGGGCTGGACCCCTGCGCCCTACGAGATGACGATGATCTTCCCGAGCCGGGAAAACCCCTCGCGCGCCCAGCTGGCCTTTCGGGATCATGTGGACGGATATGATTTTTCTGCTTTTGCAGCACCTCTGCCGGGAACAGGATGACGCCCCGACACGCCGTCGGGGGGCAGCCTGTCAGACCTGTATTTCGGCACAGACCTCCGTCATCTCGCGGATGAAACTGGTAACAAGCGGGCGATGCGCCGGACGGCGGCGGTAGACGATGCCAATACTGCGCGTCCACAGTGGCACATCCAGTTTCAGCGGCACCAGCTGCGCCGATGCGCCGCGCGCGAAGGCGCTGGTGTTCGACAAATAGCTGAGCCAGGGCGAACCAGCCAGCATCGACACCTGAAAGGTGGAGGAGGTCGTCTCGCAGATCGCCTGCGGCAGCGGCAGTTGCGCATTGGCGAAAAGCGCATCCAGCGCCGTGCGGTCCGGGTCAGGGCGGGCGGGAATGATCCACAGCCAGTCGCGCAGGTCGGCCAGCCGGAGGCTGTCACGAGCGGCGAGGGGATGCGCCCGGTCGGCCACAATCACCAGAGGCACCTTGATCAGATCGCGATATTCCAGTTCCTCATCGGGAAAGTCGCGGGGGCGCGACATCAGCGCGATGTCGATGGTTCCGTTCAGCACCTGATGTTGCAGGGCGGGGCTCAACTCTTCGTTCAGGGTCAGGTTCACGCCGGGGTGGCTTGCAAGAAAGCGCCGTGCCGCATTCGGCAGGATCGTGCGCAAGGTTGTGGCAATCCCACCGACCCGCAGCCGCCCGCGCTGCGCCCCCCGCATCGCATCCAGCTCGTCCCGCGCCTCGTCGGTCAGGGCCAGAACCGCCTCGGCATATTCGATCAGGCGCTCGCCGAACGCGGTCGGGCGCACGCCCCATGGCCCACGGTCCAGAAGGCGCACCCCGGTCGCCTGTTCCAGCGCGCGGATGCTTTTGCTCAGAGCGGGCTGAGTGACGTTCAGCTTGTCGGCGGCAACACCGAAGCTGGCGTAACGGGCGACAAAGACAAGATTTCTCAACTGCCGGAAATCCATGGCCTCCTGCGATCCTCTGACCGGAATAACAATGATTTATGGCGCCATCCCGTTATTACATCAAGTTTTTGCCATGTCATTATAACTTATATTCATCGCTGCGGGCGGGTAAGTTCATTGCATCCCGGCAGGAACCGACCCAGATTTCCCCTGCCCGCCACGGCTCCGAACCGGTACCGGCAGGCGAATGCAGCAGGTACACCGGGAAACGGGGCCATGCGCAGGCCGGGCAGGCCCACTGCGCGCAGCAATGCAAGACAACAGCGATGCCCGCGTGGCCCCGAGCCTGCGGCGAAGAGGATTTGACATGCGCCTGACCAGACACCGCCTTCTGACCGCCACCGCTTTCGCCGCGCTGACGCTTGGCGGACCCGCCCTTGCCGACGATCTGACCATTGGCCTCAAATCCGAGCCCTCGTCGCTGGACCCGCAGTTCCATGTGCTGTCACCGAATATGCAGGTGGCCCTATCGATCTTCGAGGCCCTGACCACGCAGGATCCGACCGGCGCGGTCAAACCCCTGCTGGCGGAAAGCTGGGCACTGGCCAGCCCGACCGAATGGGATTTCAAGCTGCGGCCCGGCGTCACCTTCTCGGACGGCAGCCCGCTGACGGCAGCGGATGTGGTTTTCACCTTCGACCGCGTCGCCAAGGTGCCGAACAGCCCGACCGCCTTCACCCTGTTCACCCGCAAGATCGCCTCTGTCACCGCGCTGGATGATGCAACCGTGCGGATCACGACGACAGTGCCCTATCCGCTGCTGCTGGTCGACATCGTGAACATTCCGATCCTGTCGAAGACTGCCGCCTCCGGCCCCGCCCCCGAAGGCCGCACCACGACCGAGATGAACCGCGGCGAGGGCCTGATCGGCACTGGCCCGTTCACCTTCGTGTCCTGGCAGAAGGGGGCTGACCTCGTTCTGGCCCGCAACGAACATTATTGGGGCACTGCCCCGGCCTGGGACCGCGTGGTCATGCGCCCGATGACCAACCCCGCCGCGCGGGCGGCGGCGCTGCTGGCCGGGGATATCGACATGATGGAAGACCTGCCCACCGCCAGCATCGCGGATTTCAGGGCGAATAAGGCGGTCAATGTGGTTTCGGCCCCGCCTGCGCGCTCCATCTATATCGCGCTGGATCAGGAGCGGGATGACAGCCCCGGCATCGGGGGCGCCGGGGGCAAGAACCCGCTGAAGGACAAGCGCGTGCGTGAGGCCCTGTCACTGGCCATCGACCGCGCGGCCATTGTCGAGCGCATCATGGGCGGTGCGGCGGTGGCAGCGGGCAGCCTTGGCACCGGCACCATGTTCGGCACCAGCCCGGCGCATGTCGACGCGCCCAGGCCGGACACTGAACGCGCCAGGGCGCTGCTGGCCGAAGCAGGCTGGGGCAACGGCTTTACCATTACCCTCGGTTCGCCCAGCGGACGTTATGTGAATGATGCCCGCGTCAGCCAGACCGTCGCCGCGATGTGGAGCCGGATCGGCGTTACCACCGCCGTCGATGCTGTCGCACCCCCGGTGTACTTTAAGAACCGTGATGCGCTGGATTACAGCGCCTATCTGGGCAGCTGGGGCAATAACACGGCCGAAATCGGCACGACGCTGACGGCGCAGCTGATGACTTATGACAAGGCAAAGGGCCAGGGCACGGCGAATGGCGGGCGTTATTCCAACCCCGAGCTTGATCGCCTGCTGGACGAGGCCAGCGGCACGATGGACGACGCGGCCCGTAAGGCTCTGCTGGAACAGGCGGATGCGCTGGCGATGGAAGATTACGCCATCCTTCCACTGCATTTCGAAGTGCCGTCCTGGGCGCTGCGCAGCGGGCTGACCTATGCGGCGCGCGCCGACCAGTTCACCCTGCCGCAATTCGTGACGACGGAAAACTGACGCTCCCCGACTGGCCGCATCACAGGGTTTTCGGGCTCTGTGATGCCGCCCCTTTCTTTCTGAGGACCGCCGCCCCGTGCTTGTCTTTGTCATCAACCGGCTGCTCCAGTCCGTCATCGTCCTTCTGGTGATGTCGGTTCTGGTATTCGTCGGCATCTTCCTCATCGGCGATCCGACCGCGATGCTGGTCAGCCCCGAGGCAACCGATCTGGAACGCCAGATGGTGCGCGAGGCGCTTGGCCTCGACCGGTCCATGCTGGTGCAATACCTGTCTTTCATGGGCAATGCCTTGCAGGGCGATTTCGGGCGCAGCTTCCTGACCGGGCAGCCCGCGCTTCAGCTGATCCTCGAACGGATGCCCGCCACATTCGAGCTGGTGATCGTCGCCATGGGCTTTGCCGTGCTCGTGGGCGTGCCGCTGGGCATGCTCGCCGGGATGCGGCCCGAGGCGCCGTCCTCGCGCGCCATCATGGCCCTGTCGATCTTCGGCTTCAGCCTGCCGACCTTCTGGATCGGGCTCATGCTCATCATGGTTTTCGCCGTGCAGCTGGGCTTGCTGCCCGCCTCGGGGCGGGGGCCGGCGGTCGAGGTGGGGCCGCTGAAGCTCAGCCTGCTGACGCTGCAAGGCTGGTATCATGTGGCACTGCCTGCCCTGACGCTCGGCCTTGCCAAGGCCGCGCTGCTGATCCGCGTCACCCGCGCCGCGACGCGCGAGGTGTTGCCGATGGACTACATCAAATTCGCCCGCGCCAAGGGCCTGCCCGCGCGGCGCATCTTTGGCGTTCATCTGCTGAAGAACATCATGATCCCGATCCTGACGGTCAGCGGGCTGGAATTCGGGCAGGCCATCGCTTTTGCGGTCGTAACGGAATCCGTCTTTTCCTGGCCCGGCATGGGCAAGCTGCTGATCGATTCCATCATCACGCTGGATCGGCCCGTGGTCGTGGCCTACGTCCTGATCATGGTGTTCTTCCTGGTCATCCTGAACCTGGTGGTGGACCTGCTTTACATGGCCATCGACCCCAGCTCCCGCGAGAAGGTGCGCGACTGATGGCAGCTCCCATGATCCCTGCGGCAAAGACCGCCAGCCCGCGCCGCCTGTTGATGCAGCGCTTTGCCGAAAGCCCGCTGGCCGTACTGGGCCTCGGGACGCTGCTGCTGCTTCTGGGGTTTGCTGCACTGGCCCCATGGGTTGCGCCGCAAAACCCTTATGACATCGGCGCGCTGGAGATCTTCGATTCCCAGCTTCCCCCCGGATCAGTCTCTGAATTCACCGGCACGACCTACTGGCTGGGCACCGATGGACAGGCGCGGGATGTACTGTCCGCGATGCTGTACGGCGTGCGCACCAGCCTGATCGTCGCCGTGACATCGGTGCTGGGGGCACTGCTGATCGGCACGACAATCGGCATGGTCGCGGCCTATATCGGGGGCTGGGTCGATGCGGTGCTGATGCGCATTGTCGATCTCCAGCTGTCCTTCCCCGCCATTCTTGTCGCGCTCGTGCTGCTGTCGGTACTGGGCCAAGGCGTCGACAAGGTGATCCTTGCGCTGGTCATCGTGCAATGGGCCTATTTCGCCCGCACGGCCCGCAGCACGGCGATGGTGGAACGGAACCGGGAATATGTACTGGCCGCGCGCTGTCTCAACCTGGGGTCGCGCCGGATCATCTTTCGCCACATGCTGCCCAACTGCCTGCCGCCGCTGATCGTGATCGCCACCATCGACCTCGCCCATGCCATCGCCGCCGAGGCAACGCTGTCCTTTCTGGGGATCGGCGTCCCGGTGACCGAACCCTCGCTGGGCATGCTGATCGCCAACGGCTTTGAATTCATGATGTCCGGGCAATACTGGATCTCGTTCTTTCCGGGCATGGCGCTGGCCCTGCTGATCCTTGCGATCAATCTGGTGGGCGATCATCTGCGCGACATCCTGAACCCGAGGAATGCCCAATGACCGCAGCCGAACGGCCCCTTCTGTCGGTCGAGCGCCTTCAGACCCACTTCCACACCCGCGCTGGCGTGGTGAAGGCAGTGGACGGGGTCGACCTCACGCTCAGGCGTGGCGAAATCCTGGGCCTTGTCGGGGAATCCGGTTCGGGCAAGTCGATCACAGGCTTCTCGATCCTTGGTCTGATCGACCCGCCAGGCCGCATCTCAGGCGGGCGCATCGGCTTTGACGGCCGCGATCTGGTGACGCTGCCCGAGGCCGAGCGCCGCCGCCTGCGCGGCAAGGACATCGCGATGATCTTTCAGGACCCGTCGATGACGTTGAACCCGGTTCTGCGCATCGACACCCAGATGATCGAGGCGGTTCAGGTCCATGAAAAGATCAGTCGGCAGGCGGCGTTGCGCCGCGCCCGCGACGTGCTGGTCGCCGTCGGCATCCCCTCGCCCGACGAACGGCTGCAAGCCTATCCGTTCGAACTGTCCGGCGGGATGCGCCAGCGGATCGCGATTGCCATTGCGATGATCAACCGCCCGCGCCTGATCATCGCGGATGAGCCGACAACCGCGCTGGATGTGTCGATCCAGGGACAGATCATCCATGAGGTGAAGGCCCTGTGCCGCCAGACCGGCACCGCGCTGATCTGGATTACCCATGATCTGGCGGTGGTGGCGGGTCTCGCCGACCGCATCGCCGTGATGTATGCGGGCCGCGTGGTCGAAACGGGCACAACCGCCGAGGTCATCCGCAATCCGCAACATCCCTATACGCAGGGGCTGATCGCCTCGGTCCCCTCGCGCGAGACGCGGGGACACCGGCTGTATCAAATTCCGGGCATGACGCCTTCGCTGCTGAACCTGCCGCCGGGCTGCGCCTTCAGTGCCCGCTGCACTCATGCCACCGAAACCTGCCGCACTGCCCCCGAACTGACCGAGACCGGCGCGGGGCGCGCCTTCCGTTGCTGGCATCCTGTCGGAGACCGCCGATGACCCAGCCGATCCTTGAACTGCGCGGCCTGACCAAGACTTTCGTCAAGCCCGTCTCCGTCGCGGGGCATATCGCAAACCTGTTTGGCGCCAGACAGAAGAAGATCGAGGTTCGCGCGGCGGCCGGGGTCGATCTGGCCGTCCTGCCCGGCGAGGTGGTCGGCATCGTCGGTGAGTCCGGCTGCGGCAAATCCACCGTGGCGCGGATGCTGGCTGGCATCAGCAGCCGGACGGAAGGTGATATCCTGTGGAAGGGCGTCTCTGACCGCGCGATGACCGCAGATCAGAAACGCGACTTCGCCTTGCAGGTGCAGATGATCTTCCAGGATCCTTTCGCCTCGCTGAACCCCCGGATGCAGGTGCTGGACATCATCGGCGAGGCGCCGGTCTGTCACGGCATCATCCCTGCTTCGGAAAAGCGGGCCTATGTAACCGCGCTGATGGAAAAGGTGGGCCTGTCCGGCGCCTATGCCGACCGCTTTCCGCACCAGTTTTCCGGTGGTCAGCGCCAGCGCATCGGGATCGCCCGCGCGCTGGCCGTGAAACCGAAGCTGATCATCTGTGACGAGGCGGTGGCCGCGCTTGATGTGTCCATTCAGGCGCAGGTGCTGAACCTGTTCATGGACCTGCGGGATGAGTTCGGCCTGACCTACCTGTTCATCTCGCACAATCTGGGGGTCGTCGAACATATCTCGGACCGGGTGGTGATCATGTATCTGGGCCGGGTCGTGGAAATCGCTCCGACCGAGGCGCTGTTTTCTGACCCGAACCATCCCTACACCCGGTTGCTGATGGAACAACTGCCGGTGCTGGAGCCAGGCGCGCGGGACTATCAGCCGATCCGGGGTGAATTGCCCTCGCCGCTGGCGCCCCCGCCCGGCTGCCCCTTCCATCCGCGCTGCCCCGCCGCCACCGCGCGCTGCCGGGCCGAGGCCCCCGCCCTGCGCCCCATCGCAGCGGACCGGCTGTCAGCCTGCCACCTCAACGACCGCACTGCGGTCTGACCCTTCCCCGACCGGAGTATTTGACATGGACCGCTCGCCGCTTCCGGGCCGCAACGATTTGCTGAACACTGATCAGATCCTTGCCTGCGCAGACCGCAAGGCCGCCACTTTCATCGCCCTCAGCGACCGGGTCTGGGCCATGCCCGAACTGCGGTTCGAGGAATTCCGCTCGGTCGAGGAACATATCACCGCGCTGGAGGCGGAAGGCTTCACCATCACCCGCGATATCGCAGGCATGCCCACCGCCTTCATGGCCGAGTCGGGCAGCGGCGATGTAACCATCGGCTTTCTTGGGGAATTTGACGCGCTGGCGGGCCTGTCACAGGTTGCGGGCGCGCTGGAACCCGATCCGGTGCTGGCCGGGGGGAATGGCCATGGCTGCCATCACAACCTTCTGGGCGCGGCTTCGCTGTTGGCGGCGGTTGCGCTGCGCGATGCGCTGGCAGAAGCAGGGGTCGCGGCCCGGGTGCGCTATTACGGCTGCCCGGCCGAAGAGGGCGGATCGGGCAAGACCTATATGGCGCAAGCCGGGGCTTTCGACGGGCTGGACGCCGCCTTCTGCTGGCACCCGGCCGATTACAACCATGTCATGTCGGCAGCGACGCTTGCCAATATCCAGGCCTATTTCCGGTTCACGGGCCGCGCTGCCCATGCCGCCGTCAGCCCGCAGGTCGGGCGGTCGGCACTGGATGCGCTGGAACTGATGAATGTCGGCATCAACTTCATGCGCGAACACATGCCCTCCGAGGCACGGGTGCATTACGCCATTACCCAGTCGGGCGGCGTTTCACCCAATGTGGTACAGCCCCATGCCGAGGGCCTGTATCTGATCCGGGCGCCCCGGATGCAGGATGTGCAGGATCTCTTCCTCCGGGTGCAGAAGATCGCCGAGGGCGCCGCGCTGATGACGGAAACCCGTGTTGAGATGATTTTTGACCGCGCCACCTCGGGGATCATGCCCAATCGCGCGCTGGAAGAGGTGATGCAGCAGGAATTTGAACACATCGGCCCCCCGCCCTTCGATGCCGCCGACTTCGACTATGCCGACCGGCTGGCCGCCGCGGCGCTGACCGATGCCGACCGCCGCGCCAGTGCCGAGGCTTTCAATGCGCCTCCGGGTTTTCCGCGCAACCTGCATGATGAAATCCTGCCGCTGCCGCCGGAGCCACGGCAGTTCTACGGATCGACCGATGTGGGCGATGTCAGTTGTATCGTCCCCACCGCCCAATGCCTCACTGCGACCGCCGTTGTGGGCACGCCGTTCCATACATGGCAGACGGTGACGCAGGGCACGATGCCTCATGCCCACAAAGCGATGGTGACGGCAGCGAAGGTGATGGCCGCCACGGCCGCCCGCGTGGTCCGCGACCCCGAGTTGCGCACCCGCGCCTGGGCCGAACTGGAGCGCCGGGGCGGCGGCACGCGATATGCCTCCCCCCTGCCGCAGGGCACGACGCCCCCCCGCGATTCCTCGTCAAACCGAACGGCGCCCTGACGCCGCGCGCACATCGCCTCGCTTTCAGAACTCGCACCGCTTCGCCGGCGCCCGAGTGATCCGCCCCGGCAAATGCCGCGTATAGGATGGACGATCAGACTGCCGGTGCCCTGGAAATTCCCCCTCGCCCGGCGGACAAGACCGCCAGAATGCATGCGGACCGATGGTGACCTGCGGCGCGACCCGCTCGCACTGCTCCGGGCAGACCGCGACTGACAGAGGACAGATGTATCATGCTGCAAGCTGCGCTGCTTTATCTTGTCACCGCCGGGGTGTTTCTTGGCCTTGATGCCCTGGGCATCCGGTTCCTGATCCGCCCGGTCTTTGAACGCCATATCGGCGATCTTCTGGCCCAGCCGCTGCGGCTGGGTCCGGCAGCGCTGTTCTATCTCGCCTATGTCGCGGGCCTTGTCTGGATGGTCAGCTGGCCCGCGCTGAAGGCGGGTGATCCGTTGCAGGCGCTGATCGGCGGCATGGTGCTGGGGCTGCTGTGCTATGGCACTTATGAGATGACGAATTATGCCACGCTGGCCGCATGGTCGCTGGAACAGGTGATCATCGACGGCATCTGGGGCACGGTCCTGACCGGCTTTGCCGCCTGGGCCGGTGTCGCGGCGCTGAGCGGGCGGCTGGCCTGACAGATCAGCCCAGCCGCCGCGTCAGGCGCAGCGACAGGCCATAGGGAAGCAGACGCAGCAGTTTCACGGCGAGGGTGAAGCGGCGCGGAAAGTGGATCTCGAACCCGCGCCGGGCCAAACCGCGCAGAACAGCCCCGGCGGCTTCCTCGGGCGTGATGATCGCGGGCATGGCGAAACGGTTCTTCGCTGTCAGGCGGGTCTGGACAAAACCCGGACAGACCAGCCGCACCCGGATGCGGGGGCCCAGTTCTGCGGCCAGCGTTTCGGCCAGATTGTTGACGGCGGCCTTTGTCGCTGAATAGGGCTGCCCGCCTGGAAGCCCCATATATCCGGCCACTGAGCCGAACAGCACCAATTGCCCGCCCTCTTTAATCAGCGGCGGGCAGAGCCGCGCAACGTCAAGTGTCCCCAGAAGGTTTACCCGCACCATGGCCTCGGTGTGGGCGGGGTCCAGATCGGCGACGCGGGCAGGATCGTAAAGCGCCGCGGTGCAGATCACCGCATCAAACGGCACCAGATCGGCAAGCCGCGCCACCGTGGCGGCAAGCGCCCCCGCCTCGCCAAGGTCCAGAGGCTCGATATGGGACTCGCCGCATTCGGCGGCAAGGGTGGAGAGCGCCGCTGCATCCCGTGCCGAAAGAACCAGCCGCGCACCCTGCCCGGCCAGTGCGCGGGCCAGAGCCGCCCCTATTCCGGCGCTGGCCCCGATGATCCAGATGCGCTGACCCGCGAAATCCATCGCTCAGATCCGGAAGATCGGTTGCAGCAGACGTGGCAACAGCGCGTGGAAGCGCAGCGGCGCATCAGTGGCGGCGAGACAGATGCAGGGCGCCCCCGGACCGGCAACAGGCTGATGGTCGATCGAGTCATGCGCTGTCTCGACATCGCCACGCAGGAAAGCCCCTTCGCTGTCGGAAAAACTGCCCTGCAAGACCAGCGTCAGTTCCAGGCCGCGATGGCCATGCTCCGGCACGGCGCGTCCCGGCGGGATGTAAAGCAGCCGCAATGCCCCTTCCCTGTCGGCGGAAAGGATCTGCTGGCGGATACCACCACCCAGCATCCGCCATTGCGGCGGCTGCCCCCCCAGCGCGGCCACGACCGGCGCGGGAAAGACACCGGATCCCCGGACAGGCGGCGGCGGCGCGGGCGTATCAAGCGCATCCATCATGCGCTGACGCGCCCCTGCCCCAAGCGCTTGCCCCTCCAGACCGTCCAGCAGAGCACCGCCGATCATGTCAGCGGTTTCCACCGCAGCGCGGCATTCATCGCAGAGCGACAGATGCGCCGCGACGACGACGGCATAGGGGTGTGAGAGGGCGCCCGCGCGCCAGGCATCAAGGATATCGTCCGGGATATGGTGTGTGATCTGGGTCATGGGGCAATCTTCCTCAGTTCATGCCTGAGGCGTTCAAGGCCAAGCCGGATGCGGGATTTGATGGTGCCAAGCGGCAGACCCGTCATCTCGCTGATCCGACTGTGGGGAATATCGTCGAAATAAGCCGCCCGCAGTGCCTCTGCCTGTTCGGGGGCAAGCCTGCACAGGGCGGCGACCAGATGGCTGGCTTCCTGTTGCAGTGCAAGAATCTGAGCCGGATCGGGCGCATCGCTTTCGATCTCGGGCAGATCTTCCGGCTGGGCCAGAGGCCGCCGCCGCGCAAGGTCGATCCGGCGATTGCGGGCGATGCCGTAGATCCAGCCTGCGGCATCGGCGCGATGCGGGTCGAACTGTGCTGCCTTGTGCCAGACCGCCAGCATTACATCCTGCACCGCATCCTCGGCCGATCCGTCCCGCAGCCCGCCCTTCAGCATCATCGCCTTCAGGCGCGGGGCGAAATGGTCGAACAATCGGCCAAAGGCGGCCCTGTCACGCTGATCGCGCACGGCGATCAGATCGCAGGTCTGGCTGGAAAGCGCCTGTATTACTGGCTCGTCCATTCCCTGCGCCCCCTGCGCGCAAAGCTGCTCCGCCAGATGCTCGGGCGGATTGTATCTGGCGCGGGGCCGTGGTCCGGCGGGCACGATTGCGGTTTCCATGTGCAATATACGCCGAAGCCCGTCAAATGGATCATCGCGCAGGGAAATTTTCTGCCGAAGTGATCCGTTCCGGGCGCGGCGGCGTAGGACAGGGACAAACCAAGTGGAGCCCTGATGCCCTTCGACCTTTCCAAAGGCGCCCCGAGGCGCATCGCTATTGTCGGCGGCGGCATTGCCGGTCTGGCCTCTGCCTGGGCCCTGTCCTCCTGCCACCATGTCACGCTGTTTGAAAGTGAAAGCCGGCTGGGGGGCCATGCCCGCACAGTCGTGGCCGGACGCCGGGGCGACCAGCCGGTCGATACAGGCTTCATTGTGTTCAACCATGTGAACTATCCGCATCTGACCGCGCTGTTCCGTGACCTCGATATTCCTGTCGAGAAAAGCGACATGAGCTATGGCGTGTCGCTGAACGGTGGCCGGGTGGAATATGCACTGCGATCGGGCAACACGCTGTTCGCGCAACGGCGCAACCTGATTGACCCGCGCTTCTACCGGATGATCCGCGACATCCTGCGCTTCAACAGCAGGGCCGAGGATCTGGTCGCCGCTGCGCCGGATCTGTCGATTGCGGAACTGATCGCGCAAATGGGGCTGGGACCGCGGTTTCGCGATCACTACCTTTTCCCCTTCTGCGGCGCCATCTGGTCCACACCCGACCGCGAGATCGGGGGCTTTCCCGCACAGGCGCTGCTACGGTTCATGCGCAATCACGGGCTGCTGTCGCGCACCGGGCATCATCAGTGGTGGACCGTGGCGGGTGGCTCGACCGTCTATGTCGCTCGTCTTGCGACAGCGCTGCAACAATCCGGGGTCGAACTGCGGCGCGGGGCCGAGGTCAGGGCTGTCACGCGCCACGCCGGAACCGTGACACTGCGCGCCAAGGGGGCGGAGCCGGAGGAATTCGATCATGTCATTCTGGCCGCACATGCGGATCAGGCGCTGTCCCTGCTGACCGATGCCTCTGCCGAAGAACGCGCGGCGCTGTCGGCCATCCGGTTTCAGCCGAACCGGGCCGTGCTGCATGCCGATCCATCCATCATGCCGAAACGCCGCCTGTGCTGGAGCTCGTGGGTCAGCCATGGTGACTCGACGGGGGTGGGCGTGACCTACTGGATGAACCGGCTTCAGAATATCCCCGAGGATGATCCGCTGTTCGTGACGCTGAACCCGGGGCAGGAGATTGATCCCCGGCTGATCCAGGACGAGACGGTCTTTCGCCATCCGGTATTCGATCAGGCGGCGCTGGAGGCGCAGACACAAATCGCGGCGATGCAAGGCCAGCGCAACACATGGTTTGCCGGAGCATGGCTGCGCAACGGCTTCCATGAAGACGGCTTCGCAAGTGCCATGCGGATCGCCCGGCGCCTCCGGCCGGAACAGGTGACGCCATGACACTGGCCGCACGGCTGGACGCGGGCGAGGTGCTGGGCCTGCGGGCAGTGATTACCCATGCCCGCCGCGCGCCGCCGCATCATGCGTTCCGCACCTCTGCCGACCATGTACTGCTGGCCCCCGAAACCTGTCGCCCACCCCGCCTGATGGGGCACAATTGCTTTAACCTGATTGCCTTTCACGATGCAGACCACGGCGGCAGACGCGGCGAAGGCTCCGGCGCGGGCTGGGCCTGGCAGCAATTTGCCGCCGCCGGGATAGACCGCGCGCCGGGCCGCGTGCTTGCCCTGCTGACGCAGCCCCGGTTTCTGGGATACTGGTTCGCTCCGGTCAGCTTCTGGCTGCTGATCGAGGGGGATGCGCTGATTGCCGCCATCGCCGAGGTCAACAATACCTTCGGGCAGCGGCATTCCTATCTGCTGATCCCGCCCGGCCAGGCGCCGATCACCGCCGCCACGCGGCTGACTGCCCGCAAGATGTTTCATGTCTCGCCGTTTCAGGATCTGTCGGGGGACTATGAATTTGCTTTCAACCTGCACCCCGACCGCATTGCCATCCGCATTGCGCGCAAGGACGGTGCGGACGGGATTGATACCGCCATGAGCGGCCCGCTGCGCCCGTTGACCTCGGGCGGCATCCTGCGCGCGGCGCTGCAACGCCCCGGCGGCGCACTGCGGGTGATTGTGCAGATCTACTGGCATGCCCTTCGCCTCAGGATCAAGGGTGCCACCTACCGCCGTCTTCCCACCCCGCCCGAACAGGAGATCACCTGATGACCACCATGACGCAGCGGGCACTCTCTGGCCGCTTCCTTGCGGCGCTGGAGCGGATCGAGCACGGGATTCTGACGCTCACCACGCCCGATGGCACGCGCCACAGGTTTGGCCACGCTGGCCCCGAGGCTGAATTGCATATCCGTGACTGGCGCCTCCTGCACCGGCTGGCGCTGCGCGGCGATGTGGGGTTTGGCGAGGGCTGGATTGCCGGTGACTGGCGCAGCGACACGCTGGAAAGCGTGCTGACGCTCGCGCTGCGCAATCTTGACGCGCTGTCCGGACTGGGAACGCCGGGGCCGGTGCAGGCCATCCGCATGCGGCTGTCCGATCTGTTCCTGCGCCGCAACAGCCGCCGGGGTGCCGCGCGCAATATCCGCGCCCATTATGATGTCGGGAACGAGTTCTATCAGCTCTGGCTTGATCCCGGCATGACCTATTCCTCGGCCCTTTTCGGGCCCGGCGACGATCTGGAACAGGCGCAGGCCCGCAAGAACGGGCGCATCCTCTCCCGGCTGGGGAAAGGCGAGCGGCTGCTGGAAATCGGCTGCGGCTGGGGCGGCTTTGCCGAGGCCGCCGCCGAACGTGGCCACGCTGTTACCGCGATCACGCTGTCGCATCAGCAGAAGGGCTATGCAGATGCGCGCCTTGATGGTCGCGCGGAAGTGCGGCTTCAGGATTACCGCGATGTCGGTGGCAGGTTCGACAATATCGTCTCGATCGAGATGATCGAGGCGGTGGGCGAGGCCTACTGGCCTGCCTATTTCACCGCGCTGAAGAACAGGCTGGCACCGGGCGGGCGGATCGTTCTGCAAGCCATTACCGTGCCCGATGCCGAATTCTCGGTCTATCGGCGGCGGACGGATTTCATCCGCCAGCACGTATTCCCCGGTGGCATGCTCCCCTGCGATACGGTGATCGGGCATCAGGCGGCAAAGGCCGGCCTGCGGGTGAAATCCAGCCATGCCTTCGGTCAGGATTATGCCCGCACCTGCCGGATCTGGTCTGAACGGATGATGCAGGAAAGCGCCCGCATCCGGCGGCTTGGCTATGACGATGCCTTCCTCCGCTGCTGGCAATTCTATCTGGAGGGCTGCGCCGCCACCTTCGCCAGCGGGCGCTGCGATGTCGTGCAGGTGGATCTGACCCACGCCGCAGAAGCGGCGTGAACCAGGAGGGCGCGCCCCCAGCCGTTACAGGCCAGACCCCCGCTCTGCCCCGGAGGCAGACAGGGCAGCGTGACCATTGCGCAGATTGCGGGCCAGAAGCGCCGTAACGAACAGCCCGGTCAGGATCAGCACGATGGTTGGCGCCGGGGCGGCGTCCAGCCAGAAAGACGCATAAACGCCGCCCGCTCCGGCCAGCACCGCAACCGCCACCGACGCCATCATCATGGTCACGAACCGGCGTGTCAGCAGGAAGGCAATGGCGCCCGGCGCGATCAGATAGGCCACGGAGAGGATGATCCCGACCGAGGACAGCATGGCAACGATGGTGGCGGACAGGATGGCCAGCAGCCCGTAATGCAGCGCCCCCACCCGCAACCCGATCATCCGCGCCTGCACGGGGTCAAAGCTCTGGGCCAGGAAGTCGCGCCACTTCACCCCGAGGATCAGCGCCACCCCGCCCGAGATCAGCCCGCTGGTCCACAGATCCTGTGCGCCAACGCCCAGCATGTTGCCGAACAGGATGTGGTCCAGATGCAGCGAGGTCTCGATCTGGGTGTAGATGACGATGCCCAGACCGAACATGCCGGAAAAGACCACGCCCATCACGGTATCCTGCTTGATGCGGGAATTGTCCTTGATGAAGCCGGTGCCAAGCGCGCAGACCAGACCGGCGAGAAACGCGCCGATCAGCAGCGGAATACCGGCCACATAGGCCAGGACAACGCCCGGCAGAACCGCGTGGCTGGTGGCATCGCCCATCAGCGACCAGCCCTTCAGCACCAGAAAACAGCTCAGCAACGCGGCCGCCGGAGCAATCAGCAGGATGATCAGCAGCGCATTCTGCATGAAGGGGAATTGGAACGGCAACAGCAGGTCGGCCATCACAGCGGCTCCTTCAGGGCAGCTTTCGCGCGGGCGCGGGCCGCCAGCATGCCATGCTTGGGGGCGAAGAAGAACGCGGCCAGAAACAGCAGCGTCTGAAGGCAGACGATCACCGCCCCGGTCGCACCGTCGAGGAAATAGCTGAGATAGGCACCGAAGGCCGAAGTGACCGATCCGATGGCCACTGACAGCGCCAGCAGCCGGGGAAAGCGGTCGGTCAGCAGATAGGCCGTCGCGCCCGGGGTAACGACAAGCGCGATCACCAGAAACGCCCCCACCGTCTGCATCGCCGCCACGGTCGAGGCCGAAAGCAAGGTGAAGAAGACCAGCCGCAGCGCCGTGACATTCAGCCCGATGGAACGCGCATGCGCCTCGTCGAACAAGACCGCCAGCAGATCCCGCCATTTCGCCAGCAGGATGACCAGCGACACCCCCCCGATCAGCGCCAGTTGCAGCGTATCCTCGGGTGTGATGGCAAGGATATTGCCCATGATGATGGTCTGGATCGAGACAGCCATCGGGTTCAGCGACACCATGAACAGCCCCAGCCCGAAGAAGGCTGTGAAGATCAGGCCAATCACCACATCCTCCTTCAGACCCGACCGGCTGCGCAGGAACAGCATCGCCAGCGCGGCAAGCCCGCCCGACAGGAAGGCGCCAAGGGCGAAGGGCAGGCCCAGCATATAGGCCCCGGCCACCCCCGGAACGACAGAATGTGACAGCGCATCCCCGATCAGCGACCAGCCTTTCAGCATCAGATAGGCCGAAAGAAAGGCACAGACCGCGCCGACCAGCGCCGACACCCAGATCGCATTGGTCATGTAGCCATACTGAAAGGGCTCGAACCAGTTCATTGCCGGCCCTTCAGGGTTCGGGCCCGGTCATCATAAACCACCAGCGGCCGTTCATCGTCGGAATAGACTTCCAGACGGCGCGGGTCGGCGTCGTCATGCAGCCGTGGCCCTTCCAGCAGAAAGTGCCGCAGCACACCGCCGAAGGTTTCCCGCAGCCGGTCCGGCGTAAAGACCTCCTCGGTCGGGCCATGTGCCAGAACCGTGCCCTTCACCAGCACCACCCGGTCGCAGAATTCGGGCACCGAACCGAGGTTATGCGTCGCCACCAGCATCACCCGCCCTTCGGCCCGCATCTCGCGCAGCAGCGTGATGATCTGTTCCTCGGTCGTCACATCCACGCCGGTGAAAGGTTCGTCCAGCAGGATCACCTGCGCATTCTGGGCCAGTGCGCGGGCCAGAAAGACGCGCTTCTTCTGCCCGCCCGACAGCTCGCCGATCTGGCGGTGCCGGTATTCAACCATGTTGACCCGTTGCAGCGCCGCTGTCGTGGCCGCATGATCCGGCGCGCGCGGGCGGCGCAGAAAGCCCATATGGCCATAGCGCCCCATCATCACCACGTCCTCGACCAACACCGGGAAGGTCCAGTCGATTTCCTCGGATTGCGGGACATAGGCGACGGCCTGTTTCTTCATCATGGCCTGCACCGGCTGGCCCAGAATCTCGATCTTTCCGGCGGAAACGGGGATGAACCCCATCAGCGCCTTGAACATCGTGGATTTGCCCGCACCGTTCACCCCCACCAGCGCCGCGATACTGCCGCGTGGGATGGCGAAACTGGCATCCCGCAACGCGGTATGACCGTTGCGATAGGTAACCGTCAGGCCGCTGGCGCGGATGCCGTCGCTCATGGCTGAAGGCCCGTCACGATGGTTTCCGAGGTGACGCGCAGCAGGTCAAGATAGGTCGGCACCGGCCCGTCCGGTTCGGAGAGGCTGTCGACATACAGCACTCCGCCATAGGCGGCGCCGGTCTCGCGTGCGACCTGCCGCGCGGGCTTGTCCGATACGGTGCTTTCGGAAAAGACCACCGGGATGCTTTCGGCCCGCACGGTGTCGATCACCGACCGCACCTGTTGCGGCGTGCCCTGCGCATCGGCATTGATCGGCCAGAGGTAAACCTCCTGCAATCCGAAATCCCGCGCGAGGTAGGAAAATGCGCCCTCCGATGTCACCAGCCAGCGGCGCCCTTCCGGCAGGGCCCGCGCGGCCTCGCGCAGCGGGCCGATGACCGCAGCCACCTGCCGTTTGTAGGCATCGGCATTTGCGGCATAGACGGCAGCATTGTCCGGGTCTGCGGCACTGAGCGCATCCCGAATGTTGTCGATGTAGATTTCGGCGGAGTCGAGCGCCATCCAGGCATGCGGATTGGGCTTGCCTGCATAATCGCCGCCCGCAATGGCGATGGGCGCGATCCCGTCCGAAACGGTCGCGGCGGGGACATCGCGCAGATTCACAAAGAATTTCTCGAACCAGCGTTCAAGGTTCAGCCCGTTCCACAGGATCAGATCCGCCCCCTGCGCCTTCACCAGATCACGCGGCGTCGGCTCGTATCCGTGAATCTCGGCACCGGGGCGGGTGATCGAAACCACCTCGGCCGCATCACCCGCCACGTTCTGTGCCATATCGGCAATGATGGTGAAGGTGGTCACGACCTTCAGCCGCTCCTGCGCGGCGGCCGCGGCCGCTGTCAGGCCGGTCAGGGCAAGGGCTGTGGCCATGCCCAAAATTGCTCGTCTGCAGATCATCGGATTCTCCCTGTCGCCCCACATGCATTTAGGAATGATTTGCAACTGTCAAGCCAGATGCGAGTCATTTGCATCTGAGACTTGCATCCGCACGGGAAAATGCGCGAAGAGAAAGTATGACCGACCACGACCACAGAACCGAAAAGCTGACAGACGCGCTGCGTCAGGCAGGCGTGCGCATCACCCGCCAGCGGGCGGCGCTGCTGTCGGTGCTTGCCGATGCCGAAGACCACCCCGAAGCCACCGAGCTTCACCGCCGCGCCGAGGAAGTGGTGCCGGGCATTTCCCTCTCGACCGTCTATCGCACCCTGACCGAGCTGGAGATGCAGGGTGTGATCCTGCGCCATCAGTTCGAAGGCACGCCCGCACGCTTTGAACATACCGAAACGCATCACCACGACCATATGATCGACGTGGAAACCGGCGAGGTGGTGGAATTTGCGAACGAACGGATCGAGCGGCTTCAGGCCGAGATCGCCGATGCGATGGGCTACGAAATCGTCCATCACCGGCTGGAGCTTTATGTCCGCAAAAAGCGAAGCCCAACCCCGCAGGGGTAAGGGCGCGGAAATCCGCGATTACGGCGCGGCCCTTTGCAGCTTCCCCCGATGATCCGGCCATTTCCCTTGCCGCCGCAAGCTGGCAGACTGATCCAATGACCCGCCGCCTGCCCCTTCTGGAAAGCCCGGTGAAGCTTGCTGCCCTTGGCGTCGGGCTTGGCCTTGCCCTGCTGACGGGCCTTGGCCTCTGGCAACACCGGACGCTGACCACGGAACTTGCGCAGCAAACCGCTGTGCTGCACCGTCTGGCCTCGCAGCGGGCCGATCAGCATGACGCGCATCTGACCGCACTTTCTGCCATTGCCGTGGCCAGCGACGACCCGGATCAACGGCTGTTTCTGGACGTGGCGGCAACGATCACCCGCTTTTATCCGCGCATCAGCGCCGTCACGCTGGTGCCGCTGATCACGGAAGGCCGCCCGGTCGGTGCCGCGATAAACCCGACCCTTGCCGCGAATATCCGGGCGGCTGCACTGGCGTCCGGGGGCGGGATCGCGCTGCTGCCTGATCCGGGGCGGGAGGGCCACTACATCATCGTCAAGCGCAGCCCCAATTCCGCTGCCGCGCGCTATGGGCTCAGCCTGTCCATCGACGCCGCCGGTCTGCTGGACGAGGCCGGGGATTACTGGCGCCAGCCCAGCGTGGGCGTGACCCTGTCACTGCCCGATGGCACCCCGCTGCTTCACCATGGTGCGTCCGGCGCGGCGCACGAAACCCGGACCCTTGGCAGCGTCTCGCAGCCTCTGGTGCTGGAAACCACCCGCAGCGTCACCCCTTCCGATCTGTTTCCGCCGTTGCGCACCGGCCTGATCCTGCTGGTCGCGATGCTTCTGGCCGGGGCGGCGCTGGCTCTTCTGCGTCAACGACAACGCGCACGGCAGGCCCTGGAACAGGCGCGGCTCAGCGCACTCGACTCGCGGCTGGCCCATGCGGCACGGGTGAACGCAATGGGCGAGCTGGCCAGCGGACTGACGCACGAGCTGACGCAGCCGCTGACTGCCATTCTGGCGCAGGCACAGGCCGGGCGGCGCTTGCTCGCGCGCGATGACCGGGACCGGCTTGCCTCCGTGCTGGAAGATACCGTGACGCAGGCCCGCCGCGCCTCGGCCATACTGGAACGCTTTCGCAACTGGTCGCGGCCGCAAGCTGCGCCGGTGCAGGCTTTCGACCTGCGTGAGGCGCTGAACAATGTCGCAGCCCTGCTGTCGCCGCAGGCGGCGGCGCAGGGGGTAAGACTGACCTTCGATCTGCCCGCCGAGGCGGTTCGCGTCCGTGCCGATCCGGTCGAGATGGAGCAGGTTTGCTTCAACCTGCTGAGGAATGCGCTGGAAGCATTGCAAGACCGGCCCGACGGGCAGATCCGTGTCACCTTGCGGGCGGGGGCCGGCCGTGCGGAACTTACGGTGCGCGACACCGGCCCCGGCATCGCGCCCGATCTGCGGCCCCGGCTGTTCACGCCCTTCACCACCACCCGCCCGGAAGGCACCGGGCTGGGCCTCGCGCTCAGCCAGCGGCTGATCGAACGCGCCGGGGGCGAAATCGGGCTGGAAGACAGCGCCGAAGGTGCCAGCTTTCGCATCACCCTGCCGCTGGAGGGCGCCGCATGACCCGCCCTGTCTATCTGGTCGATGATGATGCGGCGGTGCGTCAGGCGCTGACGCTGCTGTTGTCGACGGTCGATATTCCCGTGACGGGCTTCGCCGATCCGCAAGCCTTTCTGGCCCGCCTGCCGCAGCTGACGCCCGGCTGCCTGATCCTGGATATCCGCATGCCGGTGATTTCCGGCCTGAAGTTGCAGGAACGTCTGGCGGAACTTGCAGTCGACTGGCCCACCATCGTGATGTCCGGTCATGGTGATATCGAGGCCTGCCGCCGCGCCTTTCGCAACGGGGCCATCGACTTCCTGTCAAAGCCCGTAGACGAACAGGATCTGATCGACGCGATCCAGAAGGCGCAGGGCATTCTGGACCGCCAACTGGACCGTCGGGCCGAACTCGCGGAAACGCTCGCTCTGCTGGCAGCCCTGACCCCGCGCGAGGCGGAGGTGCTGGAGCGCATCGCAGCAGGTTTCACCACGCGCCAGATCGCCGGGGGGCTGGGCCTGTCTCCCCGCACGGTGGAAAGCCATCGCGCCTCCATCGCAGCCAAGCTCGGGACAATCTCGCAGGCAGAGATGACGCGGCTCTGGCTGGAAGGCCGCGCCACTCCGTAGTTCTACGGAGCCAGCGTGCAAGGCCTACGAATACCGGCCCCGGCGTCGCCGGTTTAGGTTTCTGTCATCACCCATGACAGGAGATACCGATGATCCGCATTCCCGTTCTGGCCGCTGTCCTGCTGGCGCCCTTTGCCGCCACCGCGCAGGATCTGCCGACCGCACCCTATCTGCCGCTGGACATGGCGGTGAAAGCCGCCGATGCCGCCGTACAGGCCTGCGCCGCAGAAGGGCACAAGGTCAGCGTGGCCATCGTGGCCCGCGACGGTGCCACCAAGGTAATGCTGAAGGCCGATGGCTCTGGCCCGCATACAGGCAGCAGCGCCACCGGCAAGGCCTTCACTGCGGCGGCAATGGGCCGCGATACCGCCGGTCTGGCCGAGTTCATCGCCGGAAAACCTGCCAATGATGGTCTGCGCGATATGGATGCGCGGATGGTCATTCAGGCGGGCGGCCTGCCGATCCGCATGGGCGAGGCCCTGGTGGGCGGCATCGGTGTCGGCGGCGCGCCCTCGGGCGACATCGACGCGGCTTGCGCGGTGACGGGCCTGAGCGCCATCGGCGCCACGCAGTAAGCACAATGGCTGCCTTGCCGGACACCCCGGCAGGGCAGGGTCACAATGGCACAAGCGACAGGGCAGCGGTTTCGGCAAACCGATCACAGAGCGCGGTGATGTCGGCGCGGTCCTGTATCAGGCAGGCGGCGGTTGACAGCGCATCGGCCAGCGCCGCCGAAGGCGCGGCGATGGTCACCGCGCGCCAGACCGGCCGCGCGGGGTTGCCCGTCACCGGGTCAAGGATATGGCCCCGCATCCCTGCCGCATCGAAAGTCGTGCCCAGCGTGCCCGAGGTCGCCAGTGCCCGGTCGCGCAACGGCACGGTTCTGCCGTCCTGCAACTGCACCGGCCAGTCACCGCCGCGCGGATTGCCGCCGAGCGCACGCATCTCGCCGGTGTCGATCAGGATGTCGCCCAGCCCCTCTGCCCGCAGCAGATCCGTCACCCGGTCGGCGATATAGCCCTGTGCGATACCGTTCAGTGTCAGCGCCATGCCGGGGTCGATCCGGACCTGTCCCGCCTCGATCCGCAGCCGGTGCCAGCCGGTCCGGGCGCGGGCGGCGGCCAGTTCGCCGACATCAGGAACCCGACCCCGGCTCGCCGTTTCGGCCTGCAAGGACCAGAGCGGTTGCACTGTCGGATCGAAGCGGCCCCCGCTTGCCGCATGAACCCGTCCCGCCAGCGTCAGACACTCCAGCAGGTCGAATGGCGGTGCCTCCAGCACACCCGCCGCATTCAGCCGCATCAGCGCCGATGACGGGCGGTACAGGCTGAACACATCCTCCAGCCGGGCAATCTCGGCCATGGCGCGGGCGGCAATCGCAGGGGCTTCGGGATGCGCCAGCCGCAGCGTCACCTGCGCGCCGAGTGCCTGCCCGGTGGCAATATGCAAGGGCGGCGCGGCGCGGGCGGCTGCGGGCAGCGCCATTACGGCGGAAATGGCAAGAAAGCGGCGACGGGTCAGCATCGGATCAACCTCCGGTCTGGCGGGACAGGTCTTGCAGGCGGCGCTGCCAGTCGGCGTCTTCTGCGGTATCGGGGGCGGCAAGGGTCACAAGCGCATCGGGGATCGCCTGCAAGGACATGACCTGCCCGCCATGGCGCGCGGCAAAGGCGCGGGCGGCGGCGATATCGGAAAAGGGCACGAATTCCGGTGCCCCCATGCCGCCTTCAATTTCGGCCCCAACAACGTAAAGCGCCGTCCGCGCGTCGATCCAGTTGGTCGCGCCGGGGGTTTCCCATGTGGCGCCGGGCGCGGCCATATCATTGACCCAGACCGCCAGCACGCGGTGGCTTTGTTCCGGCGCGCGCAGATAGGCGACCAGATCGCGAACCTGGCTGAAGAACAGCGGTGCGCCGGGCAGCCCCTCCAGATGGGCCTGCGCCTTGGGGCCCGGATGCTCCAGCAGGTTCATCTGGCAGTAGTAGCCCACCGCATCGGGGGTCAGCGCCACCGGATCGGTGACTTGCGCGGCCTGTTCCTGACAGGCGGCCAGCAGCAGCATGAGGAACAGGCGTTTCATGGCGTCACCCTGCGAAACCCGAGCACGGCAAGCGCCAGCGCCAGCATTGGCCACAGCAGCACAGAGGCCAGTGACTGCCACGGCGGGATGGTTGCGGACGCACCCGCCACGCCCGCCGCCGCAGCCGTCGCCTCGGATGCCGCGAGGTTGTAGAGCCGGAACGCATCGGCCGGGTTCGCCAGCAAGGCCAGCGGAAAGGCATTGAGCGTGAACCACCCGCCATTGTCGGCCACCACTGCGGCCAGCAGGCCAAGGTCATAAAGAACCACCAACCCGAGCCACAGCCCGATTGCCAGCCCGGCCGCCCCCGAGGGCCGCCGTGACAGGGACGACAGCGCATAGCCCGCGCTGATGAAGGTCGCGCCCAGCAGAACCGAGGTCCAGAACAATCGGATCAGCGCAGGCAGCCCGGCAACCGCCCCCGGATCGGACGAGAGCGCCGCAACAGCGGCCAGCCCGTAGCCCGTGCCGCAAGCCAGGGCCAGCACCGCCAGATGCGCTAGCATCTTGCCCACCAGCACCTCGGTCCGCGCGACCGGATAGGTCAGCAGCAGGGGCAATGTGCCGCGCTCCGCCTCGCCCGCGATGGCATCAAAGCTCATCAGCAGCGCCAGAAGCGGCACAAGATAGACACCCAGCGAGGTGAGGGAGGCCACGATGACTGACAGCCGGTCCACCCCCAGCCCTCCGGTAGGCGCCGATCCGGCGGCGGCCAGCACCAGCGAGAACAGGCCCATCAGCGCAACGGCAATGGAGACCCAGCGATTGCGCAGCGAGATGCGGAACTCGCAGGCGGCGGTGGCAAGAATGCGTCGGATCATTGCCCGGCCCTCTGGCTGAAATGGCTGTAGATGTCTTCAAGGCTGGGGGGCAGCACCTCCAGATCGGCAACCGCATCGCCCATCGCGGTAATCCGCGCCAACAGCGCCAGCTTCTCGTCCTGCGCACAGGTCAGATGCAGCGCACCGCCCACTGCCACCGCGCCCGGCAGATCCAGTTCTGCCCCCGCGCGCGGCGTCACATGCAGGGCGACGGGCAGCGCCGCCTGCCGCCGCAGATCGGCCAGCGGGCCTTCGGCCACGAGCCGCCCTTTCGAGAGGATCAGGATACGATCCGTCCGCGCCTCCACCTCGGTCAGCGCATGCGAGGAGAGCAGGATCGCGGCCCCCCGTGCCGCCAGCCCGTCCAGCAGCGCATAGAAATCGCGCCGCGACACCGGATCCAGGCCCGAAGTCGGTTCGTCCAGCACCAGAAGGCGCGGGCTGCCGATCAACGCCTGCGCAAGGCCGACACGCTGCCGCATCCCCTTGGAATAGGTGCCGATCCGCCGTCGCGCGGCCGCGCCCAGCCCCACCTGCTCCAGCAGTGGCAGCGCCGCCGTTGCAGGCTCACCGCGCAGCGCGAGGTAGTGGCGCATCTGTTCCAGCCCGGTCAGCGCCGGGTGGAAGGCCGCGTTTTCCGGCAGATAGGCCACCTGCGCCCGCGCCGCAGCCGACCCCGGCGCGGCGCCGCAGACCGTAACCTGCCCCGCCGTTTGCGGGATCAGCCCGAGGATGATCTTCATCATCGTCGACTTGCCCGCACCATTATGGCCCAGCAGCGCGACACGCTCGCCCGGCGCGACGGAAAGCGTCACGTCCGACAGGGCCGTCACCCCCGCGAATTGCTTAGTGAGACCCGAGATCGTCAGGGTTGAAGTCATCGAATTTGCCTTTCGCCCAACGGCCGGCCACTTCGGCCTCCATCGCGGCGATGTCTGCGGATACGGGAAGGGAGAGCGGCGCCATCAGCGGCGCACTGTCCACCACGCCACCGGGCAGCGTGGCAGGGAAGTTGGATTGCGACCAGCGGATCAGCTGCACCGATGGCGCGCCGGTCAGCAGCCGGGCCGCAGGCTGCGACCAGAGGATATGGTCCATCAGATCGTTCGGGCGGAACACTGAATCAGCGATGCCATCACCATTCAGGTCGAAGGCCGGATGATCCGACCAGTAATTGCCGCGCCCCTTGAAGCTCCATTCCAGAAGCCGGGTGCCGACATATTTCACCTGCTCGGCATTGCCGATGAAGGCATTCCCGGTCAGCACATTACGTTCCGATCCGGCGGTGAAGTGGATGCCGATGCCGCAGCCCTCAAACCTGTTGCCCCAGATCAGGTTCTTGTGGGCATTGTAGATGAACAGGCATTTCTTCGTGCCGCCCCGCACCAGATTGCCCGAGACATCGGCGCTGTTGGCGAAGTTCAGCATCACGCCATGCTCGCGGTCGCCGAGGCTGCGGTTGCCCTGCACCTTCACACGGTCGGAGAACATGATGGCAAAGCCAAGATGGTTGCCGATGCTGATGTTGTCCGACACCTCGCTGTCATGGGTATACATGTAGTGGACGGCGAAGCGCAGATCGCGAAACAGGTTGCCGCGATACAGCCCCTTGCGCGAGGTGTTGGAGAAGATGCCGTCGCGTCCCCAGCGCACGGAATTGCCGGTGACAATTGTGCCGGGACTGTTCCAGATGTAGATGCCGTTGCCCCGGTCATTCATGCGGGGGTTCCGGCGGCCCTCGATCACATTGCCGGTGACCTGTGCATCGCGCCCGCCATGCACGTCGATCCCGTGCATGTTGTCCTGCAGCAGCAGACCCGAAATTCGGGCACGGTCGGCGCCCTTGAGGATCTTCACCCCTGAGTCCAGATCGGCATTGGCATTGCCCGATCCGGTGAGGCTGAACCCTTCCAGCGTCACATCAGGCGCGGCGATGGTGATGACGGTGCCCTGCCCCAGCCCGTCAACCCGTGCCCCGCGCGGGCCGCGCAGGGTCAGCGGGCGGTCGATGCGGACGGGACCAGGGTAGTCCCCCTCCTGCAACAGCAGCACATCGCCGGGGGCTGCCCCGGCGATGGCGGCGGCCAGCCCCGTCCCCGGCGCCACGGCGCGCTGATCCGCCAAAGCGGGCAATGCCAGAAGGCACAGGGTAAGGGCCAGCCGGAGGGTCATTTCGGCTCCACGAACATGCGACCGCGCATTTCCATGTGCAGCGCGTGGCAGAACCACTGGCAGTAATACCAGTAAACCCCCGGATTGGCCGCGACGAAGGTCACCGACGAAGTCTGCTGTGGCCCGATCTCCATGGCGACGCCGTGATTGCCCATGGTAAAACCGTGGGTCAGATCGTCGATGTCATCGAGGTTGGTAATGGTCACCGTGACCTCGTCGCCCTGCTTGACGGTGAACTCTTCCAACGCGAACTGCGGCGCCTGGCTGGACATGTAGACCCGCACCTTGTTGCCGTCGCGGATCACCTGATCCTGCCAGCCGTCAAGATCCACGCCATCGGCCTCGGCCTGCCTGCGGGTTTCTGCCCACATCGGATCATTGCGATCCCAGACTGATTTGATGTTGGTCATCTTGCTGGCATGAACCGCAATCGCATCATGGGGTTCGGCGAAGGTGGGACCGTCATGCACCACCACCATCCTGTCGCCCGAAATGTCGATCAGCTGGTCATTCTCGGGCTTCAGCGGACCGACGTTCAGGAAGCGGTCTTTCGAGAATTTGCAGAGACAGACCATCCATTTTCCGTCGGCCTCCAGCGTTTCGCCCATCGAGGTCTTCAGGTGGCCGGGCTGATACTGCACATCCACCTTGTCGAGGATCGGATCGACCTTCTCGCCCTTGTAGGCGGCAATCGCCTTGTCGATGTTCCACTTCACCACCTGGCTGTCGAGGAACAGCGAGGTAAAGACGTTACCCTGCCCGTCAAAGGCGTTGTGCAGCGGACCAAGACCCAGTTCGGGCTCGGCCACCACACAGGAGCGCGGTTCGGCCCCGGCAAACACCGCATCCAGCAGTGTCACGTCGATCACCGTAACGGTGGGCGACAGCTTGCCACCGATGCAGAGGTGGCGCTTGTCGGGCGCCATGTTGCAGCCATGCGGGTTGTTGGCGACCGGGATATACCGGGTGAACTGGCTGTTCGCCTCTTTCCGGCCATCCAGAACCTTAACGCCGTTCACCTCCTGATACTGCCCGGCCGCGATGGCCTTCTCGATCTCGGCGAGGTTGAAGACGACCACATGGTCCATCTCGCTGGCCGTCATATCGGCCAGATTCATGCCCATTTCACTGTTGTAGCTCGTCGAGAAGGCCCATTTGCCCTCGTAGTCGGCATCGCAGTTGTCAAGGTTGCCCGACACCATCACCTGCCATGCGACATCCCACTTGTCGGCATCCACAGCGGTGAAAATGTTCACATAAGTGCTGACATCCTTCATGGTGGAACCGTCGTTCACCAGCGGCGCTTCATCCTCGCCGTTGCAGAAGACATAGTTGGAACGCGGCCATTTCTGCGGACGCATGCCGTGAATGCCCTTGGCATTCGGGATTTCCAGAATGGCGTCGCATTTCATCACATCGCCACGCACCCGCGCCACACGGGTATTGGCCTTGTCGTTCATATAGAGGTAGCGGCCGTCATACTTGCCCTCGGTATAGGACATGTGGACATGGTGCAGGTCGCCATTGTCGTGGATCTTCTTGCCATTTGCCTCCAGCAATTTCCTTGTGCTGTCGCTCATCGTACGCTGGTGGATGCGGAGGGATTCATTCGTCTGGCCCCAGCCGGTTGCGGAGCAGCGGTTGAACACCGGCACGCGCATCAGTTCGCGCATCGAGGGGATGCCCAGAATGCGCATCTCGCCGGTCTGGCCTGAAGACCAGAAGCCATAGTATTCATCAAGCTGCCCCGGCGCGACCTCGATGCCCGCGGCGCGGGCGGCGCTCGTCGCGGCCATGGTGGCAAGGCCCGAGGCACCGGCGCCAAGCGCCAGCCGTCCACCAAGGGTGCTGGCAAGGGCGGCCCCGCCTGCGGTGGCGCCCAGAAGGGAACGGCGGCTCAGGCCGGATTTCGGTTCGGTGGTCATGGGGTCACTCCTTCAGAGGCGACGGGTTTTGCGTTGGGATGCCCGGCGGGTGGCGTGCCGATCGCCTCGCGCCGCTTCATCTTTTTGATGACCACCGGGCAGATGGTTTTTGACTGGTACAGAACCTGGCAATGCAGGCAGTTCACACATTCATTGGGGTTGATTTCCCCTGTCGGATGAATGGCTTGCACCGGGCATTGGTTCGCGCAGCTCTGACAGGGGCTGCCGCATTCCTTGTAGCGTTTCAGCCAGTCGAACATGCGGATACGCGCGGGGATCGCCAGCGCCGCCCCCAGCGGGCAGAGATAGCGGCAATAGAACCGCTCCACGAACAGCCCGGCCATCAGCAACGCCGCCGCATAGGCGACGAAGGGCCAGGCGCGGATGAATTTCAGGATGATCGCGGTCTTGAACGGCTCTACCTCTGCCAGATGCTCGGCCTGTTCGATGGACATGAGGCTGACCCCGAACAGGCCGAGGAAGATCATGTATTTCACTGGCCAGAGCCGTTCATGCAGGCCCCAGGGCAGTGTCCATTGCGGCACATGGAGCGCCCGCGCGATGCGGTTGGTGATTTCCTGAAGCGCGCCGAAGGGGCAAAGCCAGCCGCAATAGGCTCCGCGCCCCCAGAACAGCAGCGCCGCCGCTACGGCGAACCACAGGATGAAGGTCAGCGGGTCCAGGAGGAACGCCTGCCAGGAAAACCCGTTCACCAGCGCGCCGAACAGCGCCATCAGGTTCACGACCGACAGTTGCGCATTGGCGATCCAGCCCAGCCAGACCAGCGTGACGGTCAGAAAGCCCATGCGGAACCAGAAGAAAAGCCGCGCATTACGGGTGGCGAAGGTCTGGAAGAAGAACACCCCGGTCAGCACCAGCAGCATCCCGCCAAGCGCGATGATGTCGGCCTTCGAGCCGCGCCAGATCTTCTTCCACAGATCGGCTTGGGCGCTGCCTTCCTCCTGCGTAGCCATCGCTTCGGCAGGGGCCGAGACGGGCGTTACCTTGCGCAGATAGGCGGCGGGCAACTGGTAGCCCAGATCAAAGGTGGTAAATGCCTTTTCGATCGGCCCGATCTCGCGCTGCACGAGCAACTGGATGCGGAAGGGTTTCGCCGGATCAAAGCCGCTGTCGGCGGGAATGCGGAACAGGTCTTTCTCGGTGAAATCCGGCGCATCGGCAGGGGCGAGGCTGACAAGCCTGCGGTGCATCCGGTCGCGGAAGCGCACCGAGACATCGTCCTGAATCAGCACGATGCGGTCAAAGATGCCGCCGCGCACATAGCCAGACCCCTTGAAGCTGTAGAGGCCGCGCCCCGCCAGCATCAGCGCATGATCGCCCGGTTGCAGCCAGCCTTGCAGATTGGCGTATTCCGCCTCGCCCAGCAGCGCGCGGCCGATCCCCGGCACGGACACCAGCGCCGCCTGAATCTCGATATAGCGGGTGTCAGGCGCATCCTTCAGCGCGCGTTCGCCCGCCCGCTTGTCCTCCAGCGCGGCGAAAGCCTCGTTCACCTGCGCCACATCCAGCGACAGGCGGCGCAGCGTGCCATCGCCTTCCATCGTGGTCCAGTCGGCAGGGGCGGCGGCATCGGGATCGACCTGCAACACCGGCCCCTGCGCAGGGGCCTCGGGGTGAAGACCGCCAAGCCTCAGGGCCCGCGCCACCTTCAGCCCCGACCGCACGATGGAATCGTCGATCACCATGACCGTGACCGTGGCGCCGGAAATGATGTCGACATCATGTCCGGTGCCGCCGGCATTGACCTCGGCCACCAGATCCAGCCCGACATAGCCCGCGACCATCGCCTTGATTTTCGCATCGGGAATGCCGATCAGCACGATGGGTTCGGAATGCTTGACCAGCGCGACCCCCAGAATGCGCGCCTGCGGGTCCAGCGCGACAAGCGTGTGGATCGGCTTGCCGGAATAGCCGGTGGTGCCGACAAAATCGCTGGTCGCGAAAGCCCAGCCGATGGTTTCGCCGCCCCTGAGGACGGGAACAACCGGCAGGTCGTCACGCATCGGACCATAGCCATCGGCCTGTGGCACCAGTGCAGCGGCGGGCAGTTTGGCCAGGAGGCCGGGCAAAAGCGGCTCGGCCAGTGCGAACCGTGGCAGCATCAGCGTAAGGCAAACAAGAATCAGGCGGACAAGCAGAATCATCGGGCAACCTCTTTCAGGTGCCCGGGTTCTGCCCCGGCGCTGCGCAAGAGGACTTGACCAAACTCAAGACCCGTGGCGAAACGTCGGGGCTGCGGCAGGCCGCCGCGCCGGCGATGACGTATGTGCGATGCCAGCGGTGGACCGCGCGGCATCGGGCGCAGGTGCTGGCGCCGCATGACGGTCGCACCGGACAACACCCTGCCCAGCCGGACAAAGCCGACCGGCGCGGGGCGAACGACGACAGCAGGTTCGGGCAGAAACGTCAGGACTGGCAGGCACTTCACACAATCGCAGCAACGCTTGCCGTCAACGGGGTTGCCTTGCGCATCCAGCAGGATTGTAGAGGCCCCGCCTTCTCCGCAGATCACCATTTCGGTGACGCCGCCAAGGGCCGCATCACTGCGCAGCGCGCCTGACAGCACGAAGGCCAGCGTCAGCGAAAGGCAGAGAAGGGCTTGGAAAAGGCGGCGCATGCGGCAGGTCTAGGTCCGCAGGGCCGCCACAGCCTTGACCATAGTCAAGACAGCCGAGTCAGAGCGTTGCCGCTGGCCGGGCGCCCGGCGCGGCGGACAGAAAGCCATTGCAGAAACTCTGTCCCGGCATCAGGCGGGCAAGGTCGCCAAGCGACAGAGGGCGACCGCCTGCGAGCGCCGACGCCCACAGATGCACCACTCCGGCGAAATCCCCGGCATGCGGCGACAGCCGCAGCGCCGCCACCCCGGCGGCTTGCAGCGCCTCCAGATGGCTGGCCGCCGTGGTGATCGCCCGCCCCAGCGTCTGCACACCATTCACGGTCAGGAAGGGCTGGCCGTCCAGCGTGTCGATATCGCGACCGTCCGGGTCATCGCCGCAGACAAACTGGCAACTGTCCTTGGCGCGGTCATGCAGCCGCGCGTGATAGCACCGGCCCGAGATCGCCAGTGGCACACGACCATGCCCCCAGACCTCGACCGCGACGCCAGCCGAACGGCCAGCCGCAGCCAGACGCGCGACCGAGGGCAAGGGCAGCTCCGGCGGCAGGCAGATGCGGGTGGCACCCCGTCGTGCCAGCCAGTCCAGCGTGCCCTCGTTGTAGACATTGACCACCGGGCCAACCCAGAAGGCCGCACCTTGCGGCAGGTGGCGCAGCACGCTCAGGTCATTCACCTCGACCGGCAGCCCGGCTTCTGCCAGTTCGGCGGTCTGGCGCCTTTCACGCGGCAGCGTAATCAGCGCGAGACTGGCCAGTGCCACCTCCTTGCCCGCCACCTGCAAGCAATCGACGGCAGCCGGGATTTCGTGCTGCCAGAAAGGCAGGCGCTTTGAACAGACCCATTCCCCGACCGAAACCCGCGTGGCAGGCGTCCTGGCGAGAGTTGCATAGAAGGCGCGCACAGTTTCAGCAGGCCAGAAGAAGGGGATGGCGCCGATCGTCAGGTCCAAGGGCTTACCTCCATGTCTTCGCATAGGCACCTGTCGTGGCGGCCTGTCCTTCGGTCAGGCTGGCCAACAGGCTGTCCGGCATCGGCGCCCCGCTGGCCGCCGCATCCACTGCCGCGCGGAAGGTGCGGACAACCTGCGCCACATAGGCGCGGCTGCGCTGCCGCCCCTCGATCTTCAGCGCCCGAACACCGGCTCGCGCCAGCGCGGGGATCAGACGGGTGGCATCCAGACTTGCGGGATCTTCAAAGATGTGGCCGGTCTGCCCCCCTCCCCTGCCGTCAGGCGCGCTGAAACAGCCCTTGCACAGCGTCGGATAGGGCACCGGCGCCTCTTTGGCGGTCCGGTGGATCAGATAGCCGCCCAGCCGCGCCTCGTTCCGGCCAGCGACATCGGCATAGGCCACATGGCTGGCCGGAGAGCAGACCCCGTTCATGTTCGGCGACAGCCCCGTCGCCCAGGACGACAGCGAACAGCGCCCCTCGGCCATGACGCAAAGCCCGCCGAAGACGAATACCTCGGTCTCCACAGTCACTTCGCGGGTGATGGCGGCAATTTCGGCCACGGTCAGCACGCGGGGCAACACGACACGCCTCACACCAAAAGCCTCGGCATAAAGGTTGATCGCGTCGGGATTGGCGGCAGCCGCCTGCACCGAAAGATGCAGCCGCAGACCGGGATGATGCTCGACGGCATGTGCCAGAAGGCCGGGATCGGCAAGGATCACCGCATCCGCGCCCGCCGCCGTCGCATCGGCCACCGCACGGTGCCAGAGCGCCTGTTCCCCCGCGCGGGGAAAGGTGTTGATCGCCACCAGAACCTTCGCATGACGCGCATGGGCGAAGGCCACGCCTGCGGCCAGTTCGGCGCGGCTGAAATTCAGGCCGGGAAAGTTGCGGGCATTCGTCTCGTCGGCAAAGCCACAGTAGACGGCATGGGCCCCCGCCTCTACAGCCGCCCGCAGAGCAGCGGGAGTACCCGCCGGACAGACCAGCTCCATCATCGCATTCCTCCGGTATGACGGGTCAGCATCAGGCCTGACCGCCGTGCCAGCAGGGCCGCGCCCCGCCGCAGGATCGGCGCCAGCGGGCCGCCCTCGGCCGCCAGTTCGTCGGTCAGATCCAGTTCGGCATCATCCAGCGCATTACGGAGGGCCAGCACCGCTGCAGTATCGCCCGAGATTTCCAGCGCGCCCGAGAAGAACAGCGCATCGCCGTCCGCCCCGCCATGCAGCATGTCCAGAAAAGCTGCCAGCCGCCCCCGGATCACCGCATCGCAGGCCACATCGCGTCGCACGGCGGTCAGGCGCAGGGCGGCAGGCTCCATCAGCAGCGGAAAGGGTGCGTCGGTGACGTCGACCAGAATGCGGGCGCCTGCCTTGTCACCCAGACGGCGCAGGATCGCCGGATGGCGGCGCGCCATGCCGCGCATCAGGCGGGTCAGGATCAGGTTCAGCGGGCCGGGCAGCACAAACGCCGGGAACGGAAAGTCAGGTTGCATGACCGGGGCATAACGCCTCTGCGCCGGGCAGGACTTGACTATGATCAAGATTGGCAGCCGCCTCCGGGTCTATCACGCGACAAAAGAGAACCGGACCCCCGTGATGCGTGACCTGCCTGTCTTTCCCGATCTGCGCGCCTTCCTCGACCATCTGGCGCGGACGGGCGGCCTGGCGACAGTCGCCGCGCCGGTGGACACGAGACACGAGATGACAGCCGTGATGCTGGCGGCCCTGCGGGCCGGAGGGCCCGCCCTGCGCTTTGACGCGGCCATGGTTCAAGGCCGGGCTGCTGCGCTGCCGGTCATCGGCAATCTGTTCGGCACCCGGGCGCGCGTCGCGGCCGGGCTGGGGATCACGCCTGACCGGGTGCCGGACCTGGGCGCATTTCTGGCCGCCCTGCGCGCGCCGGCCCCGGTTGCCGGTCTGCGGGACGCATTGTCACGCTGGCCGATGATGCGCGCGGCGCTGTCTGCGCGTGCGAAAGTTCTGGCCCGCCCTCCGGTGCAGGCAGCGCGGCTGGCCGATCTTTCTGCGCTGCCCGTACAGGTGCCATGGCCCGAAGATGCAGGGCCGCTGATCACCTGGCCGGTGGTCATCACCCGCCCGCCCGGCGCCGGGCCCGGAGATCTGAATGCCTTGAACCTCGGGGTTTACCGCGCGCAGGTGATCGGGCCGGACCGGCTGATCCTGCGCTGGCTCGCCCATCGTGGCGGCGCGGCGCATTACCGTGCCTGGGCTGCCCGGTCCGAGCCGATGCCGGTAGCCATCGCCCTGGGCTGCGATCCGGCGTTGTTGCTGTCAGCCGCGCTGCCGCTGCCCGAAACGGTGTCGGAGCTCACCTTTTCCGGCGTGTTGCGCGGAGCGCGAGCCGAGGTAGCGGCTGCCGTCAGCGTGCCGTTGATGGTACCCGCACGCGCCGAAATCGTGATCGAGGGCTGGGTTCACCCCGGCGAATTTGCGCCCGAAGGCCCGTTCGGCGACCATACCGGCTATTACAATGCAGCCGAGCCTTTCCCCGTCATGCGGGTCAGCGCCATCACCTGCCGGGATGATCCGCTGTATCTGTCCACCGTCACCGGACGCCCGCCCGACGAACCCTCCGTCATTGGCGAGGTGTTCAATGATCTGGCGCTGCCGGTGATCCGCGCACAAATCCCCGAGGTGCTGGACCTCTGGTTGCCGCCCGCCGCCTGTTCCTACCGGATCGCCGTGGTCAGGATCGCCAAAAGCTATCCCGGTCAGGCGCGCCGCGTGATGATGGCGCTTTGGGGCATGTTGCCGCAGTTCAGCTATACCAAGATGATCGTCGTGGTGGACGAGGACATCGACGCCCGCAACTGGGACGATGTGCTCTGGGCGATCTCGACCCGGATGGATCCCGGCCGCGATATTATGCAGGTGACCGGCACGCCGATGGACTATCTGGATTTCGCCAGCCCGACAGAGGCCCTTGCAGGCAAGATAGGGCTGGATGCAACCACCAAGACCGGGACGGAGACCACGCGCGACTGGGGCCGCATAATGGCGCTGGACCCGGCCCATGAAGCCCGCGCCGCCACGCTTCTGGCAGAAGTTCTTCGATGAGCGCGCGGGTGGTTCTGGGGGTTTCGGGAGCTTCAGGCGCCATGCTGGCGCGGGACTGCGCGCGGCTGTTGCACCGACTTGGGGCCGGGGTCGATCTGGTCATCTCACCCATGGCGCGCCGCACACTGGCCGAGGAACTTGGGCCCGACGCCGAGGCGGAGCTTTGCGCCCTTGCCAACCGCTGCCATGAGATCCGCGACCTTGGCGCCAGCATCGCCTCGGGGTCGTATCCCGTGGCGGGGATGATCGTCGCCCCCTGTTCGATGCGCAGCCTTGCCGCGATCGCGCAGGGGCTGGACGACACGCTGCTGACCCGCGCGGCGGGTGTGCAACTGAAAGAGCGCCGCCCGCTGATCCTGCTGGCACGCGAGGCTCCGCTGACGCTGGCGCATCTGCGCAACATGACCGCCGCCACCGAAATGGGGGCGGTGATCCTGCCGCCGGTGCCGGCCTTCTACCTTCGGCCGGCCTCGCTGGCAGAGGCCAGTGCGCAGATCGCTGCCCGCGCGGTAGATCTGCTGCGCCTCGCAGGGCCCACCGCCACGCCATGGCGCCCGGCCTGAGCCGGGGTTTCAAACTGCCATGTGATGATGACCTTTGAGGCGCTGGTGCTGAAACGGCGGGCGGATCGGGGGGCCGGCCGGCAGCGCCGGGGGCTGCGGGATTGCCATGTCGCGGGGTGCGCCGCATCCTGTGGCTCACCCTGTCCTGCTGACTGACCGGCCTGATGAAACCCCTGTCCATCGTCCTGATCGAAAAAATCCCAGAACGCGCCGTGCTGATCACCGAGGCCTTGCGTGCAGAATGTGAAGTGACGGTGATCGACAGTGAGCAGGGGCTGGCCAGGCGTATTGCCGAACTCGCCCCAGATCTGGTGCTGATCGACGTGGCCAACCCCTCGCGCGATACGCTGGAAGAACTCAGCCTCGCCTCCTCGCCCATGGAACGCCCGGTGGCAATGTTCGTCGACCGCTCTGACCGCGATCTGACGCGCGCGGCCATCGAGGCGGGGCTTTCGGCCTATGTGGTGAACGGCCTCAGGGCCGAGCGTCTGCGCCCGGTGCTGGATGCCGCCATCGCGCGCTTTCACCTGTTCCAGCGGATGCGCGCCGAACTGGCCGCCACGCGCGCGGCGCTGGAGGAACGCAAGATCGTCGACCGCGCCAAGGGCATTTTGATGAAGGCGCGCGGCATCGGCGAGGACGAGGCCTATGCCCTGCTGCGCCGCACTGCGATGGACCAGAAGAAGAAGATCGTCGAAATCGCCCAAGCCATACTCACGGCAGCGGACCTGCTGAAATGAGCCATCTGTCCGTCACCGCCGGGTTTCTGCCACTGATCGACGCCGCACCGCTGATCGTGGCGCGTGAACTGGCCTTCGCCGAGGAGGAGGGGCTGAACCTGACCTTGCGCCGCGCGCCCTCGTGGTCGGCGCTGCGGGATCTGCTGACCTTTGGTCAGGTCGATGCGGCCTCGATGCTGTCACCCATTCCGGTGGCTCAGGCGCTTGGGCTGGGCGGCGGGGCTGCGGCGTTGGATGCGTTGATGGTCACATCGCTGGGGGGCGAGATGATCGCCTTTCCTGATCATATCGTCCGGCACCTGGGCGGGGCGGATCGCACCGATCCGGTGGCTCTTCGCTCTGCGCTGCCGATGCCGCTGCGGATCGGGGTGCCCTTTCCCTTCTCGATCCATGCCGAGCTTCTGTATCGCTGGCTGGGAGAGGAGATCACGGTGCAGACCGTACCGCCGCCGCTGTTGCCCGATGCCATGGCGGCAGGCGAGCTGGATCTGTTCATCGTGGGCGAACCCTGGGCAACCGGGGCGGCAGACCGGGGCATCGCAAGCCTTCTGCTGCCTGGCACCGCGATCTGGCGGGCGCCGCCCGACAAGGTGCTGGCGATGCGGCGCGACCGGGCCGAGGCCGACCCTGACCTGACCGGCCGTCTGATGCGGGCCGTCTGGCGGGCCTGCCGCTGGCTGCGGCTGCGCGAGAACCGGATCACGGCCGCCGAGATCATGGCCCGCAGCCCCTATCTCGACCTGCCGCCCGACCTGATCGAGCGCGCGATGGACAGCGGTGTGGAGTTCTTCGAAGGCTGCGCGACCTTTCCCTGGCGCAGTCAGGCCGAATGGATCGGCGCACGGCTGGCCCGCAGACACGGGCTGGATGTCACGCAGGCCCGCCATGCCGCGCAGGCAGTGTTTCGCAGCGATCTTTACCGTCTCCATCTGAGACCGGCAGGGGCAGACCTGCCCGCCGCCTCCTCCCGGCTGGAAGGCGCGGTCAGTGAACCCGGCCTGCATCCGGCAGCCGCGGGACGGGTGCTTCTGCTGCCTGACAGGTTCTTCGACGGTGCGGTTTTTGATCCAGACACCGCCTGATCAGCACATATTCTAGGCATTTTCCGCGCCTTCACCGGCTGGCCCGGCGGATCGCTTGACCAGACCGGCAGCGGGGCGCAGCGTGAAGGGGACTTCGGGAACAATGGCGTTCCCGCAAGACACCCCCCGAACATCATCCGAGCAAAGCCGCTCGACCGCAGGGTCCGTTCCCTGCTGTCGTGCGGCTTTTTCATTTCCAGAAAGGGACACCCCATGATCCCGACTGCGGTGAAGACATGAGCCTGCTGCCCCCCGACCCACCCCACGGGCACCCGCTGGGCAGGATTGCCCTTGTAGGTGCCGGGCCCGGCGCGGCCGATCTGCTGACCATGCGGGCACTGCACCGGCTGCGCGAGGCCGATGTCGTGTTCCATGACCGCCTGGCCAGCCCCGAGGTGCTGGCCCTGACCCCGGCACGCAAGGTCGATGTCGGCAAGGCGGTCGGTGCAAACCACTGGCCCCAGCCCCGCATCAATTGCGTTGTAATCGCGGCCGCCCTGTCGGGACTGCGGGTCGTGCGGCTGAAATCCGGCGATCCTTCGGTCTTCGGCCGCGCCTGCGAAGAGATCGCGGCCGCCCGACTTGCAGGCGTGCCGGTCGAGATCGTGCCCGGCATCACGGCGGCCAGCGCCGCCGCCGCCGCGCTGACCCGCCCGCTGACCGAGCGGGGCCAGACCGAGCGGCTGGTGCTCGCCACTGCCACCTGCCGTCCCGGCGAAACCGCCGATCTGGCAGGCAGCTTCCGTCCCGGCACCACGCTGGCGCTTTACATGGCGATGCACCGCCTGCCCGCCGTCGAGGCGGAACTGCTGGCCACGGGCGCCCCCGAAACCTGCACGGTCGAAATCGTCCAGCAGGCCGGAACTGCGGCAGAGCGCATCCTGACAACTGTGCTGCGCGGCATGGCCGCCGCAGCCGCCGACATGACCAATCCGGCCATCCTGCTGATCCGATGGCCCGGCCCGCTCGCCCGAAAGGGCGCCCGCCCCAGCGGCAGCCATGTTGCCGCCGCCTCGCCCCTCCCCATCCTCTGACGAAACCGGAGCCCGAGCCCATGGCCCAGATTTCCCTTTCCTCCCCGACCAGGGCGCTGACCCTGTCCACCTTCGCCTTCACCATTTGCTTTGCCGTCTGGACGATCTTTGCGATCATCGGCCTGCAAATCCGTGAATTGCTTCAACTCACCGACACCCAGTTCGGCCTGCTGGTCGGCATGCCGGTGTTGACCGGATCTCTGGTGCGCGTCGTGCTTGGCATCTGGACAGACCGTATCGGCGGCAGATCAGTCTTTACACTGACCATGCTGGCCGCCGCGCTGGCGACCCTGCTGCTCAGCTTTGCGACCACCTATGCACAATTCCTTGTCGCGGCGCTTGGCGTCGGTCTGGCAGGCGGCACCTTTGCGGTGGGCGTCGCCTATGTCTCGCGGTTCTACCCCGCCGGGCGGCAGGGCACGGCGCTTGGCATTTTCGGCGTCGGGAATGTCGGCGCCGCGCTGACCAAGTTCGGCGCGCCCTTCCTGATGATCGCCTTGGGTTGGCAGGGCGCGGCGCAGGTCTATGCCGCCGTGCTGGCCGTGACCGCCATCCTGTTCTGGCTCATGTCCGAGGATGATCCGCAACAGGCCACCGCCACTCCCCGCAGGCTGAAGGCAGAATTTGCCGTCATGGCCGACATCCGCGTGCTGCGCTTCTCGCTTTACTACTTCTTCGTCTTTGGTGGTTTCGTCGCGCTGGCACTGTGGCTGCCGCGCTACCTGATCGGAGTTTACCACTTCGATGTGGCCACGGCAGGCATGATCGGCGCGGCCTATTCGCTGCCCGGTTCGGTGTTCCGGGCGTGGGGCGGCGCGCTGTCCGACAAATACGGTGCGCGGGCGATCCTTTACTGGACCTTTGGTATTTCGGCTGTGGCGACCCTGCTGCTGGCGCTGCCGCTGGGCATCGGACCTGCGGGCTTCATCGCCATCGTCTTCGTGCTGGGCCTGTTCATGGCGCTTGGCAAGGCTGCGGTCTACAAACACATCCCCGTTTATTATCCGCAGAATGTAGGGGCCGTCGGCGGCATGGTCGGCATGATCGGCGGGCTTGGCGGCTTCGTCCTGCCGCTGCTGTTCGGCTGGCTCCGCGACGTGACCGGCGACTGGTCAAGCTGCTTTGCCGCCCTGTTTGTGATCGTGCTGGCCAGCCTCGTCTGGATGCAGTCCGCGATCCGCCGCCTTCCCGATGGTCAACCTGCCTGAACCCGCGAGGACACCCCATGACCCAGCGACTTGTCATCATCGGTGCCGGAATGGCCTCTGGCCGGCTGATCGAGCATCTGCGCGACACCGCCCCGGACGCCTGGCACATCACCCTGTTCAACGCCGAACCGCGCGGCAACTACAACCGCCTCATGCTGTCCCCGGTGCTGTCGGGCGAAAAGACTTACGCCGAGATCGTCACCCATGACGACGCCTTCTATGCCACGCATGGCATCGACTGCCGCTTCGGGGAAAGCGTGACCCGGATCGACCGCGCGGCGAAGGTGGTTCACGGCGCAGGCGGCCCGGTGCCTTATGACCGGCTGGTCATCGCCACCGGCTCGGCGCCCTTCATCCTTCCGGTGCCGGGCAAGGATCTGCCGGGCGTCGTGACCTACCGCGATCTGGAGGATACCAACGCCATGATCGCGGCCAGCCGTCCCGGCGCGCGGGCCGTGGTTATCGGTGGCGGGCTTCTGGGTCTGGAGGCCGCCGCGGGCATGGCCGCGCGCGGTGCCGATGTGACGGTGATTCACCTGATGGGCCACCTGATGGAGCGTCAGCTTGACCCCGCCGCCAGTTACCTTTTGCAGAAGGATCTGGAACGGCGCGGCATCCGTGTCCATTGCCGGGGGGCGACCAAGGCGATCCTCGGCACCGACCAGGTTGAAGCCGTGCTGCTGGAGGATGGCACCGTCTACGGCGCCGATCTGGTGTGCATGGCGGTCGGCATCCGCCCCGAGGTGCGCCTTGCCAATGACGCGCAGCTTGAGGTCGGGCGCGGCATCGTGGTCGATGCACAGCTGACCACATCGGACCCTGCGATCTTCGCGCTTGGCGAATGCGTCGAGTTCGACAGCCAGCTCTTCGGCCTCGTCGCCCCGCTTTACGATCAGGCAAAGGTGCTGGCCGGGGTGCTGAACGGCCGTGTGGCAGCCTTTGCCCCGGTGCAGACCGCCACCAAGCTGAAGGTCACCGGCTGCGACCTGTTCAGCGCAGGCGATTTCGCCGAGGCGCCGGGGCGCGAGGAAATCGTGTTCCGCGACCCGGCGCGCGGCATCTACAAACGGCTGGTGATCGCGGATGACCGGCTGATCGGTGCGGTGATGTATGGCGACACGGCGGATGGCAACTGGTTCTTCCAGCAGATCAGGGAGGGCGCCGATATCTCGGCCCGGCGCGAGACGCTGATCTTCGGCCCCGCGTTCGAGGGGGGGGCCCAGTCGGACCCTCTTGCAGCCGTTGCAGCCTTGCCGCCTGAGGCAGAGATCTGTGGCTGCAACGGCGTCTGCAAGGGACAGATCGTCCGGGCGATCGGCGAGGGGGCAACCGATCTGGGGCTGGTGCGCGCCCGCACCAAGGCCAGCGCCTCCTGCGGGACATGCACAGGGCTGGTGGAACAGGTTCTGGCCGCGACGCTGGGCGATGCCTTCTCCCGGCCCGCTGCGCAGCCGATGTGCAGATGCACCAGCCTCACACATGACGAGGTGCGCCGCCTGATCAAGGCCAATGCGTTGAAATCCATGCCCGCCGTGATGCAGGAGCTGGGCTGGAACAGCTCGTGCGGTTGCGCCACCTGCCGCCCGGCGCTGAACTTCTACCTTCTGGCCGACTGGCCGCTGGACTACCGCGACGACGACCAGAGCCGTTTCGTCAACGAACGCCTGCATGCCAATATCCAGAAGGATGGCAGCTTCAGCGTCGTGCCGCGCATGTGGGGCGGTGTCACCAATGCCGCCGAGCTGCGCGCCATTGCCGATGCTGCTGACAAATATGACGTGCCCATGGTCAAGGTCACAGGCGGACAGCGGATCGACCTGCTGGGTGTGCGGAAAGAGGATCTGCCCGCGATCTGGGCCGATCTGAATGCCGCCGGTCTGGTTTCCGGTCATGCCTATTCCAAGGGCCTGCGCACGGTGAAAACCTGCGTGGGGTCGGAATTCTGCCGCTTCGGCACGCAGGATTCGACGGGGCTGGGCATCAGGCTGGAACAACGGCTCTGGGGTTCATGGACGCCTCACAAGGTCAAGCTTGCGGTGTCGGGCTGCCCGCGCAACTGCGCCGAAGCGACCTGCAAGGATGTGGGGATCATCTGCGTTGACAGCGGCTATCAGATCGGTGTCGGCGGCGCGGCGGGCATGGATCTGAAGGAAACCGAGCGTCTTGCCGCCGTCGCCACCGAGGACGAGGCCATTGCCCTCACCATCGCCTTCATCCAGCTTTACCGCGAGAATGCCCGCTATCTGGACCGGCCCTACAAATGGCTGAAGAAGGTCGGGCTGGACTGGGTAAAGGGTCGGGTGCTGGACCCGGAAATCCGCGCCGGGCTGATCGAGCGCTTCGACCTGTCACAATCCGTCTGCCAGAAAGACCCCTGGGCCGAACGCGCCACGCCCGAGGCGGCGCGGCGGTTCCACCCCCTTGCCACGCTGATGCAGGAGGCCGCAGAATGACGCGCTGGATCGACATTGCCGCGCTGGAAGAGATTCCGCTGCGGGGCGCCCGCACCCTGCGCACGCCCGAAGGCTGTGTCGCGGTGTTCCGCACGCATGACGACCGGGTTTTCGCGCTGGATGACCGCTGCCCCCACAAGGGCGGGCCGCTGTCCGATGGCATCGTGCACGGCCATGCCGTGACCTGCCCTCTGCATGCCTGGGTCTTCGATCTGGAAACCGGCCGGGCACAGGGCGCGGATGAGGGGGCGGTAGCCACCTATCCCGCGCAGGTTTTGGCGGGTCGCGTGCTGATCGACGTGGAACGGCTGGCCGGAAAGCGCGTCGCATGATCCGCTCGACCTGTCCCTATTGCGGTGTCGGTTGTGGTGTCCTGCTGGCCCCTGCGGGTGAAAGCGGGCTGATCGTGCGGGGCGACCCGGACCATCCGGCCAATCGCGGGCGTCTGTGTTCCAAGGGCACCGCACTTGGCGAGACGGTCGGGCGCTCCGGCCGCCTGACGACGCCCGAGATCCACGGCAGGCCCGCAGACTGGGATCAGGCGCTGAGCCTGATCGCCACCCGCTTTCGCCAGACAATTGCCGCACACGGGCCGGAGTCGGTGGCGCTTTATCTGTCCGGGCAGATGTTGACCGAGGATTACTATGTCGCCAACAAGCTGATGAAGGGGTTCATCGGCAGCGCCAATGTCGATACCAACTCGCGGCTCTGCATGGCCTCGACCGTGGCGGGGCATGTCCGGGCCTTCGGTGCCGATACCGTGCCCGGCATCTATGACGATCTGGAGGAGGCGGATCTGATCGTCCTTGTCGGGTCGAACCTCGCTTGGTGCCATCCGGTCCTGTGGCAGCGGATCGAGGCGGCACGGGCCACGCGGGGCACGAAGATCGTGGTCATCGACCCACGCCGCAGCGTTACCGCAGGGGCGGCCGACCTGCATCTGCCCATTGCCCCCGGCGCGGATGTGGCGCTGTTCAACCGGCTGCTGGCCGCACTGGCAGACCGGGAGCTTCTGGCCAGCGATGCCACCGGGCTGGAGGCGGCGGTGCAATCCGCCCGCGCCGACAGCGGTGAAACCGGCCTTGGCCCTGCGGATCTGGCACGGTTCCTTGATCTGTGGTGCCGCACGGAAAAGGTCGTGACGGTGTTTTCGCAGGGTGTGAACCAGTCCAGTTCGGGCACCGACAAGGTGAATGCGATCCTGAACTGCCATCTGGCAACGGGCCGCATCGGCCACCCCGGCATGGGGCCGTTCAGCGTGACCGGCCAGCCCAATGCCATGGGCGGGCGCGAGGTGGGCGGGCTGGCCAATCAGCTGGCCTGTCACCTGTCGCTGGAAAACCCGGCCCATCGCGCGGCGGTCGCACAATTCTGGCGCGCCCCTCGCATGGCCGAACGACCGGGGCTGAAGGCGGTGGACCTGTTCCGCGCCGTGGGTGACGGGCGGGTCAAGGCGCTGTGGATCATCCATACCAACCCCGCCGTCACCCTGCCCGAGGCCGATGCAGTGCGCGCCGCCATCGCAGCCTGCGAATTCGTTGCTGTCAGCGACGTGACCGGCGCCACAGATACCGCGCGGCTGGCCCATGTTCTGCTGCCCGCCGCCGCATGGGCCGAGAAATCGGGCACCGTCACCAATTCCGACCGCACGATCAGCCGCCAGCGTGCGGTGCTGGCGCCACCCGGCGCCGCCCGCCCCGACTGGTGGATGCTCGCCGGGGTGGCGCGGCGCATGGGCTTTGACAGGTTCGACTGGCCCGGCCCCGCCGCGATCTTCCGCGAACATGCCGCTTTGTCTGGCATTGCGGGGGCGCTGGGGCGCGATTTCGATATTTCGGGCAAGGCCGCGATCAGTGATGCCGACTATGACAGAATGGAACCCTTTCGCTGGCCCAGCACTGCGTTGCGGCAAGGGGGCCGGTTCTTTGGCGACAGCCGGTATTTCACCCCCGACGGCAGGCCGAGCATGATTGCGGTGACAAGCACCCCACCGCAGGCGATGCTTACCCCGGAGCATCCGTTCCGGCTGAACACCGGACGCATTCGCGACCAGTGGCATACCATGACGCGAACCGGACAGGCGCCCCGGCTCAACCAGCATCTTGGCGAACCCTTTGTCGAGGTTCACCCCTCTGACGCGCTGCGCTCGGGTCTGTCGCCCTGGTCACTGGCCGAGGTCCGCTCTGCCTCCGGAAGTGCGGTGCTGCGCGTGGTGGTCACCGATCGCGTGCGACCCCGGCAGATTTTCGCCCCGATGCACTGGACCGGCGAGACGGCGCCCACAGGCCGGATAGACGCCGTGGTCAGCGCCGTGACGGACCCTCTGTCAGGTCAGCCCGAATCGAAAGCTGCGGCAGTATCTCTGCGACCCTGGCCTGCTCGCTGGTTTGCTTTTGCCTGCGCCGCCGGAAGCATCGCGCCTGACGGGGGCTACTGGGCACGGCGGGTCACCGAAACCGGCCTTGCCGCCGAACTCGCCTTACTGGAAGCCCCGGATGATCCCTTAGCCTTTGCGCGCGCACTGTTTGACCTGCCGGATGCAGAAGTCATGCAAACGGAAGATGCGGCGCGCGGTCAGGTTTCCATCGCGCTGATCCTGTCGGGGCGCGTGGTGGCGCTGTTGTTCGCGGCCCCCTCCCCTGTGATGATCGCGCGGGATGCCGCTATCGCACGGATCGGCACGCCGCGCGGCGCCGCGACCCTCGCCCCCTGTGCAGGCGGCTCGGACCGGGCCGATAACGGGCCACTGGTTTGCGCCTGCGCAGGTGTCGGCCGCAACCGTCTGCAATCGGCCTTCCGCGACGGAGCCTGCGATCTGGCGGCCATCGGGCAGGCGACAGGGGCAGGCACCAACTGCGGCGCCTGCCGGCCCGAGATTGCGGCAATGCTGGCACAACTGGCCCGACCTCAGGCTGCGGAATAAGGCATTCAGCGCAGCAGATTCCCCAGACCGCGCCGCACCGCCTCTTCAGGCATGTCGTAAAGGGCGGCGAGACGGGCGGGGGCAAGCTGATCTGCCACAGGGCCCAACCGCGCGGTACCGCTCCGGTCGATGGTCAGCACCTCGGACGCCAGCCTTGCCGCCTGCGCCGGGTCATGTGTGCTGAACATGAGACCTAGCCTGCGGCGGGCCAGCCGCTCCATCAGATCGGCCAGCCGTTCCCGATTGGCAAAATCCAGCGCGGAGGAGGGTTCATCCATCAACAGGGCCGGTGCATTCTGCGCCAGCGCCCGCGCGATCAGGACCAACTGGCGCTCGCCGCCGGAAAGCCGCGTCACCAGCCGCTCGGCATGGGACAGCAGGCCGATCTCCTCCAGCGCAGCAGTGGCAGCCGCGTGATCGGCCTTGCCGGGGGCGGCAAAGCCGGAGAGGTGCATCGTCCGCCCCATCAGGACAAAATCGCGCACAGTCCACGGAAAAGCCGCCTGCATGGCCTGTGGCACCAGGGCCAGCCGGGCCGCAATGGCCCGGCGCGGCAAGGGCAGGGAGGCACCTTGCAGCCTGATCGTTCCCGCCGCTGCCGGGGTCAGGCCAAGAAGGGTTCGGAACAGCGTGCTCTTGCCGGTTCCGTTCGGACCGAGAAGGGCCAGAACCTGACCGGGGTGCAGGGTGAAGGAAATGTCGCGCACCAGCACGCGCCGCCCGGCAGCGATGGCCAGCCCGCTGGCATGGATCAGTTCCATCGCCGGCCTCCGCGCGCCAGCAGGGTCAGAAAGACCGGCGCCCCCAGAATGGCGGTCAGCACGCCAAGCGGCACTTCGGTCACGGCAAGGCTGCGCGCAGCGGTGTCGATCAGCACCATGAAGGCCGCGCCCAGCAGCGCTGCCAGCGGCAAGACCCGGTCAAAACGCGCACCTGCCAGCAGGCGTGCCATATGGGGCACCATCAGACCGACCCAGCCGATCGTGCCCGCCGTGGCAACCGCTGCCGCCGTCATCAACGTGGCACAGACAATCACGACAAGGCGCAGCCGCGTGGTTTCCACGCCAAGGGCGCGGGCTTCCTCTTCGCCAAGCGCCAGCAGGCCGATGCGCCAGCGCATCAGGATCAGCGGCCCCGCCCCCAGCAGAAGGGCGGGTAAAAGGAAGGCCACATCGGCAGTCCGGGTTCCCGCAAGGCTGCCCAGCAGCCAGAACGTCATGGCGGGAAGCTGGTCATCGGGATCGGCCAGCGTTTTCACCATGGCGGTTCCGGCCCCGGCCAGCGCCCCGATGGCGATGCCGGTCAGGATCAGCGACAGCGCCTCGCCCCGGTTGCCGAAGGCCACGGCCAGGGCCATCACCAGCCCGACGGTGACCATACCGCCCGTGAAGCTCAGCCCCTGAATGGCAAGGATCGGCAGGCCCAGAAGAATCCCCAGAACCGCGCCAAACCCCGCCCCGGCGGAAACACCCAGAATATCGGGCGAGACCAGCGGATTGCGGAAAGTCACCTGATAGGCCGCCCCAGCCGCCGACAGCGCGGCACCAACCAGCCCCGCAGCCAGCACACGCGGCAAACGGATCTGGAACAGAACCGAGGCTTCGGGTCCGTCTGGCAGTCGCCCCGAAAGCGCCGCCAGCATCAGCCCGCCGATCTGCCGCAGGGAGAGACCGTAAGGGCCGACCATCAGGGACAGCGCAAGGCACAGCAGCAAAACCGCTGCTGCAACCCCGGTCTGCGGCAGCCGCCCCACCGGGACCGCACCCCGTCGCGACCTAGTTTTCAAGAAGTCCGGCCACTGCCGCATCATCCAGAGTCACATGATAAAACAGCTTGTAGAAACGGGCGACCTCGGCCCCCAGATCACCTTCCGCGACCTCTGGGTAGAAGCTGTGCATCAACCAGTGCAGGCCGATCAGCCGGTTCATCGAGGGCGGACTGTCGATGAAGCCGAAGGGTTCGGCGGGGGCCAGCAGAACCCGCGCGTCCCGCACGGCCGGAACATCGCTCCAGCCCGGCAGGGTGGCCACATCCCTCGCAAAGTCGCGGTCAATGGTCACGACAGTGGCGGGCGCCCAGGCCAGAATCTGCTCGACCGAGGTTGTCACCAATCCGCGGTCGGGGCCGCCCACCACGTTGAGCCCACCCGCCCATTCGATGATTTCCGCGTTGATCGCGCCTCTGGCGGCGCTTTCAAGTCCCTCCGGCCCGCGCGCCAGATAGACAGTCGGCCGGTCCTCGGGCGGCACGGCCTCAAGCACCCGCGTCACCATGGCAAAGGTCGCCTCGGCATAGCTTGCCAGCGCCTCGCCCCGTTCGGGCACGCCAAGGATTTCGGCCATCTGGCGGATCGCCGCCGGCGTATTGGCAAATGACCCGTCAATCAGCACATAGGGCACACCCGTCTGTTCCTGCACCTTGGTGGCCAGCGTCAGATAGGTTTCGTTGACGGTTCCGAAATCGACGATGAGATCCGGTTTCGCCGCCAGCAGCACCTCAAGGTTCAGCGTTCCGCCCTTGCCGGATAACCGCCCGAGTTCGGGCAGCGCGTGGGTCGCGGTCTGAAGATAGGGCAGATCCCGGTCGCGCGGCGCGCGCACCCAGCCGATCATCGCCTCCGGCTTCAGGGCGTAAAGCAGCACCGACGCAGGGGGGCCTGCCGCGAAAACGCGCATCGGCTGATCCGGCACGATGACCTTGCGACCCGTCGCGTCAAGGATTTCACGCGCCGAAGCCGTGAAAGCGCCGGCGAAGACCAGCAGGACCGCTGCAACCAGAACGGCCAGCATCCTGACCCGGACGGGGCGGCGGGTATCCCCCGGCTCTGACAGGCTCTTGGCTATGCGCAGGGACATGACAGGTCTCCTTTCAGGGCAGCGCCTTCCGGCTTGATGTCGAGCAGGGGCGTGCCATTGACGCAATCAAGTCCCCGCACCGAAAGCAGAGGCCCTTCAATCGCAATGACCCGGACATGGCTCGAGGCGATCGGATTGGGGCGAAGCGGGGATCTTATGGCGAATGTGCCAAGGGTTTCTCCATCCGACCTCGGGCTTTGCTGCAACAGGTCCCGCCGCGCCAGATGCAGCCAGTACAGCAACTGAAGCCGGTCTTTCGCGAGAATACCCTTCAGCGCTGGCTGCCAGCGGGGGTGCAGGTTGATCCAACAGACGGGGCCATCGACCTCGTCGCCCCATTTCGGGCAGGCATGCGGGTCGGCCCAGGGGGTGTGGATCGTGCCGATGAACTGAACTGTCGCGTCCTGAGCCATCTGCGATTCGGTCACAATCTCGCCGGGGCGCAGGCCGTTCCAGACAAGCGGAGCCTGCGGCATCATTCAACGGTTCCGACCATGACATCGCTGGCCTTGATGACGGCAATGGCCTGGCCGCCCACCACCAGACCCAGATCCTGCACCGCGCTGTTGGTGATCGAGGCGGTCAGCACGCTGCCGCCAATGTCGATCCTGACATGGCTGGTGACAGCGCCTGTGGTGATATCCACCACCGTCCCGGAAAGCATATTCCTCGCGCTCAGTTTCATGTTGTCACCTGTGGATTCGATATGTTCATTGAAACATATCCCGTATCGAACAGCCTCGTCCAGAAGCAATGCGCGCGCACGCGCGCGGTTGCCGGCAGGGTTGAGAGGGCCGCTGGCGGATGCCCGCTATCTCCGACCAATGTTCCATCTCCGATGGCGGCGGTCTGTGCTACAGTCCCGACGGGAGGCGATGCGCATGAAAGACCTGCGGCATGTCGAGGAGATCGGGCGGGTGCTGGACGGTAGCCAGACCGGGCGGGACAGCTTTGTCTCTGCCTCCTGGCGGCGCTGTGTCGAGCTTTACGGCATGGACCCGACCCGCTCTGACCCCGCCCATATCGTGACCGAGGCGGAACTGCGTGATCACCGCAAGCAGGCCGAATGGCTGATCGCCACGGCAAGATCAGGGTTGCAGTCGTTGTTCCGGCAGGTTGCGGGGCAGAACTATGTGCTGCTGCTGACCGATGCCAAGGGCGTCTGCGTCGACTTTTTCGGCGACGATCTTTTCACCGAGGATCTGCGCCGCTCGGGCCTTTATCTCGGGTCGAACTGGTCGGAGAATCTGGCGGGAACCTGCGGGGTCGGTGCCTGCATCGTCCTGCAGGAGCCGGTGACGGTGCATCAGGATGACCATTTCGGCAATGCGCATACCGCCCTGTCCTGCACGGCGGCGCCGATCTTCGACAGCCTTGGTCAGCTTGCGGCGGTGCTGGATATCTCGCTGCTGCGATCTCCTGCGCCCAAGACCAGCCAGAACCTTGCGATGAGCCTTGTGACCACGGCGGCGCGGCGGGTCGAAATGGCGAACCTGATGGCCGAAAGCCCGCGCGACTGGGTGCTGCGGCTTTCGTCCAGCCCGGAATTTCTGGACGTCGATCCCGAGGCGGCGGTGCGGCTGGATGGCTCCGGGCGTGTACTGGGCTACACGCGCGCCGCGCGCCGGCTGTTTCCCGACGGCGGAACGATCCTCGGGCACCGGATCGACGAAGTTCTGAACATGAGCGTCGATGACCTGCCCGATCTGATGCGCGACCGCCCGACCGAAGAGCGCGTGATCGAAACGCGCGACGGCGGAGCATTGTTCGGGCATGCCATCGCCCCCAAGGCGCCGCGCCAGCCGCATCAGCGGATGCGCACCGGCGGGGCGCTGGCCGGGCTGACCGGCGGGGACGCCGGTATGTCGCGTCTGCTGGATCAGGCCGAGCGGCTGGCCCCCGGCACCGTGCCGCTGCCGATCACGGGTGAAACCGGCACCGGCAAGACCAAGCTTGCACGGGCGATCCACATGACGGGCAAGGCGCAGGGGTTCATCAGCCTCGAATGCGCCGGGCTGACGCCGGAGGCTCTGGCCGATGCCTGTCTGGAGGCCGTTGGCCCTACCACGCTTGTCCTGCGCCGGATCGAGGATCTGGCCCCGGAAACCGCCGTCGCGCTGAGCGGGCTGCTGGATCGCAGGCCCAACCTGCGCCCGCTGTCCACGACCTGTCTTGATCCGGCCCGGATCGGCGTGCCGCGCCCTCTGTTTCACCGGCTTGCGGGCTGTGTGCTGGAAGTGCCGCCTTTGCGGCTGCGGCGGGATATCGACTGGCTGATGTCGCGCCACCTGCGCCGCCACGCGGCCGACACGATCCGTCTGTCGCCTTCCGCCCGTGCCGATCTGATGGGACGGCGCTGGCCCGGCAATATCCGCGAACTCGAACAGGTGCTCGATGTCGCGGCGGCGCTTTGCATCGGGCCGGTCATCGACCTGCCCGATCTGCCCGGCCCGGTCGAGGCTGCGCCTTCACCCGAACCGCCCGCCGCAGGCTCAGCCGATCCGTGGGCGGCGCTGGAGCAGGTTCTGGTCGCCTGCGACTGGAACATGGCGCGCGCCGCCCGACGGTTCGGGGTCAACCGTTCGACCATCCTGCGCCGGATACGCGCTGCCGGGTTGCAGCCGCCCGCGTGATCTGTTGCGTGGGCGTTGCACGCGCAACATGCCGCGCCGCAGCGACCACTTTTCCCCGGCATCAGCCCTCGCAAACGTGGATCGCGCCCGATTCATCGCCCGATACTTCCTCGCGAGACACGCGCAGAGGAGGAGACGCGATGCTTGATATGACAGTGGTCAGCCAAACACAGGAGATGCTGGACAGCCTCAACGCCGCACTGGAGGGCGGCGATGCCGAGCGCGCGGCGGCGCTGTTTGCGACCGACAGCTACTGGCGCGACCTGGTTGCGGTAAGCTGGAACCTCAAGACGGTCGAGGGGCCTGCGGGGGTGGCGGACCTGCTGCACAGCCAGCTTGCCCGCACCCGGCCCGGCAACTTCCAGATCCAGACCGGAGAGACCCCCGCCGAGGAGGGCGGTGTGATCACGGCATGGATCACCTTCGAGACGAAGGCCGGGCGCGGCTGGGGCCTGATGCGGTTGCGCGATGGCCGGATCTGGACCCTGCTGACCGCACTTCAGGAGTTGAAGGGCTTCGAGGAACCCCGCGGCACCCGTCGTCCGATGGGGGCCGAACACGGCGCGCAGAAGAACCGCAGTTCCTGGAAGGAACGCCGCGAGGCGGAAGAGGCAAGCCTGGGCTACACCACCCAGCCCTATGTCGTGATCATCGGCGGCGGTCAGGGCGGCATCGCGCTTGGTGCGCGGCTGCGCCAGCTTGGCGTGCCCGCCATCGTGCTGGACAAGCATGACCGGCCCGGCGACCAGTGGCGCAGCCGCTACAAGTCGCTCTGCCTGCATGACCCGATCTGGTATGACCACCTGCCCTACATCAAGTTTCCCGACAACTGGCCGGTTTTCACGCCCAAGGACAAGGTCGGCGACTGGCTGGAGATGTATACCAAGGTCATGGAGATCAATTACTGGACGCGCTCTGAAGTGACGCGCGCCAGCCATGATCCGGCCACCGGCAAATGGCGGGTCGAGGTCAACCGCGACGGCGAGGCGGTTACGCTGGAACCCACCCATCTGGTGCTGGCGACCGGCATGTCTGGCAAACCGAACATGCCGCGTTTCCCCGGCATGGAGACGTTCAGGGGCACGATCCAGCATTCGTCCCAGCATGAGGGGCCGGATGCCTGGGCAGGCAGGAAGGCCGTGGTCATCGGCTCCAACAATTCGGCCCATGACATCTGCGCCGCGCTTTGGGAAGGCGATGCCGATGTGACGATGGTGCAGCGTTCGTCCACGCATATCGTGCGCTCGGACAGCCTGATGGAGATCGGTCTTGGCGCGCTTTATTCCGAACAGGCGGTGGCCAATGGCATGACGACCGAAAAGGCGGACATGATCTTCGCCTCGCTGCCCTACAAAATCATGCACGAATTCCAGATCCCGCTTTACGACCAGATGCGTGAACGCGACGCGGCCTTCTACACCGGGCTGGAAAAGGCGGGTTTCGATCTGGACTGGGGCGATGATGGTTCGGGCCTGTTCATGAAATACCTGCGCCGCGGCTCGGGCTATTACATCGACGTGGGCGCGAGCCAGCTGATCATCGACGGCGAGGTGAAACTGGCCAAGGGCGGCATTGATCATTTCGAGGAAGACGCCGTTGTGCTGACCGATGGCACACGGCTGCCGGCCGATCTGGTGGTGCTGGCGACGGGCTATGGCTCGATGAACGGCTGGGCGGCCGATCTGATCAGCCAGCAGGTCGCCGACAAGGTTGGCAAGGTCTGGGGACTTGGCTCCGACACCACGAAAGACCCCGGCCCGTGGGAGGGCGAGCAGCGCAACATGTGGAAGCCGACGCAGCAGGAGCAGCTTTGGTTTCACGGCGGCAACCTGCACCAGTCGCGACACTATTCGCTGTATCTGGCGCTTCAGCTCAAGGCCCGGATGGAGGGGATCGAGACCCCGGTCTACGGGCTGCAAGAGGTGCATCACCTGTCCTGACGCGACTGCACCATCCTCCCCGGCCTCACGAGGGCCGGGAACCTTTCCCTGCACTGAAGGAGACTTCCATGAAAGCCGCACGTTGGCATGGCGTGAAGGACATTCGCGTCGAAGATATCGACACCCCTGCCCCCGGCCCCGGAGAGGTCGCGATCAAGGTTGCCTGGACCGGGATCTGCGGCAGCGACCTGCATGAATATCTGGCCGGGCCGATCTTCATTCCGGTAAGCGAGGCCCATCCGCTGAGCCGCGACAAGGCGCCGATCACCATGGGCCACGAATATTGCGGCACCGTCACCGAGCTGGGCGAGGGCGTGACGGGCCTGCGCCCCGGCGATCGGGTGGCCATAGAGCCGATCTTTGCCTGCGGAACCTGTCCGGGCTGCCGCGAGGGGAAATACAACCTCTGTGACAGCCTTGGTTTCGTCGGGCTTTCCGGCGGTCACGGCGGTTTTGCCGCAACCTCGGTGGTGCCTGCGCGCATGGTCCACAAGATGCCGGACGAACTGTCGATGGAACAGGGCGCGCTGGTCGAACCCGCCGCCGTGGCGCTGCATGCGGTGCGGATGTCGGCGATCCGGGCCGGGGATACCGCTGCCGTCTTTGGCGCGGGCCCCATCGGGCTTCTGGTGGTCGAGGCGCTGCGCGTCGCGGGCGCGGCGCAGATCCACGTCGTCGAACCGTCGCCCGAGCGGCGGCGCAAGGCGCTGGAACTGGGTGCGACCACCGCGATTGACCCGATGACGGCCAATCCGGTCGAAATGATCCGCGCAGTGACCGGCGGCGTTCATGTGGCCTTCGAGGTGACCGGAGTTCCGCGCGTATTGCAGCAGTGCATCGACAGCACCCGGCATGAGGGCCAGACGCTGATCGTCTCGATCTGGGAAGGTGACGCGGCCTTTCACCCCAACACCGTCGTGCTGAAAGAGCGTCAGCTTCAGGGCACCATTGCCTATCGCCACATCTATCCGGCGGTGATGGAGCTTATGGTGGAGGGCTATTTCAGCGCCGAGAAGCTGGTCACCAAGCGCATCGCGCTTGACGATATCGTCGCGCAGGGGTTCGAGGCGCTGGTGGCCGAAAAATCGCAGGTGAAAATTCTGGTAAAGGCACCCGAGTGATCGTGGCCTGAGGAAGGGCCCCCGGTCTGTCTGACGGGGGCCAGCCCCCTGCCCCGTTGTCTGGCCTTTATCAGCGCAGCACCGGGTAAACCGCCAGGCAGGCCGCCAGGCACAGCAGCCCGGCGGAAAGGCCCTGATAGGCCGGGACGCTGATATATCCCGACAGGCGGCGGCCCAGACTGTCGGCCAGCAGCAACACGGGCAGCGCGATCAGCGCCAGCCGGCCAAGACCCGCATCCGCCGCACCGCTTTGCACAAGTACCGGCAGCGCACAGATGGAAAGCGCCCCAAAGAACAGCAGCAGGGTGGCCCGCGTCCGCTCGGGCGCGTCGGGGCGCGACAGGGCATGCAGGACAACGGGCGGGCCGGGCATCGCGGCCAGCCCGCCCATGAAGCCCGCCAGAAAACCGGCCACGCCGACCGGCATCCGGCGTAGAAGTCCGGCGAGGGGCGGCGGGGCCACCCTCATCCCCACGCCCGTCAGCACCAGCCCCGCCAATGCCACGCGCGCGCCCTCGGCAGGCACCGACAGCAGCGCGAGCTGGCCGAGCGGTATGGCAGGCAGCGCCCAGACCAGCAGCCGCAGCAGATAGCCCCGGTCCAGCCGCCGCCATGAGACAAACACATCCCGTGGCACCATCGCCACCTGAAGAACGATGGTCAGCGCCACGGCCTTGGGCACAGCCATATGCAGGCTGAGCAGCGGCACCGCCAACAGCGCGAAACCAAAGCCGGTGACCGCCCGCGCCAGCCCGGCGACCAGAATGGCCGCGAGCACGGCGGGCAGCATTATGCTCATCAGGCGGCGTCCCTGCATTGGGCCGAAGTGACGGCGATCACCGCCAGCACATCTTCGGCGCTGCATCCGCGCGACAGGTCGTTTGCCGGACGGTTCAGCCCCTGCAGCACAGGCCCGATGGCGGTCAGCCCGCCCAGCCGCTGCGCGATCTTGTAGCCGATATTCCCCGATGCCAGATCGGGAAAGACAAAGACATTGGGGCGCCCCGACAAACGGCTGCCCGGTGCCTTGCGACTGCGGATCGCATCGTCGATGGCCGCATCGAACTGGATCTCGCCGTCGATTTCCAGATCCGGCTCGGCTGCCCGCACCCGCTCCAGCGCCTCGCGGATACGGGCGAGACTGTCATGTTCCGCCGATCCGGCGGTGGAAAAGGACAGCAGCGCCACGCGGGGCGTCTCGTTCAGCAGGGCGCGGGCAGAGGCGGCGGAGGCGCGGGCAATGTCGGCCAGCTCTGCCGCTGTCGGGGTGATGACCAGCCCGCAATCGGCAAAGACCATGCCGCCCTTGATCGGCGCGTCCTTGGCGCAGGACAGCATCAGGAAGAAGCTGGACACCGTATTGATGCCCGGCGCGCGCCCGATGAACTGCAAGGCGGCGCGCACGGTATCGGCTGTGGTGGCGACCGCCCCGCCCACGGTGCCATCGGCCTGACCAAGCCGCACCCGCAGCGCGGCCTGCACCAGCGGATCGCGCACCAGATCACGGGCCTGATCCGGCGTCACCCCCCGCGCCGCGCGCAGGCGGTGGCATTCGGCCGCCAGCGCCTCCAGATCCGGGGCGCGGGCCGGGTCGATCACCGCCACCGCGCCGGGCGCTGCCCCCAGCGCATCCAGCGCCGGACCCACACGCGCCGGATCGCCCAGCAGGGTGATGCGGGCCAGCCCTCGTGCCACGGCCTGAACGGCAGCGGCCTGGATGCGGGGGTCTTCACCCTCTGGCAACAGGATGTGGCGCGGCGTGGCGTGGCAGGCTTCAAGAATGCGGTCCAGCGGTTTCATGGCTCAATCCAGCAGATGCAGGCCGGTCAGCACGAAGCTGCCGATAAACAGGGTTTCGACGACCAGCAGGCCGATGGCGACAGGACCGACCTCCAGCATTTTTGCCAGCGAGGTCTTGATGCCGACCGCCGCAATCGAGATCAGCAGCGCCCAACGGGACAGAAGTGCCGCGCCCTCGGCCAGTTCTGCCGGGATCAGACCCATCGAATTGAGGGCGGCCAGGGCCACGAAGCCCAGAACGAAGCCCGGCAGCAACGGCGGACGCGCGCCTTCGGTCGCCGCCAGCCCCTTCGCCCGGATCGCGAGCGAGGCGATCAGCACAACCGGCGCCAGCATCGACACCCGGATCAGCTTGACCAGTGTCGCGGTCTCACCCGCTTCCTGCCCGACCGAGAAGCCAGCGCCCACGACCTGCGCGACATCATGGATGGTGCCGCCCAGAAACACGCCGCTTTCGATCGCAGTGAAGCCGAGCGCGTTGGAAATCATTGGGTAAACCACCATGGCCACGGTTGACAGCACAGTCACTGCCAGCACGGTGAACACAAGATCGCGTTCCGATTTCTCGTGCCGGGGCAGGATCGCCGAAATCGCCATGGCGGCCGAGGCGCCGCAGATCGCCACCGACCCGCCGGTGAGCAGCCCAAAGCGCCAGTCGCGTCCGGTCAGCCGGGCCAGCGCCAACCCGCACAGGATGGTTGCCCCCACCCCCGCCACGGTCAGCGCGATCAGGCCGGGGCCAAGGGCGCCCAACATCTCGACCGAGATCCGCACCCCCAGCAGCGCAACCCCCAGACGCAGGACGGTGCGCGCGGTGAAGGCGATGCCCGGAGCGGTACGGCTGCCATCTTCGGACAGGAAATTGAGCGCGAGGCCCAGCAGCAACGCCATCAGCATGGCGGGCGCGCCGTAATGTTCCGACAGGAATTGTGCCGTCACGCCCACCAGCGTGGCGGTGATGAGGCCGGGAAACAGCAGCCGGATCTGCGACGGCGCGCGGGTAACGGTGTCAAGCATGACGAACCTCAAGAGAAAGGGTCGGCGCGGCCCGCATTATCGGGGCCGCGCCGGATGTCTCAGACCGCGCCGCGTTGCGGGCGCATGTCCTCACGGCTGATCCCCGCCACCGGCACGGGCTTTTTCATCGCATCCCGGCGGAAGGGCTCGCCCAGTTCCTGATTGAGCAGAACCTCGATGAAGGTAGTCTTGCGGTCCTTCATCTGACGCTCCACCGCGCGGCGCAGTTCTTCGGTCAGATCGGCGGTGGAGCGGACCTGCACGCCATGCGCCCCGCAAGCCCGCGCAATCGCGGCATAGCTTGTGTCGCGGTCCAGTTCGGTGCCGACGAAGTTGATGCTGTAACCGCCCCCCGACGGCATCGATGTGCCATGGTGGGATCGCAACAATCCAAATTGGGAGGCGGTCATGTCGGAGATTATCACGGTCGGACTGGATCTGGCGAAGAATGTGTTCCAGGTCCACGGCGCTGACAGCAAAGGCAATGCTGTCTTACGCAAGAAGCTCAGAAGGGCTCAGGTGATCGAGTTCTTCGCCAAGTTGCCGCCCAGCCTGGTGGCGATGGAGGCCTGCGGCGGCGCGCATTTCTGGGGGCGGGAACTGTCCAAGCTCGGTCACGACATCAGGCTCATCCCGCCCGCCTATGTGAAGCCCTTCGTCAAGCGGCAAAAAAATGATGCGGCTGACGCCGAGGCGATCTGCGAGGCGGCGCAGAGACCGAATATGCGCTTCGTGCCCGTGAAGAGTGAGGAAACCCAAGGGGCGAGCAGCGTCTTCCGCGTCCGAGAGTTGCTCATCCGGCAGCGAACTCAGGCCATCAACGCGCTCCGCGGACACCTCACCGAGTACGGCTGGGTCGTGCCACAGGGTGCGACGAATGCACGTCGCCTTGTTGCCCTTGTCGCGGACGAGGACTCGGGACTGCCCGCAACGGCGCAGGCTTCCCTGAGGGTCCTGACTGTAACGCTTTCTCAGCTCGATGAGCAAATCGAGGCGCTGGACGCGGAGATCGGCCGCCGTGCCCGGGAGAGCGCTGTCGCCCGGCGCCTGATGACGATCCCTGGCATCGGCCCGTTGATCGCTACAGCCATAGCCACTTTGGCCCCGCCACCGGACATGTTTCGCAAGGGCCGAGACTTCGCCGCATGGCTTGGCCTCACGCCCAGGCAGCATTCGACCGGCGGGAAGCAACGGCTCGGTGCCACGACGAAGATGGGCGAGCGCTCTCTACGTCGGTTACTAATCATCGGCGCCAACAGCGTCATCATCAAGCGTCATTGCCACACGTCAGCGCGCCCCGGCACCTGGCTGGCAAGGATGCTGGAGCGCAAGCCGCCGATGCTGGTGCGCGTGGCCTTGGCCAACAAGATGGCGCGGATCGTCTGGGCGTTGATGAAGAGCGGAGAGGTCTATCGGGCTCCGGCCATGGCGACGTAAAGTCCGTCAGCGGTCGCGAGGTCGTCGGAGCGGAGGAGGGCTGAGAGCAGCTTGGCGCAACGGTCGCGAGACAGGGTTGGAAAACCAGAGCGCAACAGAGTGCCCTCGAGCACGCGGCGTTGATTTGGTTCCGACCCGCGAACACCATGCGGGCCCGCGGCATGACAATGGCCGCATCACGAGGCCGGATACATGTCAGCACCCGACACCGCGCCAAATTGCTCCCCCCAAAAAAACCTCTTGCGCAAGGGGCGGTTATACATGTTGTCATACCACAGCGTCGTGTTGCGCTTTTCGGCGCCCCACTGATAGTTGCGGAAGATCACCATGGTGATGGCGGGCCAGTCGTCGCGGCCACAGGCCGTCATCTCGTTCATCGAGATACCGAAGGCACCGTCACCGGCAAAACCGATCACCGGGGTATCGGGGCAGCCGATCTTGGCGCCGAGGATCGCGGGGAAGCCATAGCCGCAGGGGCCGAACAGGCCGGGTGCCAGATATTTGCGGCCCTTTTCAAAAGCGGGATAGGCGTTGCCGATGGCACAGTTGTTGCCGATGTCGGACGAAATGATGGCCTCGTCCGGCATCGCTGCCTGAATTGCACGCCAGGCCTGACGCGGCGACATCAGATCGGCGTCGCGGCTGCGGGCCTCCTCGTTCCAGACGGTGCCCGGATCATCCTGTTCGTGATCGAGGCTGGAAAGCTCCTGCGCCCAGCGGGATTTGGTCTGCGAAACCAGCGCGCGGCGATCGGCCCGGCCTTCGTCGCCCGCGGTGCCCGAAAGCTGTGCGAGGATGCCGCGCGCCACCTTGCCGGCATCGCCCTGAATGCCGACCGTCACCTTCTTGGTCAGCCCGATCCGGTCGGCGTTGATATCGACCTGAATGATCTTGGCCTCTTTCGGCCAATAGTCGATGCCATAGCCCGGCAGGGTCGAGAACGGGTTGAGCCGCGTGCCCAGTGCCAGCACCACATCGGCCTTGGCGATGACTTCCATCGCGGCTTTCGAACCGTTGTAGCCCAAGGGGCCCATGGCCAGCGGATGCGTGCCGGGGAAGCTGTCATTGTGCTGGTAGTTGGAGCAGACCGGCGCATCCAGCCGTTCGGCCAGCGCCACCACATCGGGGATCGCCCCGCCCAGCACCACACCCGCGCCCGACAGGATCACCGGGAACCGGGCCTCGGACACCAGACGCGCGGCCTCGGCCACCGCTTCTTCGCCGCCCGCCGGGCGTTCGAAATGCACCATCTGCGGCAGATCGACGTCGATCACCTGCGTCCACATGTCCCGCGGGATGTTGATCTGCGCCGGGGCCGAATTGCGCCATGCCCGCAGGATCACGCGGTTCAGCACCTCGGGGATGCGCGAGGCGTCGCGCACTTCCTCCTGATAGCAGACGCTGTCGGCGAACAGGCGCATCTGCTCCATCTCCTGAAAACCGCCCTGACCGATGGTCTTGTTGGCGGCCTGCGGCGTCACCAGCAGCATGGGGGTATGGTTCCAATAGGCGGTTTTCACTGCCGTCACGAAGCCGGTGACGCCCGGCCCGTTCTGGGCAATCGCCATGGCCATCTTGCCGGTGGCGCGGATGAAGCCGTCGCACATCAGGCCGCCATTGGTTTCATGCGCCACATCCCAGAAGGTGATGCCCGCCTTGGGGAACAGATCCGAAACCGGCATCATGGCAGAACCGATGATGCCGAAGGCATGTTCGATCCCGTGCATCTGAAGCACTTTCACGAAGGCTTCTTCGGTGGTCATTTTCATTGCATCTCTCCTTCTGCGCAGCCGTCAGCCGCGTTCGTCCTGAAAGTGGTAAAGCTTGTAGAGTCCCCACTGGCCGAGCCGCCGGAACGGCGTCTTCCAGCCCTCGTGAGGCAGTTCCTGATGGAAGATCGGCAGGCGCGGCACATCCGAGGCGCGCCCGGCGACCATCTGGGCTATGCGCCGCCCGGCCTGGGCGGAATACATGACGCCATTGCCGCCATAACCCATGGCGTAAAAGGCATTGGGCAGGCCGGGCATGGCGGTGATGCGGGGCATCATATCATGGCTGACATCGACCCAGCCCCACCAGCTGTAATCCAGATCAATGCCGCGCAACGCCGGGAACTTGCGGGCCAGCGCTGCGCGCAGGCCTGCCAGGTGCGCCGGATTGTCCGCATCCTGCCCGGTGATCGCCGCGCGGGATCCGATCTGCACCCGCCCGTCAGGCAACAGGCGATAGTAATGGCGCAGGGTGCGCGTGTCAGTCAGCGGCGACCCGACCCTGATGCCACAGGCCTCACGCTCGGCCGCCGTCAGCTTGCGGGTGACGATGGAGTTCGACATGATCGGCATGATCCGGTCACGCAGGCGCGGATGCAGGCCGCGCGGCGCATAGCCTGCCGTTGCCACCGCTACCGCCCGCGCCCGCACCGTGCCGCCGGGGGTACGCAGATGGTGAACACCATTGATCGTCTGCCAGCTTTCCACCGGGCTGTCGGTATGGACCTTCGCCCCCAGCTCGCGCGCCACGCGCAGATAGCCGAAGGCCAGTTTCGCGGCATGGATCGCGGTGCCGTCCGGCTCCCACATGGCGCCATGGGCTTCCTGATCGCGCACCGCCGTTTCGTGCAGTTCCTCGCGGTTAAGTATCCGGGCACCGTAACCGAAGGTTTCGCGCAGAAGGGCCGCTTCCTTCGCCAGCTTCGGCATCATCCAGCCCTTGTGGGCGATATAGTAATGCCCGCCGTCCTGCGGTTCGCAGTCGATGGCGTGATCGCGGATCAGGCCACGGAAAAGATCGAAGGCTTCGGTGACCTCGGCGTGCAGGCCCTTCGCGGTTTCCACGCCCCAGCGCTCGATCCACTGCGAACGTTTGAGCCGCCCGGACGAGATCTGTGCCTGTCCGCCGTTGCGGGTGGAGCAGCCATAAGCCACCCCGTTGGCCTCCAGCACATGCGCCTTGATGCCAAACTCTTTGGCCAGATGCAGCGCGCAGGACAGCCCGGTATAGCCAGAGCCAATCACAACGACATCGACATCCATGTCGCCTGTCACCGGGCCGTCATCCTGCGGAGCAGGCCCGGCGGTGCCGATCCAGTAGGTCGGGGCATAGTCACAGCCACTTCCGATGGATTTATCCGTCACCGGATCATACTTCTGGTTGTATGGCGCGCGTGCGCGTCTTGGTGTCGTGCCTTGCATCGACGCATTCCTGCTATGGTGGGGATGGGATCAGCGCGTCTGGATGACGGGGCGCTGTTTGCGGAAAGCCTGCTTCATCACCAGCTTGTCGTCGCGCAGGGTGAACAGGTCCACCCCCTGCGCCTCAGTCCGGCGGCCTTCGGCATCGGTGCCGCGAAACGTCCATTCCGACACGGCGCGGTCGCCGCAGACGAAATGCCGGTGATCAGCCCATTCTGCATCGGGCATCGCCGTCCAGACCGCGACAAACGCCTGGGCAATAGCGTCGCGGCCTTCGATCCGCGTGCCGAACACTTCGGACCCGCCGACGGTGGTGAACACGCAATCTTCGGCGAAATGGGTCATCACGGCGTCGATGTCATGGCGGTTGAAGGCATCGAACGTAGCCTTCAGGTCATCGGCGGTCAGGGTCATGGTTGGTCCTTTCAAGAGTGGCCGGGCCAGAACGGGCAGGCCGGAAAACGGAGGTCAGTAGCCCATCACCCTGGGCAGCCAGAGCGCGATTTCAGGGAAGGCCGCGATCACGGCGATCATCGCGGTGCTGGCGGCGGCGAATGGCAGGGCGCGCACCGAGATTTCCTCAATGGAAACCTTGGAAATCCCGGCGGCGATAAAGAGGTTCTCGCCCAGCGGCGGGGTCTGGAACCCGACCGAAAGAGTGCAGATCATCACGATACCGAAGTGGATCGGGTCGATCCCCACCGAATAGGCCACCGGCAGCATCACCGGCACGAGGATCATGATGGCGGCCAGCGTTTCCATGAACATGCCGACGAACAGCAGGAAGACGATGATCAGTGCCCAGATCACGGCGATATTCTGCGTAAGACCCAGCATCGCATCGGCGATATGCGCGGGGATCTGGTTTTCCACCAGAATGCGGCCGAAGATCGTGGCGGTGAACAGCACCAGCAGCACACGCCCCGTCAGCCAGGTCGTCGCCTCAAGCGATTTCATCACCTCGGTCAGGCGGATCTCCCGATAAATGAAGATGCCGACGAACAGCGTATAGGCAATGGCGACGATGGCAGCCTCGGTCGGGGTGAAGAGCCCGGCATAGATGCCGCCGAGGATCACGAAGGGGGCCATCAGCGCCCAGAATCCCTTGCGGCAGGCGTCAAAGATATGGGCGGGCGACAGCGGGTCGGCCCCGCCACAATAGCCTGCCGCGCGGCAGCGCAGCCAGTTCATCACCAGAAGGCCCGCCGCCATCAGGAAGCCCGGCAGGAACCCCGCGATGAACAGCTTGGAAATCGACACGGTCTGGAAGGCGCCGAATTTCTCCACCGCCTCGGCGGGGGGCTGCATGCCCATGGCCGAGATCCCGAAAATCACCATCGGAATGGACGGCGGGATGACGATGCCCAGCCCGCCCGAGGCGGCGGTGACGGCGGCGCCATAGCCCTTGGCATAGCCCGCCCGCACCATCGCCGGGATCATCAGCATCCCCACCGCCGCTGTCGTGGCGGGACCGGAGCCGGAAATCGCGCCGAAGAACAGGCAGGCCACCACCGTGGCGGCCGAGATGCCGCCGGTGAACGGGCCGGCCAGGCTTTCCGCGACAGTGATCAGACGGCGCGAGATGCCTGCCGCCTCCATCAGTGCCCCGGCAAGAATGAAGGCCGGCAGCGCCATCAGCGGGAAGGCCCCGACCGAGGAAAAGGCGATCTGTACCATCTTGATCGGGTTGTCGCCGAGGAACCACATCGTCGTCAGAGCCGAGACACCCAGCCCGACCGAAATCGGTGCCCCGAGGATCATCAGGAAGAAGAAGGTGCCAAAAAGGACCAGCGTGATCTGACCGTCCATCACACCGCCTCCGCCCTGGTTGCGGCGGCAAGAGCGGCCATATCCACTTCGTCGGGGTCGCGCGGGTCCTGGCCCCGCACAAGCTTCAGATAGTTGACCTGAAGAATGCGCAGCGTCATCAGCGTGAAGGCGACGGGCAGCACCAGCATGACCCATTTCATCGGCCAGCCCAGCGTTTGCGCCTTCACGAAAGGCTTCATCAGGCTCAGATATTCGATGGCGTAGCGGATGAAGACCAGATTGAAACCGATCCAGGCCAGATCCCCCACCGCCTCAACCCAGCGCGCCACGGACCGCGGCAGCCGGTTGATGTGGAAGGACACGCGGTTGTGCGCATACATGCGCGCCGCATAGCTGGCCCCGAAATAGGCGAACCAGACGAACAGGATGACGGAAAGCTCTTCGATCCAGGTGATCGAATTGCCGAAAACCGACCGCGCGACGATCTGCACGAAAAGCAGGCAGACGAAGCAGGCGAGCAGAAGCTGGCAAAGATAACTTTCCAGCTTGTCGAGATGGCGCCAGAAGGAAGACATGGCTGACCCTTGTTGCAAGACGACAGGGGGTGGGACCGCGCTACAGGAGGCGGCCCCCGGTGGCGATCACTCGACGGTCGGGCGACCGAGCGAGGCGAGGACGCCGTTCAGCACCTCCTTGCCGCCGATACTGTCATAGAATTTTGGCCAGACGGTCGTGGTGGCACGTTCGATGAACTCTGCCTCGCCATCCGCCGGGTCGCTGATCTCCATGCCCTTGGCCACCAGGTCCGTCTTGATCTGCGCCTCCTGATCACGCAGGAACTGCCCCGCCGCCAGCACATTGGCCTGCTCTTCGGGGCTGAGCGACTGAAACAGCTGTTCCGAGACGATCAGCGGCTCGATCGAAAAGATGTAGCGGATGTTGGTGACATATTTCTGCACCTCGTCGAACTTCATCGCGTGCACGGTCATGTAGGGGTTGTCCTGCCCGTCCACGACCTTCTGTTGCAGCGCGGCAAAGGTTTCCGACCAGGCCATCGGCGTCGGATTGATGCCCCAGGACTTGTAGGTCTCGATCATGATCTCGTTCTTCGGCACCCGCACGACGAGACCCTGAAGATCGGCCACCGTGGTCACAGGCTTCCTGGAATTGGTGAGGACACGGAACCCCGAATAGGCCCAGCCGATGATGCGCACGCCCGCGTCCTCGACCGTGCGGTCAACCATCTGCTGACCGATTTCGCCTTGGGTAATCTTCTCGGCATCCTCCAGCGACAGGATGACATAGGGCAGGGTCAGCGTGCCGACCGAGGGAGAGAAGGGCGTGATATTGTTGATGGCGAGGATCGAGAAATCCAGCGTGCCAGTCGCGGCCGCCGTCACCGTATCCTGTTCATCGCCAAGCTGGCCGTTCAGGAACAGCCTGGCGCTGTCCGCACCGCCGGATTTTTCTTCCAGCGCCTTGATGAAGGCAAGGCCAAGCGCCTCTTGCGTGCCGCCTGCCCCGTCACCGACCGCAATGCGGAAATCGCGTGCGGCAGCCGGGACGGCGCTGGCCAGAAGCATGGCAAGGACAGTCGCACGGCGCAGCGTGCGGGACGAAAAGGTCATGGTGGAACTCCCTGTTCAGCCGACTCTCCCGGTCGGGCTGCGTCAGGTTGTCACGCGACGTCAGGCATGTTTATATCCAGATGCGCACAAACTTAGGTCCAGTTTCGCATGCTGCTGACCGGCCAGATCTCGCCCGACATGTTCTTCGTGGATCGCAACCGGCGCGAGCCGTTGCAGATGCAGCTTACGGCCTCGATCACCTCGGCCCTGCTGGATACGCGGGCACAACCGGGAAGCCGGATGCCTTCGACGCGCGCACTGGCGACGCATCTTGGCCTGTCTCGCCTGACCGTCACGCTGGTTTATCAGGAGCTTGTGGCGCAGGGCTATCTTGAAAGCCTGCCGCGGTCCGGTTTCGCGGTTTCGCAGAAAGTGCCGCACCGGCGTCTGGAAGCGATTGACCAGACAGCGGTCAGCCGCGTGAACTGGGCCGTGCGCCTGCCTGATCTGACACGGCGGCGACGCATCGTGAAGCCGCTGGACTGGCGCAGCTATCCCTATCCGTTCATCTACGGGCAGGCGGACCCGAAGCTGTTCAACCACACCGCCTGGCGCGATTGTGCCCGCCGCGCATTGGGGGCGCGCGACTTCGCCGAACTGGCGGATGACAGCCTGACGCAGGATGACCCGGTGCTGGTGGATTACATCTGCCGCAACACCCTGCCCCGCCGCGGCATCCGCGCCCGGCCGGAAGAGGTGCTGATCACGCTGGGCGCGCAGAACGCCCTGTGGATCGCGGTCGGGCTGCTGGCCTTGCCGGACCGGCTGGCGGTGGTCGAAGACCCTGGTTTCCCCGACTTCGCCGAAAGCCTCCGGCTGCACGGCATGCCCACGCTGTTCGTTCCCACCGATGCGGAGGGGCTGAACCCCGATGACCTTCCGCCCCAGACCGGGCTGGTTCTGGTTGCGCCCAGCCACTCCATCCCCGTCGGTATCACCATGACGCTGGAACGCCGCCGTGCGCTGCTGGCCGCCGCCGACCGGCATGACTTTCTGGTGGTCGAGGATGATTACGAAACCGAAATGAGCTTTCTCGAACCCCCCTCCCCTTCGCTCAAGTCGCTGGATGCCTCGGGGCGGGTGATCTATCTGGGCAGTTTTTCCAAATCCTTGTTTCCGGGCCTGCGTATCGGCTATCTGGTCGGGCCCGAGCCGTTCATCCGGCAGGCGCGGGCGCTGCGCGCGATGATGCTGCGTCATGCGCCCGGACATATGCAGCGCGTGACCGGATATTTTCTGGCGCTCGGCCATTACGACGCCCATCTGGTGCGCCTGCGCGAGGTGTTCCGCCGCCGCCGCGAAACGCTGGTCAGCGCCCTGTCACAGACCCCGCTGGAAGTGGTGGGCGCCGCCCGCCACGGAGGGTCGAGCCTCTGGGTTGCCGCCCCCGAAACCATCGACAGCGCCAGTTTCGCCGAAGCGCTGCGGCCAAAAGGCGTGCTGATCGAGCCGGGCCATCCGTTCTTTGCTGCCCCTGACGGCATCTGCCGTCACTTCCGTCTGGGCTATTCCTCGATCAGCGAAGACAGGATCAGGGCTGGTGTGGCGCATCTGGCTGAAACCGTGGCACGACTGGGCTGAGCCTGCCCCAATATCGGATTTGGACAGGCCTTAGCACCACGACCGCCCTGCCCCGCGATTCGAATGAGTCCCGTTTTTGACGCCGACCCGGATGATGGCGACAGCGGCGCCAACAAGATCTGGATTGGTCGCCCCTCGCAAGGGTCCGGCTTTGTGTTTATTTATCAATAAATTAGTTGATACCCATGCCCTGCGGGGCGCCGTCCGCGACGGTGTCCCTACACAAGTTGTAGAATTTCCTTGCGTGACGGACCGACTTGGCGCATTTCTGTTCGTAGCGGAAAACTGCGAGAATTTCGGATTTCTGCGCTACAAAGAACCAAAGGCTCGGAAGAGTATGCTGAGTGCGGGCCAACCGCGCCAGCCTGATATGAGAGGGCAGCATGACAGCAGAGCAGGTATTTGCCGAGCTTCAAGGCGATGCATCCACATTGCATGAATCGATCCGGATGCATCTGGAGCGCAATTTTGCGCCGGATGCCCGCAAGCACCTCAGAAGCTTTTCCTCGACCGAAGCGGCAGAATTTCTCGGGCTGGCACCGGGCCACCTGCGCAAACTGCATGCCGAAGACAAGATCCCCGACGTTCCCCTGGATGAACGCGGGCGCAAGCTCTATTCTGCCGAAGATCTGGCGCAGATCCGGCTGGCGCTGGCGCGCACCACGCGCGACCCGTCACTGTATCTGCGGGGGCGGGTCGGCACCGAGCCTTTGCAGATCATCTCTTGCGTATCTTTCAAGGGTGGGAGCGCAAAGACCACCACCGCGGCCTATCTGAGCCAGTGGTATGCCCTGCACGGCTATCGCGTGCTGGTCATCGACATGGACCCGCAGGCCTCGCTGTCCTCCATGACCGGGCTTCGCCCCGAGATCGACTTTACCCAGAAGGGCACGATTTACGACGCGATACGCTACGAAAACCCGCTGCCGATGAGCGAGGTCGTGCGAAAGACCTATTTCCACGGGCTTGATATCGCGGCGGGCGGTCTGATCCTTTCGGAATATGAAACCGAGACGCCCTACGCCCTGCGGCATGGCTCCGAACCGCCGTTCTATCTGCGTTTGCGCGAAGCGATCCAGTCCGTAGAATCAAGCTATGATCTTGTTTTCATTGACTGCCCGCCGCAGCTAGGGTTCCTGACGCTTTCGGCGCTGGTGGCCTCTTCCTCGATCATCATTCCGGTCGTGCCGAACTTTATCGACGTGGCATCGCTGGCCCAGTTCCTGACCATGACCTCGTCACTGCTGGACACGATCCGCGACGCAGGCATGACGCTGGAATACGATTTCCTGCGCTATCTGGTATCGCGTTTCGAGCCATCAGACGGACCGCAGGCACAGGTTGCCGGGCTTTTGCGAGCGAATTTCGGGAAGCGGGTAATGACCGAAACCTTCCTGAAATCAACCGCCATTTCCGACGCCGGGCTGACACACCAGACGCTTTTCGAGGTTGGCCGGGGCAGCATGAACCGCAACACCTACGACCGTGCGATGGAAGCGATCAATGCGGTCGCGCGCGAGCTGGAGCAAGACATCCATCACGCATGGGGGAGGATCTGACATGGCACGCAAGAACATGTTCGAGGGCATCGCCCCCGCCGCCCGGTCCGAAGAAGGCGGGAAAGACCCCCTGCCCCGCCCCGCGCCAAAGATGCCCGAGGTGTTTCAAAGCGCCGGGCCGATTGCCGCCATCCGCAACGATCTGCGCAGCGTCGGCAGCCGGTCCATTCAGGATATCGACCCCAATCTGATCGAGGATACGGGCCTGAAAGACCGCATTGGCGCGCTGGACGAAGATATAACCGACCTTCGCGACAGCATTGCCCGGCATGGCCAGCAGGTTCCCATCCTGCTGCGCCCGCATCCGACGCTCAGCGGGCGTTATCAGGTGGTCTACGGTCGCCGCAGACTCGCGGCGATCCGGGGGCTTGGGACGCCGGTCAAGGCGCTGATCCGCACGCTTTCAGATGAAGAGGCGGTGCTGGCGCAGGGGCAGGAAAACAACCTGCGCAAAGACCCGTCCTTCATCGAAAAGGCGCTGTTCGCCGGTGATCTGGAGGAGGCCGGCTATGATGCGCGGGTTGTTCAGGATGCGCTGAACGTGAACCGCAGCCATACGTCGCATATGCGCAAGGTGCGCGAAGCCTTTCCGCGTGATGTGCTGGAGCGTATTGGGGCCGCGCCCTCAATCGGCTGGAAACGCTGGTATGAGCTGGCGGTGAAAGTGCTGGAACAGGGGATCGACGCCTCAACGATCCACCCTGCCCCATTTGCTGAAGGCTCCAACTCGGACCAGCGGTTTGCCGCCTGGGTGAAGGCTCTGCCTGAGCCACCAAAGGCGCCAGCAGCGCCGCGCACGGCCGTCAGCATCATAGCGAAGGATGGCTCAGACCTGGGCGAAGTCGAACTGAACCGGGGGAAGCTCGGCTTTCGTCCTTCCGCGGGTCAGACTGCCTTCGCTGCCTGGCTGCACGAGAATGCGGAAATGGTGTTCTCGCAACTTCACCAGGAGTTCGTCACCCGTTCAAGACAAGGGTGATCAAACGTTGAAGCAGAGAAAACAACAGAGGAGCAGGACCGGAAAAGGATAGGCCTCCCGAATGGAACCCACCCGGAAGGCCCGCGCAAACCACAGGGCGCCAACCCTGAGAATGCTCATCTTCTAGCAAGAGCAAACTAGCGCAGGCCCGAATCACACGCAACATCGCATCGCGGTGATCCGATATCTTTTGTCCTTTTTTCTGGGGAAAAGTATCGCTTTCCTGCCAGATGTATGCGTCCGGAGACATCGGACCGCCTGGATCGTTCCACTGAACATGCCATGGAACATATTTCGTCATCGCCCGTGCGTGCGCACGTTCGGCGGGCAGGTACTTTTTGTCCGCCGCAACCTGCCCGAGCTGCTGCTAAGTCCGAAGATCCGCGCTGGCGGCTGCTTGATCTTGTCCGCATCTGTCGCAGCCCGCTTGGTCTGCGCGACCGGGATATCACGGTCCTGCGCGGCTTGTTGTCCTTCGTGCCGGATAACGCCGATCCCACGAGGCTGGTTGTCTTTGCCTCCAATCGCGCGCTGATGGAACGCTGCGACGGGATTGATGAACGCACCCTGCGGCGCCGGATCGTTCATCTTCAGTCAAAAGGGTTGCTGGCCCGCAAACTCAGCCCGAACGGAAAGCGCTATCAGGTTCGCGATGCGCAACTGGTCTATGGCATCGACCTTGGCCCGCTCTTCAGCCTTGACCTAGATCTTGAGGCGCTGGCGGAGGAGCAACGCCGCGAAGAACTGCGGCGCAAAGCTCTGCGCGCGATGATCCGCCACGCATTGTATCACCAGACCAATCCGTCGAAAACGACGGCCTGCGAAGAGGCCCGTCGCGCCCTGCGCCGTTCGGTCGACAGCCACCAACTGAGCGAACTTCTTGCCCAGATCAACGATACTGTGGATGAAACGTCGGTAGATCAGCCTTCAGCAACATCTCATCTGACCGCCAGCGACAGTCAAAATGACCGGCACATTCAGAGTTCAAAAAAAGAATCTTATGAATCTGAATACTGCGACGAATTTATAGCCAAGGGGCCTGTCACACCTGATTTACCCCAGAACGAGGATCGGAACCCAGCTGATCTTTCCATCGATGAATGTCTTGCCCTGGCCCCCACTGCCGCAGAAATGGCGCTGGAGAAGCCACGTTGCTGGCGTGACATTGTTGCCCTTTCCGCTGCTCTGGCACCCGCGATTGGTCTGTCACCAACCGTCGTTGAGACAGCCCGAACCCGTCTCGGCCCCCTTGGCGCGGCGCTCGCTGTTCTGGGTTTGATCGAGGCATTCGGAAGGATTCATAACCCCCAAGGCTATCTGTCCCGGCTTTCCGACAAGGCACGGCAACAGGGCTTTGATCTTGTGCGTATGTTCCGCTCGCTGGTTAATCGTCGAAGCCCGCAAACGGCATGAGCATGTTTGCCCCGGTAAACATTGGTACCCCCACGAGGAGACCATCAGACGTATACCCGGGTAAACATGGCTTGGCTGCGCAGCATTTTATGCATCGGGACAGAATAACATCTTCCGTGCCATGCTTGCTTCGGTTACGCCTCCGGCAGCGTCCCCTTCTGGTAAAGCTGCGCAAAACGTCTCCGCAGTTCAGCTTTCTGGACTTTGCCCATCGCGTTCCGTGGCAGTTCCGGCACAAAAAGCACACGCTTGGGCTGCTTGTAGCGGGCAAGCTGATCGCCAATCGCGCGGAGAATGCCCGCCTCGTCAATCACGCCTTCCGTTTCGCCAACCACGATGGCGGTGACGCCCTCGCCAAGATCGGGATGCGGCAGCCCGATCACCGCGCTCTCAGCCACACCGGTAATCTCATCAATCAGCGCCTCGATCTCCCTGGGATAGACATTGTAGCCGCCCGAGATCACCAGATCCTTGTCACGCCCGACAATGCGCAGGTAGCCATCCTCGCCGATCTGCCCCAGATCGCCGGTAATAAAGAAACCATCCGCGCGAAACTCCGCCGCTGTCTTTTCCGGCATGTTCCAGTAACCGGCAAAAACATTCGGCCCCCGGACCTCAATAGCGCCTATCTCGCCTCGTGGCAGAGGTCCGGCGGTTTCGCGATCAGTGATGCGGATTTCCACCCCGGGTAAGGCCATGCCAACCGCACCGGGCTTGCGGGAACCGTCATAAGGGTTGGATGCGATCATACAGGTTTCGGTCATCCCGTAGCGTTCAAGAATAGCGTGGCCGGTCTGTGCTTCGAAGTCACGGTGATCTTCCGGCAGCAGCGGGGCCGAACCGGAAATGAAAAGCCGCATGTTTGAGGTCGCTGCATGATCAAGACGGCCGGATTTCAGCAGCCGTGTGTAGAAGGTGGGCACACCCATCAATACTGTTGCCCGGCTCATCAGGCCGATCACCTCCTCCGTCTCAAACCGTGTCAGCCAGATCATCGCGGCACCAGCCGCTAGCGTCATGTTAACGGCCACAAACAGGCCGTGGGTGTGGAAGATCGGCAGCGCATGGATCAGGCGGTCATCAGCGGTATAGCGCCAGATCTGCGACAAGGCGGCGGTGTTGGACGCAAGATTGCCATGGGTCAACACCGCGCCCTTTGACCGGCCGGTAGTGCCAGATGTGTAAAGGATGGCGGCTGCATCCTCCATCTTCCGCGCAACATGGTTTGTCATAGGGTGGGCCATACGGACCTGATCCATCAGCGTGCCATCCGCCTTGGCGCCCAGACTTTCGACGCGCAGCACCGCTGACTGGCGGCTCCGGTGCTCTGACCGCGTTGCAGGGCTGCACAGAAACAGGAGCGGGGCGGCGTCTTCCAGGAAATAGTCGATCTCTGCGCCGGTATAAGCCGTGTTGAGCGGCAGATAGACCGCGCCGACCTGAAGCGTGGCAAGGTAAAGGCAGATCGCCTCAGGGCTCTTTTCGGTCTGCGCCGCGACCCGATCACCGGGTTGCACACCAAAGCCGGTCAGGACGGTGGCCAGACGATGCACCAGATCGCGCGCCTGCGCATAGGTGACATCGGGGGCGCCCGGCCTTTCGAACAGCGTCTTTTGGGGGGCGCCTTCGGTCGAGGCAAGGAAGCTTTCATAGATCGTCTGCATGGATGTCTCCGGCTGAAATCAGCGTGTCAGGGCGGCCGCGAGGGGCGCGCCGGTGGCGATGGTGCCATCGCGAACGAAAGCCTCATGCTGGGCTTCGATGGCGGCGGGTTCGTAGAGGTAATTGACCATCAGCCCATGGCCGCGCGTCAGTGCGCCTTCGGACAGATCGGCAGGCCAGTTCACCCGCCAGGCGGCAGCTCCATTCCCCAGATGAAACCGCGCCACCGGATCGCGGGGCGCACCGGAGCGGTTGCGGGCGCCGGTGAGGTAGCGGGCCGCAAGTGCCTCGACCTCGGGTTTCAGCCGGGCTGCTTTGGCAGGATCGTTCTGCCATCCGTCGACAGCCAGCCGCTTTGCCAGGGCCGGACCGCGCGCGTCTTCACCGCTGGCAAGCCAGGCCGCAAAATCCGGGGCAGGGGAGAGGGTCACGAACCTGCGCAGCGCGGGAAGCTCTGCGGCAAGTTCGGCCACTACCTGCTTGATCAGAAAATTACCGAAAGAGACGCCCTTCAACCCGGCCAGCGTGTTGTTGATTGAATAGAACACCGCAGTCGTAGCTTCCTCCGCCTCAGGTGCGACGGGCGCGGTCAGGATCGGGGCGATGCGGTCGGGGGTATCGCGGGTCAGCGCCACCTCGACGAAGATCAGTGGCTCATCCCCGGTCGCGGGATGGAAGAAGGCATAGACCCGCCGGTCGGCCGGATCGAGCCTGCGGCGCAGATCCTCCCATCCCTGCATCGGGTGGACGGATTCGTAGGCCATGATCTTTTCAAGGACGGAAGCCGGAGTGGACCAGTCGATCCGTTCCATCCGCAGGAAACCCCGGTTGAACCATGAGGCAAAAAGATGCGCGAAATCGGCATCCAGCGGTCGCAGGGACGCATCGTTGCGCATCGCGATCAACAGGTCGGCCCGCATATCGACCAGCTTTCGTGTCGCTCCCGGCGCTGTGTTCAGACGGCGGAGCAGGGTCTGGCGTGGCGGCTCCACAGCGTCAAACAGCGGCACCAGAGTCGCGGCTGAAGGGGCCGCATCATAAGCGGCGAAGGCATGACGGATGAGGGTGGGGTCAGCGTCAAAGCGGTCACGCAGCAGATCGAAGAAGCCGCGCTTTCCTGTCGCGTCCAGTTCGGCATAGGCGGCAAGGGCCTGTTCCGCTACCGCGACGCGCGCGGCATCGCCGACGCGGCCCATCAGCACCTCGCAAGCGGCTGCCAGCCGTTCGGGGGCGGGCCGGGCCAGAGCCTTGCGCGTGGCATTTTCATCCGGTGGCGCTGATTTGCGGCCGATCCCTTCAGTGCCGGTGATGGCCTGAACCAGATCGGTCAGAAAGGCGAGTTTTGGGCGTGGCATGGCATATCCTCCTGCGACATCTTATACATATTAAGATAATTGTTGTATATAACATGACGAATGTTGGACATCTTTCGAAGAAGGGTTAAATTGCAACCCGTTATCAATCTTCAGCAGGACGTCGCCTTGGATCGCCCGGCCCGAATGAACGCAGCGCAGATCCGGCAGGCGCTGGAAAATGCCATCGTCGATGGCCGATTCGTGCCGGGTGAAAAGCTGGACCCCGAAGCGCTGTCGGCCGAGTTTGCCTGTTCACGCACCCCGATCCGCGAAGCATTACAGGCCCTGGAAGCGTCGGGACTCGTCCGGATCGAACCGAAGCGCGGCTCATTCGTGACCGAGCTTGGCCTCGTCGAGCTGACCGAACGGTTCGAGGTGATGGCGGAGCTGGAGGCGATGTGCGCGCGCCTCGCTGCCAGCCGCGCGACGGCGTCCGAAGTGGCACGCATCCGTACCGCGCAGGCGGGCTGCGAAGCGGCGATCCAGACTGGCGACACCGATGCCTACTACAGCCGGAATACGGCCTTCCATCAGGCAATCTATGCCGCCTCGGGCAATCGCTTCCTCGAAGCCGAAGCTCTGCGGCTGCAAACCATACTGCAACCCTATCGCCGCCGGCAGCTGACGCTCCGTGGACGGATGACGCGTTCGCTGGACGAACATCGCCGCATCGTCGCGGCAATCGAGGCCGGAGAGGCGGTGCGGGCAGCGGCCGAAATGAATGCACATGTCGTCATTCAGGGCAGCCGTTTTCACGAACTCATCGCGGCGCTGCGGGCGGGCGGGGAATGACGAAAGGGCCGCCCCGAACCGGGACGGCCCGCAGGCAGGGCAGGGGGCTCATGCCGCTTTCGGGACAGCGGCGCGGTTGCCCCAGTTCAGCGCAACCGCCAGCACGATGGCGAGGATACCCGCAGCGGCAGAGCTGTAGATCTCGGACAGCGGCGACAGGAAGATGGCGAGCCCCGCCGCAGCCCCGGTCAGCGCATTGCGGCGCGTGGCGCTGTTGATGAACATGATCACGACCGCGCCATAAAGGGCGGGCAACGTATAGGCCTTGATCGCCTCCGCCACCGGGGCGGGCAGGACCGCGATCAAGGCGCTGCCGATCAGCACCAGCGCAATCAGGAACACAAGGTTCACCAGAACGGAGACCACGATGCCCAGCACCGCCGCGACCTCGGCCTTGCGGGTACCCGCCTCGGCCTCGATGGCGCTTTGACAAGATATCACCACCGGCATGCGCATGTTGCCGATGTTGCCCGACAGGAAGCTGATATAGGTGCCGCAGACCCCCAGAACCGGGAAATAGGAAACCGGCTCCACCACCCACATGATGCCGACGATGGTGGCGATGGCCAGAAGGCCCGTCAGGATCGGGCCGACGCCCGGAAAGGCGCCCAGCACGAACGACAGGTAAAGTGCGGGCATCAGGCACAGCACCATGGCAATAGCCAGCGTCAGCCGACCGATGCGATGGGCGCGCGGGATGAAGCTGCTTCTGTAGAAACCTTCCATGTTTTGTTCAGGCATGTTTTGTCTCCCCGTATGTTATTGTGATCAGGCCAGCAGATGCCCGGTGACGGAACCGGCGACGAGCCCGACGATCAGCGAAAGGCCCACGGCCCATTCGCGCAGCCAGGCGCGGTGCTTGCCTGCCAGATGCAGCAGAACCATGCACACGGCGGCGGCGATGACGGCGGCCATGTCATCCGGCTCGATACTGAAATTGCTGAGCCAGGTCTTGTCGACCACGGCATTGACTCCCAGAAGACCGAAGATGGCGATGGGGGTGGCGGTGCCGACCGCGCGGATCAGTCCGGGGTTGCTGACCGCCATCTTGTCCTGCGCGCGGTCCAGCCCCTTGGTCAGCAGAAAGGCGGAAAGCAGCCAGCCCATGCCGCCCAACGTCATGACCCAGACTGAGGCCGCGAGGGCCTGAAGCGTGTAGCTATCGGCGCCCAGCTTCGCGCCAAGCGCCTTGGCGCCCTGATCGGCGGCGAGGAACTCGAACACTGCCGAGCCGATGACACCCACCCGCATCAGCGTGACCGGCCCGCCCACCATGGCCATCAGCGAAACCGCGACGAAGAAGATCGCGATGGCGGGGCCGACCGAATTGATCGCGGCGGTCTTGTACACCACCCGCCGTTCCTCCGCCGTCAGGATGGCGTAGCGGTCCGAGAAATCCAGCGTCATGCGCAGATAGAGCAGCGACTGCACCACCACGACGCCGATCACGAGTGTTGCAAAAAGCCACAAGACCGGGCCATTTGCGACCTGAAGAACCTGTTCCATTTCGATTTCCCTGTTGGTGATTATTCGTTCAGGCCAGTTCCGCCGCGATCAGGCGGCAGAAATAGCTCGCTGCCGTGGGCAGGATGTCATCGTTGAAATCGAAGCCCGGATTATGCGGCATGGCACCGGGACCGGCGCCGACCATGACGTAATTGCCGGGCACATCCTCGACCATGAAGGCGAAATCCTCGCTGCCGGTGAAGGGGGCCACATCGCCATGCACATTCTCGGTGCCGACCGTTTCGGCGGCGACGGCAAGCGCGATCGCGGTCGCATCCGGGTCGTTGACCAGCGGCACGAAGATATCCTCGAACATGATTTCGGCGCTGCCGCCATAGGTGGCAGCCACGCTCTGTGCCACCTCGGTCAGGCGCTGGGTCATCTGGTCGCCCACCGCCTTGTTGAAATAGCGCAGGCAGCCCTTCAGCGACGCCTTGTCGGGGATCACGTTGAAGCTGTTGGTCCCGGCATAGACATCGGTGAAGGATACGATGCCGGATTCGATGGGATCGACGTTGCGCGCGACGATGCTTTGCGCCGTCATCACGATGTTCGCGGCGATCTGCGTGGCGTCGATGGTGGTCTGGGGTAGGGCGGCATGGCCGCCGCGGCCCTGCACCCGGATGGTGAAGAAGCGACTGCCCGCCATCATCCGCCCGCTGCGGGTGAAGATGTGGTCCTTCGCATAGCCTGGCGCGTTGTGATAGGCATAGATCCGGTCACAGGGAAACCGCTCCAGCAACCCGTCCTTCAGCATGGCCAGTGCTCCGCCCAGGCCCTCTTCTGCCGGCTGAAAGATGAAATGCACCTTGCCCGCGAAATCTCGATCGCGCGACAGATGCCAGGCGGTCGCCAGCAAGGTGGCTGTGTGGCCGTCATGGCCACAGGCATGCATCACCCCTGGCACTTTGGAACTGTAGGGCTTGCCGGTTTCCTCGGTGATCGGCAGCGCATCCATATCGGCGCGCAGGCCGATTGTACGGTTTGAAGGCCGCGTGCCGTGCAACACGCCCACGATACCAGTGCCGCCGATGCCGGTATGCACCTCGTCCAGCCCATATTCGCGCAGCTTGGTCGCCACCAGCTCAGCTGCGAAGGTCTCCTGAAAGCCGAGCCCCGGATTTTCGTGCATGGCCCGGCGCATGCGGGCGAATTCGTCCTGCGCCGCAACGATGCTTTCGATCATCCCCATCATGTTCCTCCCGAATCAGTTTATATTGTTGCATTTGTAAATAGTCTCATATTGATACTATTGTACCTAACGAATATTTGCGCCTTGATGGATCAGGGCCGGTATTGCACAGGGGTCGCATGCCGAAACGCGATGGAAAGGCCGCGATGTACAGGAACTGGTCAAAGGCGTTTCGGCAGGGAAACGCGGTCTACAAGCTGAACATGCTGGGTACGGCTGCTGTCAGGGCGCTTGATGATCGTTTCGTCGCCCTGGTGGGGCTTGATGTGCGAACTGTGCGGGTGCTGCGGCTGATCGGCGACAACCCCGGCATCGGCTTTGCCGAAATCGCCACCTATGGCGCGCTGGAACGCAGCCTTGCCTCGCGGCTGATCCAGAGCCTTGTGCGCGGCGGGCATGTCGAACGCCGCAACGACCCGCAGGATGCGCGCCGCTTTGGCCTTTACATCACAGAAACCGGCGGCACGGCGCGCGCCCGCGCCGATCTTCTGTCGGAGGTCGGGCTGGAGCTGCTGTTCCAGAACTTCGATCCCGCCGAGGTTGTGGCGTTCACGGGTATGATGGACAGGCTTGCCGACTGGATCGACAGTGATGAGTTCGAACGCGGCGCTGCCATCCGGCTGGACGAAGCCGCCCGTCGCGCCGAAACGCTTTAACCCCGCTGCGGCCGTCATTGGGTCGCCAGTGGGGGCGGGGTATGCCGCAGCACCGGGTCGATGGGGCGGAAAGGCCCGCCAACCGAAAGCTCCACAACCCGCGCTGCCGCCAGAAGCGCCGCCTCGCCGCGCGGCTTGCCGATGATCTGTAGTCCTACCGGAAGCCCGCGCGGCCCGATCCCCACCGGCACCGAGATCGCGGGCAGGCCGGTGACGGTCGCCAGGAACGCAAAGCGCAGCCAGTCCATATATCCATGCAACTGTTGTCCGCCGACTTCGCGCACCCATTCCACCTCTTGCGGATGCGGCATGCATCCCACGACCGGACAGGCCAGCACATCGAAGGTTTCGAACAGCCGCAGCATGTTGCGGTAGATCACCGTCCGGTCCAGCTGTGCGTCGGCGATTTCCGCGATGGTCAGCGTTTCGCCGAAGGCCATGTTCGCCTCCAGCGTATCCTTGAAATGGCGGCGGATCTCCTGCGGCAGACGGCGGCCCATCACCGCCCACATCTCGCCGCGCAGGGCGTGATAGGTGCGTTCCAGATGGGGCAGGGGAGGGCAGGTTTCCTCAACTGTCACCCCTTCGCGCGCCAGCCGCTCCAGCACTTTGCGCAAGTGGGTTTCCATTTCGGCATCCACGGCTGAGAAGCCGCCCAGATCGGGGGCATAGGCGATGCGCAGTTGGGGTTCGGCTTCGGCGACGGCGGTCTGGAACGACTTGTGCGGTGCGGGGTACGAAATCGGAAAGCGCGGCTCATACCCCGCCATTGCATCCAGAAACAGCGCGCAATCGCGCACGGACCGCGCCATTGGACCCTGAACCCCTTCGATCATGTAGCCGATGGCGTCCGATCCACCGCCGGCCCGGCCGGGACTGGGCCGCAGCCCCACGACGCCGCAATAAGCCGCCGGAGTACGCAGCGATCCTCCGTGATCCGAGCCATGGCTTAGCCAGACCTCGCCCGTCGCCAGCGCGGCAGCCGCACCGCCGGATGAACCGCCCGCGTTCAGCCGCGTGTCCCAGGGGTTGAGGGTCGGGCCAAAGACTTCATTGAACGTATTGCCGCCCGCTCCAAATTCGGGGGTATTGGTCTTGCCCACCACCAGACCGCCGCTCGCTTCCAGCCGTTCGACAAGCGGGTCGGAATGATCGGGTATGAAGTCTGCAAGCCCCCGTGTGCCGAAGGTGGTGCGCACCCCGGCGACCGGCGTCAGATCCTTGATGGCCAAGGGCAGGCCACCCAACCAGCCGGAATGCTCCGAAGGTCTGCGGTCCAGCCTGTGCACGGCGGCGCGGGCGCGTTCTTCGCACAGGATGGGCATTGCATTGATCGCCGGTTCCACTTTCTGCAATCGCGCGCAGGCCGCGTCCAGCAGTTCTTCAGGCGAGATTTCACCTTTGCGCAGCAGGGCCACGACCTCGGTCGCTTCCAGCCTGCACAGGTCCGGCCCGGTAAATGCGGGCAGGTCATCGTCGATCTTGCTGATCCTTGCGGTGGCGGACATGACCTCCCTTTCATGCCAGTTGCAATGGTTGGAAGCGTCGGGTGAAAAAGCAGGTCTGTCAATAATAACTATAATTTTAGAATCTTTAATTATAATTATATGGTGGAAATTTGTGTGCTATCTCCTGATCGACCATGCCGGATCAAGGAGTTAGGGAATATGGGCGCGCAGGCGGATCAGGTTCGCGATGACATCCTGCAACGGGTGCAGGCGCGTGCCCTGCTGCCCGGTGACCGCATTGACGAGGTGGATCTGCGCGAAAGGCTGATGATTTCCGGCACGCCGATTCGCGAGGCGCTGATCGCGCTCGAAGCTGTGGGTGTGATTGAACGCCGCCCACGCGACGGCGCGCGCATTGCTGCGCTGGATGCCGAAGCGCTGATGAAGATGATCGAGGTTCTGGCCGAGGCCGAGGGCGCGCTGGCCTATCGCGCGGCGCGGCGCATCGGCCCGATACAGGCCGAACAACTGTCGGAGGCCGCGCGCGCCTGTCTCGCGGCCAGTGGTCCGCAGCCAGCCTATTATGACCTGAACCTTGCCTTTCACCGCTGTATCATGGCGGCGGCGGGTAATGAGCACCTGAGGGCGATGGCGTTAGGCGCCGGGAACCGGCTGATCGGCTATCTGGCAGCCCGCCACGCGCTGCCGGGCGAACAGATACGCTCGGCCCGCGATCACGAGGCGATCACCGCCGCGATTCTGGATGCGGCGGGGGACCGCGCGCGCGATCTGATGATCGCCCACGTCACATTCTCCGACACGATGGCGCTGGACATCATCAACGCCCTGAGGCGCTGAGGGGCCTCACAGTTCAGTAATAGAACTGATCGCGGAAGACGTGCTGCACGATCCGGTCACGGGTCAGGCCAAGCTTGGCCAGTTCCGCGTCGCTCAGAGCCTGAAGCTGTTCCACGCGGTCGGCCCGCGACCGGATCCGGCCATAGCGGGTCAGCGCAGCGCCAATAGATGCGAGAACCTGCGCACCAAACTTCCTGCCAAGGCTCGCGTTGCGGTCCGGAATATCTGATGTATAGCTCATGGAAACCTCCTGAAGCATGGATCGGTTGGTTTCCCCCCTTGCGGCTGAACTTACGCCGGCAGGGCCGGGCTCACAACCGGAGATGCTGCATTGCAGCATTGCGCTGGGGGCAAGGCGGGGTTGTTACCGCTCCGCCTCGGCGATCAGCCCGCCAATCCAGCGTGAAGCGGCCCAGGTCGCCGGGAGGCCGAGCGGCAGACTCCAGACCAGCGCGGACACGGGGGCGATATTGGCAAAACCGGCGGAATGCAGGATCAGCCCCAGCAGGAACAGGTTGATCGCCACCGCTCCGGTCGCAAAAGGCCAGATCCACAGCCTGAGCCACCATATCCGGCGCGGGTCAATGGCTGGTGCCGTCTTCGAAGGTGATCTTGTTCCAGACATTGTATTTTCCTGAAGGCTTGCGCATCGGCAGTCGGGTGATTTCCTGAAGGGTGCGGCTGTCGTAGACGATCACCGCGCCCTCCTGCTCCCAGACCGAGACCAGCGCCCTGCTGCCGTCGCGGGTGAATTCGGTATGGGCCACCGTCTTGCCGGGTTCGGGTTTCAGCACCTTCACCACCTCCAGCGTCTGCTTGTCGATCAGATGCATCTCGCCCTTGTGCGGCCCGGTAAAGACATCCGCCCAGATCTGCGGTGCGCCGTCGTGGCTGCGCAGGAAGAAGCCCGGCCCCGAAGTCTCGATCACCTTCACCACATGCCAGTCCTGCATGTCGATGACGCTGATCCGACCTTCGTTCAGATGCGGCACGGCCATGACGCGGCGCCCGTCACGCATCCAGCTGATCCCGCTGCCGAGATGCGGCATGCCGGGCAGGGGCAGGCTGGCGATCTCGCGCCCGACGTCGAGGTTGACCACCACCCCCGTCTCGCCCTCGCGGTTGGCGCCGATCAGGTTGCGATAGTCGGGGTCGAAGAAAAAGTCGTCCAGCGGTGCCGAGACCGCGATGCGCCGCCGCGCGAACAACCCGCGTTCGACGCCCATCGCCTCTTCCATGCCGTTTTCATTGGAATGCACCAGCCCCTCGGAATAGGGGCCGCCATCCTCGGTCGTGGCGATTTCCCAGATTTCGGGCACGTCCTTCAGCGCGAGCACAAAGGTCTTGCGGCGCGGCGCCTGATAGACGGCAGAGACCCGGCTGGGCCGCCCCTGCCGATCCGCAACCGGGATCACGCGTGCGACGCTCAGATCCTCTGTGGACAGGATCGTCAGTGTCGCGGGCAGGTAATTTGCCACCGCCAGCCATTTGCCATCGGCGCTCATGGCGATGTTACGGCTATTCAGGCCCGCGCGCACCCGACCGATCTCGTGCAGTGACCAGATGTCGTATTTCTGCACCCAGCCGTCGCGCGACATGACAAAGACATAGCGCCCGTCAGGGCTGAATTTTGGACCGCCATGCACGGCGAAGGGAGTTTCGAACCGATCCAGCACCGCGAGACTGTCACCATCCAGCACCGAGATATGGCTGTCGCCGGTTTCCACCACCAGCGTGATGTTCATGGGGTCGGCGGTGAACACCGGCGCGGGCGCGGCGTGGTAATCGGTGGTCATCTCGCGCGTTGCGCCGATCGCCGCCGCATCCCAGACCGGCGGGGCGGCCAGCGGGGCCGAGAGATAATCGGCCACCGCCGCGATTTCTTCGGGGCGCAGCGTGTCGCGGAAGGCGGGCATCTGCGTCATCGCGCGACCTTCGGCGATCACCGCCTGCAACCTGTCGCCCTGCAAACGGCCAAGGCTTTCAGGGATCAAAGCGGGGCCAGTGCCGCCCAGCCGCGTTTCGGCATGGCAGGAGGCGCAAAGATCGGCATAGATCGTCGCCCCGTCCGGCCCCGCCTGCGCGGGCCCGGCCAGCCCCAGCAGAACCGCCATTGCCCATTTACCCCGGCGAAAATATCCCCCCGCCGGAGGCGTCCTGTCCTCGCCGCCAGACGCGCGGTTACAGGAAACGATGCGCCGGATCATGGCTTTTTCCCCGGAATGGCGTGACGGTCAGCCGCTCGGCCGCATCCAGCCCGATTTCGGCGTTGTTCAGATAGCAGGCCGGGTCTTCGGCCCAGGGGTCGCCGGTGATCTGAAGCGCGCGGATGCGTGTATTGCCGCCGCAGATCGCCTTGAAGGAGCAGCCGCCGCAGCGCCCTTTCAGGGGACGCGGCCGCTGGCGCAGCGTTGCCAGCATCGGATCGGCCCCGGTCCACAACTGGCTGAACGGCGTATCCTTCACCGAACCCACGGTATAATCCGACCAGTAGGTATCGGGATGCACCTTGCCCTGCGGGTCAATATTGGCGACGCCCAGTCCGCTGGAATTGCCGCCCCATGCGGCCAGATGCGCCTCGACCTGCGCGGCCTTGTCGGCATCGAAATTGCGCCGCACCCAGCGCAGGAAATAGACGGCATCGGCATCGTTGTTGCCCGTGACGATTTCCAGCGGCTGATCCTCGGCCACCGCGATCCAGGCGCGGTCCATCAACTGATCCATCGCATGACGGGTGCGGCGGTGGGCGGCATCCTCTCCCCGGTTCTTGTCGCCCCGCCCGGCATAGACAAGGTGCGACAGATAGAACTTGTCCACCCCTTCGGCATCGCAAAGGTCCATCATCGCGGGCAGCATGGCGGCATTGTCCTGGGTGATGGTGAAGCGCAGCCCCACCTTCACGCCCCGCGCCTTGCAGGCCCGCACCCCGGCGAGGGCCGCGTCAAAGGCGCCGTCCATGCCACGAAACCAGTCGTTCATCGCGCCGATCCCATCCAGCGAGATGCCGACGTAATCGAAGCCCAGATCGGCAATGCGGTCGATATTTTCGGCGAGTTTCGTGCCGTTGGTAGACAGCGAGAGGTGGCGGAACCCCAGTTCCCGCGCCCGCGTCGCCAGATCGAAGAAATCGAACCGGCTCAGCGGTTCACCGCCCGACAGGATCAGCGCGGGAATGCCGAAGGCGTGCAGGTCGTCCAGCACCGCCATGGCCTCTGCGTGACTCAGTTCCCCCGGAAAGGGCACATCGGCCGAGGTGGTATAGCAATGGCGGCAGCGCAGGTTGCAGGTGCGGGTCAGGTTCCAGATCACCACGGGCTTCACCGCGCCCGAGCGGCGGCGCACCGGGGTGGAGGCCACCAGTTCGCGCATGTATTGGGTCAGACGGAACATGGCTCAGCCCCCATCGGCAAGGCGCATCCCGGTCTTTTTCAGGATGCGGGTGGAATAGAGAATATCCTGCGCCCGGCACGCCGGGCCGAGGAGGCGGGCGATCTGCCCGCGTTTCGCCTCGACCTCGGGGCGGCTGGTGCCGTGGATCATGGCAAAGAGGTTATAGGGCCAGTCGGGCAGGCTGCGCGGGCGCAGGTAGCAATGGCTGACGAAGGGCAGGGCGCCGACTTTGGCGCCAAGCCCGGCCGCGCGGTCGTCGGCTACGTCCCAGACGCTCATGCCATTCGCCACCATGCCAAGCGCGTAATGGTTGGGCGCCAGCGCGATGCGGCGGATCACGCCCTGGGTCTGCATCCGGGTCATGCGGTCCATCACCTCGGCCTCGGTCAGATCGAGCCAGCGGGCGATTTCTGCGAAAGGATGCGGCGTCAGCGGCAGGCCGCCAGCGGTGGCCTGAAGGATGCGGCGGTCGGTGGCGTCGATATTCATGCCTCTACCCGGAAGCCGATGAAGAATTCCTGCATCTTCGGAAAAAGATGCACGGTCAGCCCGGTTTCCGCCGCGATACCGGCGGCGGTCGATGCGATGCCTTCGGGCCTTTCGCAGGCCAGAACGAACCACATGTTCAGCCGGTGCTGGCGTTCATAATTATGCGCGACCTCGGGATGGGCATTGACCAAAGTCATGACCGCCTCGAAACGGTCCTCGGGCACGGCCATGGCACACAGGCAGAAGGCCCCGCCCATGGCTGCCGCATCGAGAAAAGGGCCGAAGCGGGTGATGGCGCCGATCTCGCGCAGGCGCGCGATGCGGGCCAGCAGGGCCTCTTCGGTCAGACCAGTTGCCGTGGCCAGTGCGGCGAACGGGGCGGTGGTGATCTCCACCCCGTCCTGAAGCCGGTTGATCAGCAGCCGGTCGGTGGTGTCCAGCGCGTCGGGGGGAAGGGTGCGGCGCATCACGCCGCCCTCCGCAGCCGGGCGCCGGTCTGTTTGAAACAGCGGGTCGAAAACAGCACGCGATAGGCCATGCCCTGCAAGGCGGGCAGGCGGGTTGCGGTCTCCAGTACCACAAGCGCCTCGGACCGGCTGCGGGCGTGGATCATGGAATAAAGCCGCCATGGCCAGAGGCCGGGCACCGGCTGGCGCTCATAGGCCAGTGTCACGCCGGGATGGGCGGCGAGGGCGCGCCCCGCAGCCTCTGCCTGTTCGGGCGCGGCATCCCAGACCACCATCGCATTGGCGGTGAACCCCAATGCGCGATGGCGCACGATCACGCCCAGCCGGGTGATGATCCCGGCGGCCAGCAGTACGGCGATACGGGCGATCACCGCGCTTTCGTCGCGGCCAAGCGTCTCGGCCAGTGCGGCGAAGGGGCGCGGGGTCAGGGCCAGCCCCGCAGACAGTTCATGCAGCAGGGCACCGTCGCCGGGATGGAGTTGATAGGGCAGGGGAGGGCGGTCCGAAGGCATGGCGCACAAGCCGCCGGTCAGCCGGAACCCAAGGTCGATGTTGAAGGGCCGCACCAGCCGCAGGTCGAGCAATTGCAGCCCTGATGCGATGCGAAGCCTGTCCAGAAGTGCCCCAAGGTCATCCCGGTCGGCGGCGGTGGCGACGAACCAGAGGTTCCAGTCGGCCTCGCGCAGATAGGAATGATTCACCCCCGGCTCTGCTCCGACCAGGGCCGCGATGTCCTCGATCTGATCCTCCGGCACCGCCATGGCGGCAAGGGTCGAGGCCCCTGCCGTGTTGGGGCGCACCGTGGCGCCGACCCGTGCCACCTGTCCGTTGGCCCGCAACCGGATCAGCCGGTCGACTACCGCACTTTCGGTCAGGCGAAGGGCCGCGCCGATCACCGCAAAGGGCTGCGGGCAAAGCGGCAGGTCCCGTTGAAACTCGTCCAGCAGGCGCAGGTCCAGATCATCCATGGTTACAACCCCGGCCGATGCGCACGCGCAGTGAAGAAGATGCCCGAGGGTGCCTTGGCCGCGATCTCGGCCAGTTTTTCACGGGTATGGGTATCGTAGATCAGCACCTTGTCGTCATCCCGCGCGCTGATCCAGACCTCGGCGCCGCGTGGCGCGAATTCCATATGCAGCACGGCCTTGCCGGGGGTCAGCGTGGCGACGACCTTGTGGTCGCGGCTGTCGATCACCTGCACGGTATCGTTCAGGGGTGTTGCGAAGTTCACCCAGACATAGGGCGAGGCCGGTTGCGCGATGATGAACACCGGCTGGCCATGCACAGGGGTCGCGCCCCGGTCGGCATGGGTTTCGCTGTCCACCCACAAAACCTCGTGCCGCCCAACGGCGGGCAGGGCGAACTGGCCTTCCGTGAAGGCCCAGCCTTGCAGATGCGGCATCTTGTAGACCGGCATGTCCGCACCGGTCTTGCCGTAATCGGTCAGGAACTTCTGCGGCGGGGTTTCCGGCGACCACAGGTCATAGGACATGACGCCCTTTTCACCGAAGAGGCCCACCAGATAGGTATGCGCATCTGCCGTCAGCACCGCGTCGAACGGGTTGACCCCGGCGATGCCCAGCGAGGTCACCACCGGCGCGGCACCCGAGAAATCGCCCATGAACACCTCGCCGGTGTCCCAGACCGCCCAGGCGAAGCGGCGGCCGGGCAGGTCGACCAGACCAATGGTCTTGCCGGCGGACGGGATGTCGGCCACAGGCGCCAAGGTTTCGGCGTCAAACACCTTCACCCCGCCGGGTTCGTAATTCGACACCGCGACCAGCCTGCCGTCGTCGGAAATGGCGCCGCCGATGGAGTTTCCGGCCTGCATGGTGCGCGCCACCACTTTGCGGTCGATCAGATCGACCTTGGTCAACCCGCCGTCGCGGCCGAAAACATAGGCGAAGCGTTCGTCGGGGCTGTAGGTCAGCGAGGCATGCGAGAGATCGCCCAAGCCCTCGATCCGCGTCAACGCCGCGCGGTCGGACCGATCCACCAGCAGCAGGCTGCCGCTGGCGCGTTCGACCACAAGGCCAAGGTCGCCGGTCGCCTGCGCCAGCGCGGGCAGCGGCAGAAGGGTCAGCAGGGCAAGGGCAAGCGCGCGTTTCATCTTTGGTCCTTCGTGGTCAGATAGTCGGCGATCCAGCGCGCCTCTTCCTCGGTCAGCAGCGGGCGCCAGGGCGGCATGGCGGTGCCGGGCACGCCGTCGAGGATTATGGTGGCCAGCGTGGCCGGATCGGCCCCGGCCAGCGCCTCTGTCGTCAATGCGCGGCCAAGCCCGCCTTTCAGCGTCAGCCCGTGGCATGATCCGCAATCCTGCGTGACCATTTGCTCCAGCCGCATGGTCTGTTCCGGCGTGATCTCTGCCATCGTCATGCCGGGCAGGACCAGAAGGAGCAGGACGAGCCTAGGCATGGGCCACCTGAAGCGCGGCACCGGGCAGCGGCGCGTAGAGCGAGACGACGCGGCCGATGATGAACAGCAGCGGCACGCCCGGCTCGGCGTCCGCGACGGCGGTTGCGATGTCGGCAAGGGTAGACAGCACCCGCCGTTCGCGGGGCGTGGTCGCGGCGGCAATGGCCAGCACCGGCAGATCGGCAGGCAGTCCCTGTGCCACCAGTCGCGCCGAAATCTCGGCCATGGTCGTGGCGCCCATATAGACCACCAGCGTGGTCTCTGGACTGGCGAGCGAGGCCCAGTCCAGATCCAGCGCGACATCCCTCGCGCGGTGGCCGGTGACATAGCGCACGCCGGTGGCAAGCCCCCGGTGCGTCAGTGGCACGCCGGTCGCGGCGGCTGCCCCTTGCGCCGAGGTGATGCCGGGCACATGGGTGCAGCGCTGTCCGGCAGCGCGGATTGCCGCCGCCTCCTCGCTGCCGCGCCCGAAAATCAGCGGGTCGCCCCCTTTCAGCCGCACCACGCACAGCCCTTGCGCAGCCAGATCGACCAGCAGGGCATTGATACCTTCCTGTGACAGGCGATGATGTTTTGGCAGCTTGCCCACGTCGATGCGCCGCGTGCCGGGCGGCACCAGCGCCATGATCTCGGGGCTGACCAGACGGTCATGCACCACCACGTCGGCCTCGCGGATCAGGCGCAGCGCGCGCAGCGTCAGAAGCTCCGGGTCGCCCGGACCGGCGCCGACAAGATGCACGATTCCGCCGGGCTGTGAGGAGGCAAGGTCTTTCATGGCTGTCGGTCCCGACTGGCTGTGACAGGAACAGAAGGGCGCAGATGCGCCCCTCCGGGTGCCCCGCGGCCTGGGGAGCCGCGGGGCGTGAACACGCGAAAGGATCAGTAAATGTCCTTCTGCGTGTTCAGCACATTGAACTTGCCCGTGGGAGTGATCAGACGCGGATCCTTGATGACCTGCTTCAGCTCCAGCGTCTTGTCATCGACGACGACAATCGCGCTTTCCTTGTCCTTCGCGTTCCAGACGCTGAACCAGACCTCGGTGCCTTCCTTGTTGAACTCCGGCTGCACCACACGCGGCTGTCCATCTGCGATGCCGGCCCATTCGCCGATCGGCAGGGTCCTGAACTCCGGGTCCACCGCCGGATCGCCCCCCATGGCGGGGATGTCGAACACCGCCACATTGGCTGACACTTCGGCATCCGGGTTCAGCGGCGCATCGACATAAAGATGCGTGCTGTTCGGATGGGTCTTGATGAACAGCGAGCCGCCGCCAAGTGCGAAGAAGTTGTCGACGATCTTCCAGGCCTGATCGGGATGGCCCTCCGGGTCGGTGCCGATCAGCGCCACGCTTTCATCCCCCAGGTGCGAGGTCGCCCAGACCGGCCCATAGACCGGGTGGGTGAAGTTCGCGCCGCGCCCCGGGTGCGGGGTCTGACCGCCGGTTTCGATCAGCGCGGTCAGCTTGTCTTCCTTGGTGTCCACCACCGCGATCTTGCCGCGCTGGTTGGCCGCCACGAGGAAATAGCGATGCGTGCTGTCAAACCCGCCATCGTGCAGGAAGCGTTCTGCCTCGATCTCCACCGTCTTGAGGTTCTTGAGGTCGGTGTAATCGACGAACAGGATCTTGCCCGTCTCTTTCACGTTCACGATGAATTCCGGCTTGTAATGGCTGGCCAGAATCGATGCGACGCGGGGTTCGGGGTGATAGACCTGCTCGTCATAGATATTGCCGCGGGTAGAGACGATCTTCAGCGGCTCCAGTGTTTCGCCATCCATGATCACATATTGCGGCGGCCAGTAGGCGCCGGCGATGGCCAGCTTGTCTTCCCAGCCCTCGAATTTTGAGGTCTCGACCGATCGCGCCTCGATGCCGATCTTGATCTGTGCAACAGAGGCCGGTTCCTTCATCCAGAGGTCAATCATGTTGACCAGACCGTCGCGACCGATCACGAACAGATACCGCCCCGAGGCCGAGATGCGGCTGATATGCACGGCATAGCCAGTGTCGATCACCGCGCGGATATCGTAGGTGCCGCCGTCGATCAGCGCGATCTGGCCCGCATCGCGCAGCGTGACCGACATCAGGTTCTCGATGTCGATGTCGTTTTCCTTCTGCTTTGGCCGGTCCTCGGGCTTCACCAGCACCTGCCAGCTCCCCTTCATCTCCGGCATGCCCCATTCCGGCGGGGCGGGCGGTTCCAGCAGAAGGTAACGGGCCATCAGGTCAACATCCGCCTCGCTGAGTTCGCCCGAGGTGCCCCAGTTCGGCATCCCGGCGGGCGAGCCGTAGGTGATGAAGCTGTGCAGATAGTCGTAGCCGTTTTCGCGCGTGATATCGGTGGTCAGCGGCTTGCCGGTCGCCCCCTTGCGCAGCACGCCATGGCAGCCTGCGCAACGTTCGAAATAGATCTGTGTCGCTTTCTGGAACTCCTCCTGCGTCATCACGGGATCATCGGGCTTGCGGCCCGGGATCTCGACCTTGAGCTGGCCGAGGGTGGTCATCGAGGGTTCATAGGCGGCGGCAGGTCCGTCTGCATGCTCCTTTGGCTTGTCCTGCGCCTGGGCGGGGGCAACCATCAGCCCGAGGGCGAGGGCGGCACTGGTCCACAGAAGCGTCCTGGCTCGGGTGGCTCGGCGGGTCATGGGAATCTCTCCGTTCAGCTGGTGAGGCTGGGCACACATTCCCGTGATCGGCGGCCGGAGGCTTTGACTTTGGTTAAGGCCGCGACGTTCCCGCGCAGGCAGGGTGCGGGACGAACCGGAGGATGCCCCGGACGGGACCGCCATGCGACAGATCCTTCTTGCCCTGCTTGTTCTGTTCTGCGCGGGTCTGGCCCGTGCGGAAGACGCGCCGACGCCGGACGAGGCTGCAGCCCTCACCGGCGTGACCGGCCCGCTCATCCTGCGCCGGATCGACGAGGGCGTGCCGGGATGGGAGGTCTATGCAGGCGACATGCTGCTGGCGCATCTTGGTTCCACATCGGAAATTGCGGGGTCGGTGGGCTATTCCGGGCGGCCGCTGGATGTGCGGGTTGCGCTGTCACCCAAGGGGGTGATCCTCGGTGCGCGGCTGGTCAGGCATGACGAACCCGTACTGACGCTGGGGATTTCGGATGCCGACATCGCCCGATATGTCAGCGGCTTCGCCGGGCTCGATCTGGCCGCGCCGGTAGCGCCCGAAGCGCCGGATATCATCAGCCGCGCCACGGTTTCCACCGGGGTTATCCGCGACGGCATCCTGCGCACCGCGCGCACCCTTGCGGTGGGGCGCGGCGTCATTGCGGGCGGCGCCATCGACCGGCTGAGTTTCGCCCCGGCGGATTGGCGGCAGCTTTTGACCTCCGGCGCGGTGAGCGAAACGCGTATCGGCATGACCGAGGCGGCGGTGGCGCTGGCCGGTGCCAGGGTGCCGGTCCCGCCCGGTCCCGGCGATTTCCTGCATCTTTGGGCCGGGGTGATCGACCCGCCCGCCATCGGCCAGAACCTGCTGGGCCAACAGGAATTCACCCGCGCCCTGGGCGCGCTGGGGCCGGGCGAGGCGGCGCTTCTGGTCATGTCCGCAGGGCTGCAATCGCATCGCGGCACCGACTGGAAACGCACGGGCAGGTTCGACCGGCTGACCGTGGTTCAGGGGGAAACCCGCTGGCAGCCCGGCGCGGACGGCTATCGAATGATCAAGCGGCTGACGTTGAAGGATGCCCCCGCGATGAAGGAGATCAGCCTGTTCGCCCTGCCCGCCGCCATCGACCCGACCCGCCCCTTCACGCTGGAGGTCCGCGCCAGCCGCCCGACCGCGACGGGGGGCGAGGTGGCGCTGACGGCCAGCCTGCCGGTGGCGCTTCCAGCCGCTTTCATCCTGCAAGCGCCGACACCCGAGCCGCTCTGGCGCAGCATCTGGCAGGCCAAGCGGATGCAGGCGGCAATCGTGGTGCTGATGCTTCTGGTGCTAACCGTGATCCTGTTCGCGCAGGAATGGATCACCCGACGCCCGGGCCTTTGGCGGGCAGGGCGCATCGGCTTTCTGGCTGCCACCTTTCTGGTTCTTGGCATGGGGCTGAACGGCCAGCTTTCCGTTGTGCAGGTGGTGGCCTTCGTTCATTCCCTGCTGACCGGCTTCCGGTGGGAGACCTTCCTGATCGAGCCGGTCATCTTCATCCTCTGGTCCTTTGTCGCGCTGGGGATGCTGTTCTGGGGGCGCGGGGTCTATTGCGGCTGGCTTTGCCCCTTCGGCGCCTTGCAGGAGCTGACCAATACGCTGGCGCAGCGGCTGGGTGTGAAGCAGATCGCGGTGCCGCAGGCGCTGCACGAACGGCTTTGGGTCATCAAATACACGCTGTTCGTCTCCATCCTCGCGCTGTCCTTCTATTCCATGCATGACGCGCTGCTGCTGGCCGAGGCCGAGCCGTTCAAGACCGCGATCTCGCTGCGCTTCCTGCGGACCTGGCCGTTCCTGCTGTTCGTCGCGACGATTCTGGGGGTGGGGCTGTTCATCGAACGCTTCTACTGCCGCTATCTGTGCCCCTTGGGTGCGGGGCTGGCGATCCCGGCCAAGCTGAAGATCTTCGACTGGCTGAAGCGCCGCCCGCAATGCGGCCGCGAATGCCGGATGTGCGAGACGAAATGCACCGTCGGCGCCATCGACGCCATCGGCCGCATCAACCCCAATGAATGTGTCCTGTGCCTGCGCTGTCAGGTCATCATGAACGACGGCACGCAATGCCCGGTGCTGAAACGCCGTGCCCGTGCCACGGAAGGAGCCACACCATGAGTGCCGTGAAACGCCTGTTCTACGAAGGCTTCCGGGTCTTTTTCCTGTCCGCCGGGCTGTTCGCCGTGCTGGCCATGGTCATCTGGACCGGCTGGCTGGCGATTCATGCAACGGGCGGGCTGGCCGATCTGCCGGTCGCCATGGCGCCGCAGCACTGGCATGCGCACGAGATGATCTTTGGCTATGGCGGCGCGGCGCTGGCCGGGTTCTTCCTGACCGCCGTGCCGAACTGGACCGGCGGTAAGGGCGCGGCGCACCGCTTCATCGCGCTGGCGGCGGCGGTCTGGCTGGCGGGGCGGCTGGCGCTGTGGGCCTCGGGCAACCTGCCGCCCGCGATGGTGGCGGTGGCGGATCTGGCCTTCGCGCCGCTGCTTGCTGTTCAGTTGCTGAGCCAGCTTCTGCGCCGCCCGCGCGGTCCGCAACTGCTGTTCGTGGCGATGCTGGCACTGTTCTGGCTGTCGAACTTGCTGGTGCATCTGGACTGGATGGGGCTGACCGGCACCGCCGGGCAGGGGCTGCGCGGCGGGCTGCTGGTGTTGGCCGGGATGATCGTTGTCATGGGCGGGCGGGTGACGCCGGGCTTTACCCGCAATGCCATGGTGGCTTCGGGGCGCGAGGATCGCCTGCCCGTCAACCCGCGCCCACTGGCGGCGGGTTCGGTCACTGCGGCCATCGCGGTACCGGTGGCATGTCTGGTCGGTCTGCCCGAGACGCTCACCGGCGCGGTGGCGCTGCTGGCCGGGGCGTTGGCTCTGAGCCGGGTCGCGCTGTGGCGGGGGGGCTGGACCTGGCGACGGCCGATCCTCTGGACCATGCATCTGTCATATGCGCTGAATGCGTTTGGCCTTGTGCTGCTGGGGCTGGCAGGTCTGGGCTTCGGGTCCGAGATCGCGGCGCTGCATCTGCTGGCTATCGGCGGTGTCGGCGGCATGACACTGGCCATCATGTCGCGCGCGAGCCTTGGCCACAGCGGGCGCGCCCTCGTCGCGCCGCGCGGCGTGGTGCTGGCCTATGCGCTGCTGCCGTTCGCCGCCGCTCTGCGCTGGATCGGTTCGGCCTTTCCGCAGGTCTATGAACCGGCGGTGCTGACGTCCGGTGTGCTGTGGGTCATGGCCTTCACCCTGTATCTGGCAGAGTTCTGGCTGGTCTGGTGGCAACCGCGCCTGCCGCGCGCCCCGGTCGGGTCGCCACGATGAACCGCCGCCGGTTCCTGAGCATCGCCGCCGCCGCTCTGGCCACGCCGCGCGGTGCGCAGGCTGCCGTCTGGGAGGGCCGCGGCTTCGGCGCTGCCGTCTCGATGCGGCTGGAAGGAGCCGATCCCGCCCGCGCCAGCCTGACCTTCGACCGGCTGGTGACCGAAATCGAGCGAATGGAACAGGTCTTCAGCCTGCACCGCGACTCCGCGCTGACCCGGCTGAACCGCGATGGCCGTCTGGCCGGACCGCCGCCTGCGCTGCTGGAGGTGCTGGCGCTGGCGCGGCAGGTGCATGATCTGACCGGCGGCGCCTTCGATCCCACGGTGCAGCCGTTGTGGCAGGCTCTGGCGACAGGCGGCGACCAACAGGCTGCCCGCGCTGCCATCGGGCTGTGTCGCGTGCAGATCGACGCGCGTGAAATCCGGCTGGCCCCCGGTCAGGCACTGACGCTGAACGGCATTGCGCAGGGCTGGGCCGCCGACCACATTGCGGCGCTGTTGCGGTCCGAAGGTTATGGCCATGCGCTGATCGACATGGGCGAAATTGCCATCACCGGCCCACGCGCCGACCGCACCCCCTGGCGCGTGACCATTGCAGGGCCGGAAGGGCAGGCGCTGCGCGAATTTGCGCTGCGCGGTGGCGCCATGGCCACCTCTTCGCCGCGCGGCACGCTGATCGGGGCGGGGCAGCCGCATATCGTCGGACCCCGCGCACCGCTCAGGCCGCGCTGGCAGACCGTCAGTGTCACTGCCCCGCATGCGGCGCTGGCCGATGCGCTGTCGACCGCCTTCTGCCTGATGGACCGCGCCTCCATCACCCGCACGCTGGCCGTATGTCCCGGCGCCGAAATCGCGCTTCTGGCGTGAATGTCATATCGCCGGGTTGACTTTTGTTAAGGCCGGACTCGGGCGCCTTCTTCACAGAAGGGTGACTGCAACCGCTCAGGGAAGGACACCTCGCCATGCGCGAAGTCATGACCAAGAGCATGGCCCGCAATATCTTTTACGGCGGGTCACTGTTCTTCATCCTCATCTTCGTGGGTCTGACGGCCCATTCGCACTTCTACATAACCAAGACCTCGACCGACAAGGCAACGCTGACCGAAAGCGTGGCGCAGGGCAAACTGCTTTGGGAAAAGCATGCCTGCATCAACTGCCACACCCTTCTGGGCGAAGGCGCCTATTTCGCCCCGGAACTGGCCAATGTGATGACGCGCTGGGGCATCGAACCCGGCGACCACGAAGGCGCATTCACCGCGCTGAAAGGCTGGATGGATGCCATGCCAACCGGCATCGAGGGCCGCCGCCAGATGCCCAACTTCGGGCTGACCGACGAGGAATACCGCCAGATCGCCGACTTCCTGCTGTGGACCAATACGATCCGCGCGCAGGACTGGCCGCCGAATGATGCGGGCTGAGGAGAGACTGCCATGAAATACCAAACGCAAAAGATCGCGCTGGCCTATTTCGTTGTCGCCATGGCGCTGTTCGCCGTGCAGGTGACCATGGGGCTGGTGCTGGGCTGGATCTACATCTCGCCCAATTTCCTGTCGGAAATCCTGCCCTTCAACGTGGGCCGGATGCTGCACACCAACAGCCTGATCGTCTGGCTGCTGCTGGGCTTCTTCGGTGCCGCCTATTACCTGATCCCGGAAGAGGCGGAACGTGAGATCCACTCGCCCAAGCTCGCCTGGGTTCAGCTTGCGATCTTCGTCATCGGGACGGCGGGGGTGGTCGTCACCTATCTGTTCAACCTGTTTGACGGCAACTGGCTTCTGGGGAACGAGGGCCGCGAGTTCATCGAACAGCCGCGCTGGGTGAAGGTGGGCATCGTCGTCGCGGCGCTGATCTTCCTTTACAACATCTCGATGACCGTGCTGGCCGGACGCAAGACCGCGATCACCAATATCCTGCTTCTGGGGCTGTGGGGGCTGGCGCTGCTGTTCCTGTTCGCCTTCGTGAACCCCGATAACCTCGCGCTGGACAAGATGTACTGGTGGTACATCGTCCATCTGTGGGTCGAAGGCACCTGGGAACTGGTGATGGCCTCGATCCTCGCCTTCCTGATGCTGAAGCTGACGGGGGTGGACCGCGAGGTCGTCGAGAAGTGGCTTTACGTCATCGCCGCCCTTGCGCTGTTCTCGGGCATTCTTGGCACCGGACACCACTATTACTGGATCGGGACGCCGGGTTACTGGCAGTGGATCGGTTCGATCTTCTCCAGCTTCGAGGTGGCGCCGTTCTTCGCCATGATGTCCTTCGCCTTCGTCATGGTCTGGAAGGGCCGCCGCGACCATCCGAACAAGGCCGCCCTGCTGTGGAGCCTTGGCTGCGCCACGCTCGCCTTCTTCGGGGCCGGGGTCTGGGGCTTCCTGCACACGCTGCACGGGGTGAATTATTACAGCCACGGCACGCAGATCACCGCCGCGCACGGCCACCTGGCCTTCTACGGTGCCTATGTCTGCCTCAATCTGGCGATCATCACCTATGCGCTGCCGCATCTGCTGGGCCGCGACCCGTATAATCAGGTGCTGAACATGGTCAGCTTCTGGCTGATGTCGGGCGGTGTGGTGTTCATGACCTTCACGCTGACCTTCGCGGGTACGATCCAGACCCACCTGCAACGGGTGAACGGCGAGGGCTACATGGATGTGCAGGACCAGCTCTGGCTGTTCTATGCCATGCGCTTCGGCTCGGGTGTCGCGGTGGTGCTGGGGGCGGTGCTGTTCATCTATGCCGTGCTCGTGCCCCGGCGCGAGATCATCGAACGCGGCGCAAGCCAGCCGGCGGAGTGATGCAGATGGATGGATCCCATATCACGGAAGGGGCGGCGAACGCCCCTTTCTACCAGCCGCAGGGCGTGGAATGCGAGACCTTCGCCGCCGCCGCCGCGCGGCGCCTGCCCGTCCTGCTGAAAGGGCCGACGGGCTGTGGCAAGACCCGGTTTGTCGCCGCCATGGCGCATCGTCTGGGCCGCCCGCTTTATACGGTCGCCTGCCATGACGATCTGTCAGCCTCGGACCTGATCGGGCGCTGGCTGCTGAAGGGCGGCGAGACGGTCTGGGTGGACGGGCCGCTGACCCGCGCGGTGCGTGAGGGCGCGATTTGCTATCTGGACGAGGTGGTGGAGGCGCGCAAGGACGTGACGGTGGTGCTGCACCCGCTGACCGATGATCGCCGCATCCTGCCGATCGACCGCACCGGCGAAGAGCTGGAGGCACATCCCGACTTCCTGCTGGTCGCCAGCTACAACCCCGGTTACCAGAATATCCTCAAGACGCTGAAACCCTCGACCCGGCAGCGGTTCGTCGCGCTGGAATTTGGCTTCCCGCGACCGGAACACGAAATCCCGGTGGTCGCCCGTGAAAGCGGCCTGCCCGAGGATCGGGTGGCGCCGCTGGTACGGCTGGCGGGCAAGCTGCGCGCCATGAAGGGGCAGGATCTGGAGGAAGGGGTTTCCACCCGGCTGGTAATCTATTGCGCCTCGCTGATCGCCGGCGGCATGGCGACCGAGGCCGCGATCCGCGCGGCGATGATTGAACCGCTGACCGATGACCCGGATGTGAAGGCCGGGCTCCGCGATCTCGTGACGGCCGTATTCGGGTGAGGCAGGCCATGTCACGGATCGAGTTCGAGCCATGGGAACCCGAAGAAACCGTCGGGAAACTGTGGCACGCCTTTGCCAGCCGACTGGACGCTGATCCCGTCCACGATGGAGCCCGTGTCCCGCTGTCACAGGTGGGCAGGCGGCTGGCAGTCCTGTTTCGCGGCCTCGGCGGGGATGGCGCCGTCGAGATCAAGCCGGTGGCGGCGGAAACCAGCGCGCACCGGCTGAGCCTGCTGCGAAGGCTGGGCACATGGCGCGACGAAATTCCCCGCGCCAGTTTTGACGGCGCCACGTTGCGCCTGCCCGAGTCGCTTGCCATCTTTCCGGCGGCCGAGGCCAATGCAGCGCTTTACCTGTGGCTCGCGGCGGTGGCGGTGGCGCTGCAAGACCGCGCGCCGCAGGTCGAGGCTGACCCGCTGCTGGCCGATCTGGCGGCGCTGGATCTGGCGCGGCAGATGACCGAAACCGCGCTGGCCAATGCGCCGGGCTTCCGCCCGCTGCACCGCGATCTGTGCGCCGCCGTATTGGCGCTGCGCCGCACGCCCGCCCTGCCGCCCGCCGAGGCGGCGGTGGAGGCGCGCATCCGCGCGGCGCTTGGCGCGACGCTTGATCTGCCGCCGCTGCCCGCCCGTGCCTCGCGCGGCTATCGCCCGTTCCGGCCGGTGCCGCTCTGGCCCGATCTGCGGGCGCTGTCGCGGTCCGAGGCCACTGCTGTCGAAACCCGCGCGACCGAGGGTACGCCCGAGCTGACCGAGGAAAAGACCGCCCGCCGCGCCCGCCGCCGCAAGGCCGATCAGGCGGATCGCAAGGACAGTTTCATCCTCCACAAGTTCGAGGCGATCCTGTCGATGACCGAGTTCCTCAACCTCAACCGCCGGATCGAGGACGACGACGAGGATACCGCCGGCAAGGCCGCCGACGATCAGGAAGAGATCGGTCTGGCCCAGATTTCCAAAGCCCCGGCCACGCGGCTGAAACTGCATCTCGACCTTGCGCCCGAGGATGTGGACCGCGAGGCGCTGTCGGGCGTTACCACCTATCCCGAATGGGATGTGCGCGGCGGGGTCTATCTGCCCGCGCATGTCCGGGTGTTGCAGTCACGGGCCGAGGAAAGCCCGGCAATACCTGCGTTTCGGGACGATCCGCGCGCCGCCGCCCGCATTCGCGCCGTCCGCCGCCAGTTCGAGGCCCTGCGTCCCGGCTTCGTCTCGACGGCTGGCCACCCGGAGGGCGATGTGCTTGACACCGAACGGGCGGTGCGCGCGTGGGTCGATTTTCTGGCAACCGGCGAAGGGACAGACCGGGTCTGGCGCCAGACAAGAGCCGAACGCCGCGATCTCGCGGTGTCGATCCTGCTGGATGTCTCGCGCAGCACCGAAAGCGCGCTGCCGGGGCACGGCCATGACGGGCGCAGCGTCATCGACATCGAACGCGAAGCACTGGCGGCGCTGGCCTGGGGGCTCGATGCCTGCGGCGACCGTTTCGCCATCCACGCCTTTTCCTCGCTCCGCCGCCAGCGGGTCTTCGTGCAGGAGGTCAAGGGTTTCTCCGAGCCGATGTCGGCCGGCACCGAACAGCGCATCGCCGGGCTGCGGCCCGGCCATTACACCCGGCTGGGCGCGGCCATCCGCCATGTCTCGGCCGGGCTGACGCGCGAGACGCGCAAGCGGCGGCTTCTCTTGGTGCTGACCGATGGCAAGCCCAACGACTTGGACCATTACGAGGGTCGTCACGGTATCGAGGACAGCCGCAAAGCGGTGCAGGAGGCGCGTCGCGCCGGGCATTCCGTCTTTGGCATCACGGTGGACCGCGACGGCAAGGACTGGTTTCCGCGCATCTTCGGCGCGGGGGCCTATGCGGTGATCGCCGATCCCGAAAAGCTGACCCGTGCGCTGCCCGCGCTCTATCGGCAACTGGTGACGGCATGACCACGCCGCAGGCATCCGTGCTGGACGATCTGCCCGGCGATCTGATGATGTGGGTGCTGATCCTGTCGGAACTCGCGGTGTTCGGCGCCGGGCTGATGGGGTTTCTTGCGGTGCGGCTGACCGATCCGGCAGGCTTTGCCGAGGCGCAGACGCATCTGCACCGCACCGGGGCCGGGATCAACACGCTGGTTCTGGTGACCTCCGGCTGGCTGGCCGCACTGGCGCTGGAGGCGGCGCGGGCAGGGCGGCGTACCCGGTTGCGGGCGCTGCTGGCCGGGGCGGCACTGCTGGGTGGCGTGTTCCTGTTTCTGAAGGCGCAGGAGTATGCCGATCTCTGGGCCGCCGGTCTGACCTTTGACAGCCATGCGTTCTACACCTTCCACATGCTGCTGACCGGCTTTCACGCGGCGCATGTGCTGGCAGGGATCGTGCTGCTGGGTCTGGTTGGCTGGCTGGCCACCCCCCGCGCCGTTGAGGCGGGGGCGGCCTTCTGGCATATGGTCGATCTGGTCTGGGTGCTGCTGTTTCCGGTGGTTTACCTGATATGAGCGTCACCCGTGCCTGGGCCTGGCTGATCGCCCTCACCGCCACCTCCACCGCTGTTGCCGCGATTGGCCTTTCCGGGCGCTGGCTGGCACTGGTGGTGCTTGCGCTTGCCTGGGCCAAGGCGGAACTGATCCTGAACCGCTATCTGCATCTTGCGCAGGCTCAGAACATCGCGCGGGGATTCGCACTGGGGCTTGCGCTGTTCATGCTGGCCCTGACCGGCCTCGCGGTTGCGATTCCCTGACGGGATCAGCGCGACCAGGCCATTGCGGGGTCTTCCTCGGTATAGTTGCGCAGCGTTTCCAGATCCTCGATCCGGGCAATATTCTGCCGGATGGTGACGCCCTGTTCCTTCAGCCGTGCAAAGGCCCGGCTCAGGCTTTCCGGTTTCATCCCAAGCCGCCCGGCGATCAGCACCTTGTCATAGGGCAGCGTCACCTCGCAGGCGCCGGCCGGGCAGGGTGCAAGCTCCAGCAGGAATTCTGCCACCCGCTGCGCGCCGGTCCGGGCCTTGAGCTGTTCGACCTGCGCCACAAGGCTGTGCAGATGGGTAAAGGTCGCCGACAGGATCGAGATGGCGACTTCCGGGTTGTTGCGGATCTGGCGCAAAAAGCTGTCGGCCTCGATGCGGATCAGCGTGCAGTCGGTGACCGCCTCCGCCGCGACCGGATAGGTGTCACTGCGAAAGGCCACCGCCTCGCCGAAGGATTCGCCATTGGTGAACACGCCCACCACCGCCTCGGCGCCATTTGGCGCGATGCGGTAGAGCTTGATCCAGCCTTCGGCCACAATATAGATCGCGCTGGCGCGTTCGCCTTGCAGGAAGATCGTGCCGCCGCGCGGGAACTGGCGTATCCGTGCTTCCTCCAGCACCGATTGCACGACAGGTTCGGGCGCCGAGGCGAGCAGGATCGAGGCTTTGGCAAGCGCGACATGTTCGGATTTCATGGGGTATCCTTCGGCAGGGCGGGCCGTTCCGCCCGCTGTGCCGGACCTTACCGGCTTCGCCCGGTTGAAACCACCCATCGTGGCCCCAAAACGAGCACTTGCCGCAGGGTCGCCCGCAAACCTGCCTGCGCGCCGCGCCGCTAGCCCTGCATGGCCGTCATGCCGCCGTCGATCACCAGCACCGATCCGCTGCAATAGCTGGCCTCGTCAGAGGCAAGGAACAGGCATCCCGCCGCGATCTCTTCGGGGCGGCCGGGCCGCTGCATGGGGGACATCTGCCGCGCCTGCGCCGGGTCGTCAAAACCCTCAAGCAGCGATTCCACCATCCCGGTCGCGATATAGCCCGGAGCCACTACATTGGACCGGATGCCTTCCGCGACATAGGCGCAGCTCATGGCATTGGACAGGTTGATCATCCCGGCTTTGGCGGCGCAATAGGCATGTGCGCGCGGCAATCCGCGAAACCCTGATACGCTGGCCACATGGACCAGCGCCCCGCCGCCGCCCTGCCGCCGCATCTGCTGTACCGCCAGCCGCGACATCAGATAGCAGGAGGTCAGGTTGATCCGCATGACCTCGTCCCATTTCGCGGGGTCGGTGGCGGCCACATCCTCCATCGACCCCGGCGACTGGCGCTGCCAGCTATAGCCGACGCCTGCAGCATTCAGCAGGATGTCGATGCGGCCATGCTGTGCCAGAACTGCGGCCATCGCCGCCTCGGCGCCCGGCGCGAGGCTGATATCCTGCGCGCTATGGCCAAAGTCGTGGCCGTTCTGCCGCAGGAGCGCGCCTGTCTCCTCCAGCGCGGCGGCGGTGCGCGACACGCCTGTCACGCGGGCGCCCTCGCGGGCGAAGATCGCGGCGGCGGCCCGGCCCACGCCCGATCCTGCGCCGGTGATCAGCGCCACCTTTCCGTCCAGTCGTCCCATCGGATGTTCCTTTTCCCGATTGGCCGGGCGCCAGGGCACCCGGCACGGTGAAGTTCAGCCAAGCGCGCGGCGGTGCGCCTCGTCCCCCGACTTCACCAGAGCCCGCATTACCTCGAATGAATGTTCGGCCAGATCCTGACCGTCTTCCCAGGTGTCACGCCAGATCGCGAGGATCCCCAGCAGCGGCTGGTCGATCATCGTGGATGAGAAGCTTTCAAACGAGACCGGCCCGGCATAACCCGCCTCGCACAGCGCGCGGAAATAGGGGTTGAAGTCGATGTTCCCGGCGCCAAGGTAGCCCCGATTGGAATCCCCGATATGAAAGAACCCGATCCGGTCACCCGCATTGCGGATGGCCCGGCCGATATCGGTTTCCTCGATATTCATGTGATAGCTGTCGAGGTGGATCTTCACATTCTCCATCCCGGTATCCCGGCAAAAGGCCAGCGCCTGTTCGGCGGTATTCAGAAGGTTGGTTTCATAGCGGTTCACCACTTCCAGACCGATCTCTATTCCATGCGGCTGCGCCCGCTCCGCCACCCGCCGGATCGCTTCGACCGACGTGGCGCGGCCCTCGGCGGTGCAGGGCGCCAGATATTTCTGGAAGGCGGAATAGGTGATGCCGCTGACCATGAAACCGCCGATGCGGGCACAGGTGTCCACGGCCTCCATCAGAAAGGCCTCCCCCCGGGCACGGATTTCGGGGTCGGGACTGGTCAGATCCTGATCTGCGGAAAGCCCCAGACAGACCGTGGCGGCCAGCCCGGCCTCGGCCAGCGCATCGCGGGTGATGCGGGTGATATCAGCTTCGGGCGGGGTGGGGGGCGTTTCAATGAAGTCATAGCCGATGCGCCGGGCCTCGCGGATCGCATGGCGCGCGCCCTCGGCATCCCATGTTTTCGACAGCACCAGCCAGTGAATGCCAAGGGGGTTGGTCTTTTTCATATCGTGCTCCTTTCTTCCGCGTCTCAGCCCCAGCCGACGACGCCCTTGATTTCGGTCACATCATCCAGCGCGAAATCCGCATATTCCCGTCCGTTGCCCGAGCGTTTGTAGCCGCCGAAGGGGGCGGCGGAATCCCAGGCGGGGTAATTCAGATAAACCGTCCCTGCCCGCATCTGCGTGGCGACACGGCGCGCGCGGTCGGGGTCGGCCGACTGCACATAGGCCGCCAGCCCGTATTCGGTGGCATTGGCCAAGGCGATGGCCTCGTCTTCGGTCTGGTAAGAGATGACCGACAGCACCGGGCCAAAGATTTCCTCGCGCGCCACGGTCATGTCGGGGGTGACATGACCAAAGACAGTGGGGCGCACATAAAAGCCCTTGTTCAAGCCTTCGGGGCGGCCCGGCCCTCCGGCGACGAGTGTGGCGCCCTCGGCGATCCCGGTGGCGATCAGCTGCTGGATCTTCCCGAACTGCGCGGCGCTGACTACTGGCCCGAGCTGCGTTTCCGGCGCTTCGGGCGGGCCGGTGCGAAAGGTGGCCGTGGCGCGCGCGGCGAGTTCCAGCACCTCGTCATGCCGGTCGGCGGGCACCAGCATGCGGGTGGGCGCATTGCAGGATTGCCCGGAATTGCCGAAACATCCCGCCACGCCCTTGGCGACCGCAGTCGGAAAATCGGCATCGGGCAGCAGGATATTGGCGGATTTGCCGCCCAGTTCCTGACTGACCCGCTTGACCGTGGCAGCGGCGGCCTCGGCCACCAGAATACCCGCGCGGGTCGATCCGGTGAAAGACATCATGTCGACATCGGGGTGCCGGGAAAGCGCAGCGCCCGCGCCCGCCCCGTCGCCGCTGACCAGATTGAACACGCCTGCGGGCACACCGGCCTCGTCCAGGATTTCAGCAAAGATCAGACCTGACAGCGGCGCGACCTCCGAAGGTTTCAGCACCATGGTGCAGCCCGCTGCCAGCGCAGGGGCGACCTTGCAGACGATCTGGTTCATCGGCCAGTTCCATGGGGTGATCATGCCGATCACGCCGATCGGTTCGCGCAGCACACAAGTGCCGCCTCGCATCTGCGAGAACGCATAGCTTTCCAGCGTGGTGATCATCTGCGTCAGATGCGCGCGACCGATGCCGACCTGAGCCTCGCGGGCGAAGGGCAGGGGCGCGCCCATCTCGCGGCTGATCGCGCGGGCCAGATCGTCGCTGCGCCGGTCGTAGACTGCAAGGATCGCCTGCAACAGCGCGATGCGGCGCTGCCGGGGCAGGGCCGCGTAGCCGGGGAATGCCTCGCGGGCGGCGCCAACGGCGCGATCCACGTCCTGAGCGCCTCCAAGGACGATGGCGCAGAATGGCTCTTCCGTCGCCGGGTCGATCACCGGCAGCCGGGGCGCGTCGCGACCCGCCACAGGGTCGACCCAGCGGCCGTTGATGTAGAACCTTTCAAGATGCGGTGTCATGGGAATGTCCTTCGGCTGGGGGAAATCCCCCGGTGGGAAGCAGCAGCGCAGCCAGACGCCGCGCCGCGAATTTCAGACCTTCTGAGGTGGACTGCCGTTCCTCCGGTGGCATCCGGGCACCGAGCCCGATCAGCCCCAGCGCAAGGCGGCTTTCAGTGCGGCCAAGCGGCACCGGCACGGCAAGCGAGACGATGCCCTCGTGGATCTCGCCGTCACAGACCGCATAGCCACAGGCGCGGATGCGGCGGAATTCGTCATGCAGGGCGGTGTCCCCGGTCAGGGTGCGGTGGGTGAAGCCCTCGCGCGGGGCGCTGGCCAGAAGGCCCGCGCGAAACTCGTCGGGCAGGAAGGCCAGAATGGCCTTCGCCGAGGAACAGGCATGCAGCGGCCGCCGTCCGTGGGCAGGATGCAGATGTGGCTCACCCGGATCATCGGGATTGGCCGAAGCGAAGAGCATCACCTCGCCCCCCGTCAGCCGGGCGGCGAAGCTCGTCATACGGAAGCGGCGCGCCAGATCGTTCAGCACTGGCGCCGCCAGATCCTGAAGCCCCGTCATGTCGAGGCTGGCCTGCACAAGACCGCAGAGCCGCGTGCCCAGCCGATAGCTGCGCCCGGACTCGCAGGGCTGAAGATAGCCGATGGCCAGCAACTGCCCGACGATCCGGTGCACGCTGGCACGCGGAAGCCCGGTCAGCCGCACGATCTGCATGAAGCCCAGCTCGTGCGGCGGCAGGGCGAAGACATCAAGGATGCGCGCCAGCCGTTCCGCGAAGCTGTCGCTGTCCGGTTCGGGGGCCATCGCGCTACCAGGCGGTGTAGCCGCCATCCACCGACAGGATCGAGCCGGTAAAATAGCTGGATGCATCCGAGGCAAGGAACAATGCGGTCGAGGCGATCTCGCGCGGTTCGCCAAAACGGCCCATGGGCGTCATCTCGACGTTCTTGGCATAGACCTCGGGCATGGTCTTCAGCTGCATCGTCATCTCGGTGCCGATATAGCCCGGCGCGATGGCATTCACGCGCACACCTTTGGTCGCCCATTCCACCGCCAGCGCCTTGGTGATGTGGTGGCAGGCCGCCTTGCTGGCCATGTAATGCGCGGCGAATTGCGGGCGGTTGATGATCAGCCCCGACATCGAGCCAAGGTTGACGATGGAGCCTTTGCCCGCCGCGACCATGTGGCGTCCAAAGGCGCGGGCGCACCAGAACACTGCATTGGCATTGACCTCCATCACCCAGCGCCATTCATCATCCGTCATGTCCAGCGCATCGGTCAGGCGCGAGACCCCGGCATTGTTCACCAGAATGTCGACGCGGCCGAACTGGTCCATCACGGCTTCGGCCAGGGCGTTCACGCTGGCGGTATCTGTCACATCGACCGGCATGGCGACGGCTTCGACCCCTTCGTCGCGCAGGCGGGCGGCGGCGGCTTCCCGCGTCGCGGGATCAATGTCTGCGACCACGATTCGGGCACCTGCCTCGCCCAGGGCGCGGCCGATCTCCTGGCCGATGCCCCGGCCGCCGCCAGTGACCACCGCCACGCGATCCTTCAGTCGATAAAGTTCGAGATACATGGTTCCTCCTGTTTTTCCTGATGTTTTGCCGCAGATCGCGGGGGGTGGTCCTCCAGCCGGCCCCTCGCGCCTGTCTCGCGGCAAAATCCTTTTTTTCCAGTGCCTTGATGGCAACCGGATGGTGCATTCCCGCCAGATTCGAGAAATTCGGTGCGGCGTTCGATTTCGTGTTGACAGTTTGACGATCTGGTTTTTAATCGCAACTGAAATCTGAGTATACCCAAAAATAAGACGACAGACAGCGACAGGCGCGGCCCGCAGCGGGTTCCGCCGGATGGGAGGACATATGCTGAATGGAATCGATACCGCCGGGCTGGCCGGGGCACGCGATGCGATCCGGGCCGAACCGGCAGCGGGCATCGCGCGGTATGGCGTGGCGCTGGACTGGAAGCAGGGCACGCAGATCGAGGCCCGCGCCCTGACCATGAAGGTCGGTGCGGAGGAGATCGCGCGCAACTTCACCTGGGTTGTGGACGAGCCACCGCAGCTTCTGGGTCAGTCGACGGGGCCGACGCCGCAGGAATATCTGATGTCGGGCGTGGGTGCCTGCATCATGGTGGGTTTCGTGGTCAATGCGGCGGTGAAGGGTGTGGCCTTGCGCTCGGTCCGGGTCACGATGGGCGGTTCGCTGGATCTGGCGGGCTTTCTGAACCTGCGCCCGGATGCGCAGATCAAGATGGCCGGTCTGACCTATGAAATCGACGCCGACTGCGATGCCGACGAGGCAACCTTGCAGGACATCGCGCGCACCGCTTTCGAGTTCAGCCCGAATGCGATGACGGCGGTGCATGGTGTGCCGGTCACCGGCGGGCTGAAGCAGCGCCAGACGGCCTGAGTCACAACATCGGTGGCGCGGCGGAGGGGAGAGCCTCCGCGCCGCCTGCGACAACCGGCGGGGAGGAATGCCGATGTCTGAACGTGGATATGGAAGCTGCGCCAAATACATCCAGCGCAGGGGCGAGATTGATCGCGTGGGCGAACATCTGGCCAGCCTTGGCGCTTCGGCGCTGGTGATCGTGGACCCTTTCATCGACGAAACCTATGGCGCGCGGGTCGATGCCTCGATCGCGGCGGCCGGGGTTGCGGTGCAGAGAGTGATCTTCGGCGGGGAATGCTGGGAAGGCGAGGTTGACCGGATCGTCGCGGCAGCCGGTGACAGCCGCCCTGCCACCATCGCCGGGATCGGTGGTGGCAAGACGCTGGATACTGCCAAGCTGGTGGCCGCAGAGCTTGACGCCCGCATCCTGTGCTTTGCCACTGTCGCCTCGACCGATGCGCCGACCTCGGGGCTGGCGATGCGCTATTTCGAGGACGGCCGCACCGACCGGCCGATCTTCCTGACCCGGCATCCCGACATGGTGATTGTCGACCCCGAACTGGTGGTCCGGGCGCCGGTGCGTTTTCTGATCGCGGGGATCGGGGATGCACTGTCGACCTGGTACGAGGCGCGGTCCAACCGCGACAGCCGGTCGAAGAATTACATTGCGGGCGGCCAGGGGATGCCGCTGGCCGGGATGGCGATTGCGCGCGCCTGCCACGAGGCGCTGATGCGCGATGCACGCGGCGCAGTGGCGGCGGCCCGCGAAGGGCTGGTGACCCCTGCGGTCGAGAATATCATCGAGGCCAACACGCTGTTGTCAGGTCTGGGCTTCGAGAATTGCGGCTGTTCGGCGGCGCATGGCATCCATAACGGCCTGTCGATCCTGCCGGGCTGCCATTCGAAACTGCATGGCGAGAAGGTGGCTTTCGGAACGCTGTGCCTTCTTGTGCTGGAGGACCGCCCGCAGGCCGAACTGGACGAGGTTTTCGCTTTCTGCGAGGACATGGGCCTGCCGACCACACTGGAGGCGATGGGGCTGGGTTCGGCCACACGGGAAGACCTGCTGCGCGCCTCGGAAGCGGCGCTCAACCCTGGCGAGGCAACCCATGCCACGGATGCCGAACTGACGCCGGAGGGCATTCTGGCCAGCCTGCTTGCGGTGGATGCGATGGGCCGGGCCCGGCTGGCGCGGGGCTGAACCCGCCATGCAAAGCACCATGCAGGAGGCCCCCCTGGGTATCGCCCGGCTGTTGCGCCATGTCGCAGCGGTGACCGGCGGTACGCCGCTGGTGGCGGCGCGGCCCGATGGCGGGCGCTGGCGTGGCCGCCTTGGCGACCTGGCGCTGCGGGCCGGCCGGCTTGCCGATGCCCTGTCGCGGCGCGGGATTGCGACGGGCGATGTGGTCTGTTCCTTCGCCGCCGCCTCCCCTGAACATCTGGAGGCCTATCTGGCGGTGCCTGCGATGGGTGCCGTGCTGCATACACTCAACATCCGGCTGCATGACGACCAGCTTGCCGCGATGGTCGCCGAATCCGGCGCAGGGGTCATTCTGGTCGACGGGGCGCTGGCCGCGCGCTTTGCCGAACTGGCGCCAGGGCTGGCGCGTGGAGCGGTGCGACTGGTGATCGTGACCGGGCAGGACGCGCCGGTGTCTTTCGCCGGTCTGCCGGTTGAAACCATCGGATATGAGGCGCTGCTGGTCGAAGGACTGCCACGCAGCGACTGGCCCGACCCTGACGAAAATGCCGCCGCGATCCTGTGTTATACCGGGGGCACCACCGGCCAGCCCAAGGGCATCGCCTATAGTCACAGGTCATTGTGGTTGCAGGCCATCTCGCTCTGCACCGCCAATTCCCTGGGGATTGGTGAGGCGACGGTGATCCTGCCCGCCGTTCCGTTCTATCACGTCAATGGCTGGGGTCTGCCCTATGCCGCGATGATGGCGGGGGCGAAACTTGTATTGCCAGGTACCCGGTTTCAGCCAGCGGTACTGAACCCCTTGCTGGATGAAGAGGGCGTGACGCTGGCCGCCGGGGTGCCGACCATCTGGTCGGATATGCTGGCGGCGCGAAAGGCGGCAGGGCTGCCTGCGCCGCCGCAGCTGCGCCGGATCGTTACCGGCGGGGCGCCGGTGCCCGATACGCTGGTCGCGGCCTGGGGTGCGCTGGGGGTGGAAACCCAGACCGCCTGGGGCATGACGGAAACCTCGTCCATGTCGGCCATCGGTGCGCCTTCCGGTCAGGTTGCTGCGGCGGGTCGGGTGGTCTGCGGGCTGGAGATGCGCACCGCTACGCTGGAGGGCGTGCCCCTGCCCGCAGACGGCAGGACGCCGGGCGAATTGCAGATCCGTGGCCCCTGGGTGACCGCCCGCTATTTCCGGCGCGCGGCGGAGGACGGATTTCAGGATGGCTGGCTGCGGACCGGCGACATTGGCACGCTGGATGCCGAAGGCCGGGTGCGACTGACCGACCGGGTGAAGGACGCGATCAAATCCGGTGGCGAATGGATTCCCTCGCTGCCGCTGGAAGAGGCGATCCGCAGTCATCCGTCGGTTCTGGACGTGGCGGTCATTGCCATGCCCGATCCGCGCTGGCAGGAACGCCCCCTTGCGTTGGTGGTGGCGGGGCCGGGCTTCTCGCCCGACCTGATGCCTGCGCACCTGTCGGCGCGGGTCGCGAAATGGTGGGTGCCCGCGCATTGGGCGCGGCTCGACAGCCTGCCGCGCACCACGGTCGGCAAGGCTGACAAGGTGGCCATGCGGCGGATGCTGGCAAACGGGGATTTGCAGATCGAGCAGATCGGGGCCGCCACCCCGGCCTGAACGCAGGTGGGACCGGCGGATGACCGGACCGCAGAGAAATTGAACTGGAGGAAGACATGGAAAGCACTGACCTGCCGACGGAGATCGTCGGTTGCGAGATCCGTGACGGCGTTGCCTGGCTCACGATCAACAGGCCGAAGAAGATCAACGCGCTGTCTTCGGGCGTGGTGCAGGCGCTGACCGCGCATGTCCGTGACCTGCAGGCCGATGACCGTGTGAAGGTGATCGTGCTGCGGGGCAGCGGCAACCATTTCTCGGTCGGTTACGACATTTCGGAAGAGGTGGAGGTCGGCCTTGCCCGCCCCGAAGACTGGCACGGGGCGCTGTCGAACAACGTCGGTCTGTCGATGGCGGTTTGGGCCTCGCAGAAACCGACGATTGCAGCAGTCGACGGCTGGTGCCTTGCCGGGGCCTGCGAACTTGCCATGGCCTGCGACATGATCGTGGCCACCGATCACGCGCAGTTCGGCGAGCCTGAAATCCGCTTCGGCTCAGGCCCGGTGACGCTGCTCATGCCTTTCATTCTGGGGCAGAAGAAGACGATGGAGCTGTTGCTGACCGGCGATACGATCAGCGCCGCCGAAGCCGAGCGGCTGGGCATGATCAACCGCGTGGTAGCGCCCGAGGCACTGGACCAGACGGTCGCACAACTGGCGCAGAAGATCGCGCTGACGCCGCTGATCACGCTGCGGCTGACCAAGATCGCGCTGACGCGGGCTTACGAGGCGATGGGCCTGCGCAACGCGGTGAACACCAATCTCGACCTCGCGGCGACGCTGAACGCGGCGCAGGCGCCGGAAAAGACCGAATTTGTCACGCTGGTGCGCGAACAGGGCCTGCGCAAGGCGCTGGATTTCCGCGACAGCCGCTATGGCGCACTGACCTGAGGGGAATGACATGAAGGATCAGAACCAGACGGGCACAGCCCTGCATATGGGCGACATGCTGACCGAAATGCTGATCGGTTACGGGGTCGAGGTGGTCTTTGGCATGCCGGGCGGTCAGACCTGCGGCCTTTACGAGGGCATCGGCAACCGCCGCGACCGCATCAATCATGTGCTGGTGCGCGACGAACGCAATGGCGTCTATGCCGCTGACGCCTATGCCCGGCTGACCGGCAAGCCGGGGGTCTGTGACGTGACGGTCGGCCCCGGCGCAACCAAGCTGACCGACGGCTTCGTCGAGGCGATGAATGCCTCGATCCCGCTGATCGCGATCGTGGGTGAACTGCCGCGCGACTGGTTGCCGCTGAAGGCCAAGGGCGTGGCCAGCCAGGGCTTTGACCAGTTGTCCTACCTGAAATCCATCTCGAAAGAGGCATTTCTGGTGCCGACGCCGCAATCCTTTGCCGAGATCGTGCGCACTGCCTGGCGGGTGGCGACTTCGCCGCGGCCCGGCCCGGTCGCGATCATCGTGCCGCATGATATCATGGATCACCCCTGGGACCCCGAGACCCAGCCCATCCTGATCGACGACCGCTATATTCGCGCGCCTGCCCACCGGGCCCGCGCGCTGTCGGCTGATCTGGCGGCGGCCGCAGCGGAGCTGGCGGCGGCGGAGCGCCCGCTGATCGTGGCGGGGGGCGGGGTCCATGCCTCGCAGGCCTATGACGAACTGGCCGAACTCGCGCGCGTTACCGGCGCGCGTATCGTGACCTCGCTGTCGGGTAAGGGCGTCATCAGCGAGTTTGATCCGCTGTCGATGGGGGTGTTGAACCCGATGGGCTCGAAAGCGGCGCTGGATATCGCGCCGCAGGCCGATCTGATCTTCTGGTGCGGCTCGAAGGCCAGCCAGAACACGGCAAACAACTGGACCCTGCCCACCGCAACGCAGGCCACCATCACGCTGGACGACGACCCGCAGGAACATGGCCGCACCTTCCGCCCGACGGTCACGCTGTTCGGGGACATCCGCGAAACCCTGCGCGATCTGATCCCGCTGCTGTCCCCGCGCGACCTGCCGGACTGGGCGGCACAATGCGATGCGGTGCGCGATACGCAGCATGCGCTCATCCGGGGGGACTGGGAAAACGAGGCGACACCGATCCATCCGGGCCGGGTGTTGCGCACCGTCGCGCAGAAGCTGCGGCCCGAGGATATCGTCATTTCGGATGCCAGCTTCTCGTCGGGCTGGATCGGGCAATATCTGCTGGCGCAGGGGGCCGGGCGGCATTTCCTTTATGCGCGCGGGCAGGGCAGTCTTGGCTATTCGGTGCCCGCCTCGCTGGGCGCGGCGATGACCCGTCCCGATGTGCGGGTGCTGACGGTTGCGGGCGACGGCGGTTCGTCCTTCTATATCGGTGAGCTGGCCACCCAGGCGCAGCACAACATGAAAGTGGTCAACCTGATCTTCAACAACGGGATCATTGCCTGGCTCCAGATGTGGGAACATATCTACTACAACGGCACCCGCCTGTCGGTGGATCTTGAATCCAATCACGCGCGGCCCTCTTATGCGGCAGCGGCAGCCGGTTTGGGCCTGAAGGGATTTCTGGTGGAGCGTCCCGACCAGATCGACGAGGTGCTGGAGGCGGCCTTTGCCTATGATGGCCCGTCCGTGGTCGAGGTGCGCAGCGATCCGAAGGCGACACCGATCCACAGCCTGCGCCGCCGTCTGGAGAACCCGGCGAAGGAAATCAAGCGGCCCGGCACGGTCTATCAGCTTCGGCAGTGGAAGGTCTCGCCCTCGCTGCGCAACAGGCAGGAATGAACTGAAATGGTGATCAAGAAAGCGATCAACGACCCCGAAACCCTGGTGCGCGAGATTGCTGAGGGCGTGGTTTTCGCCTCGCATGGCCGGGTGCGGCTGACCGAGGGGCTGCCGGTCCTGGTGCGCACCGCAATCGAGCCGGGCAAGGTGGGCATCGTGGTCGGGGGCGGCTCGGGGCATGAGCCGATGTATCAGGGGCTGATCGGGCCGGGTTTTGCGGATGCGGTGGCCTGCGGCAACATGTTTGCCGCGCCCACGCCCGACGTGATCCTTGCCGCCACGCGCGAGGCGGATCAGGGCAAAGGCGTGCTGTACCTTCAGGCGAATTACGCCGGCGACAACATGAACTATGAAATCGCGGCGGAAATGGCGGCGGACGAGGGGTTTACCACCCGCACCGTGCGCACGGGCGAGGACGTCTCGATGGCGCCCGAACTGGGGCGGCGGGGACTGGCAGGGTCTTTCTTCACGCTGAAGGTGGCGGGCGCGGCCTGCGGCGAGGGGGCCGATCTGGACCGCGCGGCGGAAATCGCGCAGCGGGTGGCGGATAACCTGCGTTCGCTTTCAGTGGCCTTCTCGCCCGGCTCGCTGCCTGATACCGGCGAAAAAACCTTCGAGATCGCGGAAGACGAGATCGAGGTCGGCATGGGGGTGCATGGTGAAAAGGGGGTTGCCACGCTGAAGATGGCGAAGGCCGATCCGCTGACCGATCTGATGATTGACAAGCTGGCCGGGGATTATCCGCTGGCTGCGGGCGACCGGGTGGCGCTTCTGGTCAATGACATGGGGGCGACCACGCTGATGGAGCTGTATGTCGTGACCCGGCGCGCGCATCAGCGGCTGGCCGATCTGGGGGTGCAGGTCGTCGATACATGGATCGGCCCCTATTGCACCACGCAGGAAATGGCGGGTTTCTCGCTGACCCTGCTGCGCACCGATGCCGAGATCGAGCGTCTGCTGGCGCGTCCGGCAGCCAATGAAAGTTTCCTGCGGCCGTGACCGCGCATGAAGGGGAGGAAAGGGTGATCACGATGGACAGGACAGGCTTCAAGGCGGCGCTGGTCGCGGCGGCCGAGGCCGTGGTGGCATCGAAGGATGTGCTGACCCGCGCCGATCAGGCGATCGGTGACGGGGATCATGGGATCGGTATGGCGCGGGGCTTCCGCGCCTTTGCCGATGCCCTGGCGAAACTGGATGATGCGGGGGCTTCGGCCTGCCTTCAGGCCGGGGGCAAGGCGCTGATGATGACCGGGGGCGGGGCTTCGGGCGCGATCTTCGGCACATTCTACACCGCCTCCGGCAATGCGCTGGAGGCCGAAGCCGAACCCGATCCAACCGCTCTGGCTGCGGCTTTCGCGGCGGGCTTGCAGGCCGTGAAGGATCGGGGCCGCGCCAAGGCCGGCGACAAGACGATGATCGATGCCGCCGAACCCGCCATTGCCGCGCTGGCGCAGCAGCAGGGCGCGCTGCCCGCCGCGCTGGAGGCAATGGCCGCCGCCGCGCGGTCGGGGATGGAGGCGACGCGTGACATGGTGGCGACCACCGGCAAGGCGCGTGCGCTGGGAGAACGCTCGCTGGGGCATCCCGATCCGGGGGCGATGACCTTCACCATCTTCTGCGAGGCTCTTGCACGCGGCCTGCGCTGAAGACTGTCCCGTCTGGCGGAACGCCGGACGGGGCACTCGCTTCGCGGTTGGGCTGATCTGTCAAAGAATGATAAGTAACATCCATGCGAATGAAGGAGCACGGGTGTGAATGCGGATGTAAAAGGTTCGGAAACCGTTGCAACCCGGTCTGCGCGTGGCCGGGGGCGGCCCAGCTATGACCTTGAGGATCAGGCGGCGGCCGAAAACTTCCGCGATCTCAGCGCGGGTTTCCTGCTGGAACGCAACTCCCCGGCGCCGCTCTGGGTGCAGCTGAAGAACCAGATCGGCGCCGCGATCCGCGAGGGTCGCCTGCCGCCGGGATCTCGTCTGCCCTCCGAGCAGGCATTGTGCCTGCTGCTGGAAGTTTCGCGCCCCGTGGTCCGCGCTGCCGTGCGGGCGCTGTCGGACGAGGGCAGCGTGGTCAAGCTGCCGCGCAAGGGCATGTTCGTGGCGCCCGAACGGCGTCAGACCGACTTTCTCAACGCAAATATCAGCGTTTTTGGCGATATGGCCGCCAAGGGCATCAAGGTTTCGACCGATACGCTGGAATTCTATCGCGCCCCCTGCAACGCAAGGGAACGGCAGGTGTTCAACCTGCCGGAAGCGGGCACCGTGATCCGCATTCGGCGGATGTACCGCATGGATGGACACCCGATCACGCTGAGCTGGATTTCCCTTCCCGGCCACCGCGTGCCCGACATGGAAAAGCTCGATATCACCAACCGCTCGCTTTACGAGACGCTGCGCGCCACCTACGGGATCGAGGTGCAGCGCGCCGAACGCTGGTTCACAGCCGAGATGCCGTCGCCCGAGGCGGTGAAGCTGATGAAGATTGACCCGATGCTGCCTGTCATCGTGATCGAATCAATCTCTTACGACCAGGCCGGAGAGCCGGTGGAATTTTACTCTGCCTATTACGATTCGAACCACGCCCGCATCCATATTTCCGTCTGACGGAACTTTTGGCCTGCCGGGGCGGCTGTGGGACAGGTTCGGCGATCAATTTCATCTTTTTCTGGTAATAACCAGATTGACAGGTTTCTCCCCTGTCACTTAGCCTGATCCCAACGCGAAAAGGGCACCGGGCACCGAAACGATCCGGCACATCCAGACAAGACCTCGCGCGCAGTAATGGAGGAATACTGCGATGCACATCCGCAAAACGCCGCCGCCGCGGCGCGACTTCGTGACGCCGGAAGACAGCATCATTGCCGCCTGTCGCGCGATGAATGCCAGCGGGCTCAATCAGGGTACGTCAGGCAATATCAGCCTGCGTCAGGGCGATGGAATGCTGATCACGCCGACCTCGCTGGCCTACGACCGGATGGAACCGGCGGATCTGGTGACCGTGGGGCCGGATGGCCGTGCCTCGGGCGAAAGGCGCCCGTCAAGCGAATGGCGCTTCCATCACGATATCCTGCGCCACCGGCCGGATGTGAATGCCGTGGTTCATGCCCATCCGGTGCATGCCACCGCGCTGGCGCTGCATGGCCGGGGTATTCCGGCGGTGCATTACATGGTGGCCATCGCGGGCGGCGCGGATATCCGCTGTGCCCCCTATGCGCGGTTCGGCACGCAGGGGCTGTCGGATGTGGCGCTTGCGGCGCTTGAGGGGCGCACCGCCTGCCTGCTGGCGCATCACGGGATCATCGCGCTTGGCCGCACGCTGGAACAGGCGCTGTGGCTGGCGGAAGAGATCGAGGTGCTGGCGCGCATGTATCTGACCAGCCTGCAACTGGGCGAGCCGCCCCGGCTTTCCGATGACGAGATCGAGGGCGTGCGGACCGCGATGCGCGGCTACGCCCAGGTCTGAAGAATCCGTCCGGCCCGGAGGAGGGGCCGGACACCCCCGGAAAACCGGGGCAACAGGCGGCAAAAGCCGCCGCAACAGGGAGAAAGTCATGAACAGAACGAAGGCAATGACATTCTGCGGCACGGCGCTGGCGCTGATGCTCTCGATGCAGGCCGCCAGCGCGGAAGAATTGTCGCTGGCGGGCAAGGTGGTCGGGATCACCACGATCCGCTCTGACAATCAGGCGGACCGGCTGTTCTATCAAAGCGCCATCGCCGAGGCCGAACGGCTGGGCGCCGAGGTCATCGCGCTGGATGCCCAATCCAACGACCAGACCCAGGTGAGCCAGATTCAGACGCTGATTGCGCAGCAGCCGGATGCAGTGATCGAGATTCTGGGCAACATCGACGTGCTGAACCCATGGCTGGAACGGGTGAAAAGCGCGGGCATCCCGCTTTTCACCATCGACACCACCACCCCGCATGCCACCAACGTGGTCGCCTCCGACAATTATGCCATCGGCTCGGCACTGGCGCTGCAAATGGTGGCCGACATGAACGGCAAGGGGAATATCCTTGTTTTCAATGGCTTCTACAGCGTTCCGCCCTGCAAGATTCGTTACGACCAGATGAAATATGTCGTGTCCAATTTTCCCGATGTGAAGATCATCGAACCGGAACTGCGCGACGTGATCCCGAACACCGCGCAGCGCGCCTATTCCGACACGACGGACATGCTGACCAAAATGCCGAATGACGGGGACATCGGTTCGGTCTGGGCGTGCTGGGATGTGCCGCTGATCGGCGTGACACAGGCCATCGACGGGGCCGGGCGTAAGGGCATCCGCACCTATGGCGTGGATGGCACCGCCGATTTCATGTCGATGATCGAGGACCCGGAAAGCGCTGCGGGGGCGGTGGTCATTCAGGATCTGGTGGGAATGGGCAAGGCCTCGGTGCAGAATGTCGCGCGTCATCTTGCGGGCGAGCCGGTACCACCCTTCACCTTCGTGCCGCATATCATGGTGACCAAGGCCAATGCCGCCGAGGTCATCCCGACGCTGCCCGAAACCGACTGACGCCGACAGGTGATCCGGCCGGGACGTGCGGGTCACCCGTGCGTCCCGGCAACCAGCATGAAGGAGGGGAAGATGCCGCTGGACAGCACGCCGCCGATTATCGAGATGCAAGGCATCTCGAAGCGGTTCGGCCCGATCCGGGCTCTCGAAGACGCCAGCCTGACCATCCGCCGGGGCACGATACATGGTCTGGTCGGGGCGAACGGGGCCGGGAAATCGACAATCATCAAGGTTCTGGCCGGAATCCTGCGCAATGACAGCGGCACGATCCGTATTGACGGGCAAGAGGTCAGCCGCCTGAACCCCGCCATGGTGGAACGGCTGGGGATTCATTTCATCCATCAGGACCGGCTTCTGGTGCCGACCGCCACCATCAGTGAGGCCATCTTTCTGCGCCACGAACCGCGCATCGGTCCTTTCCTGAATCTGCGGCTGATGCGGCGGCGCGCGGCCGAGCTGCTGAAGCAGTATTTCGATCTGGAACTGCCCGCCGACACGCTGGTGCAGGATCTGACCACGGCGCAGCAGAAGATCGTTCAGATCACCCGCGCACTGGCGCAGGAGGCGAAGGTTCTGGTGCTGGATGAACCCACGGCCGCGCTGGTCAAGCGCGAGGTTGACAGTCTGTTCCGCGTGCTGCGGCGGCTGCGCGATGACGGCATCGCCGTCATCTTCATCTCGCATTACATGCAGGAAATCGAGGAGATCTGTGACGAGGTGACGGTGATGCGCAACGGCACCGATGTCGGCGTGGTAGAGCCGCGCAGCACCGGGATCGACCGCATCGTCGCCATGATGATCAACCGTGACATGGGCGAGATGTATCCCGCCCGGCAGGTCCGTCCGGGCGATCCGCTGCTGGAGGTGCGCAACCTCTCGCTGGAGGGCCATTTCCGCAATGTCAGCCTGACCGTCCGCGCGGGCGAGGTTGTGGGCATCACCGGGCTTCTGGGATCGGGCGTCAAAGAACTGGTGCAATGTTTGTTCGGGCTGGAACGCCCCGACAGCGGCCGCATCGTGATCGAGGGGCAGGAGGTGGCGCTTGGCAGTCCGGTGCAGGCGGTGGGTCGCTCCATCGCCATGCTGCCCGAGGATCGCCGCGCGCATGGTGTCGCGCTGGATCTGTCCATCGCCGACAATATCGCGCTGGCCTCGCTCGGGCGCTATGCGCGCGGCGGCCTGGTTTCGCGCAGCAAGGAGGCGGAGATCGTGAACGCGCTGATCCGCGACCTGTCGATCAAGACCCCGAACCGGCACAATCTGGTGCGCAACCTTTCCGGCGGCAATCAGCAGAAAGTGGCGATTGCCAAATGGCTGTCCTGCCAGTCGCGCATCTATGTGCTGGATGAGCCGACGGTGGCGGTGGATGTGGGCGCGAAGGTGGAAATCTACACGCTGCTGAACCGGCTGGCGGCCGAAGGTGCGGCCATCCTGCTCATGTCCTCGGAACTGGAAGAGCTGGTCGGCATGTGCGACCGCACGCTTGTCGTCTATCGCGGCGAGCTGATCGACGAATTTACCCGGAGCGAGGCCGATACAGACAGCCTGCTTGCCGCCGCCTCGGGCGCGGCCCGTGCTTCCGCGAAGGAGACAGCATGACGATGACCTATGCCGTTGATACAGCCGAAGGCGGACGCCCCGCCACCGGCACGGGGCGCCGCAAGGGCACCCTGTTCCTGCGTCTGGGCGCGCTGGCGATGTTCGGGCTGATCATGGCCTATTTCGCCCTGACCGCCCGTGGCTTCGCCTCGCCCTTCAACCTCTTCAACGTGATCGAGCAGACCGCCGTGATGGGGGTTCTGTCCTTCGGCATGGCGGTGGTGCTGATCGGCGGTGGCACCGATGTGCAGACGGGCGGGATCGACCTGTCGATCGCCGCCAATGCCGGGCTTTGCGCCGCGGTCTATGCAACGCTTCTGGCTGGCGGGCAGGGTGATCTGGTGGCGGCCGGGGCCGCGCTGGCGACCGGGATTGCCGTGGGGTTGCTGAATGCCTTTGCCGTGGTGCGGCTGGGCATCCTGCCGTTGCTTTCGACGCTGGCGGTGATGAACATTGTCGCCGGGCTGGAGCTGACAGTGACCGAAAACGCGGTGATCGGGGCCAGTTCGCCGCTGATCCAGTTCATCGCCATGGGCCGCTTCCTCGGCCTGTCCACCCTGGCCTGGATCTTCATCCTGTTTTCGGCGGTGATGACCTGGGTGATCCATTACTCGCGGCTCGGCCTGCGGCTTTACGCGGTGGGGGGACACCCCGAGGCCGCACGGGCGGCGGGCATCAATACCGGGCTTTATGTGGCCGGAACCTATGCCTTTTCCGGCTTCTGCGCCGGTCTGGCGGCCATCCTGCTGGTGGCACGGCTTTCGGCCTCGACCACGGCGACGGGGCAACTTCTGCTGGCCATCCTTGCCGCCGCGCTGCTGGGTACCGTGTTTTCACGCCGCTTCGTGCCGACGGCAGGGGGCACCATCCTCGCCACGCTGTTCATCGGCTTTCTGGCCAACGGCTTTCAACTGTCGAATGTGTCTTACTACTGGGTCAATGGCGTGCAGGGCGTGCTGATCCTCATGGTGGTGGCCGTGACAACCTTCGCCAAACCGCAGGGGAAATGAGATGGTCGATGTAACCAACTTCCGGGTGCCGCCGGGCGAGCGTCTGCGCAATGCCGCAAACTATGCGGTGATCGTGGCCCTGCTGATGATCGTGGCCGCATTCGCCCTTGCAGCGCCAAGTTTCCTGACGCCCGCGAACCTTTATAACCTGGTCCTGAACAATGTCGTCCTGCTGGCCATTGTCGCCATCGGCATGACGCTGGTCGTCAGTTCCGGCGGGATCGACCTGTCGGTCGGCATCTCGGTCGACATGGCCTCGATGGCCTTCATCATGTTGCTGAAGGGCGGCGCGCTGCTGGGGGTGGCTCTTGGCGCCGGCATCGGGGTGGCGCTGATCGTTGGGCTGGTCAATGCCATCCTGATCACCCGGCTGAAGATCAGCCCGTTTCTTGCAACGCTCGGCATCCTGTTCATCGGCCAGTCGGTGCAGAAGATTGCCTCGGGCGGCGGCAAGCCGATTTATCTGGCCAATGCGCAATATGCCCCGACCTTCGATTCCATCGTGAAATCCAGTGTGCTGGGTATACCGACGCCAATGTTCGTGCTGCTCGTGCTGGCGGTGGCGGTTTATGTGCTGCTGCACCGTTCGGTGTTCGGGCGCTATGTGCAGGCGCTCGGCGCACAGCCGGGGGTGGCGTGGTTTTCGGGCATCCGGGTGCCGTTCCACACCTCCATCGTCTATATCCTCGCCGCAGGCCTGTGCGGGGTGGCGGGTATCCTGCTGTCCTCGACCGTGAAAAGCTATGTGCCGCTGTCGGGGGATGGTTTTCTGCTGGATGCCATCGGCGCCTGTTTCATTGGCACGACCATATCGTCGGAGCGGCGGCCAAGTGTGCTGGGCACGCTGATCGGGGTGCTGCTGCTGGCGGTTACGCGCAATGGCCTGCTGCTGGTCGGCTGGAACTTCTACTGGCAACAGGTTGGCATCGGCGTTCTGGTCTTTTCGGTACTGGCGCTGAGCTTCGGTCTGCGCGGCAGGGGGCATTGATGGCACGTTTCGACGTCAGTGCCGTCGGGCTTTACATCGTCGATATCCTCGGCCGTCCGGTGACGCGCATCCCCGAAGGCGGCCGGGCAGAATATATCGAGGAAATCTGCATGACGGTGGCGGGCACGGCCGGGGCCACGGCGCTGGATTGTGCATTGCTGGGTCTGCACACCCGCGCGGTTTCGCTGGTCGGGCAGGATGCGCTGGGGGACTATATGGTCACCACGCTGGAGACGGCGGGAGTGGATTGCGCCTGTATCGGGCGCAGCGGGCGGGCTCAGACCTCGGCCACCATCCTGCCCGTGCGGCCGAACGGCGAACGCCCTGCGCTGCATGTGCCGGGCACGGCGGCAGAGTTCACTCTGGAGCCCGCGGCCTTTGATGCGGTGCTGGATGCGCGCATCCTGCATCTGGGGGGCACCGGGCTGCTGCGCAGCTTTGATGGCGCGCCCAGCCTTGCGCTGTTGCGGGCCGCCCGCGAAAGGGGGCTGGTCACGACGCTGGACCTAATTCAGGCAACGCCCGAAATCGCGCCGACGGTGGCTGCGATGCTGCCCTTCGTCGACTGGTTCATCCCCTCGATCGAGGAAGCGCGGGAGCTGACCGGCGCCCCAACGCCTGAGGCGGCGGCGCGGGCCTTGCAGGCAAAAGGTGCGGCCAATGTCGTGCTGACCCTGGGCGGCGAGGGGGTGCTGGCCCTGACGGCAGGCGGGCAGGTGCTGCGCCTGCCCGCGCATGACATCGCGGTGGTGGATACCACGGGCTGTGGCGATTGCTTCACCGCCGGGGTTATCACGGGCCTGCATCATGGCTGGCCGCTGGAGGAAACCCTGCGCTTTGCCAATGCCGCCGCAGCGCTGGTGGCCATGGGTCTGGGGTCGCAGGGCAAGCTCCATTCCTTCGCAGAGACCCGCCGGGCCATGCAGGATCTGCCCCTCAGATCCTGACTGAAAGGGACGGCGGCGGATGGCGGGCCCCTGGCCCGCCATTCCTTTTTCAGCAGGCTTCGGCCAATGAGGGGCCATAGCGGCGAAACTGGTCCCGGAACCGCTGCACCCCATCGGGCAGGGCGTCGGGACCGGCGAGGCGGAACATGATTGCAGTGGTGGCAGAGGCCTCCAGCAACCGTTGCAGTGCGGGATCGTCGATCTGGCCGGGATCGGTGCCGCACAGCCGGGCGAACCGCAGCGCCATCTCATTCTGGTCGCGGTAATCCCCGAAATGCGCCTCTGACCGGCAGGCAGAGACCCCTGCCTCCAGCCGCTGCCGGTCCGGCGCCGGGATCACGCCGCCCCAGACATAGGCGATGTAGCGCGCCTGCTGTTCCAGTGGCACCGGATAGGGGCCCTGCTGGGGCCACATCCCCATCACGGCCAGTCTTGGCAGATCAGGATGGAAGGTGAAGTCGCTCAGCTCCATCCCCTTGATGTCCAAGTGCAGGGTCTTTCCGATCTCGTCTGAAAGCCAGGGCAGATCCAGATCGAAGCCGGTGCCGATCAGAATGGCATCGGCCTCCACCGAGCTGCCGTCGGTAAATTCGACCGCCTGCCCGGACACCCGCGCGATCCAAGGCCGGACCGACAGCCGGTTTTCCGCGACAAGGTTCAGATAATGCTGGCTGCCGGTAAAGCCCGCCTTGCGGATATCGGGATGCGGTTTCGGGGCGCCGTAGCGCGCCGGGTCGCCGCCATGGGCCAGCACGAATTCCTGCTGCGCGCGATCCAGCTCTTCCGGCGTGGCGGTGTCGCGCATCAGCGCGCCGCCGCGGGTAAAGGCGTAATATTCCAGTGGGATACCGCGCACCATCTTGGGCATGACATAACGTTGCCGGCGCTGTGCCAGCCAGACTGCGCGACTGCCCAGCATTGCGAGGTCCGAGGCGATTTCCAGCGCCGAGATCGAGCCGCCTGCGACCACGACGCGCTTGCCGCGATAGGCGTCGGGCGATTTGTAATAAAAGGCGTGATGCGCACCAAGCGCGCCGGTAAAGCTGTCCAGCCCCGGAATTGGCGGGATTGCCGGTTTGTTGTAGCGCCCCGGCGCGACGATCACATACGGCACGTCCAGCGTTTCGCCGCCGTCCGGCCCCTCAAGCTCCAGCCGATAACCACTGCCTTGCCGGGTCAGACGGGTCACGCGGTGACCCAGCCGCGCCCCGTCCAGCAGGCCGAACATCGCGGCATAGCGGCGCAGATAGGCCAGCATCTCCTGATTGCGCGGAAAAACGGCCACCTCCTCCGGGAAATCCAGATCGGAAAACTGGGTGGTGATCCGGGCGGTATTGGTGCGCATCTCGGGCCAGACACCGGACATCGGGTTTGTCCCGTCCCACTGGCCGCCTATCCCTGAATGCGCCTCGATCAGCACTGGCGCGAGACCGCAGTGTTTCAGCCAGCGTGCGGCGGCCAGACCGGCGGGTCCGGCGCCGATGATGGCGACCTGTTGTGTCATGTATACCTCCTCTGTCAAAGCGGGCTGGCTCCTCTTCCGTCCCGCGAACCTGCCTGTATTCCCGCCGGATGCGGCGGCCAGCGGGTGCCGCATCCGGCCTTTGGGGAGGGCCGGAATAGAACCGGCCCGGTCCGGATCTATTGTCCTTGACAGCCTGTCGGGCGTCAACTTAATTCTGGTAATAATCAGAAATTGGGGCACTGCCCCGGCCATGCCTGGGAGGGTGACATGGGATTTCGTGCTTTGGTGGTATCCAAGGATGAAACGGGGGCGACATCGGCTGCAATCCGCATGCTGGAGGACACGGCGCTGCCCGACGGAGATGTGACCGTCGCGGTGGAATATTCGACGCTGAACTACAAGGACGGCCTGTGTCTCGGGCCGGGCAGCGGGCTGGTGCGCAGCTATCCGCATGTGCCCGGCATTGATTTCGCGGGGCGGGTCGCGCAGTCGTCGGACCCGCGCTTCGCGCCGGGTGATGCAGTGGTGCTGACCGGCTGGCGCGTGGGCGAGGTGCAATGGGGCGGCTACGCCACCCGCGCCCGCGTGCGGGGCGACTGGCTTGTGCCGTTGCCCGATGGGCTGAGCACGCGGCAAGCCATGGCGGTGGGGACGGCGGGCTTTACCGCCATGCTGGCAGTCATGGCGCTGGAGGAACACGGCCAGACCCCCGGCAAGGGCCCGGTTCTGGTGACAGGCGCGGCGGGGGGCGTGGGTTCGGTGGCGACCGCGATCCTGTCGCGGCTGGGGTACGAGGTTGCCGCCGTGACCGGGCGCCCGGAAACCGCCAGCTATCTGACCGGGCTTGGCGCCAGCCGGATTGTGCCCCGGTCCGATCTGGCGGAAACCGTCAAGCGTCCGCTGGAGGCCGAAACCTGGGCGGGCTGCGTCGATGCGGTGGGCGGGCCGATGCTGGCGCGGGTGCTGGGGCAGATGCGCTATGGCGCTTCGGTTGCGGCGGTCGGTCTGGCGGGCGGCGCGGCGCTGCCCGCGACAGTGATCCCGTTCCTTCTGCGTGGCGTGAACCTTCTGGGGATCGACAGCGTGATGTGCCCGCAGGAACGGCGCGTCACGGCCTGGCAGCGGATTGGTCAGGATCTGCCACTCGACCTGCTGGAAAGCATGATCCACGAGGCGACTTTGGCCGACCTGCCAGCCTTGGGGGCCGAGATTCTGAAAGGCGGTGTGCAGGGTCGGGTCGTGGTGGATGTGACGGCCTGAACCGGGGGGGCAGTCCATGCGGCTCTACCTTTATGATCACTGCCCTTACTGCATTCGCGTCCTGCTTGGGGCGCGGCTGAAGGCGCTGCCGGTGGAGCTGATCTATCTGCCTTATGATGATGCGGCGACGCCGCTGCGTCTGATCGGGCGGAAGATGCTGCCGATATGGCAGGACGACGAGGGGCATATGGGCGAAAGCCTGGATATCCTGCACAAGATCGACCGGATGCAGGGCGCGCGGCTGTTCGATGGCCCGGAAAGTGCTGCGATCACCGGCTGGATCACAGCCTGGAAGCCGGTGATCTGGGACCTGGTGCTGCCGCGCGTGGCGGACCCGCGGTTCCCCGAATTCCGCAGCGCGCAGGCGCGGGCGGCTTTTACGGCGGCGAAAGAGCAGCGCCATGGTTCCTTTCCGGCACTGCGGGCAGGCACCGACCGTCTGCTTGCCGAACTGGCCGAAGGCCTGGCCGCGCTAGAGCCGCTGTTGCCCGATCCCGCGCGGACCGGGCTGGATGACATCCTGCTGTTTCCGGTGCTGCGCACCCTGGCGGTGGTGGAAGGGCTTTCCCTTCCGCCACGCGTCAGTGCCTATTGTGCCGAAATCCTGCACCGCAGCGGCATCATCTGGCCGGGCGCGCTGCCACCCCTCACTCCGGCAGAAGCCCGGTCCTGACCGCAACATGCCGATAGGCGGCCCCGGCAATGAAACCGCCGTCAATCAGGAAATCCTCGCCGGTGACGAAGCGTGCGGCGGGGGACGCAAGGTATAACACCAGTTGCGCCACCTCCTCCGCCTCGCCCGAGCGGCGGGCCGGGGTCAGGTCGATCATCGGTTGCAGATGCGGCGAGGCGCGGTTGAGGTCGGTCACGATCAGGCCGGGACAGACCGCATTCACCCGGATGTTCTGCGCGGCATATTCCATTGCGGCCGAGCGTGTCAGCCCGCGCAGGCCCCATTTGCTTGCGGTATAGGCCGGGTCCGCATGGCCGCTGAAGGCCGAGTTGGACGAAATGTTGATGATCGCCCCGCCACCACCTTCCGCCATCAGTGGCGCCGCCGCCTGAATGCCAAGGAAAGCGCCGGTCAGGTTTACATCCAGCAGGCGCCGCCAGGCTTCGGGCGTGGTGTCGGCAATCAGCGTGCGGTTGATGATGCCGGCGTTGTTCACCAATACGTCCAGCCGCCCCGTCCAGTCGCGGCAGGTCCGGATCGCATCCGCCCAGCCTTCGGCGCTGGTCACGTCAAGGCGCAGGAAGCGCGCGGCTTCGCCCAGATTCGCTGCCAGAGCGGCGCCGTCCTGATCCAGCACGTCGCAGATCAGCACCCGCGCTCCGCATTCTGCCAGAAGCCGCACTTCAGCCGCGCCCTGCCCGCGCGCGCCGCCTGTCACAATCGCGGTCTTGCCCGACAGATCGGTCAGAGCCTGCCGCCATTCTGCGGGGCCGGTCATGCCGGGATCATCCGCTGGCGCTGAGTGCCCAGCCCCTCGATCCCCAGCGTGACCACCTGACCCGCGCGCAGATAGACCGGCGGCTTCATCCCCAGCCCGACGCCGGGCGGCGTGCCGGTCGAGATCACGTCGCCGGGCAGCAGGGTCATGAACTGCGACAGATAGCTGACAAGATGCGCCACGCCGAAGATCATGGTGGCGGTCGAGCCGGTCTGACGCCGGACCCCATCGACATCGAGCCACATCGACAGCGACTGCACATCGGCGATCTCGTCGCGCGTCACCAGCCAGGGGCCGATGGGGCCAAAGGTGTCATGGCTCTTGCCCTTGGTCCATTGCCCGCCGCGTTCCGACTGGAAGGCCCGTTCCGACAGATCGTTGATCAGGCAATAGCCCGCCACATGGTCCATCGCCTCGGCCTCGGAGACATATTTGGCCCGGCTGCCGATGACCACGCCCAGTTCAACCTCCCAATCGGTCTTTTCCGATCCGCGCGGGATTTCCACATCGTCGTCCGGGCCACAGATGGCGCTGGTGGCCTTGGCGAAGACCACGGGTTCCTCCGGGGGTTCCTTGCCGGTTTCGCGGGCGTGATCGGCGTAGTTCAGACCGATGCACAGGAACTTGCCCACCGCACCCACACAGGCGCCGATGCGCGGCTTGCCCTCGATCAGCGGCAGGCTGTCAGGGTCCAGCGCCGCAAGACGCGCCAGCCCCTCGGGAGAAAGTGCGGCGCCAGCGATATCATCAACATGGGCCGACAGATCACGTATCCGTCCAGCCGCATCCAGCAGCGCCGGTTTTTCCTGGCCCAGCGGGCCCACTCGCATCAGTTTCATGCCTTCGTCCTTTCCTGCCGGGCCGCCCGCCCGGTGCTTCAGCTTCGATAGACCGGGGCGCGGCGCGGCTTGGCGGCGGCGCCGGGGGTGATCGCATCGAAACGGTTGGCGCGGCTGATCCCGCGCTGGATGCCTCGTGACAGCTCGCGGATTTCCTCGGCGAGTTGCTCAGGGTCCGAGGTCTGGTAGCGCTGTACCGTCAGCACGAAGACGACGCTGCCCAGAATCTGCCCGTTGAGATCCAGCACCGGCGCCGCGACGCCGACCAGATCGGCAAAGACCTCGGCCCGCGTGACCAGCGCCCCGGCGGCGCGGATCGCCGCCATCTGGTCAAGGAAGACGGCAAGGCTGTCACCCAGCCCGGCCTCGCGGATCTGCGCCTCGTTATGGGTCCAGATGGATTTCAGCAGTGCGAGCGAATGATTGGCCAGAATGACCTTGGCCATCGCGCCGCGAAACAGCGGCATCGACCGCCCGGGGCGGTAGATATCCGGGGTGCTGCGGTCTGCCCAGGCGAAATCGGTGCACAGAACCTTGTCGCCGTAATAGCTGCACACCATGATATTCAGCCCGGTGGTCTGGCTGTAATGACGGATCAGGTGATGCGAGGCGCGATACAGCGGATCATTGACGCGGCGCACCATCTCCAGCTCGATCACCCGCGACCCCAGCGCATAGGTGCCGCCGCTGGCCGGGGTGAGCAGGCCCGAGCGTGTCAGCGCCTGAAGATAGCGGTAGGCGCTGGGGCGCGACGAGCCCGAAAGCTCTGCCGCGCGACCGACATCCAGCACCACATGGTCCTCGTCGAACCCGTCCAGGATGGCCAGCATCTTTTCAAGGCTGTTCGATTTGCCGCCGCCGTCATCGTCCTGCATCACCCTCTCCTCACTGCCCCGAGATAAACCCGGCGGGTACGATCACGATTGCAGGAAACAGGATCAGCAGCGCAAGCACCAGAAGCTGTGCGAGGATGAAGGGCCAGATCCCCCCGATCACCCGCGTCAGCGGCACCCGCGACACGCCCGCCACCACGTTCAGCACCGATCCGACCGGCGGGGTCAGCAGGCCGACCGCCGTGGCGATCATGAACACGACCGAGAAATAGACCGGGTCGATCCCCGCCGCCTTGACGCCGGGAAGCAGCACGGGGAACAGGATCAGGATGATCGGCACCATATCCATCGCGCAGCCGACCACCAGCACCAGCGCCACCACGACGAGCATCAGAAGCCGCGGATCATGCGCGAAGGGGGCGGTCAGTGCGGCGATCTGGTCTGTCAGGCCCGCGATCGTGACCATCCAGCTGGAAACCATGGCGGCGGCGACAAGAAACATCACCATGGCCGTCGTCTTGGCGGCGCCCAGAAACACCGGATAGAGGTCGGCCGGTTTCAGCTCGCGGTAAATCACCATCGACACGAACAGCGCATAGACGGCGGCGACAACCCCGGCTTCGGTCGGGGTGAACACGCCCATGCGCAGGCCGACCAGAATGATCACCGGCAGCATCAGTGCCCAGATCCCGGCGCGCGCCTCGGCCAGCACGGCGCCGCGGGGTGCGCGCGGCAGCGGCTCTACCCGGTCGTGACGGGCCACCAGCATCCAGGTCAGCGCCAGAACCCCGCACATCAGGATGCCGGGCACGATCCCGGCGATGAAAAGCCGGGTGATCGAGATATTGCCCACAACGCCCAGCAGGATGAACCCGATGGAGGGCGGGATGATCAGTGCCGAAATCCCGGCCGAGGCAATCAGCCCGGCTGACCGGCCCGGCCCATGGCCGGCGCGCACCATCATCGGCACCAGAATGGCCGACAGCGCCGCCGCATCCGCCGCGGCCGAACCCGACAGGCTGGCCAGCACCGCCGCCGCCAGAATGGCAACATAGCCCAGCCCGCCCCGCACATGGCCCACCGCCGCCACCGACAGGTTGACGATGCGGCGCGACAGGCCGCCGGTGTTCATCACCTCGCCCGCCAGCATGAAGAAGGGCACGGCCATCAGCGGGAAGCTGTCTGCCCCGTTCAGCAGGTTCTGCGCCACGATTTGCGCATCGAAAAAATCCAGATAGACCATCAGTCCGATGCCGGACATGATCAGCGCATAGGCAATGGGCATCCCGATTGCCATGCCGCCCAGCAGGCAGCCCAGAAAGATCAGCAGCGTCATGTCACTTCACCCCGGCCTGATGCAGCGCAGCGGCCTCTTCGTCCACGATGGTGATGCGGTCCAGCCGTCCGGTCAGGATCAGCCAGATCCGCCACAGCAGGATCGCGGCGGTTGACAGGCCGAACACCAGCCCGACCCCGAACAGAAGCGACATCGGCAGGCCGGTGGCGGGGGCATAGGAATTGCGGTTGACCGAAACCAGCACCCAGCTTCCGGCCAGCACCAGCCATGTCGCATAGACCATCAGCCCGTGCGCCAGCACGAGGCACAGGCGGCGCAGCGGGCGGGGCAGGGCGTTCACGATGAAATCCAGCCCCAGATGACCATTTTCATGCAGCACCACGATGGCGCCGACGAAGGTCATCCAGACGAACAGCCAGCGTGAGAATTCCTCGGACATGGTCAGGCCCGAGTTGAAAGCATAGCGCAACACCACATTGCCGAAGACCAGCACCACCATGCCGGCAAGGCAAAACACGATGAAGCCCTTCAGCAGGCGCAGATAAAGTTGGAACAGGGTCGTCATCGGCTCCTCCCCGGCGGGCGCGCGACAGGCGCGCGGCCTCAGTTCATGTGCATGCCGCCGTTCACGTCGAGCGACGATCCGGTGATGTAGGATGACAGATCCGACGCGAGGAACAGGCAGGCCCGTGCCACATCCTCGGTTTCGCCAAAGCGGCGCAGCAGGATTTGCGACATGACCTTCTCGGTCAGGTCGTCGTCATAGAAGCCGCGTGTCATCGAAGACAGGATCACGCCGGGATTGATGGCATTGACCCGGATGCCGGACGGCGAGACATCGCGCGCCATGGCCCGGACCAGCCCCAGAACCCCGGCCTTGGAGGCGGCGTAATGTGGCCCGCCCATCAGCCCGCCGCCGCGCTGTGCAGCGATGGAGGCGATGCAGATGATGGAGGCGCCGGCCCCCATGAGCCCCAGCGCGGACTGGCACATCTGCAAGGTGCCGCGCAGATTCACATCCATCACCGCGTCATAATCCTCGCGTGTGATGTCGACGGTGCGGCGCGCCTGAACGCGGCCTGCGGAATTGACCAGAATGTCCAGCCCGCCAAAACGGTCGCGGGCAAGGGCGCAAAGATCGGCGCAGGCTTCGGCATCCGTCACATCGGTTGCCGAGCCAAGCGCCGCCGGACCCAGTGCACGGGCCGCTTCGGCGACACCTTCCGTATCGCGGTCCGCCAGTATGACCCGCGCGCCTTCGGCCACGAAAAGGCGGGCGACGGCAAAGCCGATCCCGTCCAGATTACCGGCGCCGGTGACGATGGCGGTCCGACCTTGCAACAGCACGCGCTCTCTCCTGTTCCTTGGGGGGCAGCAGGGGCTATGCCCCTGCCGCTGCGGGCTCAGTTGCCCTTGTTGGCTTCGACTTCGGCCTGGAAGGCCTGCACGAAGGCAGGGTCGAACCGGGCATTGATCTTTTCCACCACCGGCGCCACGGCGGTGCGGAAACGTGCCAGCTCCTCGGGGGCGATCTCGTCGATCTGCATGCCTTTTTCCGCGAGGAAATCAAGCGTGCCCTGCGCGCCGTCATTGATGATCTGGCGGTTGAACTCCGAGGTTTCGAGGCAGGCTTCGCGCACGGCCGTCTGCTCTGCGGGCTCCAGCCCGTCCCAGAGCTTCTTCGACACATACATCACGGACAGGGTGGTGAAATGCCGGGTCTCGGTCAGGTATTTCTGCACCTCGAAGAACGATCCGGCGCGGGTCACGTCATTGGCGATCTCGTTGCCGTCGATGGCGCCGGTCTCAAGCGCGGTGAAGGTTTCAGGGAAGGGCAGGGGCGTCGGGTTCATGCCCATGGCCTGAAGCGAGTCGATATAGACGGCGTTCTGGATGGTGCGCACCCGCAGGCCGCTGACATCTTCCAGCGTCTTCACCGGGCGCTTGTTGTTGGTGATGTTGCGGAAGCCGTAGTCCCAGTAGCACAGGCCGACGATGTTGTTCGGCTCCAGCTTGGCCAGAATGTCATTGCCGACCGCGCTGCGGGTCACAGCGTCAAGCTGGGCATAGCTGTCAAAGGTAAAGGGCGCGTTGAACATGTCGAATTCGGGCACCATGGCGGCAAGACCCGCCGTGGTCGTCACCGCCGCCTCGACGATGCCGCCCTGCGCGGCCGAGATCGACTGGATTTCATTGCCGAGCTGCGCGCTCGGGAATGCCTTGACCGTGACCGCGCCGCCGGTCTTGGCCTCGACCAGTTCGGCGAATTTGTTCACCGTCTGGCCCATGGTGCTGTCCTCGGCCACCGGATAGCTGAATTTGATCACATCCGCCTGCGCCGCGGTGGCGCCAAGCACGATCAGGGATGCCGCGGTGGCGGCCTTAAAGTTGGTCATGACTCCTCCCAGAGCGTTATGGCCGCTTTCCTTGCGGCGCGATACCTGTTTCGCAGATAGTGAGATTTGATGTCAATAAATTATTAATGGGTAATATATGTTTCTTGCAGGTCTTGCGTCAGGGTGATCGTAGGGTTGAGCGAAAACTTTCATAAATTCAGTGAATTATGCAGATTTTTGCGTCGAGCCGTTAGAGGGAAGGAGTTGCCTGCCAGTTGTTTGGCGTAGGCATGTCTAAAAATCACTATCGCAATGCGATACTTTGATGGGAGTGAATATTGGGCGCGCATTGCTGCGCGCCCGCTGGTGTTGCGCCGCAGTCAGGCCCGGCGATAGCCTTCCAGCGCCGAATCCGGCACGTCGGGCAGGTTTGTCACCAGATTGTCCGGCGTGCGGCAGGTCAGCCACACCAGTTCCTCGGTCGTGGACATGTTCACCTCGACATGCGGCATGAAGGGCGGCACAAAGACAAAGTCGCCTTCGTGAAGGTCGACATATTCACTGTAGTCTTCGCCATAGTAGATCCGGCCGTGCCCTTTCAGCACATAGCCCCCGGTCTCGCATTCCTCATGGTGATGCGGAGGCGAGCGGTGGCCGGGTTCGTTCGAGACACGGCCGAACCAGATCTTCGTCGCCGGGGTGTTCTGCGGGCTGACGCCTGACCGGCGGACGCATTCGCCCGATTGCTGCGTGCTGTCGTCCAGCGCGAGGGCGCGGGTGACGACGGGGATAACTCTGGCTGCCATGTCGGGCGTCCTTTCCTCACTTGATGGGCCGGTGTCTGCGCGGGGCGATGGTCTCGTCGCGTTACCTGAGCGCGCCCGGCGGTGCGGTCGCTGCGCGACTGTCGGAGTGCCTTCGCAGGTTCTGGCGGAAGATAGATTTCAGTGTTATTAAATGTCAATAATTAATGAGAGAAAAATATGAAGATCAAGCTTATGGATGCATAATGTGATATCGAGAGCGGATTCGGCTCGCTGCGTGGTATGTGGGAGAATAGGCGGGAAAAATTATATCTATATGATTTTATGTGATTTTATGAGAAGGTCGGGCAGGGGTGGCCACTGCTGAAACAGCCCCGCCATCGGTTTTCGTGCCTCAGTCTGGACCGCTGGCTTCAATCCATTCGCGCAGATTGAGAATGGATCTTGGGGGCAGGGGCGAGCCGGCAGCCCGTTCCGGGCCCGATCGTCAAGAAAAAGCGCCCGGTCCGCAGGGCGGCCGGGCGCAGGAAAGGCTGTTTTCCGGGTCAGGGTTGTGCGACCTGCCATGCCCCGTCCAGAAAGCCGTCGCCGGTGATGTCGCCGGGGGCCGCGTCCTTGATCCAGGTATAGAGCGGGTGGCCCTCGTAGGCCCACTGCCGCAGGCCGTCACTGCGCTGGATCACGGTCCATTCCCCGCTGGCATGATCCGAAGCCGAAGCGGCAAAGGGGGGCCAGTTCTTTGCGCAGGTGCCTTCGCAGGCGGATGTGCCGGGGCCATCTTTCGCGAAGGTATAAAGCGTCATGCCCGCGGCATCGACATAGGTGGCGCCCTTGGCGGTTTGCGCGATCGTGGCGGGATCTGCCTCTGCCATAGTGGCGACAAGCGTCAACAGGCCGGTGATCATCAGAAGCTTCATTGCGGTTCTCCGTGTTCAGGGTGGCCCCGGACAAGAGCCACCAGTGCCGGGTCTCAGCCGTGGTTCGGGCCGTCGTCGGCGCCCCGACCGCGGCGCTTGCCGCCGCGCTGATGCCCGGGGCCGTCATCGGCACCGCGTCCGCGGCGGGCCGTCTCGATCCGTTTGGGCGTGGGCTGCGCTGCGGTGGTCACGCCTGCCTGCGGCAGCGTGGAATCCCATGCGGCAGCGGCGGGTTCAGGGGCGGCGAGGCCCAGGAGGCCCAGTGACAGGCTGACAGTGGCGAGGCGGCGCAGGGAAATCATCGTCATGAACAATCCTCCGATTGGGTCAGGGTGGCCGATGACTGTATCAGGCCTGTCTTCGCAGAGTCGCACCAGATCATCCCGACCTCTGCGCCCGCCGGTCCGACCAGCGGCGGTGCGGCATCGGACCAAGGTCGGGTGGCCCGGTCGCCCCATGGCGTGCGGGCGCAAAATCCGTCAGTCTGCCAGCATGCGCCCTGCCGACCGCCCCGTTTCCGCCCCTGCACGCGCGCCCCTGTGGCGGGCGATGCGCGACCGTTTTGCCACTCTTCCGCTGCATTACCGTTTTGCACTGGTCGGCAGTTTCGTCAGTCTGATCGGTATGCTGGTGGTGGGCGATCTGGTCAGCCGCTCCATCGAAAGCGGGGTGGTGCGCAATTCGGCAATTTCCAGCGCGGTCTACATGGAAAGCTTCATCGCGCCGCTGTCGCAAGAGCTTGCCGAGGCGCGGCAGTTCTCGCCGGTCACACTGGCCCGGATGCGTGCCCTGCTGGAGCAGCCGCCGCTGTCCGAGCGGGTGCGTTCGGTCAAGATCTGGCGCGAGGGCGGTTTCGTGGCGTTTGCCAGCGATGCCGCTCTGATCGGGCAAACCTTCCCGCCGGGCGATGAATTGCGGGCGGCCTGGAAAGGCCAGCTTTCGGCGACCTTCGACGAGCTGGAGGGCGCGGAAAGCGCGGCAGAGCGGCAAAGCGGCGTGCCATTGCTGGAGGTCTATAACCCGATCCATTCGATCCTGACCGGCAAGGTGATCGCGGTGGCGGAGTTCTATCTGGTCGCGCCAGAGCTTGAGGCCGATCTGTGGACGGCAAAGGCCAATGCCTGGGCCATGGTGGCGGCGGTCACGGCGGTCACCTTTGCCGCGCTGTTTGGCATCGTGCGGGCGGGCAGCCGGACGATTGCGGCGCAAAACCGCGCGCTGGCCGGGCGGCTGGAGGATCTGGCACGGGTCTCGGCGCAGAACGTGGCGCTGCGGGCACGGGTGCAGGGGGCGGCGCAACGTGTGAGCGAGATGAACGAGCGGCAGATGCGGCGGATCAGTGCCGAATTGCACGATGGTCCGGCGCAGGCCCTGGCGCTGGCCTCGCTGCGGCTGGACAGCCTGTTGCGGCGGGCCTCGGTGGCGGGGGATGACGCGGAGGCGCGGGCGCTGCGCGAAACATTGAATGCCGCACTCAGCGATGTGCGCGACCTGTGCCGGGGGCTGACACTGCCCGAACTGGAAGGGCTGGGCGTGGCGCAGACCCTTGATCGCGCCATAGGAGCACATGAGCGCCGCACCGGCACCACGGTGCAGCGCGACGACACCGCCGGGCCGTGGCCGGAGGTCGCGCCGCCACACCCTATTCTCATCTGCCTTTATCGTTTTGTGCAGGAGGGGTTGATGAACGCTTTCCGCCATGCGCCGGGCGCGGGGGTGACGGTGGGTTGCCATGTCGAGGCCGGGCGGCTGCGCGTCGATATCGCCGATGACGGGCCGGGCTTTGACCCCGATCTCCGCAGCGACAGCGTATCGGGGTCGGGGATGGGGCTGGCCGGAATGCGGGAACGGGTCGAAAGTATCGGCGGTGAGTTTCGCATCCGTGCTGTGCCAGGGGCAGGGGTGCGCCTGTCGATCAGCCTGCCGCTGGAGGAGATGCGATGACCGATCCCATCCATATCATCGTGGCCGACGATCATCCGCTGTTGCGCGGCGGTGTGGTCTTGTCGCTGATCGAACATGGAGGCTTTGCCGTGGTCGCGCAGGCAGGTACGGCGGACGATGCGGTGCAGGCAGTCGAGGCGCATATGCCCGATATTGCGCTTCTCGACGTGTCGATGCCGGGTTCGGGGCTGACGGCGGCGGCGGTAATCTCGCAGCAGTTTCCGGCAGTGCGTATCGTGATGCTTACCGTATCTGAGGCCGATGACGACCTGCTGGCGGCGTTGCGGGCGGGCGCGCGTGGTTATGTGCTGAAGGGTGTTTCTGCCCGCGAACTGATCGAGGTCTTGCAGGGCGTGGCCAGTGGCGGCTCTTATGTCTCGCCCGCGCTGGCGGCACGGGTGCTTGCCGCGATGCAGGGGCATGGGCCGCGCGACGTGCCGGAGGCCGAGGCGCTTGGCCCGCGCGAGGAGGAAATCCTGCGGCTGGTGGCGACCGGACGGTCCAACAAGGAAATTGCCCGCATGCTGGATTTGCAGGAAAAGACGATCAAGCACTACATGACCAATATCCTGCAAAAACTACAGGTGCGGAACCGGGTCGAGGCAGCGCTGAAGGCCCGTGACATGGGCTATTGAGGCACGCGCGATCCGCTATTCGATGGCAGAGACCAGCGCGGGGATCTGACGTTCGAAAAAATCCGAGAAGGTGGCGATCCGGGGCGGCAGCTTCTGGTAGGGCGGATAGAACAGGGTGAGCCACAGCTGCGGCGGCTGCCAGTCCGGCAGGATGGGCACCAGTCGGCCGGTCCGCAACTGCTCGGCCACGATGAAGACCGGCAACAGCGCGACCCCGGCACCATCAGCGGCCAGATGCGCCAGAACCTCGCCGTTATTGGCGCTGACCGCCCGCCCGGCGGACAAGGTGACGCTGACGCCGCCATTGGCCAGCACCCAGCTTTCCCGGCGGCTTTCGCCGCTGTAGCCCAGGCAGGCATCGGCGGGCAGGTCATTCGGATGCCGGGCGGCGACCCAGGGACTGCCCGGCGCTGCCACCAGCAGGCGGCGGATTTCGCAGATCTTGCGCCAGATGGTGAACTTGTCCGAGGGCGGCCCGGAAATGCGGATCGCCAGATCATAGCTTTCCTCCACCATGTCCAGAAGCTGATCGTTCAGCGCGATCTCGACATCAATCCGGGGATAGAGGTCGCGGAAGCCACACAGGATCTGCGGCAGCACCCGTTGGCCGAGTGACATCGGCGCATTGATCCGTAACCGGCCCTCGTCAGCCTTGCGGGCGTTGCGCAGATCGGCGCGCGCCTCGTCCAGCGCCCGGATTGCCGGGGCGATGCGTGCGGCAAAGACCGCACCATCCGTGGTGAGCGAGACCTGCCGGGTGGTCCGCACGAAAAGCTGGGCGCCAACCTGATCCTCCAGCGCCGCGATGGTGCGGGTGACCGAAGCCGGCGTGGTATCCATCTCGCGTGCAACCTGAGCGAAGCTGCGCTTTTCGGTGGCCAGCAGGAAGGTGCGAAGCGCCTTGAGGTCGTTCATGCCGATTATTACGTCCTGTGCAATGCTGTCGCAATTTTTGCGGCAATTCCGCGAAACTATCAGGCGGGCTATCTACAGGGCAACCCAGTCGTGTCGCGGCAAGGCCGCAGAAAGGCAGAGACCATGCTGAATCAGATCAAGGGCCTGCATCACGTCACCTCGATGGCGGCGGATGCCCGGCAGAACAACCACTTCTTTACCGGGACTTTGGGACTGCGACGGGTGAAGAAGACCGTGAACTTCGACGAGCCCAGCGTCTATCACCTGTATTATGGCGACGAGGCGGGCACTCCCGGCACGGTGATGACCTATTTCCCCTTCCCGCAGATCATGCGGGGCCGCCCCGGCGTGGGCGAGGTGGGGGAAACCCGGTTCTCGGTGCCGAAGGGGGCGCTTGGGTTCTGGAAAGACCATTTTGCGGCCGCCGGTGTTGCCGGTCTGGAAGAGGGCTCGGCCTTCGGGGCAGGCTGGCTCCGGTTCCGGGGGCCGGATGGTGACGGCTTCTCGCTGGTCGAGACGGAGGGCGACAGCCGCGCCGCCTGGACGGGTGGCGGTATTTCTGAGGCAGCGGCGATCCGTGGCTTCTCGGGGGCCAGCCTGCGGCTGAACGATACTGCCGCCACGGCCGAGCTTCTGGGCTTCATGGGCTATGAGAAGGCGGGGGTGGAGGGCAATGTGACCCGCTTCATCCTGCCAGAAGGCAATGGTGCCGATACCATCGACCTTGAGGCCCTGTCGGGCACGCCGTTTGCCCGGCAAGGTGCCGGATCGGTGCATCACATCGCTTTCGCGGTGCCGGACCGGGCCGCACAGCTTGAGGTGCGCAAGGCGCTGATGGATACCGGCTATCAGGTTACGCCGGTGATCGACCGCGATTATTTCTGGGCGATCTACTTCCGCACGCCCGGCGGGGTGTTGTTTGAAATTGCGACCAATGAACCCGGTTTCGACCGCGATGAAGATGCCGCGCATCTGGGCGAGGCGCTGAAACTGCCGAGCCGCTACGAACAGTATCGCGATCGGATCGAGGCGCATCTTGACCCGCTGGAGGCATGATGCTCCGCTGCCCCGGCCATGCAGGCCGGGGCGTCTTTCTGCCGAGGAGTGCTGATATGAGCTATCACAGTTTTCGTGCCCCCGCCGGGGCGAACCAGCCGGTCATCCTTGCGCTGCACGGCACCGGGGGAGACGAGTTCCAGTTTGTCGAGCTGATCCGGCAAATGATGCCGGGGGCGGGGATCGTCGCACCGCGCGGCGACGTTTCGGAATATGGGGCCAACCGCTTTTTCCGGCGCACGGGCGAAGGGGTCTATGACATGGCCGATCTCGCCCATCGCACCGATGCCCTGCTGGCCTTCGTTGCCGATGTGCGGGCCGAGGCGCCGTCGCGTCCACTTCTGGCCTTCGGCTATTCGAACGGCGCGAATATCCTTGCCGCCATGCTGTTCCGCCAGCCGGGCCTGTTCGACCGGGCGGCGTTGCTGCATCCGCTGATCCCCTGGACTCCGGCGCCGCAGCCCGGTTTGCAGGGGCTGCCGATCCTTGTCACCGCCGGTCGCAGCGATCCGATCTGTCCGCTGCCGCAATCGCTTGCGCTGATTGACTGGTTCAAGGCGCAGGATGCAGCGGTTGAAAGCCTGATCGAACCCGGCGGGCATGAGATCCGGCCGCCGGAGCTTGCCGCGCTGCGCCGGTTTCTGACCGCGGCACCGGCGGCCTGAGCCGCCGGTCTGTCTGTCGGGTCATTGCGGCAGGCAGATGGCCGCTGCGAGGATCACGAGGAACAGCAGCACCGTCTCGGCCAGAAGCATCAGCGCGGCGGTGATACCGACCGACATCAGACCGCGCAGATCGGTGCGCAGGCCGACGGCGCCAATTGCCATCAGCAGGCAGGCGCGTACCACCGGCTCCAGCAGGTCGCGCAAGGCCATGGGAACCAGCCCGAAGGAATTGGCCCCGGCGAGCAGCAGAAAGCCCAGCACGAAGCCCGGCACCAGCGGCGGCCGCGTGCCGCTGCCCGCCGCCGTGCCCCGCAGGATCAGCGCGCCGATCACCACGGTCGGGGCCAGCATGATCACGCGGAACAGCTTGAACAGGGTTGCCACCTCGCCCACCTCGGTCGAAACCGAAAAGCCCGCGCCGACCACTTGCGCGACATCATGGATCGTGCCCCCCAGCAGCAGCCCGGTGGCGGTGGTCGACAGGCCAAGGTTCGCGGCGATGATCGGGTAAAGGATCATGGCGAGGGTGGAAAGCACGGTCACCGCGATGACGGTGAAGGCAATATCCCTTTCGCGTCGGTCATCCTGTGGCAGCAGGGCACCGATGGCCATGGCGGCAGAGGCACCGCAGATTGCCACCGATCCGCCGGTCAGAAAGCCGAACCGCCCCGGCTGGCCCAGCAGACGCGACAGCAACAGGCCAAAGCCGATGATCAGCGGCACCGAAAGCGCCACCATCACCAGCGGCAGCGCCCCCAGCCCCAGCAGCATGTCGGCGCTGATGCGGATACCCAGAAGTGCCACACCCAGCCGCAGCACATGACGCGCCGCAAGCGCGATCCCCGGCGCGGTGCGCGCCTCTGCCCCCAGAAAGTTGAGGGCGAGCCCGATCAGGATGGCCATGAGCATGGCGGGCGGGCCGTAGTGATCGGCCAGAAACTGCGCCGAAAGCGCCACGACCGCCGCGATGGCAAGGCCCGGAAAGTAACGGCGCGCGGAAAGGGAAAGGCTGTGCATGGCGTGTCTCGAAACGGGGCGGGGGCAGCGCCCCGCCCCTGTCTGGCCTTACTTAAGATCGGCCGCGCGGTCGGCATCGACCTTGGCCTGCGCCTCGGCAACGGCGGCGTTGAACAGGTCCAGCACCTCGGGGCCCCGCGCCACATTGTTGCGGAACCAGTCGAACACCGGATCGACGGCAGCCTTGAACGCGGCCTTCTCTTCCGCCGAAGGCACATAGATTTCGCCACCCGCGGCGCGGAAATCGGCGTAAGCCTGAATTTCCTTGCGCTTGGGCGAGGCGAACGTGGCCTGTTGCAGCGCCGCGAACCCGTCCAGAACCACCTGTTTCTGAGTGTCCGTCAGGCTGTTGAAGCGGTCATTGCCCATCCACCAGAAGGCGCCCATGTAGCTGTGCCCGTCAAGCGTGAGGTATTTCACCCCGGCATCTGTGAACTTCATCGACATGATATCGGTGATCCCGTTCGCGGTGCCCTCGACCACGCCGGTCTGAAGCGAAGTGAACAGCTCGGGCCACGGGATCGGCGTTGGCGCGGCGCCCAGCGTGGTGGCCAGCGTCTGCGGCAGATCGGCCGGAACGGTGCGCATCTTCATCCCGGCCAGATCGGCAGGGGCGGCGATGCGCTTGCGGGTATTGGCATAGTTGCGCCAGCCGCCGGTATTGCCAATGGTCATCAGCCGGATCTTGCTGTCTGAATCCTCAAGCACCATGTCGCGCAGCTTGCGGGTGAAATCGCCCTCCAGCACGGATTCTGCCACGCGGTCATCAGACATCAGATAGGGCAGGTCCAGCACCTGAATATAGGGGAACAGCCCCGCCGCCCCGCCGCTGGTGGAAATGTAGATGTCGATCGACCCGTCGGCGAGGCCTGCGAGGCATTCATCGCCCTTGGCGCAAAGCTGGGTGCCGATGAACAGTTCGACCCCGATCTGCCCGTTCGAGGCATTCTCGACATAGTTCTTGAATACGACGAGCCCGTCGTAATCCTCGTCACTCTCGTTGGAATTGGCGGTGGCGCGCAGAACGATGTCCTGTGCGAACGCGCCACCGGCAGCCCCGGCAAGCGCCGATGCCAGCAGCAGCACCTTCAGCGTCTTCGAGATCATGCTTTCCTCCCTGTCATTATCTCTTGGTCAGTTCACGAAGCCCGCAAGGCGCGGGATGGTCAGGCTCAGCGCGGGGAAATAGGTGATCAGGAAGATCACGACGATTTCGACCGCGAGGAAGGGCAGGGTGGCGCGCGCTACGGTCTCGACCCGGAGGCCTGACACCGAGGATGTCACGAACAGCACCAGCCCCATCGGCGGGGTCAGCAGGCCGACCGTCAGGTTCACCGCCATGACGATGGCGAAATGCACGGAATCGACGCCCAGCGAGGTGAAGATCGGCCCGAGAATGGGGCCAAGGATGATGATGGCGGGACCGGCATCCAGAAACATGCCCACCACGAACAGCAGCAGGTTGATCAGCAGCAGCAGGACCAGCGGATTGTCGGACAGGCCAAGGATGATCGAGGCCAGCAGCTCGGGCGTGTGCGACAGCGAGGCGACGGTCTTGAACGCCATGGCGGCGCCGACCAGCAGCAGCACGACAGCCGAGGTGATTCCTGCCCGCGTCAGGATGCCGGGCAGATCGGCAAGCCGCAGGCTGCGCAGAACGAACATCCCGATCAGCACTGAATAGCCGACGGCCACGGCAGCGGCCTCGGTCGGGGTGAATACGCCGCCCAGAATGCCGCCGAGAATGATGACCGGCGTCATCAGCGGCCAGATCGCCTTGAGGCTCGCCTGTCCGCGTTCGGCCCATGTGGCGCGACGCGTGGCCGCCGGAAGGTCATAGCGGTCGGCCAGCAGATGAATGGCCAGCATCAGGCCACCGCCGATGAGGATGCCCGGCGCGATCCCGGCAAGGAACAGCGCGGCCACGCTTTCGCCCATCACATAGGCATAGATGATCATGATGCCCGACGGCGGGATGATCGGCCCGATGATCGACGATGCGGCGGTGATCGCGGCGGCGAAGCGGCGGGTATAGCCCTGTTTCTCCATCGCCGGAATGAGCATGGACCCGAGGGCGGAGACATCCGCCACGGCGGAGCCGGAAAGACCTGCGAACAGCATGGACGAAAGCACGTTCACATGCGCCAGCCCGCCGCGGAGATGGCCCATCATGGCCTGGCTGAACTCGACCAGCCGCAAGGTGATGTTCGAGCGGTTCATCACCTCGCCCGCCATCATGAAGAACGGAATGGCCATCAGCGGAAAGCTGTCCATGCCGTTGTAGACATTGCGGTAAAGCAGGACGAGATCACGCTCTTGCCCGTTGGCCCAAAGCAGCAGGCCGGGTGCCGCGATCAGGCCGAAGAACACCGGCAGGCCCATCAGCAGCAGCACAAGGAACAGCGGAAGGAACAGGTTCAGCATCACTCGGCCCTCAGATCGGCGGCATCGGCAATCGCGACCAGCCCGTGATGCTGCCCGGTCAGTTCGGCCAGCCCGCGCAGCATGAGTTCGACATTGACGAGGATCAGCATGGCCAGCCCGGTGACGAGCGAGGCCATCATCCAGGATTTCGGCACCTTCACCCAGGTATCAAGGGCCAGCGAGGCAGGCACTTTCAGGCTGTCGGTTGCAAACCTGCCGCCAAAGCCCGTGACCTCGGACAGGCCGATGCGAAAGCCCGCGACCAGGACAACCAGCGCCAGCGCCAGAAGCACAAGGCCCAACAACCGCCCGACGATGCGGGGCAGGAAGGACACCAGCATTTCGACTGAGACGAACCCGCCCCGGCGATAGGCGGTCGGGATCATCAGCCCGGTCGCCCAGAGCATGAGGAACCGTGCTGCCTCCTCGGGCCAGGCCAGCGCATTACCCAGCACATAGCGGAAGAAAACCTGCGCCAGAATGATGAGCACCATAAGGCCCATGGCGGTTGCGCCAAGCACGCGACCCAGCCAGAGCAGGGTCGCGTTGAAGGCGCCCAGACCGTTCAAAAGCCTTGTGAAGGCCCCCATGAAATTCCCCCTCCCTTGTCACGTCTCCCCTCCCCGGGAGCGCAGAACCATTACATTCAGGCGGCGGGCAGGAACTGCCCGTATCTGCCTCGGGAAAACACCAGCGGTGCGCCTTCCTGCATTGCGGCCCGCAGCACGCGACCCACGATGATCAGATGGTCGCCGCCGTCATGCGTGCCGTGTTGCGCACAGTCGAACCGCGCCAGCGCGCCGGGGATCAGCGGCACACCCTCCGGGTTGCGCGGCACGTCGAGGCCGGAAAATCCGCCCCCGTCCCGCCCGAAGCGGGCGATCCAGTCGGCCTGATCCTCTGCAAGCACATGGATCACATAATGCGGCGCATCCGCGAAAAAGCGGAAGCGGCGCGAGGCGCGGGCAGGTGACCACAACACCAGCGGCGGGTCCATCGACAGGCTGGAAAAGCTGTTGGCGACAAAGCCCATAGGGCCTTCGGCGCTGTCGATGGTGACGACAGTAATGCCGGTTGCAAAGCAGCCAAGGGCATCCCGGAAGGCACGGGCGCTCAGCGCGTCAGGGGTGAAGGCGACGTCTGCACTCATGGCACTTCCTGCCCCTGCGCAAGGGTGTAAAGCTCGAACCAGGTCTGCCGGTCCATCGGCACCCGCAGCGCATCGGATATGCCCGCGATGCGCGACAGGGTATTGGTGCCCAGCACCGGAAGGATGCGCGCAGGGTGATGCAGCAGCCAGGCGATTGCCGCCGCCGACCAGTCCGCCCCTGCTGCCGCGCCAAGCTCGGCCAGACGCAGGCGCAGGCCTTCGCGCGATTCCGCCAGCAGGTGCCCGCCGGCGAGCGGGCTCCATGCCATCGGCGCGATACGGTTTTCCTGAAGGAACGCCAGATCGCCGTTTACAAAAGCCTCGCGCGCCAGCAGATTCAGCTCGATCTGGTTGGTGACCAGAGGCGCGGCCATGCGCGATTGCAGCAGGCGGAAATCCCACGGGCGGAAGTTCGACACACCCACCGCGTGCACCTTGCCGCTGGCCACCAGCGCATCCAGCGCGGCCCCGGTTTCATCCGCATCCATCAGCGGATCGGGGCGGTGAATCAGCAGAAGGTCGATGCGGTCGGTTGCCATCTCCCGCAGGCTGGTTTCAACGCTGGCGGTGATATGGGCGGCGCTGGTGTCGTAATACTTTACCCTCGCGGCGGCATGACGGCCCACCGGCGCCACGATGTCGCATTTGGTGACGATCTCGATCCGGTCACGCAGACCGGGCGCCGCGCGCAAGGCCGCGCCGAGGAGCCCCTCCGCAGTATAGCCGCCATAAATGTCGGCCTGATCCATCGTGGTGATGCCCTGTGCCAGACAGGCCTCGACCTTGGCTTGCACATGGGCGGGCGAGGTATCGGCATCGTCCCCCAGCCGCCACATGCCATAGACCAGCCGCGACAAGGTGACGTTTCCAAGCGTGATGCGTTCCATCATCAGCGGCGTTCTCCGTTTGCAAGGGGCGTGGCGGGAGGGCTGGCGGGCACCCGGCCATAGGCATGGGGTAGCGAGCAGGTCTTGATCTGCGGCAGAACCCTGGTCCCGAAGTGATCGCATTCATCCAGATGCGGATAGCCCGAGAAGATGAAGGCCCGGATGCCCATCCTGCGATATTCCTCGATCCGGGTCAGCACCTGATCGACCGATCCGACCAGCGCCGCGCCGCAGCCGGAGCGGGCGCGTCCGATGCCCGTCCATAATTGCGGCTCGATATAGCCGAACTGATCGGCCAGTTCGCGCGCGCGGGACTGATGCGCGACACCCAGCGAGATACTGTCATGCGCCCGGTCGCGGATCAGCTTGCCATATTCATCGTCCAGCTTGCTGACCAGATGATCGGCATATTCGCGGGCCTCTGCCTCGGTGTCGCGGACGATCATATGTATCCGCAGCCCGTAATCCAGTGTGCGGCCATGCTCCGCCGCGCGCTCGTGAACTGCGCGCATCCGGTTGGCCAGCATCTCCTGCGGTTCGGGCCACATCAGATAGACGTCGCATTGCGCCCCGCAGAGTTCCAGCGCATCGGGGCTGTAGCCGCCGAAATACAGCAGCGGGCCGCCGTTCTGCTGATAGGGCCGGGCCGGATCACTGCTGACTTTTGCAATCTTGTACACCTCGCCGTCATATTCGATGTGATCGCGGGTCCAGGCCTGTCGCAGGATCTCGACCACCTCGTGACTGCGGCGATAGCGATAGGCACTGTCGGCCACCTCGCCCGGAAAATCAGAGGAAATGACGTTCAGCGTCAGCCGCCCCTGCAACATGTGGTCCAGCGTCGCTACGGTGCGGGCCAGCATCACGGGCTGCATTTCCCCGCAGCGGATCGCGGCGAGAAAGTTGATGCGGTCGGTGATTGGCGCGCAGCCTGCCACGAATGACAGGGTATCCTGCCCGACCTGATACGAGGACGGGCAAAGGATATTGCGAAACCCGTGCCCCTCGGCGCGCTGCACGATAGAGGAGCAATGCGCCCAGCTGGAGCGCAGGCGGCCGTCCGGCACGCCGAGATATTCATAATCATCGGAGCAAAGCGCCGCGAACCAGCTGACTTCGGCGGCATCCAGATCGGCGGAGGTTACGGGAACGACAGTCATCGATTCTCTCTATTCCACATGCATCTTTTCTCTTGCGTAGCATCCGCCAATATGTAGATCAATACTGTATCAATTCGAGGTGGTCATGGCGAAGCCCGGCTCTCTGCCCGTCTATCAACAGGTTGCGGAACTGCTGATCCGTGACATCGCGGCCGGTCGGCTGATGGATGGCGAACGCCTGCCGCCGGAGCGCGAGATGGCCTCCGGCCTTGGCATCGCGGTCGGAACCCTGCGGCAGGCGCTGAAATCGCTGGCAGAAAAGGGGTTGCTGGATCGGGTGCAGGGGTCAGGCAACTATATCCGCGCGAAATCGGACCCGGCTTCGGTCTATGCCATGTTCCGGCTGGAGCGGGTGGAAGGGGGCGGCCTGCCGACGGCCGAGGTGCTTTCGGTGGACCGACTGGCCAAATCACCCGATCTGCCAGCCTTCGGCACCAGCGCCGAAGGCCACCGCATCCGCCGCCTGCGCTTTCTGTCAGGGCAGGTCGCGGCGGTCGAGGAGATCTGGCTCGATGGTGACATCGTTCCGCAGATTGGCGCCGATGACCTGTCGGAATCGCTTTACCTGTTCTACAGGCATCGGCTTGGCCTGTGGATCGCGCGCGCCGAGGACCGCATCGGCCTTGGCCCTTGCCCCGACTGGGCGCCTGCGCGCTTTACCCACCGGCCCGGCGCGCCGCTGCCGTTGATCACCCGGATCAGCTGGTCCCAGGAAGGCCAGTCTGCCGAAGCATCCTTCACCTGGTATGACCCCGATACCGTGCGCTATGTCGCGCGGCTGAAATGAGGATTCCCATGAAAACCTTGCGTTACGGCATCATCGGCTGCGGCATGATGGGGCAGGAACATCTGCGCAACATCGCGCTGCTGCCCGATGCCGAGGTGGTGGCGATATTCGAACCTGATGCGGCGATGCGGGCCGAGGCGGCGCGTCATTGCCCCGGCGCGCGGCTGGTCGATTCGGTGGCGGCAGTTCTGGCCGTGGCTGCGGTGAATTGTCTGCTGATTGCCAGCCCGAACTTCCTGCATCTGGCGCAGCTTGAGGAAATTGCCGCTATTCGCCCCCTGCCGGTGCTGTGCGAAAAGCCGCTGTTCACCGATCCCGCCGATGCGCCCCGGCTGGCGGCTCTGCGCGCGGCCTATCCCGCACCGATCTGGGTGGCGATGGAATATCGCTACATGCCCCCCGTCGCGCATCTGATCCGCGAGGCCGAAGCGGCGACCGGCGGCATTCGCATGCTGACGATCCGCGAACACCGCTTTCCTTTTCTGGAAAAGGTGGGTGACTGGAACAGATTCAACGCCAGGACCGGCGGCACCCTGGTCGAGAAGTGCTGCCATTTCTTTGACCTGATGCGCCTGATCGCACAATGCGATCCGGTCCGGGTCATGGCTTCTGGCGGGCAGGCGGTGAACCATCTCGACGAACGTTACGAGGGCGCGACGCCAGATATCTGGGATCATGCCTATGTCATCGTCGATTTTGAAAACGGCATGCGTGCGATGCTGGAATTGTGCATGTTCGCCGAAGGCAGTCGCTATCAGGAAGAGATCAGCGCCGTCGGGCCCCTGGGCAAGATCGAATGTCTCGTACCGGGGCCGGGCCGGTTCTGGCCTGCGCATCTCGGTGCCCCGCCGGTGCCGCAGGTGATTGTCAGCCCGCGCGAGCCGAAGGGGCCGCGCTTGCTGGAAGTGCCGGTGGATCCGGATCTGCTGGCTGCGGGCGATCACAACGGGTCGACCTTCTACCAGCATCAGGGTTTTGCCCGCGTGGTTGCAGGCGCTCAGGCCCCCGAAGTCAGCCTGACCGACGGCTGGTGGGCCGTAGCCATCGGCATGGCCGCACAGGAAAGCGCCCGCACGGGTCAGGCGGTCGACCTGCGTCATGCGGTGCCCGACGTGACAATGTGAAGCGTTACACTCAGCGCTGCCGTTCGTGGCGGACGGCAGGGCTGACATATTTTTAATGCAACATAACTATCATTATCTGAATAACTGATGTGGCGCGGGCACATTCTAAAATAATGGATTGGATGCCCCTCCTGCCGGTTCATTATAGAACCGCCCGAGCTGTTTCAGTTTGGGAGCACTGCAGGAGGGCTCTGTTGGGCTGTGTTGCACAAATCGGGTGATGGCCGTGCCTCCCCTTTCCCCGGACAGACCTATCCTGCGACCTCTGTGATGGGTGTGCCGAGGGCGGTGAACCCGTTCAGGACGGCGACACGGACCTGGAACTCTGCAACCTGACGGTCGAAGTCCCGCGCGGACAGGCGCTGCCCGAGAAGCTTGATGCAGTGCATCTTGGTTTCAGCGCGGCTTCGGCGGTGGTAGCCGAAACTGGCGCAACCACCTTTGAGCCATCAGTGGCATGCTTCGCGGGATTGCTATGGTGTTGGTTACTCTGCCGCATCTGTTGCCCCGAGATAGGCCACAATAAAACAGACTGGTATGTCGTGCAGCAACTCCGCCTGATCGCGGTCGCTTCGCATCTGCTGCCGGAAGTTGACTCGTTGAATCACCTTCCTTGGCGGCGGCGCGCGGGCGCGGGATGCTATGTAGAAGTCTAGAGAATGCACAAATTATTCCTTTTATAGGATTTTATAATATCGTATAATATTAAAATTTGGAATTAGATTGACACTCCACCCCTCCTGCCGCTTGGCTGAACGCAGACAGGGCGCCTTTGCGCGCTTGCGGACAGCTTAGGATCAGAACATGACTTGGCGGATTGGCGTCGATTCCGGCGGAACTTTCACCGATGTGTGCCTCTTTGACGAGGACAGCGGCGAGGTGGTCACCTGGAAGGTTTCCTCCACCCCCGACGATCCGTCGCGGGGCATCACGCAGGGCGTGGCCGAAGGTCTGCAACAGGTTTCCGCCAGTGCCGCCGAAGTTTCGTTTCTGGGTCATGGCACGACGGTCGCGACCAACGCGCTGATTCAGGGGCGCGGCGTGAAGACCGGGCTGATCACCACCGAAGGGTTCCGCGACCTGCTGGAGATCGGCCGCCAGAAACGCCCGCATCTTTACGACCTGCAAGCCGACAAGCCCGAAACACTGGTGACGCGCGACCTGCGGCTTGGCGTGGCCGAGCGGGTGCGGCCGGACGGCACGGTAGAGGAAGGGCTTGATGCTGATGCCTTCCGCGCGGCAGTGCGCAGCCTGAAAGCCGAAGGCGTGCAATCCGTCGCCGTCAGCTTCCTTTACAGCTTCCTGAATGCCGAGCATGAGAAGACCGCCGCAGCCATTTTGACGGAAGAATTCCCCGAGGCTTTCGCTGCCATCTCGCACCGGATCGCGCCCGAGTTCCGTGAGTATGAGCGGTTGTCCACCACGGTGGTGAACGCCTATCTCGGCCCAGTCATGCAGGTCTATGTCAAGGCTTTGCAGAAGAAACTGGCTGATCTGGGTCTGCGCGTGGCACCGCAGCTGACGCAATCGAACGGCGGGGTGATCGCCTTCGACACCGCCGCCGAAAACCCGGTGCGTACCGTCCTTTCAGGGCCATCGACCGGGGTGGTGGCGGCGCAGGCCATCGGCCGGATGACCGGCACTGACAACCTGATCACCTTTGACATGGGGGGAACCTCCTCCGATGTGGCTTTGCTGAGCAATGGCAAATGCCGCGTGGTGAACGAATCCGTGGTGCATGGCTATCCGCTGAAAGTGCCGATGCTGGACATTCATACGGTCGGTGCAGGGGGCGGGTCGATCGCCTATGTCGACAATGGCGGGCTTCTGAAGGTCGGGCCCCGGTCGGCCGGAGCCAATCCGGGGCCGGCCTGCTACGGGCTGGGCAATGCCGAACCCACCGTGACCGACGCCAATGTGCTGATGCAGACCCAGAACCCGGAATATCTGCTGAATGGCCGCATGAAGATCGACCGCAGCCTGTCGCAGGTGGCAGTGCAGACTTTGGCCGACAAGCTGGGCCTTGGCCTGATGGAAACGGCGAACGGCATTCTGGATATCGTCATCGCCAATATGGCAAAGGCGATCCGGGTGATCTCGGTCCAGCGGGGGCATGATCCGCGGGATTACACCCTTCTGGCCTTTGGCGGCGCGGGCCCGGTGCAGGCGGCGCGGCTGGCCCGCGCGCTGGGGATGACTCGCGTGATGATCCCGCGCACGCCCGGCGTGCTGTGTGCGCTTGGCCTGCTGATGACCGATCTGCGCGCCGATTTCTCGGCCACCAGCCTGACACCGCTCAGCGGCGCGGATAACGGGATGCTTTCGGCGACCTATGCCGATCTGGAGGCGCAGGCCGAAGCCTGGTTCGACGCAGAGGATATCCTGACCGGCGCCCGCCTGATCGAGCGCAGTGTCGATGTGCGCTACGCCGGGCAGAACTATGAAATCTCGGTTCCGGTGGCGAGCGGGCCGGTGACGGCGGAAACCCTGCGCCAGATCGAGGCCGGGTTTGAAGCGGCACACCGGCAGCTTTACGGCTTTGTCGCCGAAGGCGAGCCGATCCAGCTTGTCACCTTCCGCATCGCGGCAAGCGGGCTGGTGGAAAAGGCCGATTTCCAGCCCCAGCCCGATGCCGGGGCGGACGCCACCGCTGCGATCACCGGCACCCGCCCGGTCTGGATGCCCGAGACCGGGGATTTCGTGGAAACTACCCTGTACAACCGCGACAGGCTGCTGGCGGGCAACCGCATCGCAGGCCCTGCCATCATTGACCAGATGGACAGCACAACCGTGGTGCCCCCCGACATGACCGCGACGGTCGATGCCTATCTCAACCTCATTCTGGAGCAATCGGCATGAATGCGCAGACCCCGGTTTCCCGTGCGAAGCTGAATCCGATCACCGTAGAGGTCATCGGTTCTGCTTTCGCCTCGACTGTCGAGGAAATGGGCGAGGCACTGGTGCGTGCCTCCTACTCGACCAATATCAAGGAACGCCGCGACTGTTCGACTGCATTGTTCGATGCCTCGGGTCGCATGTTGTGCCAGGCCGAACATATCCCGATGCACCTTGGCAGCTTCATTGGCTTCATCCCCTATATCCTGCGGCAATTCCCGGCGGACAGCATCCAGCCCGGCGATATCTTCATGGGCAATGATGCCTACGAGGGCGGCGGCACCCACCTGCCCGATATCGTTCTGGCAGAGCCGATCTTTCACGATGGCGCGCTGATCGCCTGGGCGATCAACACCGCGCACCATTCCGATTTCGCGGATCGCGGGCACGACCATATCTATCAGGAAGGTCTGCGCATCCCGCCGGTGCGGCTGTATCGTGCCGGTGTGCTGCAAGAGGATATCCAGCGCCTGTTCCTGCTGAACTGTCAGGTGCCGTCCGAAAGGATCTCGGACTTGCGGGCGCAGATCGCCGCCAACCGTCTGGGCGCGATCCGCATGGCCGAACTTTGCGTCAAGTACGGGTTGGCCGATGTCCTTGCCGCAGGTGAGGAGCTGATGGATTACGCCGACCGCAAGATGCGTGCGGGTATCCGGGCTATCCCTGACGGGGTTTATGCCTTCTCCGATGTGTTCGACAGTGAATCGCTCGATAAACCGCTGGATTTTTCGGTCCGCATCACCATTGCCGGCGATGAGGCCACGCTGGATTTCGACAGCCCGCCACAGGTGCGCGCCGGTCTGAACGTGGTTTACACCGCGCTGCTCGCCACCGTCTATTACGCGATGAAAACCGTGGTTGATCCGACCATTCTGCCGAATGCCGGGCTGGCGCGGGCGATTACCGTCAATGCAGAGGAAGGCACGATCCTGCGCTGCGCCCATCCGGCGGCCGTGGACGGGCGCATCACCGCCTGCCAGCGGGTCGTCGACCTGATCCATGGTGCTTTCGCGCAGGTGATCCCCGAGCGGGTGGTGGCGGCCTGTAACGGCTCGGTCCATGTCGCAAGCTTCAACGGCACCCGGCCGGATGGCGCGCTGTGGGTCTATCTGGAAACAATCGGCGGCGGCTTCGGGGCGCGTCACAACAAGGACGGGCTGGATGGCGTGCATGTGCATATGACCAACACGTCCAACCTGCCGGTCGAGGCGCTGGAGAACGAATATCCGATTACCCTGCGCCGGTATGAGCTGGTGGACGGCTCGGGCGGTGACGGAGAGTTCGTGGGCGGCATGGGCCTGCGCCGCGTCTACCGTGCGGAACGCGCCTGCCGGGTGCAGGTCATGGGCGCGCGGCTGTCGACGGCAGCCTGGGGTCTTGCCGGGGGGCAGTCGGGCGGATCTGGCTATTTCACGCTGAATGGGGTGAAAAGCGGGTTCGAGCGGCACTCTGTCGACATGCAGCCGGGCGATGTGCTGGAAATCGTCACGCCCGGCGCGGGTGGCTATGGCGATCCGGCCCGCCGCCCTGCCGACCGCCGTGCCACCGACCTCAGGGAACGGCGCCGGGTCTGAGCGGCTTACCTGCTTGACAGCGGGGCGATGGCGGGAAAGCCTGCCATCGCCCCAACCAGCGAGAATACCTTGGTCAGACAATCCTCCTCCAACGCCGAACGCGCGGCCGATCTTTTGCTGATTCTGGGCGAGGCCGGTTCGTTGGGCATGTCGCTGGCGCAACTGGCCGAGGCGACCGGCGATGCCAAATCCGCCGTACATCGCAGCCTTGTGGCGCTTGGCAGCCGTGGTCTGGTGATCCAGAGCGGGACGCGCGGCAATTACCGGCTGGGTCCGACGCTTTATGCGCTGGCGCATCGGGTGCCTGCGGTGGGCGAGATCATCCGCCGTTACCGCCCGGCGCTGATCGCGACGTCGGCGCGGGTGCAGCGGTCGACCTATCTGATGATGCGGGCAGGGGTGGATATCGCCTGTCTGGATCTGGAGCTGGGTGTGATTGCGGCACAGCCCTTCGTCAGCGGTATCGGCGGGCGGATTCCGCTTTCGGTCAGCCCGGCGGGGATCGTCATGCTGGCCAAGATGGACGACCGTAGCCGACAGGTGGTGTTCGACCAGAATGCCAGTGCCTTGCAGCAATGGAAACTGTCGCTGGACCAGATCGAGGCCGATATCGCTGCCTATCGCCAGACAGGCTATGTGCGCGGCGTGCGTTCGACACTGGGGATTGAATCGCTGGCACTGGCGCTGCCGGTGCTCAGCGATACCTGGCTGGGGCTGGAGGTCGCCATGTCGGTGCTGACCCCGATCGGCAGTCTGACGCAGGAACAGGAACTCGAAATCGTCGCCGTGATGCGGGAAGAACTGGCCCGTATCGACGAGGCCGACCGGCAGGCCAAGGCGATCTGACACCCCAGGGAGAAGAATATGGACGAACCCCGTCGCGTCGCCATGATCAGTGGCGCCTCGCGCGGATTGGGCCATGCCATCGCGCAGGATCTGCTGGCGCGTGGCTGGTGCATCAGTGCGGGCATGCGCAACCCGGTCGTGCCGGATCATCCGGATTGCCTTGTCTGCCCTTATGACGCGCTGCAACCGCAGACCGGCGAGGCCTGGCTTGCGGCCACACTGGCGCATTTCGGGCGGGTGGACGGGCTGGTGCTGAATGCGGGCATCCATTCCTCCACGCCGGTGCTTGAGGCCGGGATGGACGAGCTTGACCGGCTGCTGGAGGTCAATCTGAAAGCGCCGCTGCGGCTGGCGCAAACCGTTTGGCCCGCGCTGGCCGCCCCTCCGGTGGGACGGATCGTCGTTATCTCGTCGCTGTCGGGCAAGCGGATCAAATCGCGCGCATCGGGGCTTTACGGCATCAGCAAGCATGCGGTGTCAGGGCTGGCTGCCGCCCTGCGACAAGAGGGGCGCGACTGTGGGCTGCGTGTGACGGAGGTCTGTCCCAGCTTCATCGCCACCGACATGGGCCTTGGTGCGGCGGGCGGGCGGGTCGATTCGGAACGCCTTACCCGGCCCGAGGATGTGGCACGGATTGTCGGTATGGCGCTGGAACTTCCGCCAAGCGCCTCTGTCTCAACCATTCCGGTACATTACGATGTGGAGGACTGCTTCTGACGGTCAGAAGCCGCAAGGATGAGCATAAATTCATCACGGTATAATCTGATTATTGGACTGACAAGTTGATATCCGGTCCCTTAGTTGGAATTTTCTTGACCCTTCACGCGCTGTGACCCTAGCCTGACCCTACTGGAACATGCGCATTCCGCCCGTCGGGGTGGTCAGAACGCAGCACCGTGACCGCCATTGCGATGGCCAACTTCAACCCAACAGGAACCGCCCGATGAATTTCAGCCGCCGCACCCTCTTGCAGATCGCCACTGCAAGCACCGCAAGCTTCATGTTCGGAACCCGCTTCGCCACCGCCCAGGCCAGCAAGACCCTGCGCATCGGTCTTTCGACCTATCCGGCCCATCTGCGCCCGTGGATTCTGGTCGGCTATTCCGGCCACATGGTTTCGTCGCTGATCAACCGCAACCTGATCAACTATGACCCCAGCGGGCAGCTTGTCGGCGAACTGGCGGAAAGCTGGACTTCGGAGTCCCCGACGACCTGGCTTTTCAAGCTGCGCGCGGCCATGTTCCACGACGGAAGCCCGGTCACCGCCGAGGATGTGCGCTGGACCTTCGAGCAGATCGCGGCAGATAACTCCGGCGCCTATATGTATGACGGGGTGAAGAAGATCACCGGCTTCGAGGTGGTGGACGATCTGACCTTCCGGCTGACCACCGAAGCACCGATGGCGACCCTCCCCTCGCTGATGACCTATCCGTTCTTCTCGATCCTCAAGGCCGGATCGACCGATGCCGAGGATCAGGGCACCGGCGCCGGTCCGTATCGGATCGTGTCAGCGGAAAAAGGCGTCGGGATTGAGCTGGAGCCCAACGAGCATTATTTCAAAGAGGGGCTGCCGCATCTGCAAAGCATCCTCATCACGCCCTATGTCGACGAAAACGCACGGGTCGCCGCGCTGACGGCGGGGGATGTCGACCTGATCGACTACGTCCCGTGGTCGGCGATGAAGCAGATCGAGGCGAACAGCGCGCTGGCGCTGGACAAGGTCGATTCCGGCGCCTTCATGTTCCTCACTTTCAACGGCTCGGGGCCGTTCAAGGATGCCCGTCTGCGTCAGGCGGTGGCCTTTGCGCTGAAACGCAATGAATTCGTCGAGTCGGTGTTCTTCGGCTACGGAGCCGAGATGCGTGGCATCCCGCGCGCCAGCGGATCGCCCTTCTGGAACGAGGAACAGGCGAATTACTGGGGCTATGACCCGGACAAGGCCAGGGCGCTGCTGAAGGAAGCCGGGTATGAAACCGGGCTGAAGGTGCAGCTTCTGGCCACCTCGCAATATACCATGCACCGCGATACCGCCGTTCTGGTGCAAAGCCATCTGGCCGAGGTGGGGATTGAGGTAGAGCTGAACATGCCCGACTGGGCAACCCGCGTGGCCCTGGGCACGCGCGGTGCCGGTGATTTCGCGGTTCAGGGTTTCGGTCTGGACAGCCTCGATCCCGATGGCGCCGTGTCGATCATGGACCCCGCGCTGTCGCATGCCTATTCGCGCAGCCGGGATATCGAGGCGCCGGGTCTCAGCGACCTGCTGGCGCAGGGCCGCGGCGAGTTTGACGAGGCGAAGCGGGTCGAGATCTACCGGGCTGCCGACCAGATCGCGCTGGACAATACGACCATGTGTGGCGTTGCCTATCGTGCCACCGGCTTCGGCCGCTCTGCCGCCGTGACGCCGCTGGCCATGTTGCCCGACCAGCTGTCGCCTTTCTCGTCGGTGCTGTTCGACAAGATCGACATTGCCTGACATCATGGCAGCGCGGCCGCACTGACGGCCGCGCCCGCCGCGTGTTCCCGGCGCCCGCTGCGCCGTGAACCCCCTTCCCCCGCAGTCCGAAGGCAGAGACAATGGGTTGGTTCCTTCGCCGGGTGCTACAGGGCGTCGTGATGCTCTGGGTCGTCATCACCCTGGTCTTTCTTTCCATCAACTTCGTGCCTGGCGATCCGGTCGAGCTGCTGCTGTCGAACAGCGGTGGCACGCCCGATCCGACCATGGTGGCGCTGCTGCGCGAGGATCTGGGGCTGAACCTCCCGGTCTGGCAGCAATATCTGTTCAAGATGGAGCAGCTGGCCCATATGGATCTTGGCCGTTCGCTGGTGGATGAAACGCCGGTCGCGCGCGAGATCCTGCGCCGCCTGCCCCGCACGCTGGAACTGATCGGGGCGGCGGGTCTGCTGAGCCTGCTGCTCGGCCTGCCCGCCGGGATCGTGGCCGCGCTGCGCCCGACCGGCCTGTTCAGCCGCATGGCTAATGCCATGGCAGGTACCGCGCAAAGCGTTCCGGTCTTCGTAATCGGCTCGCTGATGGTGCTGATCTTCGCGCAATATCTGGGCTGGCTGCCCGCTGGCGGCTATGTCGCCTTCGACCGGGATCCGGGGCGGCACCTGATCCTGCTGCTCATGCCGGCGGCGACCATTGCTGTCGGATTGTCGGCGGTGGTCTTCCGCATCACCCGCGCCTCGATGCTGGATGTGATGCCACTGGACTATGTGCGCACGGCCCGCGCCAAGGGGGTGCCCGCGCGGCAGGTCACGCTGCGCCATGTGCTGCGCAACGCCCTGATGCCGGTCATCACCATCGTGGCGCTGCAACTGGGCGGGCTGCTTGCGGGCACGGTGCTGGTGGAAAGCGTATTCAACTGGCCGGGCCTGTCCGGCATGCTGGTCGCGGGGGTCAGCGCGCGCGATTACCCGGTGGTGACCGGCGTGATCCTGGTGGTTTCGGCCTGCTACATCGCGCTCAACGTGCTGGTGGACATCATCTATGGCCTTGTCGATCCCCGGGTGCGGAAATGAAGAAAGCCCTGCTGTCGCCTTCGGGCATCCTTCTGTCGGTCATCGTCCTGCTGGCGCTGGCCGCCCCGATCCTGCCGTTGCACGACCCGCTGAAGCTGGACGTCGCCAATCGCTTTGCCGGTCCTTCGGCGGCGCATCTGCTGGGCCAGGACGAAATCGGCCGTGATCTGTTGTCGCGCCTGGTCCATGCCCTGCGTGGTGCCATCCTGATTTCGGGCAGTGCTGCGGTGCTGGCCGGGGTGATCGGCTCGCTTCTGGGGATCGTTGCCGCCTACAACCGCGGCCTGACCGAGATGCTGTCGATGCGGTTCATGGATATCGTCCTGTGCTTCCCGCCGCTGCTGCTGGCAATGCTGGCGGCGACGCTTTACGGCTCCGGCCCGCTGACACTGGTGCCGGTGCTGGCGCTGGTCTATGTGCCCTCGTTCACCCGCGTGGCACATGCGAGCGTGCTGACCATCCGCACCCTCGATTACGTCGAGGCCACGCGGCTGATGGGGGCTTCGCCTGCCCGCATCGTGCTGCGCACCATCCTGCCCAATATCGCCGGACCGCTGAGCGTGCAGTTCAGCTTTGTCATGGCTATGTCGGTCGTGCTGGAATCGGGCCTGTCGTTCCTCGGCCTTGGGGTGGTGCCGCCCGAACCCTCGCTGGGCATGATGATCGGCGCCGCCCGCGCCACCGTCATCGACGAGCCGTGGCTGCTGTTTGCACCCTGCATCGTGCTGACGGGGCTGATCCTTGTTCTCAACGCCTTCTGCGACCACATGCGCGATCTCTTCGATCCGCGCCGCAGTTCCGCCGCCTGAAACCGGAGTGATTTCGATGACCGCCGCACCTCATCTGCTGGACGTTCGGGATCTGGCCGTTTCGTTCGGCCATGGCGCGAACTGGGTGAATGTCGTGCGTGACATCGCCTTCACCATAGACAAGGGCGAGACGCTGGCCATCGTCGGCGAAAGCGGATCGGGGAAAAGCGTGTCGTCCATGGCGATCATGCAGCTTCTGCCCAGGGCCACCGCGCGGGTGCAGGGATCAATCCGTCTGGCCGGGCAGGAACTGCTGGGCCTCTCCGAACCCCAGATGGAAAAGATCCGTGGCAACCGGATCTCGATGATCTTTCAGGAACCGATGACCTCGCTCAACCCGGTACTGACCATCGGGGACCAGATCGCCGAGGCGGTGCTGTCGCATCGCAATGTCTCGCGCGCCGAGGCACGCCGTCAGGCCATCGCCATGATGGACAGGGTGCATATCCCTTCGGCAGCGGCGCGCTATGACGATTATCCGCACCGCTTTTCCGGCGGGATGCGGCAGCGGGTGATGATCGCGGCCGCGCTGGCCTGTCAGCCCGATCTTCTGATCGCGGATGAGCCGACCACCGCGCTGGACGTGACGATTCAGGCGCAGGTGCTGGAGCTGATCAAGGAGCTTCAGGCCGAAAACGACATGGGTGTGCTGTTCATCACGCATGACATGGGGGTGGTGGCCGAGGTCGCCGACCGCACGCTGGTGATGTTTCGTGGCGATACGGTGGAAACCGGCCCGACCGAGCGCATCTTCGGCGCACCGCAGCAGGCCTATACCCGCGCGCTGCTGTCGGCAGTGCCGCAGATTGGCTCGATGGCCGGGGATCACGACCCCCTGCCCTACCCCGTCTATGACATGACCACGGCCAGCCTCGTGCCGCCGCCGCCGCGCCCCTCGACCCTGCGCGAGGCTGCCGCGCCGCTTCTGGAGGTGCGCGGTCTGACCAAGCGTTTCGACGTGCCCGCCCCGCCGCTGCGGCGGCTGCAAAAGCGGGTGCATGCGGTCGAGAATGTCAGTTTCGAACTGCGCCACGGGGAAACCCTGTCGATCGTCGGGGAATCCGGCTGTGGCAAATCCACCCTCGGGCGGCTGATCACGCAGCTTCACCGCCCCGATGCCGGTTCGGTGCGGATCGAGGGCAAGCCGGTCGCGGCCAATGACCCGAGGGCGCTGGCCCGCAATGTACAGATGGTGTTTCAGGACCCCTATGCCAGTCTGAACCCCCGCCTGCGCGTGGGCGAGGCGATCACCGAACCCCTGTTGATCCAGGGGGTCGGCAATCCTGACGAACATGCCGCGCTGGCCGGTCAGCTGTTGCAGACGGTGGGCCTGCTGCCCGAAATGGCCTCGCGCTTCCCGCATGAATTTTCGGGCGGACAGCGGCAGCGCATCTGCGTCGCGCGCGCGCTGGCGCTGAAACCCAAGGTCATTGTGGCGGACGAGGCGGTATCGGCTCTGGATGTTACGATGAAGGTGCAGGTGGTGAATCTGATGATGAAGCTTCAGGAGGAAATGGGCCTTGGCTTCATCTTCATCAGTCATGATATGGCGGTGGTCGAACGCATCAGCCATCGGGTTGCGGTGATGTATATGGGCGAGATTGTCGAGATCGGACCACGCCACGCCGTCTTCGGCAATCCCGCGCATCCTTATACCCGAAGCCTGCTTGCGGCGGTGCCGCTGCCTGATCCGGCCCGGCGGCACCAGCGGCGAAGCCTGCCGGGGCGTGAACTGTCGTCTCCCGTGCGTCCGGTCGGCTTCACCCCGCCCGCCCGTGTCTATCACCAGCCTGCCCCCGGCCATTTCGTTCTTGAACCCGGCGCGGAATGGGCATGAGGAAACCATGATGCAATTCCTGTCCTTCCCGCTTGCGCCCTTCGCGGGGGATGCAGACCTGCCAGAGGCCGCCGATGTGGTGGTGATCGGTGGCGGCATCATCGGTGTCTGCACTGCGCTGGAACTGGCCGAGCGCGGCGTCAGCGTGCTCTTGTGTGAAAAGGGTCTGATCGGCGCGGAACAATCCAGCCGCAACTGGGGCTGGACACGCCAGATGGGTCGCGACCCGCGCGAACTGCCGCTGTGCATGGAAAGCCTGCGGCTGTGGGCAGGCATGAACGAACGGATCGGCGCCGACACCGGCTGGCGGCGCACCGGCATCGCCTATCTGTCCTATACAAGGCGCGAGCTGGATCACTGGCGCAACTGGGAAAAGATCGGTGCGGAGCATGGCGTCGATGGCCGGATGCTGTCGCGCACCGAAATTGACACGCGCCTGCCGGGCAATGATGGCCGTATTCTGGGTGTCCTGCACACCGGCAGCGATGGCAAGGCCGAGCCGTGGATCGCGGTGCCCGCCATTGCTGCTGCCGCCCGGGCAAAGGGCGCGCGCATTGTGACGGGCTGCGCGGTGCGCGGCCTCGAAACCGCTTCAGGCCGGGTCAGTGCTGTCGTTACCGAACGCGGCACGGTCGCCTGCCAGCAGGTCGTGATCGCGGCGGGCATGTGGTCCCGGCTGTTCGCGGGCAATCTGGGGATCGACTTTCCGCAACTGAAAGTGCTGGGTCCGGTCGCACGGGTGGAGGGCGTGCCCCTGATCACCGATATGCCGGTGGGGGCCGAGAATTTCGCCTTCCGCCATCGTCAGGATGGCGGCTACACCATTGCGGTGCGCAACCGGGCCATCGCGCCGCTGACCCCCGATCACTTCCGTCTGCTGGGTGATTACCTGCCCGGGCTGCGCACCAGCTGGCGCGAGCTGTCGCCCCGCATCGGCCGCACCTTCCTGGAGGATCTGGCCACCGCGCGCCGCTGGGCACTGGACCGGCGCACCATCTTTGAACAGGTGCGCATCCTGAACCCGGATCCGGTGCCGGGTTATACCCGCAAGGCGCTGCACCGGCTGGCGCGCGCCTTCCCGGCCTTTCAGGGCGCGCGGATTACCCATGAATGGGCAGGCTACATGGATGCGACGCCCGATGCCATTCCGGTGATCGGCCCGGTGCCCGCATTGCCCGGCCTCAACATCGCCTCGGGTTTTTCCGGTCATGGTTTCGGTATCGGGCCGGGGGCGGGGCGTATGATGGCGCAGCTGATCCTGGGCGAAAACACCCTTGTCCCGGCCGATGTCTTTGCCTTTACCCGGCTGCGGCCCGGACAGGCTCAGCCCGCTGCGGCCTGAGCGGCAACAAAGCGGCGCACCATCTGGCGGATGTTGTCCAGCCGCACCCCGATCCGGTCGGGGTGCAGCATGTCCACCCCGAAAGTGAAGCCCGAGGTATGGGCATTCGCCACCGTCACCCAGCACAGGGCCGACAGCAGCTGCCACAGCTCTGCCGGGTCGATCCCCGGCCGGAACAGGCCTGCCTGTTCGCCGCGCTGCACGATCGCCGCCATGCGCGCCAGCAGATCCTCGGCCCCGATCCCGGCGCGGTCGGCGTGCCGGATATGCTCACCGCCATGCAGGTTCTCGATCCCGACCAGCACGAGAAGGTCGGGATGACTGCGGTAATAATCCAGCGTGAAACCGCAGATCTTATCCAGCGCCGCAAGCGGGTCGGCAGGCAGGTCCAGCGCGCGCTCTGCCGCGCGGATCTGATGGTAACAGCCTTCCAGAACCGCCTGAAACAGCCGGCCCTTGTCGGTGAAGTGGCGGTAGATCAAAGCCTTGTTGACCCCTGCCCGCTTCGCCACCAGCTCGATCCGCGCACCTTCCAGCCCGCGTTCCACAAACTCCTGCCGGGCCGCCTCCAGAATGCGCGTGCGCGTGGTCTGGGTCTTTTCCTCATGTGCGCTGAGCTTCTGGCTTTCCTCGGGCGGTGTCATGGCATGTCCTTTCCGGCGCTCTGGCGCAGTCAGCATTCCTTTCGGGGGCCGTCAAGAAAATCACGCGGCCCGCAAATGTATGATTTACAAACCTGCGGCTTCCGTCAATAGTAACTGTAACGTTACAGTTACTAAATGCGACTCAGGGAGCCACCATGACCACCCGCCTGCGCGTCGCCTCCGATGTGGGGGGCACATTCACCGACAGCATCGCCTATGACAGCCGCACAGGCCGTATCGCGGTGGCCAAGGTCTCGACCACCCCGCATAACCGCGCCGAAGGCACGGTGGCCGGTCTGAAGAAGGCTGTCGCCCTGCTGGGGGCCAGCGGGGCCGAGGTCGATTATGTCGGTCATGGCACCACAACCACGACCAATGCGGTCATCCAGCGCACCGGCGCCCGCACCGCCTTTCTGGTGAACGACGGTTTTCGCGACATCCTGCTGATCGGCCGACAGAACCGCCCGACGCTGTTCGATCTGAAAATCGTGCGCCCCGAACCGCTGGTGGAGCGCGAGCTGTGTTTCACCGCGCGGGGACGGCTGGCGCCGGGCGGCGTCGAGCTTCAGCCGCTGAACGAAGATGATGTGCGCGACGCGGCACGGGCCATGGCCGCTGCCGGGGTGGAAACCGTGGCGGTGCTGTTTCTGCATTCCTATGCCAATCCGGCGCATGAACAGCGCGCCCAGGCGATCCTGCAAGAGATGCTGCCCGGCGTGCCGGTCTGTATCTCGACCGAGATCAATTCAGAGTTCCGCGAATATGAACGCGGCTCGACCACGGTGCTGAATGCCTGGCTGCGCCCGGTGATGGATCACTACCTGCGCGCGCTGTCCGACCTGCTGCATTCCGGGGACGGGCTGGGGCTTGCTCCGGGCAAGCCGGTGATGGTGATGGATGCGGCAGGCGGGCTGATGACACTGGATCATGCGCGCGCCCATCCCGTGCATACCGTGCTGTCCGGTCCGGCGGGCGGGGTGGTGGCCGCCGCCCATGTCGCGCAGGAGGCCGGGCTGCCCGATATCATCACCATGGATATCGGCGGCACCTCGACCGACATCAGCCTGATCCGCAACGGGCGCCCCGCCGTGACCCGCAGCGCGGTTCTGGAAACGGTGCCGATCCGCCTGCCGGTCATCGACATCAATGCCATCGGTGCGGGCGGAGGCTCCATTGCCTGGATCGACGAGGGGGGTGCCCTGCGCGTCGGCCCGCAAAGCGCCGAGGCTGTGCCCGGCCCTGCCTGCTATGGCCGCGGCGGCACCCGGCCCACGGTGACGGATGCCAACCTCGTGCTTGGGCGCTTTTCGGCGGAATCGCGTCTGGGAGGCGACATGGCACTGGATCTGGCGGCTGCCGAGCAGGTGATCCGCAGCCAGGTCGCAACACCGCTGGGGCTGTGCCTTGAGGAAGCTGCCGCCGGTATCCTGCGGGTTGCCCATGCCAATATCATGCGCGGCATCCGCGTCGTCTCGGTCGAGCGGGGTCATGATCCGCGCGATTTCGCACTGGTGCCCTTTGGCGGGGCCGGGCCGATGCATGGCAGTCCCGTCGCGCGGGAACTGGGCATGCCACGGGTGATGCTGCCGCCAAACCCCGGTATCCTGTGCGCGCTTGGCCAACTGATCTCGGAACTGCGCCATGAATATGTGCAGACCCATGTCGCGGCCCATGCCGCGCTGTCGGAGGCCGAGGTTCTGGCCCTGATCGGCAGCCTTGCCGACCGCGCCCGCCGCGCGCTGGACCATGACGGCGTGCCCCCCGCCAGACAGGCCATCGAAGCGCGGATCGACATGCGCTATCGCGGGCAGAGCTTTGAACTGCCTGTTCCCGCCGAGGCCACGAGGCCCGGCTTCTGGGCCGGGATGCCCGGTCTGTTTCACGCGCTGCACGAAGCGCGTTTCGGTTATTCCGATCCCGGTGCGGCGGTCGAAGTCGTGGGGCTGTCCGTCATCGGCACCGGCGAGCTGGAAAAACCCGCCCTGCCCCGGCTTCCCCAGGGCGATGGTTCGCCGCAGGCCGCGCTGAAGGGCCGACGCCGCATCTATTTCGAACAAGCAGATGCGGGGGGTGCCTATCACGACGCGGCGGTCTATGACCGCGCAAGGCTGCGGGCGGGCGATGTGATCGCCGGTCCTGCCGTGATCGACGAGATTTCCGCCACCTCCATCCTTTACCCCGGAGACATGATGACCGTTCACCCGTCCGGCAACCTGATCGTCGAGGTTGCGCAATGACCCGCTTCGATCCGATCCGCCTTGAGGTGCTGCGCAACGCGCTGGAGGCCACGGCGCAGGAAATGGGCGTCGTGCTGAAGCTGACCGCCTTTTCCCCAAACATCAAAGAACGCATGGATGCCTCCTGCGCCATCTTCGATGCGCAGGCGCAGCTTGTGGCGCAGGCCGAACATGTGCCTGTGCATCTGGGTTCGATGTTGCGGGCGGTCGGCCCCACGCTGGCGCGGCTGGACCCGCTGGAGGATGGCGATGTGGTCGTGGTGAACGATCCCTTCGTCGCCGGGGCGCATTTGCCCGACATCACGCTCATCGCGCCGGTCTTTGTCGCGGGGCGCTGCATCGCCCATGTCGCCAGCCGCGCCCATCATTCCGATGTGGGCGGGATGGAGCCCGGCTCGATGCCCGGCCGCTCGCGCGAGGTGTTTCAGGAAGGGTTGATCATCCCGCCGGTCCGGCTTTATCGCCGGGGGGTGGAGCAGACCGATATCATGGCGATGATCCTGGCGAATGTGCGCACCCCGGCCGAACGGCGCGGCGATCTGAACGCCCAGCTTGCAGCGCTTCGGGTCGGTGCGCGCCGCATCGGCGAACTGGCCGGGCGCTTCGGTGCCGAGGGGCTGGAACAGGGCCTGGCCGAGGTGCTGGATTATGCAGAGCGACGGATGCGCGCGCGTCTGGCAGAGCTTCCGCAGGGGTCATGGTCCGGCGAGGACTGGCTGGATGATGACGGGGTTGGCAGCGACCCGGTGATGATCCGCCTGCGCATCGACAACGGCCCGGCGGGGCTCGTCTTCGATTTCGAAGGCTCGGCGCCACAATGTCCGGGCAATGTGAATGCGGTGGCGCCGATGACGCATTCCTCTGTGTTCTATGCGCTGAAAATTCTGACCGATGCCACGATCCCGGCCAATGCCGGAGTGATGCGCCCGGTGCAGGTGCGCATTCCGAAAGGATCGTTTCTTGATGCTCGGCCGCCTGCGGCAGTCTGCGCGGGCAACACCGAGACCACGCAACGGGTGGCCGATGCCGTGCTGCGGGTTCTGGCGCAGTTCGCGCCGGACCGCATCGCCGCCGCAAGCCAGGGCACGATGAACCTCATCGGGATCGGGGGCCATGATCCCCGCACCGGCGAAGCCTATACCTATATCGAAACGATCGGCGGTGGTCAGGGCGGGCGCCCCGGTGGCCCCGGCATGAGCGCGGTGCATGCGAATATGTCGAACACGCTGAACACGCCGATTGAGGCCATGGAAATCAGCTATCCGCTGCGCGTCGAACGCTATGAACTGCGCGACGGTTCGGGCGGCGCGGGCGATCATCCGGGCGGTCTGGGCATCATCCGGGCGATCAGTCCCGTGGGGCACGAGGCGCGGGTTTCGCTGCAATCGGACCGTCGCAGGACCGGGCCCTACGGCCTGCATGGCGGCCAGCCGGGGCAGCCCGGCGCGAACTGGCATCGTGATACGGCAGGTGGTCAGGCTGGGGTTGCCGCCAAATGTTCTTTCTCGCTGGCCGAGGGCGAGGCGGTGCAGATCGACACCCCCGGCGGTGGCGGCTGGAACCGCCCCGTCTGACCGGGGCCGGAGCAAGGCAGACCCTCCCGCCATGACATCACCGCACGTCCTGCGGGGCTGTGTTGTCATGGCGGGCGGACTACGACTATAAGAAAATTGTTCCTCACGATTCCAGAAAGAAGATACGAGACCCCATGACCAGGGAGAAAGCCGAAACCGCATCCCGCCCCAGGCTTCGCGCGGCCTCTACATCTGGCGATCTCGTCGCTGATATCTACGAGATGGTGCGAAAGGAAATCACCACGGGGACGCTGCGCGTCGGCGACCGGGTGACCGAGGTCGATCTGGCGGAACGGTTCGGCGTGTCGCGCACCCCGGTTCGGGATGCCATCTCCCGGCTGGAGGCGGATGGCCTGCTGACCAACGAACCGCGCCGGGGGCTGGTGGTTTCGGTGCTCAGCCATCAGCAATCGGTCGAGCTGTATTTCATGCGCGAGATTCTGGAAGGCGCCGCTGCCCGGCTGGCCGCCCAAAGTGCCAGCGACATCGAACTGTCGATGCTGGAAGAACTGAGCAACAAGGAAATGTCGTCGCTTGATGACGTTTCGGCGCTGATCGAGATCAACCGCAATTTCCATCGTCTGATGATGCTGGCTGCGCATAACCGCTATCTGCTGCGCAGCCTGTCGCAGCTGACGCTGACCATGTCCCTGTTGCCGAGCCTTCTGGACAAGGGGGAAAGGGCGCGCTCTGCCGCAGTTGAACACCGCGCCATTGTCGACGCATTGCTGGCTCGCGACCGCGAAGCGGCGGAAGAGGCCGCGCGCCGGCATGTCCGCGCCTCGCAGCAGCACCGCATGCTGTTCAGCCTGGAAACTGACCCGGCGGTCTGATCCGGGCGCGCGGGCGTCGTCAGTATTCCTCTGCCATCATCTTCAGCCGCAGCGCAAAGCCGGTCGCGATATGGTTGCGCGCGGCGCGTTCGGCGCGATCCGCGTCGCGTTCGGTGATGGCCGCAACGATGGCCTCGTGTTCGGCCTGCGCGGAGCGGCTGCGTTCCGGGCTGGCATAGGTCGATCCCGGCACAAGGCTCAGATGGACGCGCAGGTTGTTCAGGGCCTCGATCATATAGCTGTTGTGTGAAGCCTGAACGATCTGGCGGTGCAGCATCAGGTTGCGGCTGCGCAGATGCGCGGGTTCGCTGGTACGGGCGTCGGTTTCCACCATGTCGCGCAGGACCGCGATTTCCGCCGCCGAGGCGTGCAGTGCGGCCAGCCGGGTTGCCATGCCTTCCAGCCCCTCGCGCACGGCGAAAAGCTGGCTGAGCTGGTCAAAGTTCATCCGGGTGATGATCAGCCCCCGGCGGGGCGCATGTTCGGCCAGCCCCATCGCATGCAGCCGGTGCAGGGCCTCGCGTACCGGCGTGCGGCTGATGCCCAGACGCTGCGCAAGATCGGTCTCGCGCAGCCTGTGACCGGGGCGCAGCTCGCCCCGCTCGATCAGGTCGAGCAGATGTTCGAACGGGCTGCGCCGGATATCGCCCGGCTTCGGCGCTTCGGCGGCGCGGGTCATGGGCGCAGCCGGTCCAGCCCCTTGCGCAGTTCGTCGATCAGATCTTCGGGATCTTCCAGCCCGATATGGAGGCGCACGGTCTGCCCGCCCGGAGCCCAGGTTGTAGCGGTGCGATAGACTGCCGGATTGCTGGGCACGATCAGGCTTTCGAAACCGCCCCAGCTCGACCCCATGCCGAACAGGGTGAACCCGTCGAACATGCGCGCCAGCGCATCGTGATCGACAGGTTTCATCACGAAGCCGAACAGGCCAGATGCGCCGGTGAAATACTGCTTCCACAAGGCATGGCCCGGATGCGAGGGCAGCGCCGGATGCAGCACCTGCAGCACTTCGGGTTGTTCAGCCAGCCAGTTGGCGACACGGATGCCGCTGCTGTGGTGGTGGCGCATCCGCACCCCCATGGTGCGCAGCCCCCGCAGCGCCAGATAGGCGTCATCCGCGCCCACGCAGACGCCGAAGCGCAGATAGGTTTCGCGCAGACGTTCATAGACCGGCGCCTGACAGGCGATGGTTCCCAGCATCAGGTCCGAATGACCCGAGATGTATTTGGTTCCCGCCTGGATCGAGATGTCCACGCCCTGCGTGATGGGCTGGAAGAAATAACCGCCGCTCCATGTGTTGTCGATCACGGTGGTGATGCCGTGGCGGCGGGCAGCTTCGGTGATGGCCGCCACATCCTGCACCTCGAATGTCTGCGATCCGGGCGATTCCATCCAGATCAGCCGGGTTTCAGGGCGGATCAGGCTTTCGATTCCGGCGCCGAGGGTCGGATCGTAATAGGTCGTCTCGATCCCGAACTTGCGCAGCGTGTGCTCACAGAACTTGCGGGTCGGCCCGTAAGAGCTGTCGGTGACCAGAAAATGCGCGCCGGGTTCGGCGAAAGCCATCAGGACAGTGCTGATCGCATTCACCCCCGAAGGCGCGACAAGGGCGCGATCTGACCCTTCCAGCGCGCAGATCGCATCTTCCAGCGCATGAGTCGTCGGCGTGCCGCGGCGGCCATAGCGCAGCCTCGCGCTTTCCTTGGCTTCCAGCGCGGCGAGGTTCGGAAAGAGGATGGTGGAGGCCCGGTAAACCGGGGTGTTGACCGCGCCGAAATGCTGCGCAGGGGCGCGTCCACAATGGGTTACGCGCGTGTCCAGGCCTGGAGTCTTGATCGTCATGGCAGAAATCCCTCGGTGTCAGGTACATCTTGCATACTATTAAAAACATCTGTATACAATAGCACATGGGCGTCGAAAACACACGGGAACAACCCTGCCGCGCCCTTCAGCAGCGAGAGGAGAATCGGGGTGATCAACATGAAAGCAGTCGGGTTTGCCGCCATTGCCGGCCTGACACTGGCCGCTGCCGGCATGGCGCAGGCAGAAACGGGCGCCACGCTGGCCGCCGTGAAGGCGCGGGGCGAAATGCTGTGCGGCGTGCATCCGGCTCGCCATGGTTTTGCCGCGCCGGACAGCCGCGGAGAATGGAGCGGTTTCGAGGTCGATTTCTGCCGCGCGCTTGCGGCGGCGATTTTCGGTGATGCAACAAAGGTGCGGTTTGTCGCGCTGTCGTCGCAGCAGCGTTTCCCGGCGATCCAGTCGGGCGAGGTTGATGTGCTGGCGCGCAACGTCACGGCGACGCTGGGGCGCGATACCGCGCTGGGTCTGAACTTTGCGCCGCCGATCTTCTACACGGGCACCGGCTTTCTTGTCCGGGCGGCCGACGGAATTACCAAGGTCGAGGATCTGGACGGCGCGACCATCTGCATGGCGCCCGGCTCCACCACCGAACGCAATGTGGCGCAAATCTTCGCTGCGCGCGGGCTGACCTACACCCCCGTTGTGATCGAGAACAACAAGCAGCTTGTCGATGCCTATGTGACCGGCCGCTGCGATGCGCTGACCAAGGACAAGGCGGCCCTGCCCGGCGTGCGGGCCTTCGATACGGAAAATCCCGCAGATCACATCCTGCTGCCCGGCATCTTCTCGAAAGAGCCGCTTGCCATGGCGGTGCGTCAGGGCGACGATCAATGGTATGATCTGGTCAAATGGGTCACCTATGCCACGTTCAACGCCGAAGAGATGGGCGTGAGCCAGGCAAATGTCGACGAGATGAAATCCTCGGAAGACCTCGACATCCAGACCCTGCTGGGCGTGATCGGTGACAATGGCACCAAGCTCGGGGTGGACAATGCCTGGGCCTATAACGTGGTCAAGCAGGTCGGGAACTACAAGGACATCTACATGCGCCACTTCGGGCCCGACAGCCCCGTGGCACTGGACCGCGATTACAACCAGCTCTGGACCGAGGGCGGGTTGCTCTACGGCTTCCCGATGCAATAAGGCCTGCGGCTGCCTCTGTCGATGCCGCCCGTGCCCGCTGCGGGACCGGGCGGCACAAGTCTCATGACGACCTTCGGGGATAACACATGACTGATGCCACACCCTCCGGAGGCGGAAAACGTCCCGCCCGGAGCATGAAGGACATCCTTTACAGCGAAAGCTTCCGAACGGTGATCTACCAGGTCGCCCTGGCCGCTGCGGTGGTATTTCTGGGCCTGTTTCTGTATCAGAACGTGGTCGAGAACCTGCAACGCCAGAATATTGCCACCGGCTTCGGTTTTCTTGGCGAAGTGGCGCAATTCCAGATCGGCGAACGCCTGATCGAATATTCGCCGCGTGACAGCTATGGCCGCGCCCTGCTGGTCGGGCTGATGAACACGCTGACCGTCTCGGCGGCGGGCATTCTCGTCGCAACGGTCATCGGTTTCGCGGTCGGCATCGCGCGGGTTTCGGGCAACTGGCTGCTGCAACGCATCTCGCTCACTTATGTCGAGGTGGTCCGCAACATCCCGGTGATCCTGCAAGTAATCTTCTGGTCGGCGGTGATCCGCAACCTGCCCGCCCCCCGTCAGGCGATCGAGCTGTTCGGCTTCGGGTATCTGAGCAATCGCGGCCTGATGGTGGCGGTTCCGGCCGCACATCCGGCGCATGGCTGGATGGGCTGGGCGCTGGTGCTGGGCGTCATCCTCACGCTGATCGGGCTGCGCCTCGCCCGGCGTCACCGGGAAAACACCGGAAAATATGTCGACATGCTGGGGCCGGGTCTGGCGCTGGTTCTGGGCCTGCCGCTGGCGGTCTGGCTGTTTGCCGGTGCGCCGCATGCCATCAGCTTCCCCGAACCCAAAGGGTTCAGCTTCGTGGGCGGCTCGGCCCTCAGCCCGGAGTTCTTCGCGCTGATGCTGGGGATCTCGCTTTATTCCTCGGGGTTCATCGCAGAAATCGTCCGGGCGGGTATCCAGGCCACGCCGAAAGGTCAGGTCGAGGCCGCACGGTCGATCTCGCTGCGCCCGCGTTTCATCCTGCGCTATGTGATCCTGCCGCAGGCCCTGCGCGTCATCGTGCCGCCGCTGACCAGCCAATACGTCAGCCTGATCAAGAACAGCTCCATTGCCGTTGTCGTCGGCTACCCGGATCTGGTGAACATCGGCAATACGGTGATGAACCAGACGGGACAGGCGGTCGAGGCGATTGCGGTGATGATGCTTGTCTATCTCATCATCAGCCTCGTCACTTCGCTGCTGATGAACTTCTACAACCGCCTTGTCGCGATCAAGGAGCGCTAGGTCATGGCCGCGATCACTCAAAGCCCGGTCCATCGCACCGGCACCTTCGACCCCAACGCCCGCCTGACGCCCGCTGCGTGGATGAAGGCCAACCTGTTCAACTCGCCCGGCCAGATCCTGCTGACGCTGGCGACAGCTGCCGTCCTGCTGCGCTTCCTGTGGTTCGTGCTGGACTGGGGCGTCTTCAATGCGGCCTGGTCTGCCACTGACCCCGAAACCTGCCGTCAGGCAACCGGCGCCTGCTGGGCTGTCATCGGGGAAAAGCACCGGCCAATGCTGTTCGGTCTTTATCCCTATGATCAGCACTGGCGGCTGGTCATCATGATGGTGGTCTATCTGGCAACGGTGGTGCTGTCGCTGTGGCCGCGCTGCTGGAACATGCGGTTTCTGGTGCCGCTGTGGATCGGGGCTGCCGTCAGTATCGGCATCCTCATGTTCGGGGGCGTGCTGGGCCTGCGCTATGTGCCGACCTCGGAATGGGGGGGGCTGCCGCTGACCATGCTGCTGTTCACCGGCACGGTGCTGATCGGGATGCCCATCGCCGTGCTGTTGGCACTGGGGCGCCGGGCGCCGTTGCCGGTGGCGCGCGGGGTATCCGTTGTCTTCATCGAGGCGCTGCGCGGCGTGCCGCTGATCACCATTCTCTTCGTTGCGGTCAACGTCTTTCCGCTGTTCCTTCCGGCCGGCGTCGAGGTGGACAAGCTGTTGCGCATCACGGTGGGCATCGCGATCTTCTTCGCCTGCTATCAGGCCGAAGTGATCCGCGGCGGTTTGCAGGCCATCCCGCGCGGGCAATACGAGGCTGCTGCCTCGCTGAGCCTCAGCTACTGGCAGACCACGCGCCGTATCATCCTGCCGCAGGCGCTGCGCATCTGCCTGCCCGCCATCACCAACCACATCATCGCCGCGATGAAGAACACTTCTTTCGTGATCATCATCGGCCTTTTCGACATCCTGACCGCAACGACGGCCGTGATGCAGGACCCGCTGTGGCGGCAGTTCTACGTCGAAGCCTACCTGTTCGTCGCGGGGGTCTATCTGTTCTTCGGCTATGCGCTGTCCCGCTATGCGCGGCAGGTCGAAAAATGGATCGCCGAAGGGCGCATCTGAGCGGCAAAGGGGAAAACCATGTCACAAATTACCGCCTCTACCCCGGTCACCGCTGCCGGTGACGACAGCATCATCTCGATGCGCGATGTCTCCAAATGGTATGGACAGTTCAAGGTCCTGCAAAACGTCAACCTGGATGTGCGCAAGGGCGAAAGGGTTGTCGTCTGCGGCCCGTCCGGCTCGGGCAAGTCGACACTGATCCGCTGCATCAACCGGCTGGAGGTGCATCAGGAAGGCCAGATCCTCGTCAAGGGGCTGGAGCTGACAGACAATGTGAAGAACATCGACGCCATCCGCCGCAACATCGGCATGGTGTTCCAGAACTTCAACCTGTTCCCGCATCTGACTGTGCTGGAAAACCTGACGCTTGGCCCGATGCTGACCCGCCAGATGAAGAAGGCGGATGCCGAGGATCTGGCGATGCATTTTCTGGGCAAGGTCCATATTCCCGAACAGGCGCAGAAATATCCCCTGCAACTGTCGGGGGGGCAGCAACAGCGCGTCGCCATCGCGCGGTCGCTGTGCATGCAGCCGGAAATCATGCTTTTCGACGAACCGACCAGCGCGCTTGATCCCGAGATGATCAAGGAGGTTCTGGATACGATGATCGAACTGGCGCAAAGCGGCATGACGATGATCGTGGTGACGCACGAGATGGGCTTTGCCCGCACCGTGGCCGACAAAGTGGTGTTCATGGCCGATGGCTGCATTGTGGAAAGCGGTCCGCCGGAAGAATTCTTCGGCAATCCGCGTGAACCGCGCACCCGCGCGTTCCTCGACCAGATCCTGAAACACTGAGACCGGCGGCGCCTGGCCTCTCCGGGCCGGGCGCAGGTTTTACAGATAGGAATTCCGATGACGTGTCTGACGTCACAGCTTGCGGCCCGCGCCGCAGGGTTGTCCTTTGCCGGCCTTGGCGATCCCGTCCGTAACTGGGCGACGCGGGCTTTCGCCGATACGATCGCCTGTGCCATCGCGGGCGCGAATGACGAAGTGGTCCGCGCCGCGTCGATGGTTCTGCCCGCCTCGCCCGGCCCTTCGGCGCTGCTGGGCCGGGCCGGGCGGCTGCATCCGCTGGATGCGGCACAGATCAACGGAATCGCCGCGCATGCGCTGGACTTTGACGACTGCAATCTGGAGATGGATGGCCACCCTTCGGTTTCCATCGTTCCGGGTCTGCTGGCGCTGGCCGACCGGCAGGATGCCACGGGCGCCGATCTGCTGACCGCCTATGTTGCGGGGGTCGAGGCCGAAATCCGCATCGCTCGGCTGTCTAACCCTGCCCATGCTGAACGTGGCTGGCATCCGACGGTCACCTTCGGTGTGATCGGTGCGGCGGTGGCGGCGGCGCATCTGCTGCGGCTCCCGGCGGAGCGGATGGCCGTGGCCATCGGCATCGCGGCCTCCTGCGCGGCCGGGCTGCGGGCCAATTCCGGCACGATGACGAAGCCACTGCATGCCGGACAGGCCAATCGCAACGGGGTGCAGGCCGCCTTGCTGGCAGAGGCCGGGTTCACCGCCAATCCCGAGGTGCTGGACCACAGGTTCGGCTTCATGGCCGCCTTCAACGGTGGTGTGCCCGAAAACACCGACGCCGCGCTGGAGGGCTGGGGGCAGGATTTCGCCCTGCTGTCCCCCGGCATCGCTATCAAGCAATACCCCTGCTGTGCCTTCGTTCATTGCGCCATCGACGCGGCGGCAGAGCTGCACCCCGTCGTGCTGCGCGCGCCTGTCGAGCAGATCGAGGTCACACTGCACCGCAAGCGGTTGAAGAATATTGACCGACCGCTTCCAAAGGACGGGCTGGATGCCAAATTCTCGACCCAGTATCTGACCGCGCGGGCGCTGCAAACCGGCAGCATCAGCTTTGCCGATTTCGATGCAGACCGTGTCTTCGATCCGGCAACCGCAGCGCTTGCCGCAAAGGTCCGGCTGAATGCGCATGCGGACAGCGACCTGTCGCTGGGGCATGTGCGGGTCACACTGGCGGACGGAGAGGTTCTGTCCGCCTCGGCCAGCGTGGCCATGGGGCGCGGCCCTGCCAATCCCATGACCCCGGCGCAGTTCCGCGCGAAGTTTGAGGATTGCGCGCATCGCACGCTTTCCGCCGCCGCCACGGCCCGCCTTTACGATGCGCTGATGGCGCTGCCTGCGCAGGGCTCTGCCCGCAAGCTCAGCGCGCTGATGCAGCCCGAACCCACAACTCCAGAGATGCAGACCAAGGCGGCCCCGGCCGCGGCCAAGGAAAGGTGATCCGATGTCCCTGTCACACCAAATCGCCCGACGTGTCGTCGCGCTCGACCCCGCCAGCTTCGATCCCGATGCGGTGAAATGGGCGAAGAACGCGATTGCCGATATGATCGGCTGCACGCTTCTGGGCGCGCGCACCGCGACGACCGAAGCCGCGCTTCTGCCGGAAACCCACGCTGCCGGGCCCTGCCTGTTGCTGGGGCGGCGGGAAAGGCTGGGCCTGCTGGACGCAGCTTTTGTCAATGGTACGGCGGGCCATGCGCTTGACTATGACGACACGTCGAAATCGCTGTCCGGCCATCCGACGGTCATCATCATTCCGGGCCTTCTCGCCCTTGCCGAGGCGCAGGACGCGTCAGGCAAGGCCGTGACCGATGCCTATATCATCGGGGTCGAGGCCGCGACGCGCTTTGCGCGCGGGGTGAACTTCCAGCACTATGAAAAGGGCTGGCACCCGACGGCAACACTGGGGATCTTCGGGGCGGCGGTCGCGGCGGCTGTGCTGCTGAAAGCCGACGAGGCCCAGATCGCCAATGCCATCTCGATTTCCGCCTCGCTGGCTTCCGGCATCAAGGCGAATTTCGGAACCGATACCAAGCCGCTGCATGCCGGAATTGCCGCGCGCAATGGTCTTTTTGCCGCACTGATGGCGGTGCGGGGGGTGAACGGCTCACCCGTGGCGCTGGAACATCCGCAGGGCTTCCTGGAGGTGTTCAACGGCGCCGGAAACTACGATGCCGACCGGATGCTGGTGAATTGGGCGGAACCGCTTGATCTGCTTGCTCCCGGCATTTCGATCAAGAAATATCCCTGTGTCTACAGCGTGCACGGCGCCATTGATGCTGCGATCCAGTTGCATGACGGGCCCTTGCCCGACAGCAGCAATGTCAGCGATGTGCTGGTGCGGATGCATCCGCGCCGCCTGCTGCCCCATGTGCGCAACCCCGCGACCAGCGCGCTGAACGCCAAATTCTCGTTGCCCTATGCTGTGTCGCGCGGGCTGGTGAATGGCGCGGTCCTGCTGGAGCATTTCGAGGATGCGGCGCTGCATGATCCCGAAGTGACCCGCATCATGGGCCTGATCCGCATGGAGCCGCATGATGACGACGCCAATGATTATGGTGCCGAGGTGGCGGTGACTCTGCGGGATGGAAGCATCCTGCGCCAGACCGTCGCGGCGCCGTTGGGGCGTGGCCCGGAAACCCCGTTGCCGCAAGAGATGCTGGCCGCGAAATTCGCCGACTGCGCCCGCCCCAGCCTGACCGCCACCGGAGCAACCGGCGTGTTCGATCTGCTCATGCAACTCGACACCCTGCCCCGCATTGGCATCCTGACCGATGCAATCCTGGCCGCGACGCGCTGAGCCGCAAGGAGTGATGAACATGAGCTTTGCACGCGAACTGGCCCGCCGGGCGCTGTCGATCCGCCTGGAAACCGCCCCGCCCGAAGCGGCCCGGATCGGACGCCGCGCCTTTGCCGATACGCTGGGCGTGGCCCTCGCAGGGTCTGATGCCTCAAGCCTTGATGCGCTGGAGGCGGTGCTGGACATCGGCGCGGCCCCGTCACAGGCCACGCTCTGGGGGCGGGGCGGACGCCGTGCCTCTGTCCTGCATGCCGGTCTGGTGAACGGCACCGCTGCCCATGCGCTCGATTTTGATGATTGTTCGACCACCATGGGGGGCCATCCTTCCGCGCCCGTGGTGCCGGTGGTGATCGCATTGGCGGAAATGACCGGCGCGACGGCGGGCAAGGCGCTTGAGGCGTGGATGACCGGGGTCGAGGTTGAAACCCGGCTGGCGCGCGGTCTGCTGCCGCATCATTATGAAAAGGGCTGGCATCCGACGGCAACGCTGGGCGTTTTCGGCGCCACCGCCGCCGCTGCCCGCATGCTGGACCTGAACGAGGAACAGATGACCACCGCGCTGGCGGTGGCGGTGTCGATGGCTTCGGGGCTGAAGTCGAATTTCGGCACCCCGGTCAAGCCGCTGCATGTGGGTCAGGCAGCGCATAACGGCATCCTTGCCGCCCTCGTGACCCGTCGCGGCATCACCGCCAATCCCGAGGCATTCGAGCATAACTACGGGTTCTTCAATCTGTTCAATGGTGCGGGAACCTATGATGCCGATGCCATCCTGAACGGCTGGGACGGGCCGATGGAGGTGCTGGAGCCCGGCATCGCCATCAAGCAGCACCCCTGCTGCGGTTCGGCGCATTCCGCGATTGATGCCGCGCTTCGCATCGTTGCACGCGAGGGGCTTCTGGCAGCGGAGGCGATCGAGCGGATCGACATTCGCACCCATGAACGCCGCCTGGCCCATACCAACCGGCCCGAGCCGCGTTCGGGCCTGGATGCGAAGTTCAGCGTGCAGTTCCTGACTGCCAGGGCATTGACCTGCGGCCAGATCCGTCTGGCCGATTTTGACGATGCCACATTCCTCACCGCGGATCTGGCGCGCTTGCTGCCCCGTGTCGAGGCCACGGGCCATCAGGCGCCTGACGCCTATCTGGGCCGTTTGCAGGTGGTGATGAAAGACGGCCGTATTTTCGAGGACAGCGCCTCGACACGGTTCGGGCGCGGCCCGTCCAATCCGATGTCGGATGCGGAACTGCGGGCAAAATTCACCGATTGTGCGGCGCCCTCGCTGGGCGAAGTCAAGGCCGGAGCCGCATTTGATACCATCCTGTCGCTGGCCGATGATGACCGGCTGGATGTGGTGATGGCGCTTGTTGCGGGTGAGGAGGCGTGACGATGATCGAACTTTTCGGCCGACCCAACTCCTCAAATTCCGCAAAGGTGTTCTGGCTGCTTGACCAGATCGGGCAGGAATACCGCCTGGTGCCTGCCGGGCGCGGCTTTGGTCCGGTCGATACGCCGGAGTTTCTGGCGCTGAACCCCTGCGGTAAGGTGCCGGTCCTGCGCGAGGGCGACGCGGTGATCTGGGAATCGAACACCGTCCTGCGGTATCTGGCGCGGCGTTTCGATGCGGTCAGTCTGCTGCCCTCCTCCGCCGTCGGACAGGCTGCTGTCGAAGGCTGGATGGACTGGGCCTCGATCACCCTGACGCCGCCGCTGACCCGGTTGCGCAAGGCACGCTCCGCCGGGAAGACCGACGACACCGATCTGCCTGCGGTGATCGCGGCCTGTACCTTGCTCGACAGACAGCTTGACGGGCGTGACTTCATCGCGGGCCCATCGCTGACGCTGGCCGATATCAGCGCCGCCCCGGCGGTCCATCGCTGGTTCCTGCTGGCGGGTGACAAGCCCGCCCTGCCCCGCCTTGTCGCCTATGCCGAAAGGCTCGGCACGTTCGGGGGCTATGTTCGCCACATCCGCCCGCTGAACTGACCTTCCAGATCCGGTCGCCCGTTTGCCGGGCGACCCGTTTGCAACCCTGCCAGACCGGGGGCCGCTGCAGGCCGCACCCCGACCGGAGGCGTACGCCATGATGCAGCATGCTATTCCCTTTCTGATGATGCGCGGCGGCACGTCGCGGGGTCTGTATTTCGCCCGCGCAGACTTGCCCGCCGAACCTGCGCGGCTGGCGCGGGTGCTGATTGCGGCTCTGGGGGCCGGGCACCCCTACAATATCGACGGGCTGGGCGGCGGTGTGGCGGTGACCACGAAAGTCGCCATGCTGTCACGCTCGACCGATCCGGAAGCGGATATCGACTATTTCTTCGCACAGGTTTCGGTGAACGAAGAGCGTGTCGATTTCAAGCCGACCTGCGGCAATATCCTGTCCGGGGTCGGCCCGGCGGCCATCGAGATGGGCATGATCGCCGCGACGGAGCCGGTCACACGGGTACGCATTCGTGCGGTGAATACCGGGGCGCTGGTCGATGCGGTGATCCAGACACCGGGCGGCCGCGTGGTCTATGACGGTGATCTTGCCATCGACGGGGTGCCACGTCGGGGCGCGCCGATCCGGCTGGGGTTCCGCGAAACCGTTGGAGCTGCCACCGGCCAGCTTTTGCCGACCGGCCAGGCGCGCGACAGGATCGACGGGGTGGAGGTGACGTGTCTGGACGTGGCCATGCCAGTGGTGATCGCCCAGGCCGAGGCCTTTGGCCTGACCGGCGCCGAAACTGCGGCGGAGCTGGATGCCGATACCGCCTTCATCGCGCGGCGCGAGGCGATCCGGGTCAAGGCGGGTGCGCTGATGGGAATGGGCGACGTCTCGGCCTCGGTCACGCCGAAATTCGCCCTGATGGCGCGCGCCCGGCAGGGCGGCACTGCCAGTGCACGTTATTTCATGCCGCAGACCTGCCACCCCGGCATGGCGGTGACGGGCGCGCAGTGCCTTGCGGCAAGCCTGCTGGTGCCCGGCAGCGTGACCGCCGATCTGGCTCCCGGTCTGACCAGTCCTGCGGATCTGGTGTTGGAGCACCCGTCCGGCCGTATCGAAGTGACGGTGGAGTTCACCCCATCCGGCGGGGAGGCGCCGCCCGAACTGCACACAGCGGGGATCCTGCGCACCGCGCGGCTGCTGGCGCGGGGAGAGGTGCTGGTGCCAGCCAGCGCCTTGTCATGAGGCATGAAGGGGCGGTGCTGCCGGAAACAGCCCGCCGGTTCCCTGAGCGGTGACGCCCCCTTCTGCCCCGCGCATCAGGAACAGCGCGTCAAACCCGTGCTCCCGCGCCAGCGCGGTGCCCCGGTCTGGCCCAAGCACCATGAGCGCCGTCGCCCAGGCATCGGCCTCGGCGCAGCTTCGGGCCACGACCGTGACCGAGGCGGGGGAGCTGGCCAGCGGCATGCCGCGCTGCGGGTCCATCGTATGTGACAGCCGCTGGCCGTGCGTTTCGACCCAGTGGCGGTAATCGCCCGAGGTTGCCACGGCGGCATCCTGAAGCGCGAGCAGCGACTGGGGGCTGCGCCGTCCGGTCTCCGGTGCCTCGATGGCGATGGTCCAGGCCTCGCCATCCGGGCGCAAGCCAAGCGCCCGCATCTCGCCATCAATCCCGACCAGCGCATCGCGGATGCCATGGGCCAGCAGGGTTTCGGCCAGACGGTCCACGCCATAGCCCTTGGCAATGCCGTTCAGGTCAAGCCGGATGGGCGCAGTCTTGCGGATGCGGCGCTCTGCAAGCTCCAGCGTCGTGAAGGCGGGGGGCCGTTCTGTCGATGCGGCAGCGTGGATGGCTGCGGCGCTGGCGGTTTCGGGGCCGAAGCCCCAGGCCGCGACACTGTCGCCCATGCCGATGTCGAAGGCGCCGCCCGAAGCGCGCCCGATCTCAAGCCCAAGGCGCAGCACGCGACAAAGATGCGCGGGCAGAGCCACCCATTCCCCCTGTGGCGCGGCATTCAGGCGCATCAGGTCGCTGTCGGGTTTCCAGGTCGACATCTGGGAATCCACCTCGTCGACAGCGGCCTGCAGGGCGCGATGCAGCGCCGGGGTGTCAGTGTTCGTGAAGAACAGGGCCGACCAGCGCGTGCCCATGGTTGCGCCGTTCAGGGCGACGCGATTTCCGTCAGTAAACATCTTCGACATAGCGTCCTCCGGCTTTCAGCATGGCAGGGGTCAGCCCGCTCGGGGCCAGGATTTCGGCCAGCGCCTCGGTCACGCCTGCCGCCATGTCCCGGCCACCGCAGACCATGACACGGGCACCCTCGCGGATCAGCTGCGTGACCTGCGCCGCCTCGGCGCGCAGGGCATCCTGCACATAATGCGGTTTCACCCCGCGCGAGACGGCGGTGACCAGCCGGGTCAGACGCCCCTGCGCCTGCCAGTCGGCTATTTCGCTGTGGTAAAGGAAATCGCTGTCAGGATGGCGCATCCCGAAGAACAGGTGGACGGGCCGCCGCCGCCGGTTTGCACGCAGGAAGCCTGCCAGAGGCCCGATGCCGGTTCCCGCCCCGATCAGGATAAGCGGCGCCTTGCCCCGGCCTGGCCGGAAGCCGGGGTTGGGCCGCAGGAAGGCGGTGACAGTTTCGCCCGGATGCAGCGCCGTCAGCCGTGATGAGACAAGGCCGCCCGGATGCTTGCGCACCACGATCTCGACAAATCCGTCGCGCCGCCCGGAGGCCAGCGAGTAAAGGCGTGGCGCGGCGCCATCGTCGGGAAGAATACCGATCAGATCCCCCGCCGAGAACCGGGCAAAGCCTGCGCCGGTCAGCCGCTGCCAGAGGCTCTGGCGGGGCAGGGCAAACCGCAGAATTGCGGTCGGGGCCTGCACCTCGGCGCCATAATCCCGACGTGACAGCAGCGTGAGGGTCTGTGTGCGTGGTGCGACCGGCTGGTGCGACAGTTCCAGCGGCAGTCCAAGCCTCTGCCCCAATGCGCGGCCCCAGCGCGCAAAATCCTGCGGGGACTGACGGTCGACGGTGTCGGGCGGCAGCAACGCCTCCCAGCCCTTCGCGCAGGCTGCGGAGGTGACGGCATTTGCAAAGGCGCAATAGGCGGGAAAGCTGCGGTCGCCAAAGCCCAGAACAGCCATCGGGATTTCAGGCAGAGGCGTGGCACGTTCCAGCCGGTCCAGAAATCCGGCGGCCGAAGCGGGCGCCGCGCCGTCGCCATAGGTAGCGGCGAACAGAAGGATGCGCCGGGCGCGACCATAGGTTTCCGGCGCGAAATCCGACATCGGGCCGACATGCACCGTCTGGCCTGCACGGGTCAGCGCTTCATGCAACGTCGCGGCAAAACCCCAGGTGCTGCCGACTTCGCTGCCGACCAGCAGGATTGTTTCAGCCTGCGACGCGGGCTGGTTGTCACGGATGCGGGGGCGCCCGCGCCGCGCGGACAGCCAGAGTGCAACCCCCGTGCCCGCCATCACCGGGACGCCAAGCGCCATCAGCCCCAGCATCAGCCCCAGCATTGCTGCCCCCTGCCCGGTGTGCAGCATGTAAATGGTTTCGGACATCCGCTGCCCGGCGGTCAGATCGGCCCAGGCCAGCAGCGCGCCGGTTCCCTGATCCAGATATCCGGTGCCCCGATCCGTCTTCAGGGTGAAGGCATCCGTCGCGTCACCGGGGTAGGGAAAGCTCAGTTCCCGCAAGGTGCTGACAGGCGTCTGGGTCAGCGTGACGATCTGAGCGGGCGCGATGCCGGTCTGGCCGCTCACCGCCGCAGGAAAGGCGGGCGCGCCGCCGGTCTCGGGCAGCAAACCGAAGGTAGAGGCTGCCATCGACAGCGCCGTGACAGACGACAGCAGAAGACCGGCCACCGCGATCCGGGCGATCTCGACATGCAGCCTCCCGGCCAGCGGGCCGCGCAGGCGGGTGAACCAGTGCCGCAGCCCGCCGGTGCGCCGCGCCACCAGCGCCACGCCCGACAGCGACAGCACCAGCATCGCCGCAGCCCCCGCCGCCATGGCAAGGCGACCGCCATCCCCGAGGAACAGCGACCTGTGCAGGCCCGTCAGCCAGCGCTGGACCTGGCCGGGATCGGCCGAGGCTACCCCCTGCCCGGTTGCCGGGTCGATCACGGCGGCGCCCGGCGTGCCCTGATCGAACCAATAGGCCGTGACCCGCCCTGACGGCGCGCGGCGGATCTGCTCGACCCCCGGATAGGCCGCCTGAACGCGGCCCGCGAGCGTGGCGACCGACAGATCGGCGCTGGCCTGCGGCGCTGCAAGCTGCTCTGCTGCCGGAAAGACGGAAAGCGCGGCGCCACTGAGCGCGAGAAGTGTGACCAGAGCCAGGGCCAGAAGACCCGGCCAGCGATGGAATGCGCGGATCATGGCCCTGCCTCTTACATGTCGTACTGGAAGCTGGCGATGTAGCGGCGCCCCTGCACCGCCTTGCCGGCACCATTGGTGGTCAGCGGAACCGCGATTTCATTGGGGCTGTCGCGCATATCCTCCACCGCCGCGTCGATATGCAGCGTGTAGCCCGCATCAAACAGCGCATCGGCCAGATCCAGCGTGACATCCAGCTTGCGACCTGAGCCCACGCTGGCGCCGGTGATGCCGTTCACCTGCGCCGTATCGCCGCCGGTCGCGCGATACCAGTCGCCCAGATGTTCGTAATATTTCGACTTGCCGCCCGCCATCCACAGACTGCCGACATAGGCGCCCGAAGCATCTGTGACGTAATAGGCAAGATAGGCACCTTCGCCGCCATAGGCGTTCAGCGTGGTGCTCAGCGTGACGGGTTTCGCCAGTGCGAGACCGGGCAGCGTAAGCGCCGTGGTCAGGGCCAGCGTTGCAAGAAGGGATTTCATGTGTGGGAGTCCTTTGAGAGATCCAGGGAAGGGTCAGTTCAGCTGCGCCTTGGGCGGGGTGCCACTGCCGAACAGCCCGTTCTTCGGCGGAGCCGCGCTGCCTGCCGGGGCGGGATTGGCACCTTGCGCCCCGCATGTGCGATCATCGTCGTCGCAGTCATCCTCCTCGTCATCCTCCTCGTGGTCCTCGTCGTCGTCCCCGCTGACAAGCACGAGGGGGAGCGCCTGCGCGCTGTCGGAGATGCGGGTGGCCAGAGGCTGCTGCACCGGTGCCGTGGGGGTCGGTGTGGCCGCCCGGACCGGGGCACCGATGGTGACACTCAGCGCGGTGGAGGCGACAAGAAGCGCCAGGGTCTTTGTCATGTCAGGGGTCTCCTTTCGTTTGCTCCGTGCAAACTGGGGGCCCGACCTGAGCGTTACCTGACGGCGTGGCCTTTCCTGCTTCAGCTTGCCGTCAGGCAGGGGAAGGGGAAGATCGTTCCGGGGACACCCGGCATGTTATAGAAGGCAAGGATGACGCCGCCTCGTCGCATCTTCACCCATCGGATAACCGATCACGGCTTCGACAGCCCTTCTGTGGCCGGTTCAGAGATTTTCCCCTACTGGAGCTTTACCAAAACGGCTCTGGCGATCTGCGCGCTGCGAATGGTGGAACAGGGCCTGCTGTCGCTGGATATGCCCCTCGCCGGGTACGACTTCTCGCTGTGTCAGCTGTTGAACCATACCTCCGGTCTGCCGGACTACGGTGCATTGCCCGCATACCGCGAGGCGGTTGCCCGGAACGAGGAGCCATGGCCCGCAACCCGGCTGTTAGAGGTGGCGATGGCACAGGGTCGTCTGTTCGGGCCAGGTGCAGGCTGGGCCTATTCCAACGTCGGCTATCTGCTGGTCCGCGATCTGACAGAGCAAGCCTCGGGTCGGTCTTTTGCGCAGAATATCAAGCTGTTGATCTGTGATCCGCTGGGGTTGGGCAGCATCGCGCTGGCAAGCTCGCGCCAGCAGTTCGGCCGGGTTTTGTGGGGTGGCGCACAAAGTTATCATCCGGGCTGGGTTTATCATGGGTGCCTGACGGGAACCGCCGCAGATGCCGCACGGCTGTTGCATGGTCTGTTCGCGGGGCGGCTGCTCGGGCCAGAGATGCTGGCGCAGATGTGCCTGTGTCAACCGCTTGGCGCCGCCTTGCCGGGCCGTCCCTGGACAGAGTGCGGCTATGGCCTTGGCGTGATGAGCGGAAGCTGGGGGGCTGCCGGGCGGGTGATCGGCCATACCGGCGGCGGGCCGTTCAGCGTGAATGCGGTATATCATTTCCCGGATATGGACCAGCCCCTGACCGTTGCCAGCTTCACCGACGGGCAGGAGGAAGGGATCGCCGAACATGCAGTGGCGGCCGGGGTGCATCCTGCCTGATCTTGCACCTGCCGGTCAGTCCTCGTCGGGCCCTTTCTGCCTGTGAGAGGCGTGATCGCCGTCCTCGTATTCCAGTTCGATCACCTCAAGCGTGGCTGGATCAACCGTCACCTCGATCTGGCGGCCCGCCGCGTCGCGGCCCTTGATCTCGTAACAGCCGTCGTCGATCTTGATGCGGCGCACCGTCCAGCCCTTTTCGACCGCCAGCCGCGCCACGGCATCACGGGGGTGCCAGTCCGCCATCGGCACATGGCAATCCCGCCCCGCCTGGGCAACGCCAGCCGGGAATGCGACGAGAAAGCCAAGAATTGTCAATGTCTTCTTCATGGGCCAAACTCCTCGTCACGGCCAACCGTGGACTGTCGTGCCCGGCGAAGCTGACAGGAGCCTGAAGCCCCCTGCGCGGAAACGTCAGCTTTTTGTCAGTCTGCCCGGTCAGGAAGGGGCGGTGCAAGAGGAACGGAACGACAAATGCGGCTGCTGCTGATCGAGGATGACACGGTTCTGGGCGCGGCGGTGCGCGACCAGATCGCGGCGGATGGCCAGTCGGTTGACTGGGTGACGCGGCTTGACGCGGCGGGTGATGCCCTGCGCGGCACGGCCTATGATCTGGTTCTGCTTGACCTCATGTTGCCCGATGGGCGAGGGATCGTCTTTCTGCGCGCGATGCGGGCGCGGGGCGATGTGACGCCGGTCATCATTCTCACTGCGCTTGATCAGGTGTCGGACCGGATCGAGGGGCTGAATGCCGGGGCCGACGACTATCTGGTGAAACCTTTCGACCTTGCCGAGCTTTCGGCGCGGATAGGATCTGTGGCGCGGCGCTATTCCGGCAATCCCAACCCGATCATCAGCCATGGCGCGCTGGAGATCGACCTTGCCGCGCGAAGTGTGCTGCGGGATGGCAAGACCGTCGCGCTGACCGCCCGCGAATGGGCACTGTTCGAGGCCCTGCTGGCCCGCCCCGGTCAGCTTCTGTCCAAGGCGCAGCTGGAAGAAAAGCTGTATGCCTTCGATGCCGAGATCGAAAGCAACACGATCGAGGTTCATGTCAGCCGCCTGCGCAAGAAGCTGGGCGCCACGCTGATTGAGACCGAGCGCGGCATGGGTTACCGGCTGGGCAAGCCATGAGACTGCCGCGCAGCCTTCAGGCCCGGCTCGGTCTGTCGGTCGGTCTGGTGCTGACCCTGTTGTGGCTGCTGGCCGCCACCATCACGGCGGTCATTCTGCGCGGTGAGATGGACGAGGTGTTCGACAGCGCCCTGCGCGAAACCGCCGAGCGCATCCTGCCGCTGGCGGTGACCGATATCGTCGGGCGCGAGGATGAAGGCGTGACGCAGCACCTTGCGCCGATCCGCGAGCATGACGAGTTTTTCACCTATGTCGTGCGGGATGCCGAAGGGCGTATCCTGCTGCAATCCCATGCCGCCGACCCGGCGGTCTTTCCGCCCTACGAAGGGACGGGGTTCCACGATACCGCTACGCATCGGCTGTACAGTGATGCGGCGCTTCAGGGCACGGTCCGGATCACGGTGGCCGAGCCTCTGGCCTATCGGGCCGAGGTAGCGCGCGAGATCCAGCTCGGGCTTGCGCTGCCGCTGTTCATCCTGCTGCCCGCTGCGCTGGCGGCGATTGTGCTGGCGGTGCGTTTCAGCCTCGCACCGCTGCGCCGGTTCCGCAGCCGGCTGGAGGCGCGGAGCGCCCGTGACCTTTCGGCGGTGCCCGCGACGGATCTGCCGTCCGAGATCAACCCGCTGGCCACCACGCTCAATCATCTGCTGGACCGGCTGCGCGCGGCCTTCGAGGCCGAGCGCAGCTTTGCCGCCAATGCAGCGCATGAGCTGCGTACCCCGCTGGCCGGGGCCATCGCGCAGGTTCAGCGCCTGCGGTCCGAGACTGCCGATGCAGCGGCACGCGACCGGGCGGGGCAGATCGAAGCCACGCTGAAACGCCTGACGCGGCTGTCAGAGCGGCTGATGCAGCTTGCGCGGGCCGAAGGCGGGCGGCTGCGGCTGGATCACGCTGCTGATCTGCGGCCGGTTGCCCGTGTCATGGTCGAGGATCTGGGCCGCACCGCCGCGCCCGGCCGCATTGTCCTGACGCTACCCGAAACGCCGGTGCTGTCGGACCTTGACCCCGATGCTTTCGGCATCCTGTGCCGCAACCTTGCCGAAAATGCCCTGCGGCACGGATCTGATACCGCCCCGGTCAGCGTGGCGCTGACCCTGGACGGGGTGTTGACCGTTGCCAATGACGGGCCAGTAGTGCCGGAGGAGGTCTTGGGCCGCCTGACAACCCGGTTCGAACGCGCAGGGGCCAATGGTGATGGCAGCGGGCTGGGGCTGGCCATCGTGGCTGCCATCGCGGATCGCGCGGGCAGCGCGCTTGTCCTGACCTCGCCACGTCCGGGCACGCTTTCGGGCTTTCAGGCCGCGGTGCGCTTGCCACGGCAACCCATGCCCGAAAGGTGATGTTTTCGGGGTTTCTTGTAATAGTGATGTTTTTGGGCTATTTCTGAAAATCTACGTTCTCATCACCTTGCGGGGCGGAGCCATGCAGACCCAGATCCTTCGTGACGCAACCAGCCTGACGCAGGCGCTGCGCAGCCGCCGCCGTGCGCTGGGGCTGACCCAGGAAGAGCTTGGCCAGCGCGCCGGGCTTGCGGCAAAGCATGTGTCGCGGATCGAGAATGGCACGCATGAACCCAAGGTATCGACCCTTTTCGCGCTGATTTCCGCCCTCGGGCTGGACCTTGTGCTGGGCGAGGCGGGCAAGGTCGCGCCTGCCCCCTCCATCACGGATATCTTCTGATGGGGCGCCCGCCGGTCACGCGGCGGCTGGATGTCCGCATCAACGGACGGCTGGCCGGAGAATACCGCTATACCCCCGCGGGCGGGGTGAGCTTTGCCTATGACGCCGACTGGCTGGCATGGGAATTTGCCTTCCCGATCTCGCGCCAGTTGCCGCTGATGGCGGGCAATCAGTCAGGGGCACATGTCAGCGCGGTGTTTGAAAACCTGCTGCCCGACAATGCCGATCTGCGCCGCCGTATCGCGGAACGGACCGCCGCGCGCAGCGACCGCCCGCATGACCTGCTGGCCGCCATCGGGCGGGATTGCATCGGCGCGATGCAGTTCCTGCCGCAGGGCAGCGATCCGGGCGATCCCTTCCGCATTGAAGGGCTGCCGCAGGACGAGGCGCAAATCGCAGCCACGCTGCGCGAGCTTGCCACCGCGCCGCTGGGCCTGCACGCGGATGAGTCCTTCCGCATCTCGCTGGCCGGGGCACAGGAAAAGACCGCCTTTCTGTGGCAGGAGGGCCGCTGGCTGAAACCCGTCGGGCTGACGCCCACCACCCATATCTTCAAACGGCGCATGGGGATCGTGTCGCACGGGATCGACATGACCGACAGTGTCGAGAATGAATGGCTGTGCCTGCGTCTTGCCGCCGCGTTTGGCCTGCCGGCAAACGAGGCGCGGATCGAAAGCTTCGAGGATCAGACGGTTCTGGTCGTCACCCGCTTTGACCGCACGCCCCGTCCGCGTGGTGGCATCCTGCGCCTGCCGCAAGAAGATTTCCTTCAGGCTCAGGGGCTTGAATCAGCACAGAAATATCAGGAGCATGGCGGTCCGGGGATGCAGGACGCTCTGCATCTGCTGGAAGGTTCGGCCGAACGGGCGGGCGATCAGCTACTGTTTCTGAAAGCCCAGATCGTGAACTGGTTGCTGGCGGCCATCGACGGACACGCCAAGAACTATTCGGTCTTCCTCGGGCCGGGCGGGTTTCGGATGACGCCGCTTTACGACATTCTCAGCGCCGCCCCTGCCATGGGGTCCGGCGCCTTCCGTCACCGCGAGTTGCGGCTGGCCATGTCTGTCGGGCGCAGGCGGCACTACCGGCTGGATCAGATCCAGCCCCGGCATTTCGACGAAACGGCTGCGCGCGCACGGGTCCCGCCAGAACTGCGGCGCCGGGCGTTCGCCGATCTTGTGGCGGCGGGCCTTCCCGCCATCGAACGGGTCGCAGATACCATGCCGGTCGGCTTTCCCGAACGGGTCGCGGGGCCGATCCTCGATCATGCGCGCAACCGCATGGCGCTTCTGGAGGCGCAGACCGGGGCAGGTCTGGTCACTGGCCACTAGCCCGTTCAGATCAGGTGCAGCGCTTCCAGACGCTGCTGTGCCTCAGCGCAGATCGCCTTCAGATGCCCGGCCAGCCGCCCGGCGGTATCGACCCACGGCCGGTCCACCGGATGCAGGGCCGAAACCACAAAGCCCGGTGCCTGCGCAAACGCGCGCAGCACAACCCGATCCCCCAGATAGCCGAGTGCGGTCAGGGGGTTGAGGATGCTGACCCCGATGCCGCTGCGCACCATCTCGCAGGCGCCGTTGGCCGATTGCATGGTGACCGGCAGGCGCCGGGTCACTCCTGCCTCGTCGAACAGCCGGTCGAGGATCAGCCGGTAGGGATCTTTCGGTCCCAGCGAGACAAAGGCCTGATCCTCGAAATCCTGAAGGCGCAGCGGTCCCGTGCCACTGGCCAGGGGATGCCCGGCAGGGATCAGGCAGACCTGGCGAAACGTTCCCAAAGGGATCACCTCGGTCGTGGGGTCATCATATTCTCCTTCGATCAGGCCAATGTCGAAGTTGAACCCCGAAATGGGCGACTGGTTGCGCGGATCGCCATTGTCGATCTCAATGGTCAGGCCCGGCGCCTCGCGGTGCAGCCGCGCCACCGCCTCGGGCAGCAGGCTTTGCGCGAAGGTCGGCAGGGTCGAGACCTGCAGAATCTCGCCAGAGGCGGCGCGCATCCGGTGCAGCGAGGCATTGATCTTGTCGAGGCCGGAATAAGCTTCTTCGATGGCGTGATAGAGCTTCAGCGCCCGAGCCGTCGGGTGCAGCCGCTGCCGGCGGCGTTCGAACAACTGGAAACCGACCGAGGCTTCCAGCCGCAACACCTCGCGCGTCAGGGTGGGTTGCGACGATCCCAGCGCAGCGGCGGCGGCCGTGACGGTGCCAAACTTCACGATGGCGCGGAACACGTCGACCTGCCGCAGGTTCAGTTCTGGTTTCACGGGGGCCTCCGAGTATCGCCGCCATTTATATCCATAATGAATGAACTTCCATAGCCTTTTCTATATCCCCCGCCGCCACCCGCCGCTTAGCATTCCGTCAGGATCTCGTCGTCCTTTCAGCCGGGAACGCATCTTGTGACCATGCCAGCCGAAGCCAGCACCTTTCGCCTGAACCGCGCCGCGCAAGCCGGGCTGGACGCCCTGTTGCGCGAAGCCGGGGGGGCCTTCGGGGCCGGGCAGGTGGCAGTTTGTGCCGTGCTGAACGACCGACCGCTGGTCGAGGCCGATCCCGGCCCCTTCGCCGCGCAACCTGTCTGGGAGCATCGCGGCGATGCACAGATCTATCCGGCCTCGGTCTGCAAGATGTTCTATCTGGCCGCGCTGGCCGCTTTCGAGGCCGGGGGCCGCCTTGCGCTGGATGACGAGGATCATCGGGCCACCAAAGCGATGATCGGCATATCCTCGAACGATGCGACCACCTATTTGCTGGGTCGTCTGACAGGCGCTTTCGATGGCCCGGTGCTGGACCCCGCCGCACTGGAGGAATGGGTGACTGCGCGCCATCAGGTGCAGGACTGGCTGGAGGGGCTGGGCCTTCCGGCGCTGGCGGGAATCCATCTGATTCATTCGACCTATGAGGACAGCCCCTATGGCCGCGCCCGTCAGGCGCGTCAGGTGCGGCCCGGCAACCAGCTTTCCGCCCGCGCCTGCGCCGCGATGCTGCATGAAATGCTGCGCGGTGCCTTGCCTCGGCGTGACTGGATGGCCGGGCATCTTTCGCGCGACTGGCAGCGCACCGCAGCCCCGGACCCCGAGGGTGACCAGATTGCCGGTTACCTGACCGGCGGCATTCCCGATGGGTTTCGCGTCTGGTCCAAAGCCGGGCATACCTCGTGGACGCGGCATGATGTGGCGGCGATTTCTGCCCCCGATGGCCGTTCGGCCACGCTGGCGGTGATGACGGAAGGCCCTGCCGCCGCCGCCCATACGGGCACCCTGCCCGCCTTCGCCCGCGCTTTCATCGCCGAAGCCTTTGGCTGACCCTTCAAAGACAACAAGCAAGATACACAACAGGAAGCTGACCATGACCCATTCGCCCGCATCCCTGATCCTGAGCCGCCGCCGCATGCTGGCCGCCATGCTTGCCAGCACTGCGGCTGCCGCCACCGGCCTTGCCCCCTTCGCCGCCCGCGCGCAGGACGCGGGCACGCCGCGCCCGGGCGGCAAGTTGCAGATGGTGGCGCCCTTCGGTTCGGCGCTGCAAAGCCTTGACCCGCATGCCACCTATGAATCGCAGGACATGGCGGTGTCGAAGGCCTTCCACCGCTCGCTGTACAACTGGGATTCGGCGACCAATTCGGTCGTGCTGGAACTGGCCTCCGAGGTGAAGGTCAGCGAGGATGGCAAGACCTTCACCTACAAGCTGCTCGACAACATCTTTTTCCACAACGGCCGCCAGATGGTTGCCGATGACGTGATCTGGTCCTATTCGCGCATCCTTGCGCCGGGCAGCAGCCTCTCGGCCATTTCCAACCTGCAAAACATCCTTGGCGCGCAGGACTATCTGGACGGCAAGGCCGATCATGTGGCGGGTCTGGCGAAGATCGACGACATGACTTTTTCGATCACCTTCGAAAGCTTCGCCGATCCCGGCTATCTGCTGTTCGAGGCGGTCACGGCGATCCTGCCGCGCGAGGCGGTGGAAAGCGGCACCTTCCTGTCGAACCCGGTCGGCTGCGGCCCCTTCACCTTCGTTGAACATATCGAGGGTTCGCGCATCTCGGGCAAGAAGTTCGACAAGTATTTCAAACCCGGCAAGCCCTATGCCGATGCCATCGAATTCACCATCACCGACGATTATTCGGCGCTGGATGTGGCTTTCCGCGCGGGCGAGGTCGACGCGACCGTTCTGTCGGAAAACGGCTATGTGATGTATGCGCAAGACCCGGACCTGTCGAAGGGTCTGATCGAGATTGCCGAGATGTTCACCCGCCACATGGGTATGAACCTCGACATGAAACCCTTTGACGATGTTCGGGTGCGGCAGGCGATCAACTATGCGGTGGATCGCGACATCATCATAGAAAAGCTGTTGAAGAACAAGGCGTTCAAGGCGGTGGGCTGGCTGCCTACGCCGTCTTCGGGCTTTGATCCCGACCGCAAGCCCTATGCCTTTGATCCCGAAAAGGCCAGGGCGCTGCTGGCCGAGGCCGGGCTGGCCGATGGCGTCAGCTTTGAAGCCTGGGTGACCGATGCCACCTCGTCGCTGGGCGTGTTGCAGGCCATGACCCCCTTCCTTGCCGCCGTGGGCATCACCGTGACCCCCAAGGTGGTCGAGGCCGGCGTGCTGGTCGAGGCGATCAACAAGGGCGAGGCCCCCGCGTGGTTCCGCTCCAACGGCACCGGGCCGGACCCGATTTCGGCGCTGCGCAGCTTTGACAGCCGCCGCCCGCGTTCGACCAACCGGGCGGGCTTCAAGGATGCGGCCTATGACGCGATGCTGGACGAGGCCATGGCGACGGTCGATCCGGCCAAGCGGATTGAGCTGGTGAAGAAAGCCGATGCCTATATCTTCGAACAGGCGCCGGTCTGGTTCCACAACTACAACAAGGCTGTGCTGGCGACGCAGCCCTGGGTGCATGGCGTCGATGCCAATGTGACCGAGGCCGCGATCATCGAGGTCGATCAGGTCTGGCTGGACGAAAACGCGCCTTCGCGCTGATCTGCCTGCCGGGGGGCGGCTGACCGCCCCCCGACCCGCTTTTCCTAGCCCGTGGGTCCGCCATGCTGAATGTCCTGCTCAGACGGCTTGTTCAGGCCGCGCTGACTGTCTTTGTCGTCATCACCCTTGTCTTCCTGCTGTTCAGCGTGATTCCGGGCACTTATGCCTCGTCGCTTCAGGCCGACAAGCGCGATGTCTCTGCCGAAGTACTGGAGCGGATCGAGACCGAGCTGGGTCTGAACGATCCGCTGCCGCAACGCTTTGGCCGCTACATGGCGGGGCTGGCGCAGGGCGATCTGGGCATCTCCTACGCCACCAAGCGCCCGGTGGCCGACATGCTGGCGGGGCGGATCTGGGCGTCGTTCCGGCTGGCGTGCGGCGCGATCCTGTTCGCGGTCTGCATCGGACTGCCGCTGGGGTTCTTTGCCGCGATGCGCCGGGGAACCTGGCTCGACACCGCCACCATGTCGCTGGCGGTATCAGGCCTCTCCATCCCGGCCTTCTGGGCGGGGCTGGTGCTGATGTATCTGTTCTCGCTGAAGCTGCACTGGCTGCCGACCTTCGGCTATGGCTCGGGCGGGCTGCGTCACCTGATCCTGCCCGCCATCACGCTGGGCATCGCGCCCATGGCGCTTCTGGCCCGCACCACCCGCGCCGCCGTGCTGGAGACTCTGAACGCCGATTTCATCCGCACCGCCCGCTCCAAGGGCATGTCAGAGCGGCGGCTTGTGCTGCGCCATCTGGCGCGGAATGCCTTCGTGCTGGTGCTGACCACGATCGGGCTGCAATTCGGCTCGATGCTGGGTGGGTCGGTCGTCATCGAAAAGCTGTTTGCCTGGCCGGGCGTCGGCTCGCTGCTGATCGATTCGGTCGGGCTGCGGGATCTGCCTGCGGTTCAGGGGGCCATTCTGGTGATCGTGCTGTTCTTCCTTCTGATCAACACGCTGGTCGACCTTGCCTATCTGGTGGTCGATCCGCGCATCCGCTACCGCTGAGGAGGCACCATGAAAGCCGGAGCCAACCTTTACGTCGGTGGCGGGATCATCCTGCTGATCGCGGTGCTGGCAATCTTTGCCCCGCTGATCGCCCCTTATGACCCCATCACCTCGGCCAATCTGATGTATGCCGAAGAGCCGCCCGGCGCCCAGTTCTGGCTGGGCACCGACGAGCAGGGCCGCGATATCTTTTCCCGCATGGTTTATGGTGCGCGGATTTCACTGTTCATCGGTCTGGCGGTGCAGGTGATGAACACGGCCATCGGCGTCTCGCTGGGTCTGTCGGCCGGCTATATCGGCGGCTGGTGGGACGAGATGGTGCAGGGCCTGACCAACCTCATGCTGTCGATCCCGACCATTGTTTTTGCGCTGGCGCTCATGGCGATCCTCGGGCCGGGGCTTCTGAGTCTGCTGATCGCGCTTGGCATGACCGACTGGGCCTATAGCTGCCGGATTTCGCGTGCGCAGGTGCTGACGCAGAAGTCGCTGAACTATGTGCAATCGGCCCGCACCATGGGCTTTGGCCCGCTGCATGTCATGTTCCGCGAATTGCTGCCCAATATCGCGGGGCCGCTGATCGTGGTGGCGACCATGGGGGTCGGTTCCGCCATCATGGCGGAGGCATCGCTGTCCTTCCTTGGCCTTGGCGTGGTGCCCCCGAACCCGAGCTGGGGCGGCATGCTCTCCTCGGCGCGCGAGCAACTGATGGTCGCGCCCTGGGTCGCCATCTTTCCGGGGCTGGCACTGTTTGCCGCCGTTCTGGGCTTCAACCTTCTGGGCGACGGTCTGCGCGACCTGCTGGACCCGCATGGAAAGGGCCGCAAATGACCGAAACGGTTCTGGACGTCCGCGATCTTGCAATCAGCCTGTGTGACGGTCCCACGCCCGTCGCAGCGGTCGATGGCGTGAATTTCAGCATCAACCGGGGCGAGGTTTTTGGCCTCGTCGGCGAATCCGGCTGCGGCAAGAGCCTTTGCGCACTGGCTCTGGCCGGGCTTCTGAAGGCGCCCATGGCGATCAGCGGCGGGCAAATTTTGCTGGAGGGTCGCGATCTGGCCACCCTGCCCACGCGCGAGATGCGCCATCTGCGCGGTAATATGGTGTCGATGATCTTTCAGGAGCCGATGACGGCGCTCAACCCGCTGATGACGGTGGGCGACCAGATCGGCGAGATGTTCGTGCTGCATCGCGGTCTGACCGCCCGTGCCGCCCGGATGAAAGCCATCGAGGCGTTGGAACAGGTGCAGGTCTCCAGCCCCGAACGGCGCATCAGGGCCTATCCGCATCAGCTTTCTGGCGGGATGCGGCAACGGGTGATGATTGCCATTGCGCTGGCCTGCGATCCGGCGCTGCTGATCGCGGACGAGCCGACCACCGCGCTGGATGTCACCATTCAGGCTGAGATCGTCGAACTGGTGCTGGACCTCTGCCGCGCGCGGGGCACGGCGGTGATGATGATTTCGCACGACCTCGGGCTGGTGGCGCGCATCTGCAACCGTGTGGCGGTGATGTATGCGGGCCAGATCGTCGAACAGCGCAGTGCAGGGGATATCTTCACCGCCCCGGCCCATCCCTATACCCGCGGGCTGGTCGATGCCCTGCCCCGGCTGGGGCGTCGGCTGGAGCGCGGGCAGGAACGGCTGACAGAGATCGGGGGCGTGGTGCCTGCGATCCGCGATTTCCCGCAGGGCTGCCGCTTTGCGCCACGCTGTGGCCGCGTCACCCCTGAATGCCGTGCGGCGCCCGTTTCGATGACCGATCTGAACAAGGGGGGCCGGGTCCGGTGTCTGCATCATGTCTGAGGCTGCAATGATCCCCGAAGCCGAACCCCTGCTGTCGGTACAGGGCCTCAGGGTGCATTATCCGGTGCGGCACGGCTGGCGCGGCAAGCCACTTGCCGTCAAGGCGGTGGATGGGGTCGATCTGACGTTGCACACGGGCCAGTGCCTTGGTCTGGTGGGGGAAAGCGGCTGCGGCAAATCCTCCATCGCGCAGGCGCTGCTGGGTCTGGTGCCCGCCACCGAAGGCATGATCCGGCTGGACGGGCACGAGATCACCGGCAATGCGCGGGTTCCGGCCATGGCGCTGGCGCGGTCGGCGCAGATGGTGTTTCAGGATCCGATGTCGTCGCTCAACCCTCGCCAGACCATCCGCGAGATCCTGTCCGGTCCGCTGCGTCTGCATGGCATGACCGACCGGGCCGAGCGTGAGGCCCGTGTGGCCGAGATGCTGTCGCTGGTCGGCATGGCGCCGGAAGTCGCCAGCCGCTACCCGCACGAATTTTCCGGCGGCCAGCGCCAGCGGCTGTGCATCGCACGCGCGCTGATCCTGCGGCCGAAACTGGTGATCTGCGACGAACCCGTGTCAGCGCTGGACGTCTCGATCCGGGCGCAGATCATCAACCTTCTGCTGGAGCTGAAGGACAGGCTGGGCATTGCGCTGTTGCTCATCTCGCATGATCTGGGCGTGGTCGAACACATGAGCGACCGGATCGCTGTCATGTATCTGGGCCGGATCGTCGAGGAAGGCGGCTGGCGCGAGATTTTCACCGCCCCCGCCCATCCCTACACGCGCGCACTGATCTCCGCGATCCCCGATCCGATGCACCGTGACCGGGCGCCCGCCCGGCTGGGGGGGGAAATTCCCAGCCCGCTCAGCCCGCCGGAAGGCTGCGCCTTTCACCCGCGTTGTCCACTGGCCATGCCCCGCTGCCGCAGCGGGGACGGACCCGAATTCACCCGCATCAGCGCCGATCATCGGGCGCGCTGTCATCTGCTGCAAACCGGAAACCCCCATGTCTGAGCTTTTTGCCGCCCCCATTCCCGAAATCGGGCCGGATCTGATCATCACGGTGCGCGCGGGGGATGATCCTGCCGCCCCGCATCGCGGCACGCTGACCATCGGTGACTGGTCCGTGCCCTGTGCCGTCGGCCGGTCGGGCATCGTCGATCCGGCGCTGAAACGCGAGGGTGATGGTGCCACCCCGGCAGGGCGCTTTGCCCTGCGCTACGGGTACTACGAGCCGGGCGTCTTTGCCGACGCCGAAATGGCCGAAATGGCCTTTCCGTTCAAGCCCAAGCCCGACAGCTATGACTGGATCGAGAACCCGGCCAGCCCCGATTACAACCGGATGCGCGCCCGCAGCCATAACGAGCCGCCGCCCGACCGCGCCCCGAAGCTGTTCGACATCTTCATCCCGCTGGGCTGGAACGATGCGGTGCCGCGCGCGGCCGGGGGCAGCGCGATCTTCCTGCATGCCGCCCGCCCCGAGATGACGGGCACCGCCGGTTGTGTCGCCGTGCCGCATGACCAGTTGCTGAACCTTGCGCGCCGCCTGCGGCCCGGCATGATCATCGACATCGCCGCGCCGGATCAGACGGCAGGGTCGCTTGCCCTGCCCGACAGTCTGGAAAGCGTCAGCTTCCACAGCCTGCGGCCCGGCCCGCGCGTCATCGTGACCGGCGCCGTCCATGGCAACGAGGTCTGCGGGCCGAAGGCTATTGCCCGGATGATCGCCGAGTTCCGCAGCGGGCGCCGCAAGCTGCTGTGCGGCTCGGTGACCTTCGTGCCGGTGGTCAATGCCCTGGCCTATCGGCTTGACCAGCGCGAGGGCGAGCGGAACCTGAACCGCAACCTCCGCGACTATCCGGTGCCGCAGGTGAACGAGGACCGGGTGGCGAATGTGCTGTGTCCGCTGCTGCGCGCCCATGACGTGCTGATCGACCTGCATTCCTTCGGGTCGGAAGGGCCCGCCTTTGCGCTGTTTGGCCCCGATGCGCCGGGCGGCGCGCTGGAACCCCATGCCCGCCCGGACGAGGAACGCCGCCTGATCCGCGCGCTGGGTCTGCCCTTCGCGGTGCAGGGCTGGATGCCCGCCCATCTGAAGGCGCTGGCGCAGCAGGGCCGGGCGCAGGACATCGCTCATGCCGTCGGCACCACCGAATTCATGCGGTTTGTCGGTGGGGCTGCGATCACGGTGGAATGCGGTTCGCACAAGGACCCGGCCTCGGTCGGTGTGGCCTATGACGTGATTGCACGCGGTCTGGCGGCACTTGACATGATCATGGCCGAAGCAGGCCCGCCGCCGCCCCCGCCGCAGATCCTCCAGATCGGCGATGCGATCTTTGCCGAAAGCGATGACGACCGTCTGTTGCGCAGCTTCGTCACCGGCGAGCCGGTCCGCGCTGGCGAGGTGATCGGTCAGCGTGCGGACGGCAGCCCGATAACCGCGCCGCATGACGGGGCGGTGATCTTTGCCAGCGGCAAGGTGAAGGCAGGAACCGAGATGTGCTTCCTCTGCCTTCACGGCACCGCCGGATAGCGGCACGGTCAGGGCTGGCGGAGCTCGCGGAACAGGGCTTGCAGCTTTTCATAGGCGGCGAAACGTCTGTCGTGCAGGGCGCGGCAGGCCGGGTCCGGCGTGATCGTCTCCTCCGCCACCGACATCGCGGCCATGGCCGTCGGCAGGTCGGGCCGGGCGCCATCTGCAATCGCGGCAGTCATCGCCGCGCCCAGCAGGACCGGCTCTTCCGTCGCGCAAACCGCGATGGCGGTGCCACTGGCATCGGCCAGCAACCGCCGCACCAGCGCACTGCGCCCCGCGCCGCCGCTGATCACCACGGTTTGCAGATCGGCGCCGCCCGCCTTCAGCGCGGCAACGATCTGGCGAAGCCCGTAGCCGATGGCGCAGATCCCGGCGAGGTAAAGCGCGATCAGGCTGTTCTCGTCTTCCTCCAGCCCGAGGCCCGCGATAATGGCGCGGGCGCCCGGATCGGCGAAAGGCGCGCGGTTGCCAAGAAATTCCGGAACCAAATGCAGATCATCCAGCAGACCGGCAAGTGGCCGGTCCGCCAGTGCGCGCGCGGCCTGTGCCTCAATCCAGCCGACGAGGCTCTGCCCGGTGGCTTCGGCCTGCCGCGTTGCCTCCGGGGCCAGCGGATGCAGTCGCACCAGATGATCTATCGCCGCCCCTGCCGCAGATTGCCCACCTTCGCTCAGCCAGAGACCGGGCACCAGTGCCGAGAAGTAAGGCCCCCAGACGCCCGACACGAACGCCGGCTCAGCCGAAACGTTCAGCGTGCAGGCCGAGGTGCCAAAGACATAGGCCATGCGCTGAGCCAGATCGCCCGGCAGGCCCTGCGCCCCCAGCGTGCCCACCGCCCCGGCATGGGCGTCGATCAGCCCCATGCCCACGGCCACCCCGGCCGGAAGCCCAAGCTCCGTCGCGGCTGCGGCCTCCAGCCCGCCGGGAATGGCGGTGCCGGGCGGGCGGATCTCCGGCCCGATGCGGGCAAAACCCGCCTCCGCCAGATCCGCGAGGCCGATGGCCCGGAAATAGGAGGCATCCCATGCCTGCTCATGCGCCATATAGGTCCATTTGCAGGCCACCGTGCAGGTGGATCGCCACAGGCTGCCGGTGGCTTTCCACGTCAGGAAATCCGTCAGATCCATGAAATGCGCCGCCCCGGCATAGGTGTCGGGCAGATGCTCTTTCAGCCACAGAAGCTTCGGCGTCTCCATCTCGGGTGAGATTCGCCCGCCCACATGGTCAAGCACCCGATGGCGGGTGGCGTTGATCCGCCCGGCCTGCGCCTCGGCGCGGTGGTCCATCCAGACGATCACATTGCGGTCCGCCTCGCCTGCGTCATTCACTGGCAGGGGACGGCCTTCAGGGCCAAGGACGACCAGCGAGCAGGTCGCGTCAAAGCCGATGCCACGCACAGCCTGCGGCGACCGGCCCGACAGCGCCAGCGCACTGCGCGTGGCCTGACACACCGCTGCCCAGATATCCGCCGAGGATTGTTCCACATGATGCGGCCTGGGGCGCCAGATCTTCAGCGGGTGGCTGGCGGTCGCAAGCAGCTGTCCGCTTGCGTCAAAGACACCGGCCCGCGCACTGCCGGTTCCGACATCGACGCCGATGTAACAGGCCGGGGTCATCGCAGCCTCCTTACAGGTCAAGATTGCGGGGCACGATCACCAGATCGCGGATCGTGACATTCGGGTCGCGGGTCAGCATGAACATCACCGCCTCCGCCACTTCGGCGGGCTGCATCAGGCTGCCTTCGGCCAGGGCCTGCTCCAGCTTCTCGCGCGGCCAGTCGTCAATCAGGGGCGTCACCACCGGGCCGGGCAACACCGCGCCCACACGGATGCCCTGCCCCATCACCTGCCGCCGGACAGTATGAACGAAAGCCTGCACCGCGAATTTGGAGGCGGTGTAGATCGGCTCCCAGATCACTGGTACGACGCCCGCCACTGACGAGGTCATGATGATATCGCCGGAACCGCGTTGCACCATATGGCCCAGAACCGCATGAACCGACCGGAAGGCCGCGTTGATGTTCAGGTTCAGCACCCGGTCCCAGACGGCGGGGTCGCCCCCGGCCACCGCGCCGCCGACATAGGCCCCGGCATTGGCGTGGAAGATGTCCAACCCCGGTACCTGCTCCAGAATGGCGGGCATCATCCCGGCCACGCTTTCGGGGTCCAGCAGATCGACGACCAGCGGAAGGGCCGCAGGCCCGAGTTCGGCTACCGCCCGGTCCAGCGCAGCGGCATCACGGTCGATGAGGAAGGTTCGCACCCCGGCCTCCACCAGATGCCGCGCACATTCCAGCCCGATCCCCGAGGCGGCCCCGGTGATTGCCGCTGTCTTTCCGTTCAGTGTCTGTGCCATGTCGCTTTATCTCAATGGGGGGTGCCGGGCTGATCCGGCAGGTCGCTCGCCGGAAACAGGCGGGCATCGGCGGGGGCGAAGGAAAAGGTGATGTCCTGCCCCGGTTGCAATTCCAGGTCGCCGGGCACGACGGCCAGAACCGACTGGCCGCTATGCAGGCGCAGATTGACCACGGTTTCCGTGCCCATCCGCTCCAGCAGGACAACATGGCCGTGCAGGGGGCGGCGGTCTGCGGCCTGATCCGGTTTCAACGCCTGCGGACGAATGCCCAGAATGGCCGGGCCGGGCATGGTGATGCGCCCGGCGGCCACGGCCACCGGCCCGACCCCGGCGGCAGAGACCTGCGCCATACCACCATTGAGACTGTCAACCGTCACCGGCAGAAAGTTCATCCGTGGACTGCCGATGAAGCCCGCGACAAAGGCGTTGCAAGGGTCGCGGAACAGGTCGATCGGGCGGCCGACCTGCTGCACGATCCCGCCGTTCAGCACGACGATCCTGTCCGCCAGCGTCATCGCCTCGACCTGATCATGGGTCACATAGATCATCGTCGCGCCCAGATCGCGGTGCAGCCTGGCAATCTCCATCCGCATGTCCATGCGCAGCGCCGCGTCGAGGTTCGACAGCGGCTCGTCGAACAGGAAGACCGAAGGTTCGCGCACGATGGCACGGCCGATGGCGACCCGCTGGCGCTGGCCCCCGGAAAGCTGGCTGGGCTTGCGGTCCAGAAGATGTGTGATTTGCAGGATCTCGGCGGCGCGGGCAACGCGGGCGGTGGCTTCGGCGCGCGGCGTCTTGCGCAGCGACAGTCCGAAGCCCATGTTTTCGGCCACCGTCAGATGCGGATAAAGCGCATAGGACTGGAAGACCATGGCAATGCCCCGGTCGCGTGGTGACAGGTCATTGGCGCGCTTGCCACCGATGTCGAGCGTCCCGTCCGAGATCTCCTCAAGCCCCGCAATCATCCGCAGCAGCGTGGACTTGCCGCACCCGGAAGGTCCCACGAAAACGACAAACTCGCCGTCGCGGATTTCCAGATCCACGCCCTTGATGACGGAATGTCCGCCGTAATCCTTCTTCACACCTGTAAGCCGCAGATCGGCCATGGTGTCCTCCGTTGTTAGGCAGGTGACGGGCCCCGGCCTGCGGGGCCCTTTGTCGGCGGATCAGCCGGGAATGGCGACCGCCTCGGTCTCGGGGGTCAGCCGCTCGCCCATCAGGCCGCGCAGATAGGCACCGTGGGTCAGCAAGTCGCGGCGCAGGGCATGAATATCCACCTCATGTGGCCGGATATCCTGCCGGATCGCCAGCGCGGCGGCGCGACCCGCAGCCTCGCCCATCGCCATGCAGGTCGCCATCACACGGATCGCACCCATCGCCTCATGCGTGGTGGAAATCGCGCGCCCGGCCACGATCAGGTTTTCCACCCGCTGCGGCAGAAGCGAGCGATAGGGGATGTCATAGCAATCCCCGCACCAGATCAGGGTACAGCCTTCGTCGCCGGGGCGGTGAATGTCGATGGGGTAGGAGGCAACGGCAATCGCATCCTCGAAATGCCGGCACCCCAGGACATCCTGTTCGTTCATCACATAGCGCCCGACGATGCGCCGGGTTTCGCGAATGCCGAGGAAAGGCGCGGTCTTGGTAAAATGCGCCTTCTCGAACCCCGGAACATAGTTGACCAGATATTCCACGATATCGTCGATCTGCCGCCGGGCCACGATCTCGCCATTGGACAACGAGCGGGCATCGGTGCCATCGGTGCCCGCGACGCGGGTCATGTTGATCCAGGCCTCGCCTTTCTTCAGCCCGGTGATGATGATCGTGCGCTCGTTCGGAATATCAAGAGCGCGCTCCTGCCTGGCCCTCGCCATCAACTCGCGCAGACCCACCACGATGAACTGGTGGTTCTGGCCGAAGTAATCAGCCGGAATGAAATCGGTCAGATAGGTGCGCGCCTCTTTCGGGGCATTGGCGATGGCCATGCGCAGCTTGTCGGTATCCACGTCCGACAGACAGAACATCAGCGTGGGCGGCTGCATCCCGCCATGTTCATTGCCCTTTTCGGTCACGACCCCGGCGCGGTGGGCCACATCTGCATCGCCGGTACAGTCGATCACGACGCGGGCCATCACGGCGCTGCGCCCCGATTTGCTTTCGGTGATGACGCCCCGGATCGTGTGGCCGTCCTCATCCATCACCACGCCCGCGACGAAGGTGTAGAACACCACATCCACCCCGGCTTCGGTCAGCATCTCAAGGCCCACGGTCTTGACGGCCTCGGGTTCCACCAGTGTGATACCCATATGCAGCGGGCAGGCCCGGTGTTCCGAGGCCGCCTCGCGCGCCTTCAGCCGGTCGATGAATTTCTGTGGCAGCCCCTCGATGATCTGGTTGCCCTTCTGCCCAAGGAAGCCCAGCACCGGCAGGCCGATGGTCATGTTGCCGCCGACGAAGCTGCGGCTTTCCAGCAGACCGACCCGCAGACCGCTTTCCGCCGCTGCCAGCGCCGAAGTCAGCCCCGCCGGGCCGCCGCCGACGACAAGCACATCATAGTCCGCGCTGACGGGGATTTCGCGGGCGGGTTCGTGGATGGTGGCAGTCTGTGCCATGTTTCGCAGATCCTGATCGTGGAATTCGGAAAAGGGGAAGGACGGCGGGGCCATGACAGCCCCGCCCGAAGCCTGAGGGTCAGGGCAGCAGCGGTGCCACCCGTTCGGAGATCGCGGCCACCGCCTCGGCCGGGGTCTTGCGACCCATGACGGCAAGCTGGACTTCCTCAAGGAACAGCGCCTGCGCGCGGGCGGCTTCGGGGAAGGGCGGGAAGGCACCGCGCGCATTGGCCAGCGCCTCAGCCTCAATGGCGGCCAGCGGGTTCTTCTCGATCAGCCTGGGGTCCGAGAAGGTCGAGACCCGCGCCGCGCCATTGCCGTTCAGCGCCATGCCCAGCGTGGTTTCTGGTGAGGAAACCTGCCTGATGTAGCTCCAGGCCAGATCCTTGTCCCTGGCATTGGCCGGGATCACCATGGCCCAGGCCTCCACCACCGCCGCCATCGGAGTCTTGCCGACCAGTCCCCCCGTCACCGGGAAGCCCACCGCCTTGATGCGGCCGGGGAATTTGGATTGCTCAGGATTGTTGAGCTGCGCCGCACGGGCAAAGGGCAGCACGGTGAAGGCTGCACGCCCCTGCTGCATCCAGGTGACCTGATCGTCATTCTTGGTGGTGGCATAACTGCGTGGCAATGAGCCGTCGGCGAACATTCCCGCAAGCACCGTCAGTGCCTGTTCCATCGCGGCGGGATCGGGCAGCAGCCTGAAATCCTGCGTGAGGAAATCGCCACCGAAAGCACGGGCAAACATCACCGGGAAGACCGCCAGATCCGAGGCCAGCACCATGCCGGTCGCGATCTTGTCGGCCGAAATCTTCTGCGCCTGCGCGACCAACTCCTCCAGCGTGGCGGGCGGTGCGGTGAAGCCCGCCTGCTCCAGCAGATCTTCGTTGTAGAACAGCGCCTGCGTCGCCGTGCGCACCGGAATGCCGATCAGCTTGCCGTCGATGGTCATGCCTTTGATCAGACCGGGGGCCAGATCCGCGAAATCGGCAATCGGGTCTTTTTCCTGCCAGCCATCCAGCGGCTCGAACAGACGTGCGATATCCGAGGTGGGGCGGTTGTCGACCATGTAGCCCACGCTGAATTCGGTTTCCGGCAGGCTCGCCTCGCGGAACAGCCGGTCCATCAGCGGGTTGGAATCGAAGGTGGTGAAGGCCAGATCGGCGTCATTGGCCGTTTTCCAGCCCGCCATCAGATCGCCCTCACCCTCGCCCAGAACCGCCTGATGGACCCGGTGACTGAGGATATTCAGCACCTTGCCCGCCGCAAGGGCCGGGGCTGCGGCCAGCAGCGCCAGCGTCCCGGTTGCGCTGGCCAGAAATCCGCGGCGGTTCATCTGCATCGGTCTTGTCATGGTGTCTCCTCCCAGAAACATGGATCAGCCTTTGGTGGCACCGGCGGTCAGCCCGGCCACGAGGTAGCGGTTCATCAGGATCACGAAGGCCAGAACCGGCGCGAGCTGGACGGTCGAGGCGGCGAACAGCACTCCCCAATCCACCCCGTCGATCGAGCCGATCATCTCGGAAATCACGAGCGGCGCGGTCTTGGCATTGGTCCCGGTGAAGATGAAAGCGAACAGGAATTCGTTCCAGGCGAAGACGATCACGAAGACCGCCACCGCAAGGATACCGGGCGCCGCCAGCGGCACGATCACCCGCCACAGGATTGTAAGCCGCGATGCACCGTCGATGGCCGCCGCCTCGTCCAGATCGCGGGGGATCTGGTCGATGAAGGTGCGCATCAGCACCGTGCCCAGCGAAACGAAGAAGGTCGCGTAAAGCACGATCAGCACCAGATGGGTGTCGGCCAGCCCCAGACGGTTCACGATGGGAAACAGCGGCAGCGTCACCACGATGGGCGGGATCAGACGCACCGCGATCAACCCGACGACCGACAGGTCCAGCCAGCGCGCGGCATGGCGCGAAAAGGCATAGCCCGCGCAGGTCGAGGCCACGACGGCCAGCACCGTCGCCCCGATGGTGATGAGGAGCGAATTCCAGAGCCCGCGGAAGAATACCCCCCATTGTGCCCAGAGCGTCGCGTAATGCTGCAAGGTCGGCTCGAAAACCCATTGCGGCGGCACGGCGAAGATGTCCTGTCCCGGCTTCACCGACGAGGCGACGATGAAGACGATCGGGAACAGCGACCAGACAAGGATCGCGGCCACGGCCAGCGTCTTGCCAATCGGAACGAGAAGGGATTCAGCGCGCATTCTTCACCTGCCGACGCAAGAGCCAGATATAACCGGATGCCAGCACCAGCGAGGCGATCACCATCAGCAGGGCCGTGGCCGAGGCGGTGCCGAAAGCGTTGTAGCTGAACGCCTCCTGATACAGATAAACCGCCACCACTTCGGTCGAGCGGGCCGGGCCACCCCCGGTCAGCAGCCAGACTTCGGAAAACATGCGGAACGCAAAGATATAGCGGAACAGCAGCGCCACGATGATCGCCGGCCCCATCAGCGGCAGCGTCACCCTCCAGAAGCATTGCAGCCGCGTGGCGCCGTCGATCCGCGCCGCCTCGTACAGGTCGGCAGGCATGGCCAGCCGGGCCGCATAGAGGATGACGAAGGTGAAGGGCAGATGCATCCAGATGGTCAGCAGGATGATCATGATCATCGCATGGCTGGGCTCGTAGGACCATTCGAGCACGGGCAGACCCAGCGCCTGCAAGGCAAGCGTGACCGGGCCGATGTCCAGATCGAACAGAAAGCGCCACATCGCGACCGCGACCACCTCGGACACCGCATAGGGCGCCAGAACGGCAACCAGCAGGAAGCGGCGGAACTTCACCCCGCTGTTGAACAGCAGCGCCATCCCCAGCGCGACAAGCATTTCCAGATGCACCGCGACCACCACGATGATCACCGTGTTCCACATTGCACTTCGGAACGCCGGGTCCGACAGGACGCGCAGATAATTCTGCCACCCGACGAATTCCGGTGCCTGACCGAAGCTCGACAGATGAAAGCTCAGCCAGACGACATAGAGCGCTGGCAGGATCACGACGCACAGCAGCAACAGCTGCACGGGCGCAAGCAGGGGTATTACCCCCAGAAACCTGGTCTTCCTCACGGCATATCTCCCCGACCGGCGCGAGGCCGGTCTCTCCTTCGGTCGGCCGGTCCGGTCAGGCCGGAACCGCCCCCACGGAATCGCGGCGTTGCAGCGGCGCCTCCAGCACGATCCGGGCCGGTGCTTCCTCGGAACCGTCCATTCTTTCCATCAGCCTGGTCCAGGCCGCAGCCGCGATGTCGCGGATCGGCTGGCGTACGGCAGAGAGCGGCACCTTGCGGGCCGTCATCCAGGCGTAGTCGTCAAATCCCACCAGCGAGACCGCCCCCGGAATGTCGATTCCGCGCTGTGCAAAGGCGGTCAGAACCGCGAGTGTGGTCACGTTGGTCATTGCGATCACCGCTGTCGGATGGCTGTTCCGGGCCAGCCATGCCTCCAGCCGGGCCGCCCCGGTTTCCACGTCGGGACCAAGCTCGATGATCCGGGGCGGCTGGCCTGCGTGGTGATGGCAGGCTCCGCTGATGCCACGGATACGCTCGGCAATCGGACGCAGGGCCGCGACGGAGGCCGCGATCAGGATATCCCGGTGCCCCAGATCCAGCACATGCTCGGCCGCCTCGCGCCCGGCGGCATGGTTATCCACTGTCACGGTGTCGACCGGCAGGTCGTCCTCACCGATACGGTCGACCAGAACCATTGGCAGGCCCGGAAATTCGCGGCGCAGATTTTCGGGGATCTGGTTGGTGCAGGGCACTGCGATCAGGCCCGAAGGCTTCCACCCCAGCAGCGCGTCGAGCTGCGCCCTTTCGTGGCGGGCATCATCGCGCGAGGTGGCGACCAGCACCTGAAAGCCGTCAGCCTCGGCCAGTTCCTCAAGATGCGACACCAGCGAGGCGAAGAATGTATCCGCGAGGCTGGGCACCAGCACGCCCACCACCCGCACCCTGCCCGACCGCAACTGCGAGGCGGCGATGTTCTTCTGATAGCCAAGCGCGCGGGCGGCGTCCTCGACCCGCTGGATGATATCGGGGCTGACGGATTTCCGCCCGCTGAACGCATTGGAAACCGTTGCGATCGACACGCCCGCCTGTGCCGCCACATCCTTGATGGTGATTCTTGACACGGCGCCTCGCTTGGCAAAACGTTTAACTTCATTCGTTAAACGTTTAACCTTCACTGCAACCTTCTGTCAACCGGGATCTTTCGCCGGGACGTTTTGCGGGACATCCGATGCTCATACTTATGCGACCGGACCTTGCCGATCCGGCCGCATGGGGATGTCAAATTCCCGGAGCAGCCGCCCCGAACCCGTGATCTGCCGCACATTGTGCAGAGCGAACCGTTTCGCGCGGCCACGGCAGGCAGCATGCCGGTCCGTGGCTGAAGGTCACAGCCAGAGCCCGCCCTCCTTATGCGCCATCCGCCTCGACGCAGAAGCGAGCGGCTCCGGGCGCAGCATGGCGGCCAGGGCTTTCCCCTGCGGCCAGGGCCCATAGCCCGAGGCGACATTCACATGACCGGCGTCGCCCAGATCAACCAGTTGCGCCCCCCACACACCGGCCAGCGCGCTGGCGCGTTCAAACGACATCCACGGGTCATTGCGACTGCCCACGACAATTGCAGGCAGATCCAGCGATTGCTCTGGAATGGCGCCAAAATGGCCGATGTGATCATTTCCCGCCGTCTCCGCCGGTGCCACCAGCAACGCCGCCGACACGCGCAGATGCGGCCATTTCGTCAACAGCCGCGCGATCAGCACCGCACCAAGCGAATGACCGACAAGCACCGTATCGGGATGTTGCAGGATTGCGCCCGCAAGCTCAAACTCCCAGACCTCGGGCGAGGGATGATGCGGAAAGGACAGATCTACCATCTGCGCATGGGGATCGGTCTGCGCCCACCAATGCTGCCAGTGCGGCGCGGGTGAGCCATCAAGGCCGGGCACGATCAGCGTCTTGGTCATGGTCATGGCGGGCTCCTTTCCTCGGGTTGCACCAGATAAATCTATCAATCTTGTCGTGATTTTGTTTCCAAAGACTCCCCCCTTGCAGGAAAAATCCTTCTCAGCGGCTGCGGGTATCCACCGGATAGGCGGTGGTGAACTTCATCCGTTCCATCGCAAAATGCGAGGTGACATTCCTGATCGGCACCGCATCGGTCAGCCGTTTGTACAGCGTGTCGAACGCCGTCATGTCCGGTACCGCGATGCGCAGCAGGTAATCCATCTCGCCCGCCATACGATAGACTTCCATGATCTCGGGCAGGCTCGTCACTGCCCGGGTGAAGGCCGCACGCCAGTCTGCGCCATGATCCGGCGCCTCGATCCCGACGAAGATGGTCAGGCCAAAGCCCAGCTTGGCCGGATCGGCCATGGCCACCCTTGCAGTCAGCACGCCACTTTCCTGAAGCCGCTGGATACGCTTCCAGCACGGCGTCTGCGACAGGCCGACCTTCTCGCCGATCTGGGCCAGAGGCAGTGTGGCGTCCCGCATGAGTTCGGCCATGATCTTGCGGTCGATCAGATCAAGTGCCTCCATCTTTGGTCCTCCTGACGGGATGAGCTGCGATGAACTTCCGGGCCAACATCTCCAGCATGGCAGGGTTTGAAGAAATGTCTATATATTTGATCGTGATTTTTTGCGGCACTCAGATTGCTCACAAGATATTGATTCTTTTATCTTAAAGAACGGGCCTTCAGCCAGAAGAGCGCCCGCAGCAGGAAAATTCCATATACACGATAAAAATGAACGTGAATTTTCTCTGGAAATACTCGATCAAGTATGTCGTTATTAATGAACAACGGCGGCAGCCCGCCGCCCCAAGCAAAGGAGATCGCAAGATGACCGTATTTGCCGCCCATGCGCAGCCCGTGTCGATGCACAAGATGCAAGGCGATCTGCGCACCTGTGCCGTGCGTCTGGTCGACCGGCGCACCGGCGCCCTGCACCGGATCAACGGGAGGCCGCTGACCCTGTTCTCGCGCCGTCCGGCCGAAGCCGCAGCAGAATTGCTGGAGGGGCGCGACCCTGCGGTCTGGGAAGCACTTATCGAACCGCTTGACCCGCTGGCACGCCGATGACCATGGCCTTTCCTGCCATCCCGCTGGGGCTTCTGCCCGTTTTCCCTCGTTTTGCCGCGCATCGCCCGGCCCCCGAAACGAAAGAGACCGACATGCTGATCACGATCAAACTCGCCGGAACCGTCACTGCCCAGGGCCTGAAAGTGGCCGAACTGAATGACGGCCGTGTCACCATCGAAACCGGGCGCGAGCGCCTGACCGGCTGGCCGGTGCCGCGCGTGATGCGGGGCAACTGACCACCGCGCAGGAGTGCGGCCTGCGCAACTGCCGCCGGGGCCTTCTTGGCCCCGGCGGCTCCCGGCATTCAGCCGGGCCGCGCAAGATCAGGGGGGCGTCCGCCCGTTGAAGGTCAGACGAAGATCAT
>NZ_BMYI01000008.1:0-172025 GCF_014652195.1 Gemmobacter nanjingensis
CCATATCTGGCCAGCAGCATCGGATCGGCGGCGGTCTGGCTGCCGTCGTAATATCGGATCCAGGCATGGCCCTCGTAATCGCCGAGGATCGGCAGGCCGTAATCTTCATGCGCCCCGGTGCCGATCTCGACGTAGTCATCGTTCAGGATCAGCCGTTCCAGCTTTGCACCGGGGGCCGAGCAGATCTCGATCACATGGGTCAGATAGCGGTTCGATTTGCCATGGCTGTAGGGCGGGCAGATCGCCTGACCGCCGGTCGCGGTGCGGCCGAGGAGGATGGTCTCGGGGTTCTGCTCGCCGCGCAGCGTGGTCGAGATCGTCAGCCCGCCGCCCTGCGGCGGCTTCGGCCCGAGCGCCTGCTGCGGCGCCGACAGCGCCACCGAGGTCAGGAGTTTGCTGACAAGGCCGCCGACGACCGTGCTGCCGATATCCGCACCAAACGGCTGAAGGAACGCCCGGACGTAATCCTCGTCCGACAGGCCCGCTTCCGGCAGTGGCCGGGCAGAGAACGGCTTGGCCGCGTCGAGAAGATCCTGCAACGGCGCCGGGGGATCGATCTGGACCGCATGCCGCCCCACATGGATCAGACCGCCGCCTTCGTCGATCAGAGCGGACGGCACCAGACCACGCTCCCAGAGGTTACCGGGTTGATAGTCCCAGCCATAGCCGATCCCCTCGGGCAGCATGACGGTCAGATCGCCATAAAGCCGGTGCCAGCCAAGCGACCAGCTTTCCTCACCCGCACCCCAGCCCACCAGCTCGACGGCAAGCCATTCGTCCTGGGTGTCGATCCCGGCCGTGATGACGGCCACGCCGGGCGGCAGGCCCTCGCCCCAATGCTCAACGCGACGGGAAAGTGCGCCGGAATCGACCGTCTGGGCGGCTTCCTCCTCACAAGTCTCGCCCAGCTTGGTGTTGACCCAAGATTTCAGGCGGGCAGGATCGGCGGCCACGCGGCCATGCTCGGCAGCAATCTCGGCCCATGTCTCGAAAGGCGACAGCAGCGCTGGCAGATGATAGCCACGGGTGCGGCCGTCACCGGGCGCGGTGGCCTGCCAATTTCCGCCGCGCAACAGGGTGGGCTTCTCCCGCTCTTCGTGTACCCCACCGCATTCCGGGCAAACACATGCGGCATCCTCGGGTTTGCCCTTCGGCCAGCGAATATCCTTCCAAGCGACGGTAAAAGCATGGGCGCAGTGCAGGCAGGAGACGAAAAACCGCCGCTGATCCGATTCCAGATAGGCGGCCTCGATCCGGCTGAAGCCTTTGATCGTCGGGGTGCTGATCATCAGGATTTGGCGGCGGCCGCGATAAGTGACGGTGCGCTGGACCGCCAGTGCGATTGGGTCGCCTTCGCCCTCCACGTCCAGCGGGAAGGCGTCGATTTCGTCCATGACAAGGAACCGCGCCGGGGTCGAGCGGAGCGAGGATGCGGCATTGGCCCCGGTCATCACCAGCTCACCCCCAGTGAACCGCTTGTGGGTGGCGGTGTTCCCGGCCTCACGGCTCTTGGCGGGCACCACGCGGGCGGCGATCTCGGGCACGATCTCGAAGAACGGATCAATCCGGGTGCCTGACGTTGAAGAAGCTGCGCAGGTGCTTGTTCATTTCGGCCTCGCCTGACACCAGTTCCTGACGCAATCCAAAGCGCCGCCCTGTGTCATACACGGCGGCGCTTTTTACGTTCGAGCGAAAAATTTTCCTGCCAAAGCCTTTACGCCGTTCTGCCAAAGCTGGTACGCCGCTACACATATTGGCCGGATCGGCTTGCCAAGATGCGCGACACCAGCCAAATGCTGCCGTTCATCAGTTTTGTCGCCGATGATGGATGCTGCAATGGAGCATCCGCCATGCGTGGTCGGTGGGTATCGCATGACGAACTGAAACCTTTACCCCTTGACGGCTGCAGCAGCGATCATTGCGGCTGCGACTATCGATGCATGTCTCGAAGGATGGCGATAAGCAGGCATCCAGACTGGACAATTTCCTCATGATTTGGCTGGTGGTAGAAGAAAGAGGCGGAATGCGTCAGGATTGTCACGATGAGCGCCGATCCTGACGTTTAGCTCGGTCAGACCTTGCTGCGGTGGCGGAGGCCTGTCACGCAACCAAAGAATCCAGCATTTATTGGCTTTTTTTCAGGTCTGACCACAGGAGCTAAGGTTTGGCGTTTCGGTCAGACCTTGATCCTCTGTTTTGGACCTCTCACTAGACCTGACGTTCAAGTTTGACACAGCGGCCTCGGCGTGGATCTGCAATTTTTTTGTGTGTTATCTGCCTGTTGCTCAATGTTGGCCGGATGATCGGTGGATGTTATCCATGTGATGGCTCGATGTTATGCAAAACGGTCAAATTTCGCGGTCTCTATCAGGTCACTGCCAAAGCACTTTTCGGCACAATAGGAAGTTTCTTCTGTGGTTTCATGCCCTTAGAGGAGATGCACCCCAACACCCTTCACTGACAAAGGTAAGACACCCCTACAGGCGCAACGTCAATTTCTGGATGGAAATTTTCCGCAGCGCCATTTCCCGTCCGTGCCAGATGGAAATGAGTTGGTCAGCCTTAACAACCGGACAACGTAGCTTCGCATCTGCCAGGCGTGGCCGGAACGCAGGACGCGGGGCGAACCCGCGCCAACCATGAAGTGGTCATCCGCAAAGCAAAAAGGGCGGCTTTCGCAGGCCGCCCTTTCCCAACTCGGCGCCGCGCTTACTGGCCCAGCGTGCCAGCCTGATGTTCGGCGGCGGCTTCGGCGGCTTCGCGGGCGATCTGTTCCTCCAGCTTCTTCTCGTTGATCGCGCGTTTGGCGGCGATTTCCTCAAGACGGCTGGCGTCATAGGGGATCAGAAGGCCCCATTCATCTTCCATGAACTTGCCTTCCAGCCGCTCCGATTCCTCGCGCGAGCGCGACTTGACGGTGGTCCCCAGCGGGATGCGGTCATAGAGGTCGATGATGTCCTGATTGAACAGCCGGATGCAGCCCGCCGAAGTGGCCCGCCCGATGGAGCGGTTGTCGATGGTGCCGTGGATACGGAAATAGGTGTCCCGGCCGCCGCGATAGAGATAGAGAGCGCGCGAACCCAGCGGATTTTCCAGGCCGCCCGGCAAACCGCCCGCATATTCGGCATAGAATTCCGGCATCGTGCGGATCATGTTCGCAGTCGGCGTCCAGGACGGCCATTTCTGCTTGCGGTTCACCGTCGCATTGCCCCGGAACCCCAGACCGGCGCGGCCAACGGCGATGGAATAGCGCCGCGCCATCCCACCCTGCTCGACCAGATACAGCTTCCGGGCAAAAGCATCGACCACGATGGTGCCCGGCGCCTCGGGGCCGTTATAGGCCACATCCTCGCGCGGGGGAGAGCCGATGAACTGGTTCGGCTTCACCGCCGGAATGGTGATCCCCTCGTCCACCATGGCGCCGTAGCCGGGCGGGGCTTCCTGCGGCGCGGGCTGCTGGGCGGCGGGGGCGGCACAAGCCGCCAGAAGCGGCAGCACGATCAGGGCAAGAAAGCGGGAGCGCAAGCTGGAAACCATTCGCATGTTATCTTTCGGCAGAGATTCTTATTTGGGTGCGACCCTCTGGATCAGCACCGAGCACGCGGCTCAGGTCAAGCCCTCAAAACGGTTCGGCTTCAAAAGAATACCCCCGGCCAAAGGACCGGGGGCATATTACGCAACAGTCAGGCGATCAGCGCAGCGCGCCGACGGACCACAGGAAGGTTTCGCCCGAGCTGTCGTCCACACCGTCATTGTCGGTCACCAGCCAGCCGGTGCCGGTAGCGTCGATGGCAAAGCCCTCGACCTTTTCGGCGGTATAGCCATTCCACTGCGCCAGATCGGGTTTGAGATCCCGCACCAGCTCTTTCGTCACCACCGGCAGGTCACTCCCCAGCGGGGCGGGTTGCAGTTGCGCCAGCGGCACGCGAGTCAGGTGTTTCACCTGTGCGGCGTCACCCGTGCCGTTGTCACGCTCGATGAAATAGGCCCAGTCACCGTCGATCTGGATTTCCGAAAGACCCATCCAGCGGCCCTCGGCCGGAGCTTCCAGCGGATAGTGCACGGCCCCCCAGGTCTTTTCCTTCAGATCATAGGCCAGCAGCTTGACCATGCCTTTTGGATCGTCCCCCCACTCGCGCTGCATGGCCAGCCACAGCCGGTCGCCCTGCACGGCAATGCCTTCGGCGCCGAAACGGGTCTGATGCGCCAGCAACTCGTCCGGCAGCGCGATTTCCTTGTCGATCGCGCCTTCGGCATCGACGTGGTAGATCGCATGCGGCACCAGTTTGTCGGCACGGCCTTCCGAGGCCAGCCAGAAGCCGCCCTCGCCATCCGTGGCAATGCCTTCCAGATCCAGCTTCTGCGCCGGATCGCCGTCACGCGTCACCACCACGGCGCCGGTGATGCGGGCCGGGGTTTGTGTCGCGTCGATGGTGTAGATGGTGGGGGCGGCGCGATAGACGCTGTCCGACACCGCATAAAGCTTGCCGGGGGTCGCCGGATCGGCGGCCAGCGCCGACAACGCACCCCAGCCGATGCCGGTGCCTTCGGCGGTCAGTGTCGGATAGGCGGGGGTACCCTCCGCGCGTTCATAGATCATGACATGGGCGCGCACGCCGCCATCCTCGACCAGATCGACTTCATTCGCGGTAACGAACAGATTGCGTGAGGGGATTGCAACAGCGCCTTCCGGGCTGATGCCCGAGGGGAGAAGCTGCTTCAGCACCGGAGCGGCCGGATCAGTCAGATCATAGACCCCAACGATGGACGCACGCTCCGACACGACGAAAGCCATGGTCGTGCCGTCAAAGCTCGCGATCTCGATGGATTCGGTTTCGACGCCCTTCTTGTTGCGGTGCTCGGGGTAATGGCCGATGGCAGCAATCGCCTGTTCGAACCGCGCACCGTCCTCGTAAACGACCGAGCCATCGCGGTTCCAGATCGTCCAGCCACGCGAACCGCCCTTCCAGTCGCCTTCATTGGCAGTGATCAGGTGGTCATTGTCCAGCCATTTCACCCCGTCGGGTTCGCGCAGAACACCATCTTTCTTGCCCGAGAAATCCAGCTTGCCGTCTTTCTTGGTGTCGATACCCGCCAGATCGACCGCACCGGCGCTGAAATGGCTGGCCACCTTGCCATCGGCACCAATGATCACGATGTGGTTGTTCTCTTGCAGCGTCACCACGATGTCACCGGCGGCATTCACGTCGATGAATTCAGGTTCCGGGTCTTCCGGAGCGATCCCGGCAAGGCCCGTAACGTCGATCTTCTGCGCATTGGCACAGTCCACCGCGCCATCCTTCAGCGGCAGCTTCACCACATAGCCCGCAGGCATCTGCGGCAGGTCACCGTCATTCAGATCCTCGTCGCGCTCGTTCTCGATTGCCACGGCGACAAAGCTGCCATCCTTGGCGCGCGCCACCGAATCCGGCTGGCCGCCCAGATCGCATTCGGCCACGACCGCTTTCGACGCCAGATCGACCGAGACCAGCTTGCCCGACGGCGCGGTATAGCTTTCCGAGGTATTCACGCCGACGAAGGCCATGCCGCCGATCACCTGTGCCGTGGTCGGCTCGCCCCCCATGTCGATATTGCCCATGGGCTTCGGCGCTTTCGGGTCCGCGATGTCAACCAGACCGATCACGCCCAGCGGGCTGTCGGAATAGATCAGGGTCATCCCGTCCTCGGTCGCAGTGATGATTTCCGCGCTGGTCGGACGCGCGTGATCCTCGCCTTCCGCCATATTCTGCGGCGTGGCGAAGCTGGCGATGCGGTTGAACACGGGTTCGGACAGGGCCGGGGTCGCGGCCACCAGCGCAAGGGCCGAGGTGAAGGTCAGAAAACGCATGGGCAATCCTCGATGAGTGATGGCCGACCCATGCGGGCGCCGCGTAACGTGCCCATGACGGCGATATGACGCTTTCACGAAATCCCTGCGCCTGCTCGCGCCGATGTGTTCGGAAGCGGTGTCGACAGGCCCGCGCGGCGTTGCTACCTGTCAGCCATGTCCGCGTTGCGCCCCCTGTTCCTGACGCTGATGGTCCTCATGGTCTTGCCTTGGGGGGCCTATGCTGGTGTGGGCGGGTCCTGGGCGCATCTGCACGGCCATGGCACGGCGGTGACCACCGCGCCCGTGACGCCTGTGATCGAGCGCGCGCGCCACAACTGCCGCACCGCCACTCTGCCCGGTGCCCCCTGCGGCACCGATCTGGCGCCGCCTCCGGCCGAGACCGGGCTGGTGGCGCCCGACTGGCGCGGGGCCGTCGCCGCCAGAAGTGCCGCTTGGCACAACAGCCATCCATCACGCCCGCCGGTCCGCCCACCCAGGCTCCTGCTGAAACACCTGCCCCGCGCCTGAGGCGCTTTCGTTTCAGCCTGCATAGGCCCGTTCCAGCCTGCCAAGGATCATTTCGTCATGCTTACCCGTCGTCTGTTCGCCGCCGCCGGTGCTGCGGCCACCCTTTCCGCCTGTGTCAAACCCGCCGTCGCGCCGCCACCGCCCGAGCCGGAGAAACCGGACTGGCCACCGCTGCCCGCCTTTTACGGCGCCATTACGGACGAGCCCTTCCCGGTGCCCGCCGTGCCGGAGGGGGTCGTCCCGCCCGAACTCTGGCGTCAGACCGTCGCCAATCCCTTCCCCGGCGACAAGCCCGGCACCATCGTCATCAACCCCTCCGCAGGATTGCTTTATCTGGTCGAATCGTCGGAAAGCGCTCTGCGCTATGGCGCGGGCACCGGCGCCGCCGCTTTCGCCTGGTCGGGCAATGCCCGCTTGCAGTTCGGTCGCAAATGGCCGGTCTGGAAGCCGCCCGCCGCGATGATCGCCCGCAGGCCGGAGCTGGAGCCCTATTCGGTGGCCAATGGCGGCATGCAGCCGGGACCGGACAATCCGCTGGGCGCACGCGCGCTGTATCTGTTCCAGAATGGAGTTGACACGCTTTACCGCATCCATGGCGCCTGCGAACCGAAATACCTTGGCAAGGCCGTATCCTCAGGCTGCATCCGGCTACTGGATCAGGATGTGATCGATCTTTACGAGCGCGCGCCCCATGGCGCGACGGTCCGTGTTCTGCATGCCGAAATGCCTGCCGAGCTGCTGGGCGTGTACTGACGCCCTGCCCGGCTACAGAAAAAGGGCAGCGCCAAAGCGCTGCCCCTGCCCTTCGGTGCGGACGGGTGTTTTACCCCACGACGTTGAAGGCCGGCCCGAACGGGTATTTGGTGATATCCTCGTTGCCATCTTCGGTGATGAAAAGGATGTCATGTTCGCGGTAGCCCCCGGCGCCGGGCTGGCCTTCGGGAATGGTCAGCATCGGCTCCATGCTGATGACCATGCCCGGTTCCAGCACGGTGTCGATATCCTCGCGCAGTTCCAGCCCCGCCTCGCGGCCATAGTAATGCGACAGCACGCCGAAACTGTGACCATAGCCGAAGGTCCGGTATTGCAGCAGCTGGCGTTCCTCGAAGAAGGCGTTGATCTTCGCCGTCACCTCTGAGCAGGAGGCACCAGGTTTCAGCAGGCTCATGCCATATTCATGGGCGGCCACATTCGCCTCCCAGATCTTCAGGCTGGCGGCATCCACTTCGCCCATGAACATCGTCCGTTCCAGCGCGGTGTAATAGCCCGAGATCATCGGGAAGGTGTTGAGGCTCAGAATATCGCCCCGCCGCAACTGCCTTGCCGTCACCGGGTTATGCGCCCCGTCGGTATTGATGCCCGACTGGAACCAGACCCAGGTGTCACGGTATTCGGCATCGGGAAAGCGGCGCGCGATTTCCAGCTCCATCGCGTCGCGGCCCGCCATGGCCACGTCGATCTCGCGCGCGCCTTCCTTCACTGCCTCGCGGATGGCAAAGCCACCCACATCTGCCACCGCCGCGCCATTGCGGATGATCTCCAGCTCTGCCGCCGATTTCATCAGGCGCTGGCGCATGGTGGCAGGGGCGATGTCGACCAGCTTCGACGGCGACAGGAAGGACCGGAGCTTTTCGGATTGCACCAGCGTCAGGTGATCGCCCTCATAGCCGATTACACGGCCCGGCCCGGAAACCGACAGGATCGCGCGCCAGTAATTGTCCCGCTGCCAGTCGGTATAGGTGATGTTGTCGCCATGGCTTCGCCGCCAGGGCTGGCTCGCGTCGATGCCCGCGCTGATCGTCACGCTTTCGCTGGCGGTGACAACCAGACCGTAGGGCCGCCCGAACGAACAATACAGGAAACCCGAGTAATAGGCGATATTGTGCATCGAGGTGAAGACGCAGGCGTCCACCCCCTCGGCTTGCATGATCCGGCGCAGCCCCGCCAGCCGCGCGTCATATTCCGACGCGGCGAAGGGAAGCACGCGGTCCCCTTGGTGGAAGCGATACATTTGCGGACGTTCCGTCATGTCAGACCTCGTTCATGGGGTCCGGCATATGTGCGGCGAGACCCCGAAAGGTCCCGGCGTACAGGACTGAGGCAGGTTGCCCTGCAAGCGACGGGGCTAGTGGCCCCTGTGGCGACGCCATCGCCACGGCTCGGATCGAACCTTGCCCCAAACCGGATCATCCCGCAAGCCCCGGCTTTCGGCTTGCCCACCGCGACAAAGCGGGCAAGTCTGCGCTGACAGGCAGGGAGAAGGCGATGCGACAGGGGCCACGCAATGCGATCACCGATGTGGCAGGGCTGCACGTCGGCCACGCACAGGATGCACGCCTGCGCTCAGGGGTCACCGTACTGCTGGGCACTGCGCCCTTCACAGCCGCCGTCAGCGTGATGGGCGGCGCGCCCGGCACGCGCGAGACCGACCTTCTCGCCCCCGACCGGCTGGTGCAGCAGGTGGATGCGATCACGCTTTCGGGCGGTTCGGCCTTCGGTCTGGATGCGGCCTCGGGCGTGGCCGAGGGCCTGCGCGCGATGGGCCGCGGCTTTGCCGTCGGCGATCAGCGGGTGCCCATCGTGCCCGGCGCTATCCTGTTCGACCTGCTGAACGGTGGCGACAAGACCTGGGTCCGGAACCCCTATGGCGCGCTTGGCCAAGCGGCTCTGGCCTCAGCGGGGCCGGAGGTGGCACTTGGCACCGTCGGGGCGGGTTATGGCGCGGCGACCGGCAGACTGAAAGGCGGGCTTGGCACCGCCAGCGCTGTGCTGGACAGCGGCATCACCGTCGGCGCGCTGGTCGCGGTCAATGCGCTGGGGTCGGCCACCATCGGCGACGGCCCGCAGTTCTGGGCCTCCCCGTGGGAAATAGACGCCGAATTCGGCGGCCTTGGCCTGCCCTCCAGCTTTCCGCCTCCAGACGATCCGCTGCCGATGAAACGGCAGGGCGAGGCCACGACAATCGCCATCGTCGCCACCGACGCGCGGCTGACCCAGGCCGAAGCACAGCGCATGGCCGTCGCCGCCCATGACGGTATGGCCCGCGCGCTGGTGCCCTCGCATACGCTTCTGGACGGCGATCTGGTCTTTGCCGCTGCCACCGGCACGCGCGATATGGCGGCCCCCCTGCGTGACCTCTATCAGATCGGCCACGCCGCCGCCTGCTGCCTCGCCCGTGCCATCGCGCGCGGCATCCACAGCGCCCGCCCCGAACCCGGTGATCTGCAACCCTGCTGGCAAACGCTTTACGGCTGAGCCTTCCGCGGCAGCCGCCTCCAAGGGGGTTCGATGCCCCCGAGGAGGCGCCCTCAATTGTCGAAGACCTACCAGCGCCGCAGCGCCGCCTCATCCTCGTCCTTCGCCGCGACCCACGCCGCGCCGTCAGCGCCAATTTCCTTCTTCCAGAACGGCGCGCGGGATTTCAGATAGTCCATCAGGAACTCCGCTGCCGCGAAAGCATCCGCCCGATGGGCAGAGGCGGTCGCTACCATCATGATCGGCGCATTGGCCTCCAGCCGCCCATGGCGATGAATCACCAGCGCATCGGCCAAGGCCCAGCGACGCGACGCCTCCTCGACCATGGCGGCGATGGCGCGCTCGGTCATGCCAGGATAGTACTCGATCTCCATGGCCGCCAGTCTGCCGCGATTGTCACGCACAATGCCGGTGAAGGTGACCACCGCCCCCGCCCCCGTCAGGCCAGCGGTAAAGGCGTTGGCTTCAGCTCCGGCATCGAATGCGGTCTCCTGCACAGAAACCCGCATCTCAGCCCCCCGTCATCGGCGGGAAAAAGGCAACCTCGCGCACCCCTTCCAGCGAGGCACCGAAATCGGCAAGCTCCTGATCCAGCGCCACCCGCAGGCTCGTCAGATCGGCGAAGGCCAGCGCGTAACGCTCTTCCCGCTCCGCAAGCTCGGCCACCAGCCCCGCCACCGTTGCCGCATCGGTCTCAACCCGCTCGCGCGGCAGGCCGATCCGTTCACGCACCCAGGCGAAATACAGCACGTCGATCCGTTGCATCACTTGTCCCGCAGATAGGGCAGGGATTTGCGGAAGTAATCCCAGCCGGTCACAAGGGTCAGCATCGCCGCCACCCAGATCAGCACCAGCCCCACATTGGTGGCATAGGCCGCGCAATCGCGCCCGCCGCAGGTGCGGATCGCGTCAGCCGTGCCCGCCTCGACCGCCAGCGCATATTGCTCGGGTGTCATGCCGCGCAGCGCGATCCCCTCAAGATACTCCAGCCCGGTGCCAAGGAACAGCACCGCAATCGCCACCATCTGCGCCGTGGTCTTCCACTTCGCCAGCTTCGTCACCCGCAGCAACCCGGCCTTGTGCCCCAGATATTCCCGCAGGCCAGAGACAAAGACCTCGCGGAACAGGATCGCCGTCGCGGGCAGGATCAGCCAGGGGTTCATGCCGGAATAGCCGGTGATCACCATGATCGCGATGACCACCATCGCCTTGTCGGCGATCGGGTCCAGCATGGCACCGAATTTCGATTCCTGTTTCCACAGCCGCGCCAGATAACCATCGAACCAGTCGGTGATGGCCGCGCCGATGAACAGGGTGAGCGCGAACCAGTCGGCCCATGGCCGCTGGAAATACAGGAACATCACCGCAACACCGGGTGCGGCCAGCAGGCGCAGAAGCGTGAGGACATTCGGGATGTTCCAGGTCATGGCGCAAGTCGTAGCCGAAGCCCCGCGCGCATGGAAGGGGGTGCGGCCTTTACAGCCCGCCGCGCGACGTATAGGCAAACCGCTTTCCGAAAGAACAGGAGGCGCGGATGCGGCATTGCGGGATCGACTTCGGCACTTCGAACTCCACCCTCGGCCTCGCCGACGGGTCCGGCGCAAGGCTCCTGCCGCTGGAGGGGGCCAGCCCCACCCTTCCCTCTGCCGTCTTCTGGGCCGAAGACGGCCCGCCGCAATTCGGCCAGGCCGCCATCGCCGCCTATCTGGAGCATGAGGAAGGCCGCCTGATGCGGGCGCTGAAATCCACGCTCGGTTCCGGGCTGATCCACGAACGCACCCGCGTCGGCAACCGCACCGTCGCCTTCCGCGAGGTGCTGGGCCGCTTCCTCGCCCATCTGGCCTCCCGCCTGCCCGACGGGCCCGAGGCCGTGGTCATGGGCCGCCCCGTGCATTTCGTCGACGACGATCCGACGCTGGACGCCCAGGCTGAGGCCACATTGGGCGAGATCGCCCGCGATCTGGGCTTCCGCGAGGTCTCGTTCCAGTTCGAACCCATCGCCGCCGCCCGCGACCACGAAAGCCGCTGCACGACCGAGGAACTGGTGCTGATCTTCGACATCGGCGGCGGCACCTCTGACGTCTCGCTGGTCCGCGTCGGCCCGGACCGCGCCCGCCGCGCCGACCGCGCGGATGACATTCTTGGCAATGACGGTATCCGCCTCGGCGGCACTGATTTTGACCGCATGCTGAGCCTCGCCGAGGCCCTGCCCCATCTGGGCTTCGGGGCCGCGACCAAGGGCGGCGCCGGCACCATGCCCCGGCATTATTTCCTCGACCTCGCCACCTGGCACCGGATCAACCAGCTTTATTCCCGCAGCACCATGACCGACCTCAAGGCCCTGCGGCACGAGATCGACAACCCCGAGCTTATCGACCGGCTGATCCGCCTGATCGAGGGCCGTCAGGGCCACGCGCTTGCGATGGAAGTCGAGCGGGTCAAAATCGCACTCAGCGACACCGAGGCGGAGCGCCTGCTGCTCCGCCCGCTGTGCGGTGCGCCCAATCCGGTGGTGCGGCGCGAGGCTTTCGAACAGACGCTCGCCCCTGCTCTCACCCGTTTGCGTGACCTGATCACCCGCGTACTGGCGCAAGGCGGCGTCACCCCGGCAGAGGTCGGCACGGTCTTCGTGACCGGCGGCTCCAGCCGCCTGCCGCTCCTGCGTCGCCTCGTGCAGGATATGCTGCCGCAAGCGCAACTCCACAGCGGTGACGACTTCGGCGCCGTCGGGCTTGGCCTCGCGCTGGAAGCGCGGCACCGCTACACCTGATCCGCATTTACCCTGGCAAGAATATCCCCGCCGGAGGCAGGCCGTCCGCGCATCGCGCGGACGGGACAAGAAGGCTTGCGCCACAGGCGCTCCGCCTGAAAGGCTCAGGCGGCGGCGGGGCGCCGGATCTGCGTGGCGGCTTCCAGCACCAAAGGGCGGAAACCGTCACCACCGTTGTCCAGCAGTTCGAACAGCTGCCGCCGCATCCGGGGTTCCCAGAAATCGTTGATGTGATTGGCAAGGCCCGTCACCCCCTCGGCATGGGGCTTGCTTTCCATGAAGCGGGCGATCTGGTTGGCCATGGTGATCAGTTTGTCATGCGACATGGGCGGCCTCTTGCAGCGTGATGCGTTGCGGGTGGGTGAAACATTCAAAACCGTCGGGCCGGGCCAGCGCGACGAGGGTCAGGCCCGCTGCCTCGGCCATGGCCACGGCAGCAGCAGTCGGAGCCGAAACGGCGATCAGCAGTGGAAAGCCTGCGGCACAGGCTTTCTGCACCATATCGACCGAGGTGCGGCAGGTCAGGATCAGGGCACCCTGCCCCGCCGGCCGCCGGCCGGCCAGCGCGCCGATCAGCTTGTCCAGCGCATTGTGCCGTCCGACATCCTCGCGCGCGAGGACGATGCCGCCTTCCGCCCAGAAGGCCGCGCCATGGGCGGCGCGGGTGATGTCATGCAGCGGCTGATGCGCCTCGAGCGCGGCAATCGCTTCCATCACCTGTTCCGGCGTCATGGCGAAATCGTTGGCAGGCACCGGGCGAGGCACGCGAACCGCCTCTTCAAGGCTGTCGATGCCGCACAACCCGCAGCCCACCGGCCCGGCCATGGTCCGGCGCCGCTTTGCCTGCCGGTCCGCTGCCGCCTGCGTCAGCCAGATCTGCAAATTAATCCCGCGCGGGGTTTCCACCGGCTCGATGCTTTCGATCTCGTCGAGGCTGGCGATCCCTTCGGTCAGGGTGAAGCCACGGGCGAAATCTTCCAGATCGGCGGGCGTCGCCATCATGACGGCATGGGTCGATCCGTTATAGCTCAGCGCAACCGCCACCTCCGACGGCAGCTCACGGCTGCCGTCGCGCACCGCGCCCGCCCGGAAGGCAAGGCGCGGAAGGGGGCGGTGGCTGTGCATCACTCGGCCGCCGCGATCCGGCGGGCGAGCGTGGCCTGCGCCTGATACTCCTCCTGCCACTCGGACGGGCCGTTGGAGGGCATGATCTGCACCGCCGTCACCTTGTATTCCGGGCAGTTGGTCGCCCAGTCCGAGAAATCGGTGGTAACGACGTTCGCCTGCGTTTCCGGGTGGTGGAAGGTGGTATAGACCACGCCGGGCGACACGCGATCAGTGATCTCGGCCTTCAGCGTCGTCTCGCCCGAGCGGCTGGCCAGCCGCACCCAGTCACCGTCGCGGATGCCACGGGTCTCGGCGTCATGCGGGTGGATCTCCAGAATATCCTGATCGTGCCAGACGGTATTATGCGTGCGCCGGGTCTGGGCGCCCACGTTGTACTGGCTGAGGATACGGCCGGTGGTCAGCAGCAGCGGGAAGCGCGGGCCGGTCTTTTCATCCGTCGCCACATATTCGGTGCGGATGAACTTACCCTTGCCGCGCACGAAGCCGTCGATATGCATCAGCGGCGTACCTTCCGGCGCCTTCTCGTTGCACGGCCACTGAACCGAGCCCATCTCCTCCAGCTTGTCATAGGTCACACCCGCGAAGCTGGGCGTGGTCATGGCGATTTCTTCCATGATCTGCGACGGATGGGTGTAGGTCCAGCCAGCCCCCATGGCATTGGCGAACATCTGGGTCACTTCCCAGTCGGCATAGCCCTGTTTCGGCGCCATCACCTTGCGCACCATGTTGATGCGACGTTCGGCATTGGTGAAGGTGCCGTCTTTTTCGAGGAAGGACGAACCGGGGAAGAACACATGGGCGTAGTTCGCGGTTTCGTTCAGGAACAGGTCGTGGACGATCACGCATTCCATCGCCGCAAGACCCGCCGCCACATGCTTGGTGTCGGGGTCGGATTGCAGGATATCCTCGCCCTGGCAGTAGAGGCCCTTGAAGCTGCCATCCACCGCCGCATCCAGCATGTTCGGGATGCGCAGACCCGGCTCCGGGTCGATTTCCACGCCCCAGGCCTTTTCGAAGATCGCGCGCACTTCGGGCAGCTTCACATGGCGGTAGCCCGGCAGTTCATGCGGGAACGACCCCATGTCGCAGGAGCCCTGCACGTTGTTCTGGCCGCGCAGCGGGTTCACGCCCACACCGCGCCGACCGATATTGCCGGTCAGCATGGCGAGGTTGGCGATGCCGATGACGGTGGTCGAACCCTGGCTGTGTTCGGTCACGCCGAGGCCATAGTAGATCGCCGCATTGCCGCCGGTGGCATACAGCCGCGCGGCACCGCGCACTTCGGCCGCCGGAACCCCGGTCAGCAGTTCCACCGCCTCGGGCGAATGTTTCGGATCCGCGACGAACTCCATGTAATCCTGGAACTCATCCCAGTCGCAGCGGGTGCGGATGAACTCTTCATTGTAAAGCTTCTCGGTCACGATCACATGCGCCAGAGCGGTGACGATGGCGACGTTGGTGCCAGGCTTCAGCGCAAGGTGATGCGCCGCGCGGTAATGTGCGCCTTCCGCCATCTCGGTGCGGCGCGGATCGACGAGGATCAGCTTCGCCCCCTGCCGCAGCCGCTTTTTCAGGCGGCTGGCAAAGACCGGGTGGGCCGAGGCCGGGTTGGCGCCGATGACCAGCGCCACATCGCATTCCTCGACCGAGTCGAAGTCCTGCGTGCCAGCCGAGGTGCCATAGGTCTGGCCAAGGCCATAGCCGGTGGGCGAATGGCAGACGCGGGCGCAGGTGTCGGTGTTGTTGTTGCGGAACACCGCGCGGGTCAGTTTCTGCACGAGGAAGGTTTCCTCGTTGGTGCAGCGGCTGGAGGTGATCACGCCGACCGACTGGCGGCCGTATTTTTCCTGAATGGCCTTCATCCGGGTGGCGGCGAATTCCATCGCCTCCGCCCAGGACACTTCACGCCACGGATCGTTGATCGTGTCGCGGATCATCGGGTTCAGGATGCGGTCCTGGTGGGTGGCATAGCCATAGGCGAAGCGGCCCTTGACGCAGCTATGGCCGCGATTGGCCTTGCCGTGCTTGTAAGGCACCATGCGCACCAGCTCGTCGCCGCGCATTTCCGCCTTGAAGGAACAGCCGACACCGCAATAGGCGCAGGTCGTGATGATGCTGCGATCCGGGGTGCCGATGTCGATGACCGATTTCTCGGTCAGCGTCGCGGTCGGGCAGGCCTGCACGCAGGCGCCACAGCTCACGCAATCCGAGGACAGGAAGGTATCGTCCTTCAGACCGGCATGCACGCGGCTGTCCCAGCCCCGGCCCGAGATCGTCAGCGCGAAAGTGCCCTGCACTTCCTCACAGGCGCGGACACAGCGGTTGCAGACGATGCATTTGCTGGGGTCGTAGCTGAAATAGGGGTTGCTGTCGTCCTTCGGCAGCCATTGCGGATTGGCCTCGCCGCTGGTGTTCTTGGTGCGGAAATGGGTGTCCACCGCATCATAGCGCACATCGCGCAGGCCGACGGCGCCCGCCATGTCCTGCAATTCGCAATCGCCATTGGCGGCGCAGGTCAGGCAGTCCAGCGGGTGATCCGAGATGTAAAGCTCCATCACGCCACGGCGAAGCTGTTTCAGCTTGCCGGTCTGGGTATGGACCTTAATGCCCGCCGCCACCGGCGTGGTGCAGGACGCCGGGGTGCCGTTGCGGCCCTCGATCTCCACCAGACACAGGCGGCACGACCCGAAAGCGTCGATGCTGTCGGTCGCGCAGAGCTTGGGCACCGAAATGCCGATCTCGGCTGCGGCGCGCATGATCGACGTGCCTTCCGGCACCGTCACCTCAAACCCGTCGATCGACAGGGTCACCATGGTTTTCGATTTCGAGGCAGGCGTGCCGAAATCGCGGTCATCGGGGATGATGAAGTCTTTCATTCGGCGGCCTCCTTGTGGGTCGCGGTGAAATCATCGGGGAAATGGGTGAGAGCGGACATGACCGGATAGGGCGTGAAGCCGCCCAACGCGCACAGCGAGCCGGATTTCATCGTCTCGCACAGGTCGGTCAGCAACGGGATGCCCGAGGCATCGCCCCGGCCGATCCGGTCCAGCGTTTCCACGCCACGCACGGCGCCGATACGGCAGGGAGTGCATTTGCCGCAGCTTTCGATGGCGCAGAACTCCATCGCGAAACGCGCCATTTTCAGCATGTCCACCGTATCGTCGGCGATGGTCAGACCGGCATGGCCGATCAGGCCGCCCTTCGCCGCGAAATCCTCGTAGGTGAAGGGGGTGTCGAACAGTTCACGCGGGAACCATGCGCCCAGTGGGCCGCCGACCTGCACCGCCTTGACCGGGCGACCGCTGGCGGTGCCGCCACCGATGTCATCGACGATCTCGCCCAGCGACAGGCCGAAGGCAGTTTCGAACAGACCGCCGAACCTGACGTTCCCGGCGATTTGCAGCGCCATGGTGCCATGCGAACGGCCCATGCCGAAATTCTTGTAAAAGGCCGCGCCGCGATCCATGATCACCGGCACCGAGGCCAGCGAGATCACGTTGTTCACCACCGTCGGACGGGCCATGAAGCCCTCCAGCGCCGGCAGCGGCGGCTTGGCCCGCACCACGCCGCGCTTGCCTTCAAGGCTGTTCAGCAGGCTGGTTTCCTCGCCACAGACATAAGCACCCGCGCCGACACGCACTTCCATGTCAAAAGCCCGGCCGGAGCCAAGGACCGAGGTGCCCAGCACACCCCCCGCCCGCGCGACCTCAATCGCCTTCTGCATCTGTGATACGGCATCGGGATATTCGGACCGGGTGTAGACATACCCTTTGGTCGCGCCGACCGCGAGACCGGCAATCGCCATGCCCTCGATCAGGGTGAAGGGGTCGCCTTCCATCAGCATGCGGTCGGCAAACGTGGCGCTGTCACCCTCGTCGGCATTGCAGACGATGTATTTCTGCGGCGCTTGCGCGTCATGCACCGTCTTCCACTTGATGCCGGTCGGGAAACCGGCGCCGCCCCGGCCGCGCAGGCCCGAGTCGGTCACTTCCTGCACGATGGCCGCAGGCTCCATCGTGATGGCACGCCGCAGGCCCTTCAGGCCGTGGTGCAGTTCATAATCCTTCAGACTCAGCGGATCGACGACGCCAACGCGGGCAAAGGTCAGCCGGGTCTGCCGCTTCATCCACGGCAGTTCCTCGGTCAGGCCCAGCGCCTTGGGATGCGCCTCGATGTCACCGAACAGTGCAGCCACATCCGCCACCGACATCGGGCCAAACCCCATGCGGCCATATTCGGTGACCACCTCGACCAGCGGCTCCAGCCAGATCATGCCGCGCGAGCCGTTGCGGACAACCGTCACCTCGACACCGCGCGCGGCGGCCTCGGTCACGACGGCGCGCGCCACATCATCGGCGCCCAGCGCCTTGGCGGCTGCATCTCCGGGAACGTAAATCTTCATCAGCGCAGCTCCTCAGCCAGGGCATCGAGGCGCGCCTCGTCCAGACGACCCACCAGACGGCCATCGACCATCGCCGCCGGGGCGCAGGCACAGAGACCCAGACAGAATACAGGTTCCAGCGTCACGGCGCCATCTTTTGTGGTCTCATGCCATTCGATCCCGAAACGGCGCTGCGCATGTTCGGCCATCCGGTCGGCGCCCATCGACTGACATGCCTCGGCACGGCAGAGCTTCAACACGTGGCGCCCGGCCGGCTGTTCGCGGAAATCGTGATAGAAGCTCATGACGCCATGCACCTCGGCACGGCTGAGCGTCAGGTGCTGCGCAATCACCGGCAGCGCGGCCTGCGGCACATGGCCGAAACTTTCCTGAATGGCATGAAGGATCGGCAGCAGCGGCCCTTCCATTCCGTTATGTTCTGCGAGGATCTCGTTGACCCGCGACAGGACGGCGGATTCGTCAAGGGGCATAGCTGACCTCCGGTTGGCTTGACGCCAAAATCCGGCAAAACGATAGACGGATCAATCGTGAAATACCGTTGTTCGATAGATATTATCTATCAATCCTGCCGGTACCCATCCGCCGCGCACTGTCGATCAGCGCGGCGATCAGGGGCGTGGGCGGATCACGATGCGCCGCGATGAGGCCCACCAGATGCTCAGCCTCCGGCGCGACGATGGGAATGGCCTGCAACTGCCCCGACCGCGCAAACAGATCGGCCAGCTTCTTGGGCAGGACCGAGGCCCAGTTGCCGCTCATCACATGGGTCAGCAGCGTGATGGTCGAGTTCGATTCGATGGTCGGCGCCGCCGTCACCCCGGCCTCGGCCAGATGCAGGTTGACGATGCGCCGGTTCTGCATGTCCGAGGTCAGCAGGCACAGCGGCAGACCGGCAAGCTCGGCCCAGGTCACGCGGTCGCGGCCCGCCAGTTCGGTGCCGGGCGCGCAGAGCAGACGGTAGAACTCGGAATACAGCGGCACCTGGGTCACACGGCCCAGCGGCTCATTATCCAGATAGGTGATACCCGCATCCAGATCGAGCCGCTCGATCCCGGTCAGGATCTCAACACTGGTGCGGGAAAGGATGGTAACGCGCACATTCGGATGCCGTTTGGTGAAAGGCGTCGTCAGATCAGCGACCATCGACAGCGCGGTCGGAATGACCCCGATGCGCAGATTGCCCGCCAGACCGGACCGGACCGACCGCATCTCCTCGCGCAGCGCCCGTGCGTCACCCACGATCCGCCGCGCGCGGTCCAGCACCCGCTGGCCCTCGGGCGTCAACCCCTGAAAGCGCGAGCCGCGATAGACAAGCTGCACCCCCAGATGATCCTCAAGCTGCTTGATGGCCGAGGAAAGCGTCGGCTGCGTCACACCGCAGACCTCGGCCGCGCGACCAAAATGGCCCTCGTTGGCCAGAGCGATGAACATTTCCAGCTTGTCGATCATGCCGACTTGTTGCCGAACCGACGGGCCGGGCGCAAATCTTTTCCAAAAGATTTGCAAATTTCTTGCAGAAGAAATTTGCCCGCGCGCGGAAGCCTTGCCGCATCGGACCGGGCCGCCTACATGCGGGACATGATGTTGCGCTTGCCCTTCACCCAGAAACCGCCGGTCGTTCCGGTAATCCGCCTGCAAGGCGCCATTGGCGCGGGCAGCCGGTTCTCGCCCGGCCTCTCCGATGCCACGCTGGCGCCGCTGATCGAGCGCGCCTTTCGCCTGAAGCCCGCTGCCGTGGCGCTGGCCATCAATTCGCCCGGCGGATCGGCGGTACAATCGAGCCTGATCGCCGCCCGCATCCGGCGGCTGGCTGCCGAAAAGGGTGTGCATGTCCACGCCTTCGTCGAGGATGTGGCGGCTTCGGGCGGCTACTGGCTGGCCTGCGCGGCGGATGAGATCTGGGTGGATGACAGCTCCATCCTCGGTTCCATCGGCGTGATCTTCGCGGGTTTCGGCTTTCCCGACTTCCTGTCCCGCCACGGGATCGAGCGGCGCGTTGTCACCGCCGGCACTTCGAAATCGCTGGCCGATCCGTTCCAGCCCTCGAAGCCCGAGGATGTGGCGCGGCTCCGCGCCCTGCAAGAGCCGATCCATCAGGCTTTCATCACCCATGTGAAGGCGCGGCGCGGTCCCCGGCTCGCCGGGGGCGCCGATCTGTTCAACGCCGATGTCTGGGTCGGGCAGCAGGCGGTCGATCTGGGGCTGGCCGATGGCGTGGCGCATCTGGTGCCGAAGATGAAGGCGCTTTACGGCGACAAGGTGCGGCTTGTGCCGCTGGGCCAGAAACGCGGGTTGATTTCGCGGCTGACCGGCCGCGCCGCCGCCGCCGCGCTGGCCGAGGTGGAGGACCGTGCCGCTTTCGCCCGGTTCGGGCTCTGACATGCTGGTAAAGGTCGTCACCCTCTTCCTGCTCGGCATGGCCGCCATGGCCATGGTGTTCAAGCATCTCAACAGCCGCAAACGACAGACAAAAACCGGAACCTGCCCGCGCTGCGGCAGGCACAGGATTGGCAATGGCCCCTGCCCCTGCGGCGCGGCGCAGAAAAAGGTGTAAACTTTGGGAATGGATCTGCTTTATGTGGCCGGCGGGCTGGTGCTTCTGGTGCTGGGCGGCGACGGGCTGGTGAAAGGCGCGGTGGCGCTGGCCTTGCGGCTGGGGATTCCGGCGCTGATCGTCGGCCTGACCGTGGTCGCCTTCGGCACCTCCGCCCCCGAACTGCTGGTGTCCGTTCAGGCGGCCCTGAAAGGCCAGGCGGGGATCGCGCTTGGCAATGTGGTCGGGTCGAACATCGCCAATATCCTGCTGATCCTCGGCCTTCCCGCCCTGATCGCCACCATCCACACCAGCAAGATCGACACGCGGCGCGGCTATCTGGTGATGCTCGGCACGGCGGTGCTGTTCGTCATCCTCAGCCAGTTCGGCCCGATCACCTGGTGGCACGGGCTGATCCTGCTGACCGCTCTGGCCCTGTCGATCTGGGATAACATCCGTCAGGCCCGCGCACATCGCGATGCTCAGCCCGATGACCTGCCGGCCGGGGATCACATGCCGGTCTGGAAAATCGCCGCCTTCATCCTTGGCGGGCTGATCGGGCTGGGCTTCGGCGCTTCCTTCCTTGTGGAGGGCGCCACCAATATCGCCCGCGCACTGGGAGTTTCCGAAACCGTCATCGGGCTGACCCTTGTCGCCATCGGCACGTCACTGCCCGAGCTGGTGACAAGTGTGATGGCCGCGTTCCGGGGGCAGGCAGATGTGGCCATCGGCAATGTGATCGGGTCCAACACTTTCAACATTCTGGCCATTCTGGGCATCACCGCCGTGATCGCACCGATGGAGGTGCCCGCCCAGCTTCTGAGCTTCGACAACTGGGTGATGCTGGGCGTTTCGCTGCTGCTGGTGCCTTTCGTATTCTTCAGGCTGGATATCGGTAAGCTGGCCGGGGTCGGGCTGGCGGGCGGCTATATCGCCTACACCCTTGCGCTGGTGTCCTGATGCGGGCGCTGGTCACGGGGGCAGGCAAGCGGCTGGGTCAGGCCATGGCGCTGTATCTGGCCGGGCGCGGCTATGATGTTGCGGTGCATTACGCGGGCAGCGCCGATGGCGCGGCCGAGACGGTGCAGCGGATCGAGGCCATGGGCCGCCGCGCCATGGCCCTGCAAGCCGATCTGCTGGATGAAGCCCAGACCGAAACTGTGGTCGGCCGCGCGGTGAAGGGCCTGGGCGGGCCTTTGACCATATTGGTCAACAATGCCTCGATCTTCGAATATGACACGTTGGCCAGCGCCAGCCGCATAAGCTGGGACCGGCATCTGGAAAGCAACCTGCGCGCGCCGTTCGTTCTGACGCAGCAGTTTGCCGCGCAGGCGCCCGACGCCGCGCTGGACCCCGCCGGGGAGCCGCTGGCCACCGGCCTCATCGTCAACATGATCGACCAGCGCGTCCGCAAGCTGACCCCGGAGTTCATGAGCTATACGCTGGCGAAATCCGCGCTCTGGACGCTGACCCAGACTGCCGCACAGGCGCTTGCCCCACGCATCCGGGTCAATGCCATCGGCCCCGGCCCGACCATGCAGGGCGCGCGGCAGAGCCTTGACCACTTCACCCGGCAACGGGCCAACACGGTGCTAGGGCGCGGCTCCAACCCCGCTGACATCACCGCAGCGCTGGGTTTTCTGCTGGATGCGCCTGCGGTCACGGGGCAGTTGATCTGCGTCGACGGGGGTCAGCATCTGGGCTGGAAAACCCCCGATATTCTGGGGGTTGAGTGACCTAACGGCAGGTCGCTGCGGCGACTTGTCCACTTTTCACAATCCGTTTACACGCGCGTCAAGAAAACCCTGATTTATCAGTTATTTGCCAAGCGTTTAATTTTAAATCCAGCAATATCAAATGGTTAAAATATCGCCTATTTTTTAAGCAACTCAAGGAACCCGCCTGAATACAAGGGAAAATCGCGGGTCGGGGGATTTTCTCCGCAAAGTTATCCACAGAAACTGGGGACAGCTTTCCCCTTGCCCTCAGGTCGCTATCATTGCAGCGAGGGACCGGGAATCGGCATATCCGAAAGATGGGGTTTTCCGTGCATGACGACAGGCAAACCGCGCCGGTGAAAACCGGGCATGAGGTCATTCAGGACCAACTGAAAACGCTCGACGGCTCGCCCGGCGTCTACCGGATGCTGAACGCCCAGAACGAGGTTCTGTATGTCGGCAAGGCCCGCAACCTGCGGGCGCGGGTGTCGAACTATGCGCGGCCCTCCGGGCATTCGGGACGGATCGCGCGGATGATTTCGGAAACCGCCTCGATGATGTTCCTGACCACGCGGACCGAGGTCGAGGCGCTGCTGCTGGAACAGAACCTCATCAAGCAGCTGAAGCCGCGCTACAATGTGCTGATGCGGGATGACAAGTCATTTCCGAACATTCTGATCCCGACCGACCACCCGTTCCCGATGATCCGCAAGCATCGCGGCAAACGCAGTGACAAGGGCCGCTATTTCGGCCCGTTCGCCAGCGCGGGCGCGGTGAACCGCACGCTGAACCAGTTGCAGCGCGTATTCCTGCTGCGCACCTGCTCGGATGTAATGTTCTCGGGCCGGACCCGACCCTGCCTGCTTTACCAGATCAAACGCTGTGCAGGCCCCTGTGTGGGGCGGATCAGCGAGGCGGATTATGCCGCGCTGATCGACGATGCGACGCGGTTTCTGGATGGCAAATCCACCACGGTTCAGGCCGATCTGGCCAAGGCCATGGCCGAAGCATCGGAAGCGATGGAATTCGAGCGCGCCGCGGCGCTGCGCGACCGCATCAAGGCACTGACCGCCGTGCAGTCGACACAAGGCATCAACCCGCGCGGCGTGGCCGAGGCGGATGTGGTCGCCCTGCACCTTGAGGGCGGGCAAGCCTGCGTTCAGGTGTTCTTCATCCGGGGGAACCAAAGCTGGGGCAACAAGGATTTCTACCCGAAAACCGGCGCGGGCGCCGAAGAGCCGGAAATTCTGGAGGCCTTCCTCAGCCAGTTCTACGACGACAAGGAGCCGCCGCGGCTGATCCTGCTCAGCCATGCGGTCGAAAACCCCGATCTGGTGACGCAACTTCTGTCAGATCGTGCGGGCCGCAAGGTGGAACTCGCAGTGCCGCTGCGGGGGGAAAAGGCAGAACTGGTGGAAAACGCCCATCGCAACGCCCGCGAAAGTCTGGCCCGGCGCATGGCGGAAAGCACGACGCAGAACCGGCTCTTGCAAGGGTTGGCCGAGGCGTTTGACCTTGAGGCCCCGCCGAAGCGGATCGAGGTCTACGACAACTCGCATATCCAGGGCGCCCATGCGGTCGGCGGCATGATCGTGGCCGGGCCCGAGGGTTTCCTGAAAAGCCAGTATCGCAAGTTCAACATCAAGGGCGAAGCAGGCGCGCAGGGCGACGATTTCGGCATGATGAAAGAGGTGCTGACCCGCCGCTTCGAACGCCTTCTGAAGGAAGACCCCGAGCGCAAGACCGACGCCTGGCCCGACCTTCTGCTGATCGACGGCGGCGCGGGGCAGGTTTCGGCGGTGGCCGAGATCATGGCCGAACTGGGCATCGACGACCTGCCCTTCATCGGCGTCGCCAAGGGCATCGACCGTGACCACGGCAAGGAGGAGTTCCACCGCCCCGGCGAGCAACCCTTTGCCCTGCGAATGAATGACCCGGTGCTGTATTTCATCCAGCGCCTGCGCGACGAGGCGCACCGCTGGGCCATCGGTGCCCACCGGGCCAAACGCGCCAAGGCCACCACCTCGACCCCGCTGGACGAGGTGCCGGGCGTCGGCGCCACCCGCAAACGCGCGCTTCTGGCGCATTTTGGCAGCGCCAAAGCCGTGACCCGCGCGGCGGTAGAGGATCTGACCGCCGTGCCCGGCATTTCGGAGGCCCTCGCACAGCAGATCCACGACTTCTTTCACGAAAAGGGCTGAGCGGCGTGCTCAGCCCGCCTGTTTTGACACCGCCCGCGCCCGCAACAGGGTGAACAGCGCCGCCGCGATCACCAGCGCCGCACCGACCACCACATTACGCCGCAACTCCTCGTCAAACACGGTCAGGCCCAGAATCGCGATGAACACCAGTTGCAGCAGGGCAAAGGGCTGGATATCGCTGGCCTCGGCCACCTCATAGGCCTTGATCATCATGAAATGCGCCCCTGCCCCGGTCAGGCAGAGAAGGCCCATCCATCCCCAGTCCGCCGGAGCCATCGGCTGCCAGAACCAGAGGCCCAGCGGCGTGATCAGCACGGCCGCCACGATGCCTGTCCACAGGAAGCTGGTGCCCGCGCTGTCGCCCCGCGCCACATAGCGTGTCAGGAGCCCGTAAAGCGCGAACATGAAGGCAGAGAGCAGCGGCACCAGCGCCCAGGGGCTGAACACCGCCACGCCGGGCTCCAGAATGATCAGCACGCCGATGAACCCCACCCCGATCGCCGTCCAGCGGCGCCAGCCGACGCTTTCACCCAGAATCGGACCTGACAATGCTGCCACCAGCAGTGGATAGCAGACAAAAACCGCATGGGTGGCGATCAGCCCCAGCTTGATGAAGGCGACGACCATGATGCAGACCTCGGCCACCAGCAGCGTGCCCCGCAGCGCCTGAAGCCACGGGTGGCGCGACCGCAACTGCCCGCCGATACCGCCGGGCCACCGCGAGGACAGCGCCAGCGCGAAGGCCGCGAAGAACCAGAAGCGGATCATCACCACCATCCAGACGTTGTATTGCCCGGCCAGATGGGTGGAAATCCCGTCCTGAAGCGCAAAGACGAACGAGGTGGCCGACATCAGCAGGATGCCAAGCCGGGTATTTTGATGCGCGCGATAGGCGGCGGCCATCGGATGATCCTTTTCCCAGGGGAAGGTGACGTGGCCTCAGACCCGCCAGCCTGCGGTCATATGCCGCTTACGGCCATGCCCCGGCCGCCGCTCTACCTGAAACCCCGCCGCCTGCAAGGCCCTGCGGACATGTCCCGCGGCCGTATAGGTCGCAAAGCTGCCATGCGGTTTTGTATGGTCCGCTACTGCCTGCATCAGATCGTCAGACCACAGCTCAGGATTCTTCGCAGGGGAGAAGCCGTCAAGAAACCACGCATCCGCCGCGCCGGTCCATGCGGGCAGGGTCTGCCGCGCATCGCCGGTCACGATCTCGGCCCGGAGCCCCGGCAGGTCCAGCACCCTTTGGCCCGCAGCCCATTGATCCAGAAACGGCCCCGCCACCGCCCGCGCCTCGGGGAAATGCGCCAGCGCGCGGGCGATGTCGGCGGCCTCCATCGGAAAGGCCTCGAAACTGGTGAAGTGCAGGACGCCAGGCCTGCCCATCGCGGCCCAGAGGATCTGCACCGCCAGCAGGTTCAGCCCGGTGCCGAAGCCCAGTTCCGCAATGTGGAACCCGTCACACAACCGCGCTTCCAGCCGGTTGCCGTGCAGGAACACATGCCGCGTCTCGGCCAGCCCGTCGTTCAGGCTGAAATACGGGTCATCGAACTGGGTCGAAACGGGGATCACCCCGTCGCGCCAGTCAAGGGTCGGGGCCTCGGGGCTCTGGTCCGGCATGGCGGTTTGTCCTATGGCAGATCGGCGCGACACTGCGGAAAGGAGCGGCGAATGACAAGCTGCGATGTTACAGTGCGGGGCGGCGGCATATTCGGCCTCGCCTGTGCCTGGGAAATGGCCCGGCGCGGCGCGAAGGTCCGGCTTATCGAGGGGACGCGCATCGGCGCGGGCGCTTCAGGCGGGCTGGTCGGCGCGCTCAGCCCGCATATGCCCGACCAGTGGAACGCCAAGAAACAGTTCCAACTGGAAAGCCTGCTGATGGCGGAAAGCTTCTGGTCCGGGGTTGCGGAAGCCTCCGGCCTGCCGACCGGCTATGGCCGTGCCGGGCGGCTGCAAGCCCTGCCCGATGCCCGCGCGGTCGAGATGGCGCGGGCGCGCGAAGCAACCGCGGCAGACCTCTGGCAAGGCCGCGCCACATGGCAGGTGATCCGCGCCACCGGCGCGGCCTGGGAACCCGCCAGCCCCACGGGCCTTCTGATCCACGACACACTCTCGGCCCGCCTGCACCCGCGTATGGCCGCCGCCGCACTCGCCGCCGCCGTCACAGCAAAAGGCGGCGAGATCCACATCGGCGAAGCCCCGGAACAGGGCATCGTCCTGCACGCGACCGGGGTGGCAGGCCTGACAGAGCTCGGCGCGGCCCTTGGCAAGCCCGTCGGCGGCGCAGTGAAGGGGCAGGCGCTGAGCCTCCGCTACCCCGCCCCCGATGCGCCACAGATCTATGCCAGCGGTCTGCATATCATCCCGCATGCGGACGGCACGGTTGCCATCGGCTCCACTTCGGAAAACAGCTTCGGCGATCCTGCAACCACCGACACGCAGCTTGACGCGCTCCATGCCCGCGCCCTCGCCGCCCTGCCCTGCCTCACGGAGGCCCCGGTGCTGGAACGCTGGGCTGGTCTGCGCCCCCGCGCCCGCTCCCGCGCACCCATGCTTGGCCGCTGGCCCGGCCGCCCCGGCCATTTCATCGCCAATGGCGGCTTCAAGATCGGTTTCGGCATGGCCCCAAAGGTCGCCACCACCATGGCCGACCTGCTGCTCGACAGCCGCGACCACATCCCCGAGGGCTTCCGCGTCGAAGACAGCCTCTGACATACGAAAAGAGGAGCCACCGGCCCCCCTTTGCTTCTTGCAAAAATACTCAACTTCCGGGGCCATCCACCCCGCGCAGGCGTCAGGCCGCTTGCAGATCGCCGATCAGCCCGTCGATATCGCCCTTGCGCTTTTTCAGCATGGCGCCGATTTCCTCACGCTCGGAGGCAAGCATGTTCACACCCTCGATGATGATGTTGAAGAACAGATCCTTGCCGGATTTGTTCGACACATGCCAGCGCAGGTCAAACGGCGCCTCACCGCGCAGACGCGCAACCGAAATGACCTCGAAATAGCTTTTCAGCGGTTTCGCATCGACCACTTCAATGGTGCCCCCGATGAACTCGCGGAAGCGGCGGCCATATTTGCGGCCGATATAGCCCTGATAGGCGCGGGTGAAGGCCTTCATCTGGGCCGGGCTGGCCGACCGCGCGGCCGGGCCAAGTGCCGAACGGGCAATGGCATTCACATCGGCGTAACGGGCGAAGATCGCCTCGAAATCCTTGAACATCGCGGCTTCGGGCTTGCCCGAGTTGATCACCTTGTTCACATCGGCAATCGCCCGGTCGATCAGCGCCCGCGCCGAGTTGAGATCCAGCGCCAGCGCGGCTCCGGGCACGGTGACCAGTGCGGCACCTGCCAGTGCAGTGGCGGCAAAGGCGCGGCGGTTCAGAACGGGATGAGCCATGTCACTCCTCGTAAGGGTCGATGAAACTGTCACCACCATCTTCGGCCTTCTGACCAAGCTCGAACCGGCGGTTCTGAAGATAGAGCAGCCGTGCCTGCGCATAGCTGTCGGCGCTATCATATAGGACCGAGTCGATGGTTTCGGAATAGCGGTCCCGATCACCAAGTTTTGAACCGACCTTGGCCGCCGTGGCGTAATAGCTTTCGGGCGTCGGCAGGACCAGACGCACCGGATTGGCCACCACATCGACCGCCGTTCCGACGGTATCGCGCACCGTGCTCGGCCCAATGCCCGGCAGTTCGACATAGGCGCCTTCGCCCACGCCCCAGACATGCAGGGTTTCACCGAAATCGGTCTTGCTCTGATGCACCCCCATCGCGCCCGCCGGATCGAACAGCCCGCCGATCCCGATGGTGGAGTTGACCGCGAAGCGCAACACATTGGTGACAAAGCGTTCCGGGTTGCCCTGAAGCGCGCCGTTCACCGCATCCCCGGGCAGATCGAGGTTAGAGGCGAAGTTCGACACCCCTGTCTTGACCGGCGCCGGAATGATCGCGCCATAGGCTTTGGACGATGGCCGGACCAGCGCCTTGTCGAGCCCGAGATTGACCGAATGAAAGGCCCGGTTGGTCTTTTCATAGGGGTCGTAGGGTTCGGCAGGCGGCGGCGGCGCGGCGCAGGCAGACAGAATCGCTGCCGTGAGTCCGGTCAGGCCAAGGCGGATCGCCGAATTGCGCCGGATACGAGAATTCAATGGAAAAACCATCACCATAAGCCTAGTGTCGCGTCCATTCAGCGCCCCGAAGGACAGTCTTCCGGGCCAGAAGGCAAGGGATAAGCCGCACGCCATGCATTGACAACCGCAAAGCGTGGCGCACAGGTGACGCAAAATGATTTGGCAGCGGCTCCGACGGCCGATGCGAAAGGAGTAGGCAATAATGAGCCGACCAGAGCTTTCGGTGAATGTCGCACCGGGTCTAGCCGAACTCAGGGCCGCAAGACGCGAATCCTACGGCGTCATCCTCGCGGTGTTCCTGTTCAGCGTCGTGGTCAACCTGCTGATGCTGACCGGACCGCTTTACATGCTTCAGGTCTATGACCGTGTGCTGGGCAGCCGGTCCGAGCCGACGCTGGTCGCGCTTTCGGCGCTGGTTATCTTTCTTTTCATCATGATGGGTGTGCTGGATCACGCGCGCGGCCGCATCATGGCACGGGTCGGCGCGGCCTTTCAGGCCCGGCTGGACCGCCGTGTGTTCGAAGCTGCGCTGCGCCGCTCGCAGGTGGCGCCGAACGACCCCGCCGCCACTGCCGCCCAGCGTGATCTGGAGGCGGTGCAGCGGCTCTGGACCTCGCCGGTCCTGCTCGCGGTGTTCGACATTCCGTGGACGCCCCTGTTCATCGCCGCGATCTTCGTCTTCCATTCCTACATGGGCTGGCTGGCCATCATCGGCGGTATCCTGCTGATCTTCGTGACCATCCTGAACCAGCGGATGACCAAGACGCCGCTGAACCGCGCCAACAGCGCCACCATCGTGGCCGAACGCATGGCCGACAACCTCAAGGCCGAGGCCGAGGTGGTGCAGGCGCTGGGGATGCAGAGGGCGGGCTTTGACCGCTGGCAGAAGGCGCGCGCCACCGCTCTGGCGCAAACCATATCCGCCGCCGATCTGGGCGGCACCTTCTCGGTCCTGACCAAGACATTCCGCCTGTTCCTTCAATCGGCCATGCTCGGCCTCGGTGCCTGGCTGGTGCTGAAGGGCGAATTGTCCGCCGGCGCAATGATTGCCGGATCCATCCTGATGGGCCGTGCGCTGTCGCCCATCGAGGTGGCCATTGGTCAATGGGCCGTCGTCCAGCGGGCGCAGGAGGGCTGGAACCGCCTGGCCGAACTGTTCACCCGCGTGCCTGTCGAGCCGCCGCGCACCCAGCTTCCGCGGCCCAGGGCCAATCTGGAGGCGCAGAACCTGACCGTCGTGCCGCCGGGCGAAAGCTTCGCCACGCTGCGCATGGTGAATTTCCAGCTTCAGCCCGGCCAGGCGCTGGGGGTGATCGGGCCGTCGGGCTCGGGCAAATCCACGCTGGCCCGCGCACTGATCGGCGCGTGGAAACCGGCGGGCGGGAAGGTACGGCTGGATGGCGCAGCGCTGGATCAATACGATCCCGACACGCTGGGCAGCTACATCGGCTATCTGCCGCAGCGCGTAACCCTGTTCGACGGCACGATTGCGGAAAACATCGCCCGCCTTCAGGGTAACCCCGACGGGCTGAAGGTGGTCGAAGCGGCGCGCAAGGCCGCCGCCCATGACATGATCGTCAAGCTGCCCGAAGGCTATGACACCCGGGTGTCGGCCCTTGGCGGGCGGTTGTCGGGCGGTCAGATCCAGCGGATCGGTCTGGCCCGCGCCATGTATGGCGACCCGGTCATCGTGGTGCTGGACGAGCCGAATTCCAACCTCGACAACGAGGGGTCCGTGGCGCTCAATGCCGCGATCCGCTCGATGAAGGATGCCGGTTGCGCCATTCTCATCATGGCCCACCGCCCCGCCGCCATTCAGGAATGCGAACTCCTGCTGGTGATGGAGGATGGCACCCGCCGCGCCTTCGGGCCGCGCGATCAGGTGCTGCGCGACATGGTCAAGAACCACACTGAAATCGTCAAGAATGCCGGCCCCGGAGGCGTGACATGAGCGAACCCAAAACCCCCGCCGGTAACGAGGGCAAGCCGGAGAACCCGCTTCCCGCCGCGCCGCGCGCCACGGCGGTGGCAGAGCCACGCCCGGCCCGGCCCCCTGCCCTGCCGAAAGACGCGGCAAATGCCTGGTCGCCGCGCCGCTATGTCGTGCTGGGCCTCGCGGCCTTTGCCGTCCTGTTCGGCGGCTTCGGCGTCTGGAGCGTGACGACCAACATCGCCGGTGCCGTGGTGGCGCATGGCCAGATCGAGGTCGAGAACCATCGCCAGGTGGTGCAGCACCCGGATGGCGGGGTGGTTGAAACCATCGCCGTCACTGATGGCGACAGCGTGCAGGCGGGCGACCTGCTGCTGAAGCTTGATGGCACGGTGCTGCGTTCGGAACTGACCATCGTCGAGAACCAGCTTTACGAAATCATGGCCCGCCGCGCCCGGCTGACCGCCGAACGCGACGACCAGACCACCATCACCTTCGCGCCCGAACTGATCGCGGCAGCCGAGACCAAGGACGAGGTGAAAGAGCAGATGGACGGTCAGGTCCACCTGTTCGACGCCCGCGCCGATACGCTGTCCAAGCAGATCGGCCAGCTGGCCGAACGCCGCGCGCAGGTGCAAAGCCAGATCACCGGCATCGCTGCACAATCCGATGCGCTGGGAACCCAGCTGGAACTGATCCAGAAGGAACTGGCCGACCAGCAGTCGCTGCTGGAAAAGGGACTGGCGCAATCCAGCCGCGTGCTGGCGCTGCAACGCGAGGAGGCACGTCTGCGCGGACAGGTGGGAGAGCTTGAGGCCTCGAAGGCGCAGGCGGGCGAAAGCGTGTCTGAGATCGAGCTGGAGATGCTGCGTCTCAGCGCCTCACGGCGGGAAGAGGCGAACAGCCAGCTGCGCGACATCGGCTATCAGGAACTGGAACTGGCCGAACGCCGCCGCGCCCTGACTGAACGCATTGCCCGGCTGGAGATTCGCGCGCCGGTGTCGGGGGTCGTGCTGGGTCTTCAGGTCACCACGCCGCGCTCGGTCATCCGTCCGGCCGATCCCGTGCTTTACCTGATCCCGCAGGACCGCCCGCTGGTCATCGCCGCACAGGTTTCCCCCATCCACATCGACCAGGTCTATGCCGGGCAGGAAGCCCGGCTGCATTTCTCGGCCTTCAACTCACGCACCACGCCGGAACTGACGGGCCGCATCGCGCTGGTTTCGGCAGATGCCCTGACCGACCAGCGCAGTCAGGCCAGCTATTACCGGGCCGAAATCGTGCTGGAACCGGGCGAGATTGAAAAACTGAAGGGACTGACGCTGCTGCCCGGCATGCCGGTCGAGGCGTTCATCCGCACCCATGACCAGACGCCGCTGGCCTATCTGCTGAAACCCTTTACCGACTACTTCAACCGCGCCTTCCGCGAGACCTGAGGTCGCGGAAACACCGGAACAGGACGGGGGCGGCACTTGCCGCCCCTTTCGCTTGGCGCTAGCCTCCGCCGCGACAGAACAGGAGGTTCCCATGACCATCGAAGCCCGTCTTGCCGAACTCGGCGTCACCCTGCCCGACGCGCCCGCGCCGGTTGCCAATTACGTCGGCTTCGTGCTGACGGGGAACCTGCTGCATGTCTCAGGTCAGGTCAGCGCCGATGCCAATGGCCCGATCAGGGGCAAGCTGGGTGCCGATTTCACCGTGGAACAGGGCGCCGCCGCCGCGCGCGCCTGTGCCATCTCGCTGCTCGCCCAGGCCAGGAAAGCCTGTGACGGTGATCTGTCGCGCATCAAGCGGCTGGTGAAACTGGGTGGATTTGTCAACTCCACCCCTGACTTCACCGACCAGCCCAAGGTCATCAACGGCGCTTCCGACTTCATGGTTGCGGTGCTGGGGGATGCCGGGCGTCACGCCCGCGCTGCCGTTTCGGCCCCGGCGCTGCCGCTGGGTGTCGCCGTCGAGATCGACGCGATCTTCGAACTGAAATGACCCGCATTCCGCTGCCCACCGCCTTTTTGCTCCAGCCCGTCGCGCATCGCGCCCTGCACGACCGTGCGGCTGGCAGGCCGGAAAACAGCCTTGCAGCCATTCGGGCCGCGATGGATGCGGGCTATGCCATCGAGATCGACCTGCAACTGTCGTCCGATGGTGTGGCCTTGGTATTTCATGACGAGGATCTGCCGCGCCTGACCGGGCGGTCGGGCTGGGCGGCGGATCATACGGCGGCGGAACTGGGTGCGATGACCCTGCTCGGCACCGATGAAACGGTGCCGACACTGGCCGGGGTTCTGGCTCTGGTTGACGGCAAGGTGCCGCTGCTGATCGAGATCAAGGACCAGATGCTGTCCCCCATAGGCCGCATCGGACCGCTGGAAAAGGCGACGGCTGCGGCACTGGCGGGCTATGACGGGCCGGTGGCGCTGATGTCTTTCAACCCTGACAGCGTGGCCGAAATGGCCCGGCTCTGCCCCGATCTGCCGCGCGGTTTGACGACAGGCAGCTATGACCCGGTGTCCTATGCCCCCCTGTCCCCCGTACTGTGCGACCGGCTGCGCGAGATCCCCGATTATGATCGCACCGGCGCCAGTTTCATCAGCCACGAGGCCGCTGATCTGCCCCGCCCGCGCGTCGCAGAGCTGAAGGCACAGGGCGCCGCGATCCTGTGCTGGACCATCCGGTCGCCCGAGGCCGAGGCGACAGCCCGCAAAATCGCCGACAACATCACCTTCGAGGGATATCTGGCCGCGAAGGCTTGACCGGCGCGCGCCGCGCCGCATCTGCTGTGCGTAACCATGATCGAGGGGCCGCGTGTCCGACCTGACCGTCACTCTGGCCGAAAGCATCGCCGCCGTCCCGGCTGCTGACTGGGACGCGCTGGCCGCGCCCGGCACGGGGCGCCCGGACGATCCGTTCACCACACATCGCTTCCTGCTGGCGCTGGAGGCATCGGGGTCCACCGGCCCCGGCACCGGCTGGCTGGCCCGGCCGCTGCTGGTGCATCGTGGAGCGCAGATGATCGCCGCCGCCCCGCTATACGTCAAATCCCACAGCCAGGGCGAATATATCTTCGATCATGGCTGGGCCGAGGCATACGAACGCGCGGGCGGGCGGTATTACCCCAAGCTCCAGATCGCGGTGCCCTTCACCCCTGCCACGGGGCGGCGCTTTCTGACCCTGCCGGGTGAGGAGGTCGCAGGCATGGCGGCGCTGATCGAGGGCGCGACCCGGGTGGCGCAACAGAACGGGCTCTCCTCGCTGCACGCCACTTTTTGCACCGAAGCCGAGGCGGAAACCGGCGCCGCCATGGGGCTGATGCCGCGCCTGACCCAGCAATTCCACTGGCAGAATGACGGTTATTCCAGCTACGAGGATTTTCTGGCCACCCTGGCCTCGCGCAAGCGCAAGGCGCTGCGCAAGGAACGCGCCATGGCCAATTCCCACGGGTTGCGCATTGAAAACCTGACCGGCGATGCGCTGCGCGCCGAACACTGGGACGCTTTCTGGGCCTTCTATCAGGACACCGGCAGCCGCAAATGGGGCCGCCCTTACCTGACCCGCAATTTCTTTGATCGCATCCAGCAGACCATGCGTGATGATGTACTGCTGGTGCTGGCTTTCGACGGCAGCCGCCCGGTGGCCGGGGCGCTGAACTTCATTGGACGCAGCGCGCTTTATGGCCGTTACTGGGGCTGCGTGGAGGATTACCCCTGTCTGCATTTCGAACTGTGCTACCATCGGGCGATCGACTGGGCGATTGCACAGGGGCTGGACCGGGTGGAGGCCGGGGCACAGGGCGAACACAAGCTGGCGCGCGGATATCTGCCGGCAGAGACGCATTCGCTGCACTGGATCGCCGATCCCGCTTTCGCCCGCGCTGTGGCGGACTACCTTGATCGGGAACGCGCCGCCGTGGATGAAGAGATCGAGGTGCTGACCGCCTATGGCCCCTTCCGCCGCGGACCCGCGCAGGATGACTGACCGAAGGACACCGCCATGACCGCTCTGACGCTTTACACCAATCCGATGTCGCGTGGCAGAATTGCCCGCTGGATGCTGGAAGAGACCGGCCAGCCCTATACGGTCACGGTGCTGGATTATGGCACCACGATGAAGGCACGCGACTATCTGGCAATCAACCCGATGGGCAAGGTGCCGACCGTGGTCCATGACGGCCGGGTGATTACCGAATGCGCGGCGATCTGCACCTATCTGGCCGATGCCTTCCCCGAAGCCGGGCTGATGCCCGCAGACCGTGCCGCCTTCTACCGCTGGATGTTCTTCGGCGCGGGTCCGGTGGAACAGGCCGTCACCAATACGGCGCTTGGCTTCGTCGTGCCGCCCGAACGCCAGCGCACCGCCGGATATGGCTCGCTGGAGGATGTGGTCACCGCGCTGGAACACCGGCTGGCCGAGGCGCCCTATTTCGCGGGCGACAGCTTTTCGGCGGTGGATGTCTATCTGGGGTCGCAGATCGGCTGGGGCCTGCGCTTTGGCACCCTGCCAGACCGCCCGGCGTTCCGCGCCTATTGGGATCGTATCGCGGACCGCCCTGCCGCGAAACGCGCACAGGCCGCAGATGATGCGTTGATGGAGCAAAAAGCATGAGCACGCCACCGCTGTCCGAAGACGCCCGCGCTACCGCACTGCCGCCACTGATGGAAACCGGCTGGCAGCCGGTGCCGGGGCGCGATGCGATCCGCAAGATCTGGCGGTTCAAGGGGTTTTCCGAAGCCTGGGGCTTCATGTCCCGCGCGGCACTGGCGGCGGAACGTCTGAACCACCATCCTGAATGGCTGAACGCCTTCAACATCGTGGATGTGACGCTGACCACACATGATTGCGGTGGCCTGTCCGATCTGGATGTGAAGCTTGCCAGCCGGATGGACAAGCTGGCCGGTGCGGCGGCAGTGGAACATGGCCACACCAGCCGCACCGCCTGCCTGTGCGAAACCCGGCCCGGACAGGGCTGACCCCGTCCGAACCGAAAGGGCCGGACCGAGAGGCTCAGATCGCCGCCAGCAGCGACTCGCCGCCCGAGGCTTCGCAGATGCCGGGGCTTTCTTCCAGATGCAGCACCTTGACCACGCCATCCTCGGCGTAAAGCGCATAGCGCTTGGAACGGTCGATCAGACCTGCAGGCGGCGCAGTGAAGTTCAGACCGATGGCCTTGGTGAAGCTGGAATCCGCATCGCCCAGAAAGGTCAGCCCGGCTTCGGCCGCGCCGGTCGCATCGGCCCAGGCCTTCATCACGAAGGGATCATTGACCGAAACACAGATGATCTCGTCCACGCCCTTGGCGGCGAACTTGTCCTTGGTGCGGATGAAGCTCGGCACATGCGCCGTGGTGCAGACGCCGGTATAGGCCCCCGGCAGGCCGAAAATCACGACCTTGCGGCCCTTGAGCTTCGGCCCAAGCTCTACCTGCTCGGGCCCATTGGCACCCATGGCCAGCAAAGTGGCATCCGGCAGGCGGCTTCCTTCAGAAATCGTCATTTCACGTCCCTCGCGCGTTGCGTTACCGATAGCGCCAGATATAGGGTCCGCCGTAAGACAGGGCCAGAGGCGGCAGTGGAGGAAGACGGGATGGCGCATTTCGTGGTGGTGGGGGCCGGTCAGGCCGGGGCCGCTCTGGTGGCAAAGCTGCGTGCGCTGGGGTTTCAGGGCGACATCACGCTGATCGGCGAGGAAACCGCCCCGCCCTACCAGCGCCCGCCACTGTCCAAGGCCTATCTGCTGGGCGAGATGGAGGAGGAACGGCTCTGGCTGCGCAGCGCCGATTTCTATGCCGACAACCGCATCACCCTGCGGCTGGGCGAAGCTGTAACCGCCATCGACGCAAGCGCCCGCACCCTGACCGTCGGCGGTGAAACCCTCACCTATGATGAACTCGCGCTGACGACCGGATCGGTGCCGCGTCGCCTGCCCGCCGCGATCGGCGGTGATCTGGCGGGGGTCTATACCGTGCGCACGCTCGCCGACGTCGATGCGATGCGGGCCGAGTTTCAGCCCGGCCGCCGGGTCGTCATCGTCGGTGGGGGCTATATCGGGCTGGAGGCCGCGGCGGTGGCCGCGAAGCTGGGCCTGAATGTCACGGTGATCGAGGCCGCGCCGCGCATCCTGCAACGCGTCGCCGCGCCCGAAACCGCAGATTATTTCCGCGCCCTGCACGGCACGCATGGCGTCACGATCCGCGAGGGCGTGGGTCTTGCGCGGCTGGCAGGCGAAACCCGCGTGACCGCCGCACATCTGGCCGATGGCAGCGAACTGCCCTGTGATTTCGTCATCGCCGGCGTCGGCATCCTGCCGGTCACTACGCTGGCCGAGGCGGCAGGCTGCGCCATCGAAAATGGCATCCGCACCGATGCGCTGGGTCTGACAAGCCAACCGCACATCTGGTCGGCGGGCGATTGCGCCTCTTTCCCGCATGGGACGGGGCGGCTGCGTCTGGAATCGGTGGGCAATGCCATTGATCAGGCAGAGGCCGTGGCCGCCAACATGCTGGGTGCAGGGCAGCCCTATGTGGCGAAGCCCTGGTTCTGGTCGGATCAATATGACTGCAAATTGCAGATTGCCGGGCTCAATACCGGCTATGACCACATCGTCACCCGCAAGGGCGAAGGTGCTGCGGTCAGCTTCTGGTATTATGCGGGCGACACGCTGCTGGCGGTGGATGCGATGAACGACGCGCGGGCCTATATGGTCGGCAAGCGGCTGATCGAGATGGGCCGCAGCCCCGCGCCAGAGGCTGTGGTGGATACGCCCGACCTGAAGGTGCTTCTGAAGGCATGAGGATCATCGGCGGCACGTTCCGGGGGCTGAAGCTGGCCGAGGTAGGCGCAGGCGATGCGGCGGCGCATCTGCGTCCCACCACCGACCGCGTGCGGGAATCCATCTTCAACCTGCTGGTCAACGGCCGCATCGCACAAACGGGCGATCCTGTGACAGGCGCACGGGTGCTGGACCTGTTCGCGGGAACCGGCGCTCTGGGGCTTGAGGCGCTCAGCCGTGGGGCGGCCCGCGTTGCCTTCGTCGATGACGGCACCGCCGCGCGCGCGTTGCTGCGTCGGAATATCGAGCTGATGCGCGCCATGGGCCAGACCGATGTCTGGCGCCGCGATGCAACGCGCATGGGGCCGAACCGGGGCGCAGGCTATACTCTGGTCTTTCTTGACCCGCCCTATGGCAAGGGTCTGGGCGAACAGGCGCTGGCTTCCTGCGTGGCGGGTGGCTGGCTGGCCCCCGGCGCTGTTGTCCTCTGGGAAGAAAGCGCCGCACCGCTTGCCCCCGCCGGATTCGAACAGATCGACCAGCGCGCCTATGGCGATACGGTCATCACGCTTCTGAGGGCGGCATGATCCCGGCGGCGGTTCTGTTCGATTGCGATGGCGTGGTGGTGGACAGCGAAGGCCCCACTTTCGACATGCTGGCCGAAGATCTGGCCGCGCGTGGCCTGCCGCTGACCCATGCCGAGATGGAGCGGCTGTTTCTGGGCGGCACCGTTGAAAAAGTGGGCCTGCGCGCCGCCGGGATGGGCGCCGATATCCCGCCGGGCTGGGCGGCAGATTTCTATGAACGGCTTTACGCCCGGCTGGCCGAAGGCACGCCGCTGATCCCCGGTATTCTGGACGTGCTGGACCGGCTGGATACGGCAGGGGTGCCCTATGCCATCGGCTCGAACGGAACCGGGCGCAAGATGGGCATTACCATCGGTCAGCATCCGGCGCTGGCCGCACGGCTGGAAGGGCGGATGTTTTCCGGCATCGACCTGAAGATGATCAAGCCCGCACCCGATCTTTACCTGCACGCCGCTCAGGCGGTTGGCGCTGATCCCGTCGCCTGCGTGGTGGTAGAGGACAGCCCGACCGGCGCGCGGGCGGCCCGCGCCGCCGGGATGCGCTGCATGGGATTTACCCCGCAGGGGGATGGTGCCGCGCTGGCAGCCGAAGGCGCGGTGATCTTCCGAGCCATGGTCGAACTGCCCGCATTGCTGGGGCTGGATTAAAGGTCGAACAGCCCGCCTTGCGCTGCCTGCTGCGGTTGCGGCGGGGCGAGACCGATGTGGCGCCATGCCTTTGCCGCCAGCATTCGCCCGCGTGGCGTGCGCTGGATCAGCCCCTGTTGCAGCAGGTAAGGCTCGATGACCTCCTCGATGGCATCACGGCTTTCCGACAGGGCGGCGGCAATAGTCTCCACTCCCACGGGGCCACCGCCGTAGTTCTCGGCCAAAAGCAGCATGTAACGGCGGTCTGCGCCGTCGAGGCCAAGGTTATCGACCCCCATCCGGGTCAGCGCCCGGTCGGCAATGGCGCGGGTCAGCCGCCCGTCGCCTTCGACCGTCACGAAATCCACCACCCGGCGCAACAGACGCCCGGCAATCCGGGGGGTGCCGCGCGCGCGGCGCGCAATCTCGCGCGTGCCCTCGGGCAGCGGTTCGACCCCCAGCAGGCGGGCGCCGCGGGTGACGATATGGTCAAGCTCATCCTCGGTGTAGAATTGCAGCCGGGTCGGGATACCGAAACGGTCGCGCAAAGGCGTGGTCAAAAGGCCCAGCCGCGTCGTTGCGCCCACCAGCGTGAAGGGTTGCAGGTCAATCCGCACCGTCCGCGCCGCCGGCCCCTCGCCGATCACCAGATCCAGCGCGAAATCCTCCATCGCCGGATACAGCACCTCCTCCACCACGGGGGAAAGGCGGTGAATCTCGTCGATGAACAGCACGTCGCGCGGTTCCAGATTGGTCAGGATCGCCGCCAGATCGCCGGGTTTCGCCAGCACGGGGCCAGAGGTCATGCGGAACCCCACCCCCAACTCGCGCGCCATGATCTGCGCCAGCGTGGTCTTGCCCAGACCGGGCGGGCCATGGAACAGCGTATGATCCATCGCCTCGCCCCGCATCCGCGCGCTTTCGATGAAGATGCGCAGGTTCGCCCGCGCCTCGGCTTGCCCCACGAAATCATCCAGCACCTGCGGGCGCAGGGCGCGGTCGGCGTCCTCGGGCAGGCGGTCGGGGCGAAGGGCGGGATCGGGCTGGGTCATGCCCGAAACAATCCCCGAACGGCGGTGATTTGGCAAGCGGATTGGCCGCGCCTCAGGCCCAGGGGCCGCGTCGCCCGCTGCGCGGGATCGACGAGGCGCGGGTCGCCTGCACCGGAGCCGCCGTCCCCCTCTGTCCTGCCAGTGCCATCAAGGCCGCCACCCGGTTTTCCGTGTTCGGGTGGGTGGAAAACAGCGCGTCGCGCGCATGGGCGTGCAGCGGGTTGATGATGAACATATGCGCCAGCGCCGGATTCGCCTCGGCCCGGGGATTGTCGATCCCCTTGGCGAAAGCCTCGATCTTGCGCAGGGCCGAGGCCAGCCACATCGGATGGCCACAGATTTCGGCACCGATCCGGTCGGCTTCGTATTCGCGCGAGCGTGAAATCGCCATCTGCACCAGACCGGCCATCAACGGCGCGAGGATCATCACCAGAATTCCGCCAATCAGCCCACCGCCGCCGCCCTCACGATCCCGACTGCCGCCAAAGAAGAAGGCGAAATTGGCCAGCATCGAAATCGCCCCGGCCATGGTGGCAGTCACGGTCATGATCAGCGTGTCACGGTTGCGGATGTGCGCAAGCTCATGCGCCATGACCGCCGCGATTTCCTGCCGGTCGAGCCGCCGCAACAGCCCCATGGTCGCGGCCACGGCGGCATTTTCCGGGTTGCGGCCGGTGGCGAAGGCATTGGGCTGGTCTGTGTCGATGATGAACACCCTGGGGCGCGGCATCCCCGCGCCATCGGCCAGATCATGCACCAGCGCCACGAAATCCGGCGCGCTCCGGGCATCGACTTCGCGTGCGCCTGTCATCGACAGTACCGCTTTGTCGCTGTTCCACCAGGTAAACAGGTTCATGCCACCGGCAAAGACCAACGCGATCAGCGCGCCTGACGATCCGCCGATGAGGCCGCCAAGACCCATGAACAGGGCGGTCATCGCCGCCATCAACAGGGCCGTCTTGAAATAACCGTTCATCGAACACCTCCGCGCCCAGCGATATGGGGCGAAGGAAAGGGGCGGACAAGGCCCGCCCCCTCAGGCGTCATTCCGCCTTCATCGCCTCGATCGAGATTTCCACGGTCACATCGTCCCCGACATAGGGCGCGAACATGCCGAGGTTAAAATCGGTGCGCTTCAGCGTAGTGGTGCCGGTGAAGCCCATCCACGGCTTCTTCGCCATGGGATGCTCGCCCGCCTGGGTCAGCGCCGCATCCAGAACCACCGATTTGGTCACGCCGTTCAGCGTCAGGTCGCCGGTGATCTTCGCGGTTTTCTCGCCCGTCACCTCGATGCCGGTGGATTTGAAGGTGACCAGCGCGCTGTCGTCAGCCGCGTTGAAGAAATCGGGCGACATGAAATGGTCAAAGCGTTCCTGCCAGCCGGTCAGCATGGTGCGGACGGGGAAGGACACTTCGACGCTGGAGGCTGCCGGATCTTCGGCATCAAAGCTGATATTCCCGTCGAAGCCCGAGAACATGCCCGTCGTGGTCGAGAAACCAAGGTGGTTGTAGCTGAACACGATCTGGCTGTGCGAGGGATCAAGCACATAGGCCTCGGGCGCAGCCATGGCGGGGGCAGCGGTCAGCGCGGCCAGAAGCGACAGGGTGGAAAGGCGGATCATCGGGAACTCCGTCTGTTTGCAAGGTCGGGCAGCACATGCTGCATGCGCAGAAACTGCCCGGCCCGCCTTCTGTGCACAATTCAGTGCCTGCGAACATGGTCTGTTCGCTGCCGAACATCAAAAGCAGGTCAGAGCCCTTGAATGGCTCAGTTTTTTGGCATGAGGAGCTTCAGCGCCCGGCGGATCAGCTCGGCAGTATCAGCCTCGGGCGCCTCTCCCGAGACCGTGGCCACGGCCTGCGCCGCATCGGCCTGGCCATAGCCGAGGTTCAGCAAGGCCGACAGGGCATCCGCACTATAGGCCGCGCGGGTGACGGCAGGCCGGACCGGGACACTGCGGGCGGGCTTCGCCTTGACAGCGGGCGCGGGTGCGGCCTCTTCTTCCGTCACGACGGCCTCTGCCATCAGGCTGCTGCCCTGGGCCATGATCGCCGGGGCCTTGGATTTCAGCTCCAGCACCACGCGCTGCGCGATTTTCGGGCCGATGCCGGGTGCCGCCTGAATGGCACGGGCATCACCCAAAGTGATCGCCCGCGCTGTCCCCTCGGCCCCCAGTGTGCCCAGAATCGCCATGGCCGCCTTGGCACCCACCCCCTGCACGGTGGTCAGCAGGCGATGCCATTCTTTTTCCAGCATGGTCGGAAAGCCGAAGAGTTGCAGCAGATCCTCGCGCACCAGAAGTTCGGTATAAAGGGCGCAGGCCTCCCCCACGCCGGGCAGCGCCGCCAGAGTACGGTCGCTGACATGGACGATATACCCCACGCCGCGCACGTCGATCAGCACATGATCGGCACCGCGCCACTCGATCCGGCCCGCAATCCTGCCGATCATCCCGCCGCCCTCCGCAATGCAGCCTCCAGCCGGCCGCTCGACTGACAGTGATGCGCATGGCAAATGGCAATCGCAAGTGCATCCGCCGCATCAGGACCGGCGATCTTCACCCCCGGCAGATGCAGCCGCACCATGTGATCCACCTGAACCTTCGCAGCATGCCCCACGCCCACCACGGTCTTCTTTACGGCATTGGGCGCATATTCCCCCACGGTCAGGCCGAATTGCGCCGGCACGAGCAGGGCAATCCCCCGTGCCTGCCCCAGCTTCAGCGTGGCCACCGCGTCCTTGTTGACGAAGGTATGTTCCACAGCCGCCGTATCAGGCGCATGCGTATGCAGCACCTCGGTCAACTGGGCATGCAGGCTGCAAAGCCGCTGTGCCAGATCCCCGTCACCCGTTCCAGGTGTGGAATGGCAAATCCCGTTGGCGATATGGGCGATTCGCGTGCCGGAAACCTCGATCACGCCCCATCCGAGGTTCCGCAACCCCGGATCAATGCCCAATACCCGCATGCCCGCGCCTTTTTGTTCTACATTTTCCCCAAACTAGCACGAAAGAAGAACATCCGCCAAGATCAATTCGGGCTTGCATCCCGCGCAGGCCGGGGTATGAATTTCGCATATTTGCGACTATCCGGCCGATGAAGGCGACGATCGCCTGCGGCCCTCGCAAAGCACTGCCAGAACCCTGTCCACCGCAGCGGCCGAGCCATGCGGTTTCTGCATGTGGGCCATGCCTTTGCTTCGCTTGCTTTGCACCTGCAGCAAGATTATTTGACGCCTCGAAGGCACGGATGCCTTCGATCTAGGCAGTTTTGAAACGAGGAACACCGCCATGGCCGCTTATGAGACGACCCGTACGGCGCCCTTTGGCGCCATCTCCACCTACCGCTTCGTGCAGTTCCTGAGCAACATTTTCGCCGCCGTCGCCGACTGGAACGACGCCCGCGTGACGCGCAATGAACTGGCCAAGCTGTCGGACCGCGAGCTTGACGATATCGGGCTGTGCCGCGGCGACATCTATCAGATCGGCTCCAAACTGGGCCACTGATATCCGTCGCCGGATCGGGCGCGACGCGCCCGCTGCTATGCCGAAGGCCGCTCCTTACGGACGCGGCCTTTTTGGTATTTGACCGCCGGAAACCGGGTGCCCCGGCCCCCGTCGCTTTCAAAGATATTTGTCGAGTTGGGCCGAGATCCACAGTGTCACGGGATCAGCCTGCATCAGGAAACCGCCCAGACGCTCAAACCCCTGCGAGGCCTGCATCGCCACAACCCGGTCCTGAAAGGAAGCGTCGCCGATCTGATGATGCATCGCACCCTTCAGGCCAAGGACGCAAAGCCCAACGATAAGCAGAGGGCCAAGCACACGCCGACGCCGTGATCTGGGACGCTGATAATGGGACCGGCCGAGCGTTCCATCCGCCTCAAAGCCATAACCTTTGGCGCGCGCTTTTTCGACACGCGCGACACGGGCATAAAAATCGCCCAAATCCTGTTCGGCCATACCACACATACTCCACGATACGGCCCCCACCGAGCGTCCTACTTAAGGCTGAAATGTGGCAATATTGCGGCAAAGGCCCGCGCCCCGCCCCGTTTCAGCCTTTTTTCAACACCAGAGTCGACCATTCCCCGATGTCCTCACGCTGCTCCAGGGTGAATCCGGCCGCCAGATAAGCCGCCGTCACCGCCTCCGCCTGTACCACCAGAAGACCAGACAGAATCGCGATTCCTCCCCTGGCCGCATGGGCCGCCATATCCGGCGCCAGTTCGATCAGCGGACCTTTAAGGATATTGGCAAAGATCAGATCGAAAGGCGCGGCCTCCGCGAGCCGCGGCTGGGCAAACCCTGCCGCTTCCAGACATTCTACCCGGCCCTCCAGCCCGTTGATCGCCACGTTCGCCTCAGCCACATCCACCGCCACCCGGTCGATGTCGGAGGCCAGAATCAGAGCCTCGGGCAAAACAGACGCCGCGGCCAGCGCCAGGACAGCCGTGCCGCAGCCGATGTCGGCAACCTTTGCAGGCCGGAACCCGGCGTCGAACAACCGGTCGAAAGCCCGCAGACAACCAAGCGTTGTGCCGTGATGGCCGGTGCCGAAAGCTACTGTCGCCTCGATCTGCAGCGCGATCCGATCCGCAGGCACCTTGTCGGCATCATGGCTGCCATAAACAAAGAAGCGCCCCGCCTCAACCGGCGCCAGCTCGCGCCGCACATGAGCGACCCAGTCGATTTCCGGCAACTCCGACAGCGCAAAGGGCCGTGCCTCGAAAGCCAGCGCCAGAACTTCCAGCATCACCTCGTTGGGCTTCTCGGTGAAATAGGCCCCGACTTCCCAAAGCCCCGAGTCATCCTCGATCTCAAAGACACCGATGCCGACCGGCGCCGGGTCAAGCTTCTCGACCGCCTCGGCCAGGGCCTCGGCAGCATCTTCTCCCATCAACGTCGTGAGGGCGGAATAGGTCGGCATCGCGCGGCTCCTCTCAAGGCAGGCTCGCGCCGCGATAGACCCCGGCGGCTCAAGGGTCAAGCGGCGCTGGCACCTGGCCCGACCTGCCGGGGGCCAGCCCCCGGACCCCCGGAGTATTTCAGGCAAGAAGCAGGACCATATTGCTCTTTGTCCAAATACTCATTGCCGCTTTCCGGCCTGAACCCCGATCCGGCAGGGGCGCGGCTGCCACAGGCGGCAGGCCGGGCGGCGGCGCGGGCGCGGTCTCGACACAAGCAAACCCTCGGGGCACCGCCAAACTGCGGTCAGGCCCGGATGCCAAGGCCAATGGGGCAACTCACGCCCGTGCCGCCGAGTCCGCAATAGCCATCCGGGTTCTTCGCCAGATATTGCTGGTGGTAATCCTCGGCGAAGTAGAAGGTTGGCGCGGGCAGGATTTCGGTGGTGATCCGGCCGCGGCCGGCCGCGGTCAGCGCCTGTTGATAGGCTGCCATCGACGCCCGTGCTGCCTCGGCCTGCGCTTCGGTATAAGGATAGATCCCCGAGCGGTAGGTGGACCCGATGTCATTGCCCTGCCGCATCCCCTGCGTCGGGTCGTGGTTTTCCCAGAAAACCTTCAGCAGATCATCGTACGACACCTTGGCCGGATCGAAGATCACCCGCACCACCTCGTTATGGCCGGTCAGCTGGGTGCAGGTTTCCTTGTAGGTCGGATTTGGTGTGTAGCCGCCCGCATAGCCCACCATGGTCAGCCAGACGCCCGGCACCTGCCAGAACTTGCGCTCCACGCCCCAGAAGCACCCCATGCCGAACATCGCTTCGGCAAAGCCTTCGGGCACATCGGCATTCAGCGGCAGACCGCTGAGGAAATGCGTCTCAGCAGTCGGGATCGGCTCTGCCCGGCCCGGCAGGGCATCGGCAGGGCTTACCATCTTCATCTTGTCGGCCTTGAACATGTTCAGCATCGGCGCCTCCTGTCTGAAGGTCAGAATATAGGTAAGCAAAGGCCTGACGCCAGCACCGTCGCGCGAGAGTGATGGCTCAGGCCGCCGCCTGCGCCCAGTCCGCGCCGCCCCCAAGCCGCGTTTCATTCCCCGGCGAGGGATGGCGCGGCACCAGCAGCGAGAGGATGAACGAGGTCGCGGCCATGCCAGCGGCCAGACCGAACACCGCGCCCGGCGAGGTCACCCACAGATAGCCCAGAAGCGCCGGCAGGAAGACCGCCGCGATGTGGTTGATGGTAAAGGCCACAGCCGCCGTCGGCGCCATATCCGCCGGATCGCCGATCTTCTGGAAATAGGTCTTCTGCGCGAAGGACATGGCGAAGAACAGGTGATCCACGACGTAAAGCACAGCGGCCAGCCAAAGCCCCCAGTCGAACCAGTAGAGCCCGCCGTACAGGATGAACACGCAGAACAGGCCTGCATATTCCACCAGCATGGATTTCTGTTCGCCGAAGCGGGCGATGAAGCGCCCGATCAGTGGCGCCAGCGCCATATTGGCGATGAAGTTGATCAGCATGAGCGCGGTGATTTTCTCGACCCCGAAGCCGAATTTCTCGACCATCATGAAGGCCGCGAACACCACGAAAATCTGCCGCCGCGCGCCCGCCATGAATTGCAGCGCGTAATAAAGCCAGTAGCGGCGGCGCAGCACGATTGATTTGCGCTGCGGATGCGGCGCCTCAAAACGCGGATAGGCGATCAGGCAGAACACTGCAATCAGCGCGCACAGCCCGCCCGAGGCGAGGTAGACGCTGTTATAGGACAGGCCCAAGGCTTTCCACGTCAGCATGATGGCCGCATAGGCGACCAGCGAGGCGGCAGAGCCGGTCGCCACGATCCAGCCCAGCACCTTGGGTGCGCGGGCCTTGTCGATCCATTGCAGTTGCAGCGACTGGTTGACCGTCTCGAAATAGTGGAAGCCCACCGACGACAGGAAGGTGATCATCATGATACCACCGAGGGTGGGGAACCATGCAGTGACGGCGGTCGATACGCCGAGCAGCATCAGCATCCAGCCCGCGACCGACTGTTCCCGGAACAGCAGCAGAATGGCCAGCACGGCCACGGCCAGCAGGCCGGGGATTTCGCGCACCGTATGCAGCCAGCCGATCTCGACGCCGGTAAAGCCTGCGCGTTCGATGACAAAGTTGTTCAGCAACGCCGACCATGTGGAAAAGGCCAGCGGCATGGCGACGGCCATCAGGAACAGCAGAGAAACAGGTTGCCGCCACAGCGGCAGGTGGCCGGCTTCGGCGAGGGGCAGGATGCGCATTTTCATGGCATCCTTTCTACGCCTGTGCCGGGCACCGCGCGAGTGCGGAATTGTGGCCCGCACAATTCTGCGCCGCAGCCCGGAAAGCCTGCGGATCAGTAAAAGCTTTGCGGGTCTATATCGACCGCGATGCGTAGGTTGTTCGGCGGCTTAAGCTGCGCCAGCCATTCCGCAACGGCAGCCTGAATCGGCGCATGTTTGTCGGCCTTGATCAGCAGCCGCACCCGGTGGCGGCCGCGCACTCTGGCGATGGGCGCGGGTGCCGGGCCGAACAGCTGCGCCCCGATCCGGCGCAGCGGGCCGTCACGGCGGGCAAGTTCCGCCCCGAAATCAAAGACCTGCGCCACTTCCGGCCCTGAAAGGATGATCCCGGCCATCCGTCCCCAGGGCGGAACACCCGAGGCGCGGCGCTCGGCGCTTTCTGCCCGCCAGAACGCCTCTTCATCGCCGCCCAGGATTGACCGGATCACCGGATGTTCAGGCTGATGGGTCTGAAGGAGCGCCAGCCCCTGCCGGTCGCCTGACCGCCCTGCCCGCCCGGCGACCTGCCGCATCAGCTGGAACGTCCGCTCCGCCGCGCGCAGGTCCGATCCCTGCAAGCCCAGATCCGCGTCAATGACCCCGACCAGCGTCAGCAGCGGGAAGTTGTGGCCCTTGGCCACGATCTGCGTGCCGATGACGATTTCGGCCTCGCCCCGTGCGATTTCCTCGATCCGCTGTTTCAGCGCGCGCGCCGAACCGAACAGGTCTGACGACAGGATCGCAAGCTTCGCCTCGGGGAAGCGTTCGGCGACCTCCTCGGCCAGCCGTTCCACCCCCGGCCCCACCGGCACCATCCGACCCTCTACCCCGCAGGAGGGGCAGGCTTCGGGCACAGGCTTGGTCGCGCCGCATTGATGGCAGACAAGCCGTTTGAGGAAGCGATGCTCCACCATCCGCGCGTCGCAATGATCGCAACCCACCTGATGCCCGCAGGCGCGGCAGATGGTAACCGGCGCATAGCCACGCCGGTTGAGGAACAGAAGCGACTGCTCCCCCGCCGCGCGCCGCGCCTCCACCGCCCGCGCCAGCGGGTCGGAAATCCAGCGGTTCGAGGCCAGCCGCTCGCCCCGCATGTCGATCGCCCGCATCTCGGGCAGTTCGGCCGTGCCGTATCGCGCGCCAAGATCAAGCCGCGTATACTTGCCCTGTTCGGCATTCACCCAGCTTTCAAGGCTGGGCGTGGCCGAGGCCAGAACCACCTGCGCCCCGCAGATCGAGGCCCGCAGCACCGCCATGTCGCGCGCATTGTAAAGCACGCCATCCTCTTGCTTATACGAGGTGTCGTGCTCCTCATCGACCACGATCAGACCAAGCTGCTGGAACGGCAGGAACAGGGCGGAACGTGCGCCGACCACCATCTGCGCCCGACCTTCGGATACCATCTTCCACACCCGGCGGCGTTCGGTCTGGGTCACGCCGGAGTGCCATTCGGCGGGTCGCGCGCCAAACCGCGCCTCGACCCGCGTCAGAAATTCCGCCGTCAGCGCGATTTCCGGCAGAAGAACCAGCGCCTGCCGCCCCTGCCGCAGACATTCGGCCACAGCCTCAAGATAGACCTCGGTCTTGCCCGATCCGGTGACGCCCTTCAGCAGCGTCGTGCCATAGCCGCCCTGCGCCAGCGCCGCGACCAGCGCATCGGCGGCGGCGACCTGATCCCCTTGAAGCGTCACACCATCGGCGGGGTTCAGGTCGGGAAAGGGCAGATCGCGCGGCGCCTCGTCCTCGGACACCGCACCCGCCTTCACCAGCCCCTTGACGACCGACGAGGAACAGGCCGCTGCCTCGCACAATTCGCCCAGAGTCACCGACGCGCCGCCGAAATCGCGCAAGGCCTCGATCACCCGCAGCCGCGCGTCGGTCAGCTTGTTGGGCGCGGGGCCGGACAGACGATAGACCCGGCGCAGGCCCGGCGGCTCGCCCAGCCCCGGTGCGCGGGTGGCAAGGCGCAGCATCGCAGGCAACGGGGTCAGCGTGTAATCGGCGGCACGGCTCAGGAAGTTGCGCAGCTCCGCCCGCATCGGCCGCGCATCCAGCACGCGGGAAACGGCGCGCAGCTTCGCCGCGTCGAAATCGCCGGTCCCCGGTCCCCAGACCACACCCAGCATCCGGCGCGGGCCCAGCGGCACCTCGACGAAATCGCCGGTGCCACAGCCGCCTTCGGGGGCGCGATAGTCCAGAACGCCGGTCAGGGCCCGGCCCAAAGGCTCGGTCAGCGCCACGCCGACCCGTTCCCCTGCCGCAAAGACCCGATCCACCTGTCGCCTCTCTTTCCCCGTCCGTCCCTTTGGGCTAATACGGCGGCGAGAGCGCCCGCAACCCCGAGAGGACATCCCGGATGAAATTCTTCGTAGATTCCGCCGACGTGGCCGCCATTGCCGAGCTGAACGACCTTGGCATGGTCGATGGCGTGACCACCAACCCCTCGATCATCCTGAAGTCCGGCCGCGACATCATGGAAGTGACGAAGGAAATCTGCTCCATCGTTTCCGGCCCGGTTTCGGCCGAAGTCGTGTCGCTGACCGCTGACGAGATGATCGCCGAAGGCCGCAAGCTGGCCGAGATCGCGCCCAATATCACCGTCAAGGTGCCGCTGACCTGGGACGGGCTGAAAGCCTGCAAGGTGCTGTCGGGCGAAGGCAAGATGGTGAACGTGACCCTGTGTTTCAGCGTCAATCAGGCGCTGATCGCCGCCAAGGCGGGTGCCACCTTCATCAGTCCCTTCATCGGCCGCCTAGACGATATCAACCTCGACGGGCTGGAGCTGATTTCGGACATCCGTGACGTCTACGACAATTACGGGTTCGAGACCCAGATCCTCGCCGCCTCGATCCGCACCGCCAATCATGTCGCACAATGCGCTCTGATCGGCGCCGATGTGATGACCGCGCCGCCCGCGGTCATCAAGGGGCTGGCCAGCCATGTGCTGACCGACAAGGGGCTGGACCAGTTCGTGAAAGACTGGGCCAAGACCGGACAGAAGATCCTCTGATCCGCACCGTCTGAGCCGAAAAGGATGCCGCCGTCCCGGCCCGGACGGCGGCATCTTTGTTTCCCGGCTTTCCCTTTCGCCACATTTTCGCGCGACAAGGCCCCCGCGCATTTGCTAAAGTCGCGCAAAACCAACAAACGGGCAGTTAAAGCATGATCGAGCCGGACCTCCGCGACCGGATTCTGGAAAAGCCGGAAGTCATTCTGGAAGACCGCGATCTGATGCGCGCCCTGATCGCGGCGACGGATCGGGCGATGGGGTCGAATGTGGTCGATCTGCGTGGCATCGCCATGGAACGGCTGGAAAACCGGCTGGAGCGGCTGGAAGATACCCACCGCACCGTTATCGCCGCCGCCTATGAAAACCTTGCCGGCACCAATCAGGTGCATCGCGCCATCCTGCAAATGCTCGACCCGCTGTCTTTCGAGGATTTCCTCAAAAGCCTCGCGGGTGAGGTGGCGCAGACCCTTCGCGTCGACTGTATCCGCCTCGTGCTGGAATCGGTGCAGGAGGCCGACGATCCGGCTCTGCGCCGTCTGGGCGACGTGCTGTTCGTGGCTGAACCCGGCTTCGTGGCGGAATATGTCTCGGGTGGTCGCAATGTCAGCCTGCGCCCGGTGACCCTGCGCCAGACCATTCCCAGTTCCAACATGATCTATGGCGAAACCGCGGGCTGGATCCGGTCCGAAGCGCTGATGAAGCTCGACTTCGGCAAGGGGCGCCTGCCCGGCCTTCTGGTCATGGGCTGCGAAGACCCGCACCATTTCAAACCCACCCACGGCACTGACCTGCTGGCCTTCTTCGCCGGGGTGTTCGAGCGGACGATGCGCCGCTGGCTGTCGTGACGACACTGGCCATCTCTCCGGCCGCACGCGCGGCGCTGGAGGACTGGCTGACCCATCTGCGCGCGCTGGACGGGCGGGCAGACAAGACCGTGACGGCCTATGCGGCGGATGTGCGCGGCTGGTTGTCCTTTCTGGCCCATCATCGCGGCGGAACCGAAGGGCTGACGGCGCTGGTCACGGTGCCGGTGGGTGATCTGCGCGCCTGGATGGCGCATGAACGCGGGCGCGGGGTTTCGGCCCGGTCACTGGCGCGCAGCCTGTCAGCCGTGAAAGGATTCACCGCCTGGCTGGCCGACCGGCAGGGCGCGGATGCGACCGCCATCCTGCAAGCCCGCGCGCCGCGTTTCCAGAAGAAGCTTCCCCGCCCGCTGTCGGTCGACGGCGCCGCCGAGGTGCTGTACAGCGTGGGCGACGACGCACGCGAGCCCTGGGTTGCCGCACGCGATACGGCGGTGGTGACGCTGCTTTACGGCTGCGGCCTGCGGATTTCCGAGGCGCTGGGGCTGACAGGCGCCGACCATCCGCTGCCCGAGGTGCTGCGCATCACTGGTAAGGGCAACAAGCAGCGGCTGGTGCCGGTGCTGCCTGCTGCGCGCGCGGCCGTGGCGCGCTATGCGGACCTTTGCCCCTACGACCTGACCGCAGATCAGCCGCTGTTTCGCGGCACGCGCGGCGGCGCACTGAACCCGCGCCTGATTGCGGCGGCGATGGAACGCACGCGCAACCGCCTCGGCCTGCCCGCCAGCGCCACACCGCATGCGTTGCGTCACAGCTTTGCCACGCATCTGCTCGCCTCGGGCGGCGATCTGCGGGCTATTCAGGAATTGCTGGGCCATGCTTCGCTGTCCACGACACAGGCCTATACCGGCGTCGATGCCGCGCGGCTGATGGAGGTTTACGCAACCGCCCATCCCCATGCGCGCCGGGCCCGAAGCTGATCTAGTCGTTGATATCGCGGGTCCAGCGCTTCACCTCGCCGCGTTGCTGCGGGAAGACCTTACGCAGCACGGCCCAGGCCACCACTGAAACCAGCGCGAAAACTGCGATCTGGGCGGGCAGCCCCAGCGCCAGAAGCCCGGTCCAGAGGCCGAGGCCGACCGCCAGCGCGCCCAAAGCAAAGCCAAGGAACACATAGCCCGGCGCCAGCACCTCGACGATGCCCAGAACGAAGCCCCCGGCGACCCAGACCCACCAGGCCATGATCAGCCCCGCCCTTTCAGCATCTGGAACGCATTGCCGAACGCCTCCAGCGCCTGCGCGGGCAGCAGGATCGTCTGCTTGCCGCCGCCCTTGGCGACATCCGACAGCGCCTCAACCTGTTTCAGCGCCACCTGGTATTGCGCCGCCTCCAGCCCGTTTTCCCGGATCGCCTGCGCGATGACCCCTGTCGAATAAGCCTCGGCATCGGCGAGGATGCGGCGGGCCTTGGCCTGCTGCTCCGCTGCATAAAGCTCCGCCTCGGCGTTCAGCTCCACCGCGCGCTTCTTGCCCTCCGCCTCGGTCACCTGCGCGCGGCGGGCACGTTCGGCGTTGAGCTGCTGAAGCATGGCGGCGCGGGTCGCCTCGTCCAGATTAACGTCAAGGATTTCGGCGCGCGTCACCTCGATCCCCCAGTCATCCACCATCACCGCCACCTGCTCGCGCACCTTGGTGATAAGGTCGGCCCGGTTCGACTGCACCTGATCCAGTTCCAGCTTGCCGATTTCCGACCGCACGATCCCGGCGACCGTGGTGGCAATGGCGCCATCCACATCACGGATACGGTAGACGGTCTTTTCCGGCTCGGTGATGCGATAGAACACGCTGGTTTCCACCTTCACCAGCACGTTGTCAGCGGTGATCGCGTCCTGGCTCGCATTCGGCAACTGCCGTTCAAGGATCGAAACCTTGTGCGCGATGCTGTCAAGGAAAGGCACGACAAAGTTCAGCCCCGGCCCCAGCACTGCGCGCAACCTGCCAAAGCGCTCGACCACATGCTTCTGGCTTTGCGGCACGATCCGCACGCCAAGGAAGATGCAGAGGATGACAAAGGAGGCAAGCGCAAGGAAGATGGCGTTGCCGCCGATGAGGGTTTCGAAATCCATGACAGGTAACTCCGGTATTCAATCCCCGCCAAGATGGACTTCACAAACCGCCTGATCAATAGGCAAGTGATTCCGTCGCACAGGCCGGCAATAGCCGGACAGATCGGCGGCATTTGACAAAGACCCGATGAATTGTTCGGTCACTTGCCATTCGGGCGCAAAAATTTCCCGGCAGCATTCCTTTCGCGCCCGCAGAACGCCAGAAAATCCCATGGCAAAAAGGTATCATTTGTTCATGGCTTTCAACCAGCGGAGCGGCCCATGAAAATCGTCATCCTCGGCGCAGGTGTCATCGGTGTGACCTCGGCCTGGTATCTGAGCCGTCAGGGCCATCAGGTGACGGTGATCGATCGTCAGGCCGCCCCCGCGCTGGAAACCTCTTTCGCCAATGCGGGCGAGGTCAGCCCCGGCTATTCCGCCCCCTGGGCCGCGCCGGGTATCCCGCTGAAGGCGATGAAATGGATGTTCCAGAAGCATGCGCCGCTGGTCATCCAGCCGCGCCCCGATTTCGCCAAGCTGAGCTGGATGGCGAAAATGCTGATGAACTGCACCGCCGACGCCTATCATGTGAACAAGTCGCGCATGGTGCGGCTGGCGGAATATTCGCGCGATTGTCTGGGTGAGCTGCGCGCCGAAACCGGCATCAGCTATGATGAACGCACGCAGGGCACGCTGCAGCTGTTCCGCACGCAGAAGCAGGTGGAAGGCGCCGCGAAAGACATTGAGGTTCTGCGTGACGATGGCGTCGCCTTCGAGGTACTGGACCGTGCGGGCTGCGTCGCGGCCGAGCCGGGCCTGGCCGCCAGCGCTGACAAGATCGCGGGCGGGCTGCGCTTGCCAGGCGATGAAACCGGCGATTGCTTCAAGTTCACCAACCGTCTGGCCGATATGGCTGCGGCGGCAGGCGTCGAATTCCGCTGGGGCGTCTCGATCCGGCGCATCCATACCGAAATGGGCCGTGTGGCTTTCGTGGAGACCTCGGAAGGCCGGGTGCACGCCGATGCCTTCGTGCTGGCCATGGGGTCTTATTCGCCCATGCTGGCCGCACCGCTGGGCATTGCGCTGCCGGTCTATCCGCTGAAGGGCTATTCGATCACCGTGCCGGTGGTGGATGAAAGCCGCGCGCCGGTTTCGACCGTGATGGATGAAACCTACAAGATCGCCATCACCCGGCTGGGCGACCGCATCCGCGTCGGCGGCATGGCCGAAATCGCAGGCTTCGACCTGAGCCTGAACCCCAAACGGCAAGCCACGCTGACCCATTCGGTCGAAGACCTGTTCGGTGGCGCGGGCGACCAGTCGCAGGCCCAGTTCTGGACCGGCCTGCGCCCGATGACGCCGGATGGCACGCCGATCGTCGGTCGCTCGCCGATCTCGAACCTTTTCCTCAACACCGGCCACGGCACGCTGGGCTGGACGATGTCCTGCGGCTCGGGCCAACTGCTGGCCGACATCATCTCGGGCCGCGCGCCGGAGATTGAACACACCGATCTGGGCTATGCCCGGTATGAGCGCAAGCGCAGCGCGCGCCCGGCGTTCCGCCCGGTTCCCGCGTGACGCAAAAGTTTTCCTGAAAACTTTTGCAAATTCCCTGAACAGAGAATTTGCCCCCACTGTCAGCCTCGCGCGGGTATGGTAAAAGGTGCCATGCCCGCGCTTTGCCGTTCCTGCCTGACCGCCTTCGATACCGGCAGCCGCTGCCCGGCCTGTCGCAGTCCGCGCGTGCTGTCGCACCCCGAGCTCTGGGATCTTTCCATTGCCCACATGGATTGCGATGCCTTCTATGCCTCTGTCGAAAAGCGCGACAATCCTGATCTGGCCGACAAGCCTGTCATCGTGGGCGGCGGCACGCGGGGCGTCGTTTCCACCTGCTGCTATATCGCGCGGATTTCGGGCGTGCGTTCGGCCATGCCGATGTTTCAGGCGCTGAAGCTCTGTCCTTCTGCCGTCGTCATCAAGCCGCGCATGCAGGTCTATGCCGAAGTGTCGCGCAAGATCCGCGCCATGATGGAGGATCTGACCCCGGCCATCGAACCCCTGAGCCTGGACGAAGCGTTCCTCGATCTCACCGGCACCGCGCGTCTGCATGGCGCGCCTCCAGCGGTGATGCTGGCCCGCCTTGTGCGGCGGATGGAGACGGAACTGGGCATCTCCGGCTCCGTCGGCCTGTCGCACAACAAGTTTCTGGCCAAGATCGCCTCTGACCTCGACAAGCCGCGCGGATTTTCGGTGATCGGCCGGGCCGAGACCGAAGCCTTTCTGACCCCGAAACCTGTCCGCATCATCTGGGGCGTCGGCACCGCCACACAGACCGCGCTGGAGACGGCGGGCATCCGAACCATCGCCGACCTGCTGCGCTGGGATCAGGCAGATCTGGTCGCGCGCTTTGGCCATATGGGCGGGCGGCTCTGGCATCTGGCGCGCGGGCAGGACAGCCGCCGCGTCAGCCGGGATGAAAAGCTCAAGACCATCTCGAAAGAGACCACCTTCAATGAGGATACCGCCGATGCCGATCTGCTGGACGGGCATCTGTGGCGGCTGGCGGTGCAGGTGGCCGACCGGGCCAAGGCGAAGGGGTTGGCGGGCCGGACCGTGACGCTGAAGCTGAAACGTGCGGATTTCGTGCAGGTCAGCCGCCGCCACGCCCTGCCCGCGCCGACCCAGATGGCTGACCGCATCTACCGCGAGGCACGGGCGTTGTTCGATCAGGTGCCGAAGGGGGCCGCCTACCGGCTGATCGGCTGCGGCATCGCCGATCTGGTGCCGGGGCTGGAGGCAGACACCACTGCCGATCTCTTGGACCCGCAGGCCGCCACCCGCGCGAAGGCAGAGGCCGCAACCGATCAAATCCGCGCCCGCTTCGGCCGCGACGCGATTATCAAGGGCCGTGCCCTGCGCTAGGCATCAGGGGAAAGCGATCAGGGGCAGGGTTCCTTCCAGCCGTCGATGATGGCCACCGCCTCTTCCGCCGTATCGACATAACGGAACAGGTCCAGATCCTGGGGGCTGATGGTCCCTGCCTCGGCCAGTGCCTGCCAGTTGATGATCTTCTCCCAGAACTCGCGCCCGAACAGCAGGAAGGGCACGGGCTTCATCCGCCGTGTCTGGATCAGGGTCAGGCTTTCGAACATCTCATCCAGAGTCCCAAAGCCGCCGGGGAAGATGCAGATAGCCTTGGCCCGCATCAGGAAGTGCATCTTGCGGATGGCGAAGTAGTGGAAGTTGAATGACAGGTCGGGCGTCACATAGGCATTGGGTGCCTGTTCATGCGGCAGCACGATGTTCAGGCCGATGGACTGACCGCCCGCATCATCGGCGCCACGGTTGCCTGCCTCCATCACCCCCGGCCCGCCGCCGGTCACGATGACATTCTCGCGGCCATAGCTTTGCAGGCTGCGTTCAGTCATCATCCGGGCGAAGCGCCGCGCCTCGTCATAATATTTCGACAGCTCCGCCAGAACCGGGGTTTTCGCAGTCTCCTTCTGCGCGGGTTCCGGGATGCGGGCGCCGCCAAACAGCACGATGGTCGATTTGATGCCACGCTCATCCAGCACCATCTGCGCCTTCAGCAGCTCCAGTTGCAGGCGCACCGGCCGCAACTCCTCGCGCATCAGGAAATCGGTATCGGTGAAGGCCAGCCGATAGGCGGGGGCACGGGTCTGCGGCGTGTCGGGGATGCGATGGGTCGCCGCCACGTCCTGATGGCTGTCACGGAACGGGTGCTGGCGGGCGTCGTCGGTCATGCGGTCTTCCTTGGTTTTGGTCGCGGTACAGGCGGCACGGGTCGGGAACGGCGATTGCGCGGGCCGGGGCCTGCGTCTATAGGCTATGGCGCAATCGCCGGATAGGGAAGGGAGCGCCATGAGCACCGCCGCACTGGAAGCCGCCATCGAAACCGCATGGGAGGCGCGCGACGCCATCACCCCGGCGACCAAGGGCGAGGCCCGCGATGCCGTCGAGGCGACGCTGGAGGCTTTGGGCGCGGGCACTCTGCGCGTGGCGGAAAAGCGCGGCGCCGACTGGCATGTCAACCAGTGGGCCAAGAAGGCAGTGCTGCTGGGCTTCCGCCTGAAGGATATGGAACTGCAATCCGGCGGCCCGCAGGGCAGCAGCTGGTGGGACAAGGTGGACAGCAAGTTCCACGGCTGGGGCGAGGCGGAATTCAGGGCTGCGGGTTTCCGCGCCGTGCCGAACTGCATCGTCCGCAAATCCGCACATATCGCCAAAGGCGTGGTCCTGATGCCCAGCTTCGTAAACCTCGGCGCCTTCGTGGATGAGGGCACCATGGTCGATACATGGGCCACCGTCGGCTCCTGCGCGCAGATCGGCAAGAACGTCCACCTGTCAGGGGGCGTCGGCATTGGCGGCGTGCTGGAACCGATGCAGGCCGGCCCGACCATCATCGAGGACAATTGCTTCATCGGTGCCCGCTCCGAGGTGGTCGAGGGCTGCATCGTGCGTGAGGGTTCGGTCCTCGGCATGGGCGTGTTCATCGGCAAATCGACCAAGATCGTCGACCGGGAAACCGGCGAGGTGATGTATGGCGAGGTTCCGGCCGGTTCGGTCGTCGTCGCAGGCTCCATGCCGTCGAAGAACGGCATCAACCTTTACTGCGCAGTGATCGTGAAGAAGGTGGATGCACAGACCCGCTCCAAAACCTCGATCAACGAGCTGCTGCGCGACTGATCTCTGCCCGAGGCATTCCTGAAACGCGCGCGCCCTGGGCGCGCGTTTTGTATTCCGGCGTCAACCCTCGAAACAAGCGGCGCGCCCGTCGGCCCGGATGGTCTGCGCCCCGTCGAGGATTTGCGAGGCACGGCGCCGCAGGCTTGCCGTGGGCTTTGCCGGATTGCGCGCCTTGGGATCGGGCAGGATCGCCGCCAGACGCGCGGCCTGCACCGGGGTCAGATCCCTGGCAGACACCCCGAACCAGTGCTGTGCCGCGGCCTCGACCCCAAAGACACCTTCGCCAAATTCCGCAATGTTCAAATAGACATGCAGAATACGTCGCTTGGTCCAGATCAGTTCGACCGGCGGTGTCAGCAGCGCCTCGGCTGCCTTGCGCGCCCAGTTCCGGCCCTGCCACAGAAAGACATTCTTGACGACCTGCTGGCTGATGGTCGAAGCGCCCCGCCCGCTGCCTTCGGCCAGCGCGGCGCGGATCGCCTTCATGTCGAACCCCCAGTGCAGGCAGAAATTGGCATCCTCGGCCGCCACGACCGAGCGGGCCATGACCGGCGCAATATCATCCCAACCCACCCAGTCGCGCTCGATGCCGCCCAGCCGCCAGCTTTCCTGCATCTGATACAGATTCGGCGGCACCGGCACGACGGCGAAAACAAGGATCAGCGCGGCGAAAAGGCCGATCACCCCGGCAATACCGCGCAAAATCCAAAGCCGCAGGCGCCCCCACAGGGGTGGCCGCAACGGCGCGACGATTTCGGGCGCCGGTTCGGCGGCGGGTTTCTTCTTGCGGGTGGTCTTGGCCATGCCCCCCACAGATCACGAAGCCCGCCTGCCGGTCAAGGCAGACGGGGCCATCCCGCCGCGTCGCGGATCAAAGCGACGACGACGTTCCGTGACGGGCCAGCGCCTCGGCCAGCTTTGCTTCCTGATCTGTGCTGAGCGAGGTGCGCAGCACCCTGCCCTTGCCCGCAAAGCTGTCGAGCCCGGCCAGCACCTTGTCGGCGGTCATCTTGCGGATCAGGATACCCAGCGCGGCGCCGCCCGGCGGCAGGCTTTGCCCGGTCTGTTTCAGGAAATCGTCATTGATGCCGACATCGGTCATCCAGCCTGACAGCGCCCCTGCCCCTGCCCCAACCGCCGCACCCAGCAGCGGATTGAGGAACAGAAGGCCGATCAGGCCGCCCCAGACGCCACCACCAGCGGCGCCCATCGCGGTCATGTTGACCGCCTGATGCAGTTGCACCGTGCCGTCATCCTTGCGGGTGACAACCACGGCATCCTCCATTTCGATCAGATATTCCTGCTGCATCTTCACCAGTGCCGCGCGCGCCTCAAAGGCGGTGGCCTCGGTATCGAATGCAATGATGACAAGATCGGACATGGCAGACTCCGGTTACAGGATACGCGTTCCCCTTGAACGTGCGCCTTTCCCGCAGGTTCCACCAGCCCTGTCACGAAAAGATGACGCCCGCGGGGTGACCGCGGGCGTCCGGAACGGCAAGGGCTGTGCCCCACTTATTCCGCCGGCACCTTCGCCGCCTCGTCCGACAGCGGACAGGGCAGATGGACCAGCATCTCTTTCGGACAGACCTGAAGGAAATTGGCCCGCTCGGCTTCCCAGTCCGCAAGGATCTGCGCGGCTTTCAGGCTGCCGGTCTCGGCGGCATGACGCTCGACCAGACCTTTCACCTGCGCCTCCCAATGCGGGTGGCTGACCGCGCAGGTCACGAGGCTTTCAAGGTTCATGAAATCCTCTGCCACCCCCTCGGGGTCGTAGAGATAGGCCATGCCCCCGGTCATGCCCGCGCCGAAGTTGGCCCCGATCCTGCCAAGGATCACCGCAACACCGCCGGTCATGTATTCACAGCCGTTGGTGCCGCAGCCCTCGATCACCACAGTCGCGCCCGAGTTCCGCACGGCGAACCGCTCGCCCGCCTTGCCCGCCGCGAACAGGTAACCATCGGTCGCACCATAAAGCACGGTATTGCCGATGATGGTGTTCTGATCCGCAACCAGCGGGCTGGACATCTGTGGGCGCACCACGATCAGACCGCCGCTGAGGCCCTTGCCGACGTAATCGTTGGCATCGCCCTGCACCTCGATCTTCAGCCCGTTGACCGCGAACGCGCCCAGCGACTGCCCGGCGTTGCCGGTCAGCTTCACCGTCAGATGGTCCGGTTGCAGGTTGTTGCGCATCCCGAACTTCTTGACGATGTGGCTCGACGACCGCGTGCCGATGGTCCGCAGCGTGTTGCGCACAGCATAGGAGAGCTGCATCTTCTCGCCATCCTCGAAGAAGCGCGCGCCATCCTTGACGATTTCCGCATCCAGCGTATCCGGCACCGCATTGCGCGGTTTCGAACGGTCGTAGGTCACCTTCTGCGAGCCGTCGACCGTGATCAGCAGCGGGTTCAGGTCCAGATCGTCCAGCGCCTCGGACCCGCGGCTGACCTGGCTCAGCAGATCGGGGCGACCGATGATCTCGTCCAGCGAACGTGCGCCGATGGAGGCGAGGATTTCGCGCACTTCCTGCGCATAGAAGGTGATCAGGTTCACCACCTTGTCGGCGGAGCCCGTGAACTTCTTGCGCAGATCGACGTTCTGGGTGCAGACGCCCACCGGACAGGTGTTCGACTGGCACTGCCGCACCATGATACAGCCCATGGCGATCAGGGCGGCGGTGCCGATGCCGTATTCCTCGGCCCCCAGCATCGCGGCAATCACCACGTCGCGGCCCGTGCGCAGACCACCGTCGGTGCGCAGCGTCACCCGCTCGCGCAGGTTGTTCATGGTCAGCACCTGATGCGCCTCGGTCAGGCCCATTTCCCACGGCAGGCCCGCGTATTTGATCGAGGTGCCGGGGCTGGCGCCCGTGCCGCCGTTATGACCGGAAATCAGAATGATATCCGCCTTGGCCTTGGCCACACCCGCTGCGATGGTGCCGACGCCGCTGGCCGAAACCAGCTTCACCGTCACCTTGCAGCGCGGGTTGATCTGCTTCAGGTCGTAGATGAGCTGTGCCAGATCCTCGATCGAATAGATGTCGTGGTGCGGCGGGGGCGAGATCAGCGTCACGCCCTTGGTGCTGTGGCGCAGCCGCGCGATCAGTTCGGTCACCTTCATGCCCGGAAGCTGGCCGCCCTCGCCGGGCTTGGCGCCCTGGGCAACCTTGATTTCCAGTTCCTCGCAGGCGTTCAGGTATTCCGCCGTCACACCGAAACGACCACTCGCCACCTGCTTGATCTTGGCGCAGGGGTTATCGCCGTTCGGGAACGGATGCTGGTGCGCCGGATCTTCGCCTCCCTCGCCCGAGTCGGATTTGGCGCCGATCCGGTTCATGGCGATGTTCAGCGTCATGTGCGCCTCGGGCGACAGCGCCCCCAGCGACATGCCCGGCGTCACGAACCGCTTGCGGATCGAGGTGATCGACTCGACCTCTTCAATCGGCACCGGCTTGCCCAGCGGCTTGATGTCCAGCAGATCACGGATGTGGATCGGCGGATTGGCCCGCATCGAGGCGCTGTACTGCTTCCAGATGTCATAGGATGCCCGGTCGCAGGCCGCTTGCAGCATATGCATGGTCTGGGCTTCCCAGGCGTGTTTCTCGCCCGAGCGCCGCGCCTTGTAGAAACCGCCGATGGGCAGAACGTCGCTGCCGCCGCGCCAGCCCTTCGCATGGGCCTCTTGCAGCTTCTGCTGGATGCCGTGCAGCCCGATCCCCGAGATGCGGCTGTGCATGCCGGGGAAGTATTCGGCCACCATGGCACGCGACAGGCCCACCGCCTCGAAATTCAGACCGCCACGATAGGACGAGATGACGGAAATCCCCATCTTCGCCATGATCTTCAGAAGGCCCGCGTCGATGGCGTCGCGGTAGCGGCGCATCGCCTCGGTCAGGCTGCCTTCCAGCAGACCGCGCGCGATGCGGTCCGCAATGCTGTCCTGCGCCAGATAAGGGTTCACCGTGGTTGCGCCGCAGCCGATCAGCACCGCAAAGTAATGCGGGTCGATGCATTCCGCCGCACGCACGTTCAGCGAGGTGAAGGTCCGCAGGCCCTTCCGCGTCAGCCAGCTGTGCACCGCGCTGGTAGCGAGGATCATCGGCATCGCCACCTTGCCCTCGCCCTGATGCTCGTCCGTCAGCACCAGATGCGCGGCGCCCGACCGCACGGCATCCTCAGCCTCGGCGCGGATACGCTCCAGCCCCAGACGCAGCGCCTCCTGATCGCTGTCCGCCGGGAAGGTGCAGTCGATGACCGCAACCTGCGCGCCGAACTGCTTCAGCATCACCTGATATTCGATATTGGCAATGAACGGGCTTTCCAGAACCAGAATCTCGGTCTGGGCGCTCGATTCATCCAAGACGTTCTTCAGGTTGCCGAACCGGGTCTTGAGGCTCATCACCCGCGTTTCGCGCAATGAGTCGATCGGCGGGTTGGTGACCTGGCTGAAGTTCTGGCGGAAGAAATGGCTCAGCGGCCGATATTGCTTCGACAGCACCGCGACCGGCGTATCATCACCCATCGAGGCGATCATTTCCTTGCCGTCCTCGGCCATCGGAGCCAGAACCTGCTCCAGCTCCTCGACCGTATAGCCCGCCGCGATCTGGCGCTTGCGCAGCGCCGCGCCCGTGAAGGTCTGTTCTTCCGGGATGTCGCGCAGCATCGAGTTCAGGTCGACGACCTTCTCGATCCATTCGCTGTAGGGCTGGCTGCGGGCCAGACGGTCCTTCATCTCGGCGTCGTGGTAAAGCTTGCCCTCCTTGGTATCGACGGCAATCATCTGCCCCGGACCGAGCGCGCCTTTTTCACGGATCGTGCCTTCGTCCACCGGCACCATACCCGCTTCGGACCCCGCGATCAGCAGGCCATCGCCGGTGACGACATAGCGCATCGGGCGCAGGCCGTTGCGGTCCAGCCCGCCGCAGACCCAGCGGCCATCGGTCATCGCCAGCGCGGCCGGGCCGTCCCACGGCTCCATCACCGCGTTGCAATATGCATACATATCCGCCCAGGCCTGCGGCATGTCGGCGGTCGTCTTGCTCCAGGCTTCGGGGACCAGCATGGTCTTGGCCATCGGTGCCGACCGGCCCGAGCGCACCAGAACCTCGAACACCGCGTCCAGCGCGCCGCTGTCCGACGTGCCCGAGGGGATGATCGGCTTGATGTCCTCGGCCATTTCCCCGAAGGCCGACGAGGCCATGCGGATCTCATGGCTGCGCATCCAGTTGACGTTGCCCTTCAGCGTGTTGATCTCGCCGTTATGGGCGAGCATGCGGAAGGGCTGCGCCAGCCACCATTGCGGGAAGGTGTTGGTGGAATAGCGCTGGTGATAGATGGCGAAGGTGGATTCGAACCGCTCGTCCTGAAGATCCGGGTAGAAGACCGAAACCTGCTCGGCCAGCATCATGCCCTTGTAGATGATGCTGCGGCAGGACAGGCTGCACAGGTAGCAGCCCGCGATCCCGGCAGCCGTCACCGCCTTCTCGATCCGGCGACGGATGATGTAAAGCTCACGCTCGAACTGTTCGTGGTCGATGTCCTTTTCACAACGGATCAGGATCTGCTCGATCTCGGGCCGCGTCGCATTGGCCTTTTCGCCCAGCACCGACGTATCCACCGGAACGTGACGCCAGCCATAGATATAATGGCCCATGCGCAGCACTTCGGTTTCGACGATCGTGCGGCAGCGTTCCTGCGCGGCGAAATCGGTGCGCGGCAGGAAGACCTGCCCCACCGCGATCAGCTTCTTCGGGTCGGCCTCATGGCCCGTGCGGCGGACCTGATCGTAGAAGAATTTCACCGGGATCTGCACATGGATGCCCGCGCCGTCGCCCGTCTTGCCATCGGCATCGACCGCGCCGCGGTGCCAGATCGCGCGCAGTGCATCCAGACCCGCATCCACCACCTTGCGCGAAGGTTTGCCACTGATCGAGGCGACCAGACCCACGCCGCAGGAGGAATGTTCGTCATCCTCGCGCCACAGGCCATGTTCGCCCATGAAGCGGCGCTTTTCCTCTTCGGCCTTCACCCAGGCTTCATCATAGATCGTCATGGCTTACTCCTCGGGATTGGCTTGCAACGTGGCCAGAAACTCGGCCTCGGTCATCTGCTGGGTCGGACCGGCGAAGGCAAAGGCTCCGGGCTTCCGGTCGATATAGATTTCGCGTTCCAGCCGCTGCCCGGACAGATCGTCCAGAAGGCCCGCAGCCATGTAATAATCGGTCGGCCCCACACCCGGCTTCAGCCGATACCACAGCGCGGACCCGCAGGTGCCACAGAAGCTGCGCTCAGCCCAGTCCGAGGAGGCGTAGGAGCGGATGTGTTCACTGCCCGTCACGGTCAGATCGGCCTCGGGTACATCCAGTGTGACAAAGGCAACCCCGGTCCAACGGCGGCACATGGCGCAATGGCAGGCCCCAAGCTCGTGCGCGGGGTTGCGCACGGTCACCTGCACCGCTCCGCACAGGCAATGTCCGGTCAGATCATGGCTCATGGCGCACCTTTTGCAGCAACGGGTTCCCCGGCGCCTGAGACATCAGCGCACCGCATTCAAAAATCGGCTGGGTGGCGGCAAAGCCCGGCTCGCCCGGCTGGATGAACTGCACCGGGCTGCCATCCGAAGGAAACCACTCGCCGTTTTCATCCCATTCCGACGGACCGGCAAAGAACATCCGCCATTCGGGATGGATGTATTCGTTACCGCGCGCGTGGCGCATGACATTGCCGTCGAGATCGGTTTCAGTGAACTCGAATTCGGTCTGCTGCAGTGTCACGCCGTCAATCACAAAGCTTTTGCCGGTCAGTGCGTCATAGCCGGTGACATGGCTGCGCGAGCCATCGTCTTTGGACAGCCGGAAATCGAAATCGTCACGTCCGCCCAGCAGCGCATCGAAACTGGCGGGGTCGGCGGGGTTGGCATCCAGCGTCTGCCGCACACGCGGGTTCATCTCGAAGCTTTCAACCCATTGGGTTTCCCGGTCGATCCGGCTCAGGAAGAAGATCCCCTCCTGATCGAAGTCGGCACGCCATTTGTCGCCGGGCTGATCGGCCGTGCAGGTATAGTGGTTCGAGACGCGGCAGCCGCGCGATTGCACTGTCAGATAGGTTTCGCAGCCCGCCGGGGGCGTGAAACTTCCTGCCAGCGCCGGAGACGCCGCCAGTGCCAGAAACAAGACGATCCCGTATTTCATGCCGCGTCCTCCTCGACAGGAACTGCAAGCTGCACGCCATCCAGCGCGTCAGACAGCATTTTCCGTAACCGGCGGGTGCGCCGCCCGAAGGCCAGTTGCACCGCATCATCCAGAATACCCGCATGAAACATGCGCATGACGGTATCGTGCCGCACACCGGGCAGCGTGAAGCAATGCGTATTCGTTGCCGGGCGCAGCAGCCGCAGTTGCGCGCGCTCCGAACGGTGGGTGCCATAGATGATGTAATGCTGGGTGGCCCGTGCCATCACACTGCGCACATCGGAAATGCGATAAGTCTCGATCCGGTCGCGAAAGGATTTCCAGCGCGTTTCGTCCGGCACCACCGCCGGATCGACCGAAAGCTGTGGCGACAGCGCCAGCGCGCTGTCCACACGCGTGAAGCCGCCCAGGGCCAGAGCCGAAAAGCCGCCCAGTGAATGCCCCATGCTGACCACCTGGGTCGCGCCAACCTCGACCGCCTCGGCCTCGACCAGGGCGACGACCTCCTCGATCAACCCCGGGGCGTTCAGCCAGCTGCGGCGGACATCGGCGATGTAAAGCACATGATCGCGCCCCGAGGCGCTGGCCGTTTTGGCAAATTCAAGCCGTGGCGGGCGGCGCTGATAGCGACCCACCCCCGAAAAGCAGACGACAAGACGGCGCCCGCGCCCGCGATGACGCCAGACGCGCAGCGCACGGTCATCCCGCAGCGTCGAAATTTCCACATCCGGGCGGGCAGCACGCGACGAAGGCGCCGCTGCGCTGCCTTCCGCCGATGCTGGTGCCGTCTCGCCCATGATCGGGCCCTCTCTTTTCAGGTCAGAAAGACTGCCGCATCACACGGCAGACAAGGGATTCCCGGCGCCAGCCCTTATTCGGCGGCGACGCTGGCGGGTTGCGCCAGATAGGCCTCGATCGCATCGGCCGCCTCGCGTCCGTCGCGGATCGCCCAGACCACGAGGCTGGCGCCGCGCACGATATCTCCCGCCGCGAACACACCCGGAAGCGCGGTCTGATGGGTCTGGAAATCTGCCTTGACGGTGCCCCAGCGGGTCACGGCCAGTTCCGGCACGCCCCAGAGCACCGGCAGATCCTCCGGCTCGAACCCAAGTGCCGTGATCACCAGATCGGCGGGTTCGACGTAATCCGCGCCCTCGATCACCTCGGGGGTCTGGCGGCCGGTCGCATCAGGAGCGCCAAGGCGCATCTTCTGCACCATCACGCCTTCAACCGCCCCATTCCCGGCAAAGCCCTTGGGCGCCGCCAGCCAGACGAATTCGACGCCCTCTTCCTCGGCATTCTGCGTTTCACGGCGCGAGCCCGGCATATTGGCCTTGTCGCGGCGATAGAGGCACTTGACCGAGGTCGCGCCCTGACGGATCGCGGTGCGCACGCAGTCCATCGCCGTATCGCCGCCGCCGATCACCACCACGCGCTTACCGCTGGCATCCAGATCGCCGTTGTCAAAGGCCTCGACCTCATCGCCAAAGCTCTTGCGGTTCGAGGCGGTCAGGTAATCCAGTGCCTGTACAATGCCCTTCTGGCCGACACCCGGCCCGCCGACGTCGCGCATCTTGTAGACGCCGGTCGCAATCAGCACCGCGTCATGCTGGCCCCGGATGGCATCGAAGCTCAGATCCTCGCCGACCTTGCAGTTCATCACGAAGTTCACGCCCGAGGCTTCCAGCTGGTCAATGCGCTGCATGACCACCGGCTTTTCCAGCTTGAAGCCGGGGATGCCATAGGTCAGCAGGCCACCCGCGCGGTCATAGCGATCATAGACCGTGACCTGAAAGCCCTTGCGGCGCAGCATGTCGGCCGCAGCAAGCCCGCCCGGACCCGCGCCGATGATACCCACGCTTTCAGCGCGTTCCACGGCCGGTTTCACCGGCTTCACCCAGCCGTTTTCCCAGGCCGTATCGGTGATGTACTTCTCGACCGAGCCGATGGTCACGGTGCCATGGCCCGATTGCTCGATCACGCAATTGCCTTCGCACAGCCGGTCCTGCGGGCAGATGCGGCCGCAAATCTCGGGGAAGGTATTGGTCGCCTGGCTCAGCGCATAGGCTTCTTCCAGACGGCCCGAGGCCGTCATGCGCAGCCAGTCGGGGATATTGTTGTGCAGCGGGCAATGCGACTGGCAATAGGGCACGCCGCACTGGCTGCACCGGCTGGCCTGTTCCGCCGCCTTCTGTGCGGCAAATTCCCGATAGATTTCATGGAAATCCTGCGCACGCAGATCGGCCGGACGCTTCTCGGGCATTTCCCGTTCGACGGTCACAAACTGAAGCATCCGTTCCTTGGCCATGAGCCACGCCTCCCTCGGCAAATCGGTGGGTGCGCATTGATACTCCGGGCCGGATTCGAATAAAAGTCAGCAAAACTGACCTAAATACAGCTTTTTGCTGAAAAACGTCTGATGTGCTGACTTAAATTCCAGAATTTAGGTCAGCACAATTTACCTATCAAATCAAAACCCCAATGAAAGCGCCGTCAAAGCCACTGCGCCGACCATGATTCGCCACCAGCCGAACAGCGCATAGCCATGGCGCGAGACGTAGCCGAGCAGCCATTTCACCACCAGAATCGCCGAGATCAGCGCCAGCACGAAACCCACCGCGATTTCGGTCATGGCACTGCTGTCCAGCATGTGCCGGCTTTTCCACAGGTCATAGGCGAAGGCCGCCCCCATGGTCGGCATCGACAGGAAGAACGAAAACTCCGCCGCACCGCGCTTGCCCACGCCCATCAGCAGCCCACCGACGATGGTCGACCCGGACCGCGAGACGCCGGGGATCATCGCAAGGCACTGGAACAGGCCGATTTTCAGCGCCACGCCCAGCGGCACATCCATGGCGTCCTCATAGCGGGGCTCCAGCTTCATGCGGTCGACCCACAGCAGCACCGCCCCGCCCCAGATCAGGTTGATCGCCACCAGCATCGGGGTTTCGAACAGCACGCGTTTGATGAAATCATGCGCCAGCACGCCCACCACAACGGCGGGCAGAAAGGCAAGCGCCACCGCGATGATAAAGCGGAATGCTTTGGGGTCGGTGCGGGCGGTGGAAAAGACCTGCCACAGCTTCGCCGAATAGACCGACAGCACAGCCAGCACCGCGCCCAGCTGGATCACCACCTCGAAGGTCTTGCCCGCGCTTTCGAAGCCGATGAAATGCCCCAGAAGCAGCAGATGCCCGGTCGAGGAGACCGGAATGAACTCGGTCAGGCCCTCGACAATGCCGAGGACCGCGGCGCTCAGCAGCGACTGGTCAGCCATGGATCAGGCCTTGCGCAGGTTCTTCGCCGAAGCCTTGATCGCGTCGTACTGGCCGGACGGACGATAGGGCCACAGGTAATCGGGCAGCACCGCCCCCATGGCGGCGGGCTGGATGCCCAGATCGGCGAAGCCCCTGGCGCCCGGCGCCACCACATTGTCGCGGTAAAGGTTCTTCAGCTGGTCGCCGGTCAGAACCTTGTTCTCGATCAGGCCCAGCGTGACCGCCTGCACCACATCGAAACCGAAGGCAATCAGCCGGCCGACGAAACGCGGCAGCGGCAGCAACAGGCGACGGCGATTGATGACATGCAGCATGCCCTTCATCAGGTCATGGAAGCTTTCGGCATCCGGCCCGCCCAGTTCATAGATGCCCGGCGCGGCCTGACCCAGGGCGCCTTTCACGGCGGCCGCGGCCACATCCTCGACATGCACGGGCTGGAACCGGGTCGCGGCGCCGAACATCGGAATCACCGGGGTCATCCGCGCCATGGCGGCGAAGCGGTTGAAGAAGCCATCCTCGTTCCCGAAGATGATCGAGGGCCGCAGGATCACCGCAGATGGGAAGGCAGCCAGAACGGCGACCTCGCCCTCGGCCTTGGTGCGCGTGTAATCGCTGTCGCTGTCCTTCTCGGCACCCAGCGCCGAGATATGCACCAGACGGGTCACACCCGCCCCGGCCGCCAGCCGGGCCACCCGGCCCGCACCCTCGGCCTGCACGGCATCAAAGCTGTTCTTGCCGACGGCATTCAGGATGCCCACGCAGTTCACCACGGCATCGGCACCGGCCAGCGCCGCACGCACGCTTGCATCGTCACGGATGTTGCACAGCACAGGCTCCACCTGGCCCACAACGCCATAGGGGCGCACGAACAGCGCCTCATTCGGGCGACGGACGGCCACGCGCACGCGCCAGCCTTCTTTCGCCATGCGCCGCGCCACATAGCGCCCCACGAAGCCCGAACCCCCGAAGATCGTGACCAGCTTGCTCATGCTACGAGCCCTTCCCGGATGCTGCATTTTCGCCTGTCTCCATAACTTTAAGGGGATTTCCAAACAAGTCGCAAATCCTGTGAAGATTTTGCGATTCCCCCTGTTGACACCCCCGCGCGGCATCCGTAGATACCGGCTCACGACATCGCCCAGATGGCGGAATTGGTAGACGCGCTGGTTTCAGGTACCAGTGCCGCAAGGCGTGGAGGTTCGAGTCCTCTTCTGGGCACCAAGACCAAAAGGTCCGGCTCCTGCAAAGGCGCCGGGCCTTTTGGTTTTCCGGCGCCGCATTTCATCTGTTGATTTCGTCTGTTGACAGCCCTCCGGCGCCCGCATAGAAGCCGCGTCACGACATCGCCCAGATGGCGGAATTGGTAGACGCGCTGGTTTCAGGTACCAGTGCCGCAAGGCGTGGAGGTTCGAGTCCTCTTCTGGGCACCAAGACTTGCGAAAAGCCGTGCAACCCGATCAGGTTGCGCGGCTTTCGTCTTTTCGGGCCTCTTTGTTACCGGACTGCGGCATGGCTTCGCGCCCTGCCCTGCGACATTCCGCCACTTACCGCGCCCCCCCCCCGCCAAACGGGAATTAGGTGTCCCGGCGGGCGACCATGGTCGCATGGGGTAACGGCCGATTCGGCGTTATGCTGTCCTACCGGGATGAGGAAACTGCCATGATCAATCGCGCCGTGCTTTGCCTGGCCCTGTCCACGCTGCCCGCCTTTGCCGAGGCACCGGAGCAGGGCACGCTGAACCCCGAGGAGTTGTCGCTGAATCGCGCACTGACCGACGCGATGGAAGGCGAAACCTCGATGACCACCTGCGCCTCCGGCTATCTGATGACCAAATCGGGCCAGCACGAAATGGCGCGGCGGCTGTTCGAAGCCTGCGTTGCCGACGGCTACACCGGCGCGATGACATGGATGTCCTATCTTGAGGACAATGGCTTTGGCGCGCCGGAGGACCCCGATGCGGCAGCGGATTATGACCGCATGGCCGCCGAGGCGGGCGATCCGGTCGGCATGTTCAACTACGGGCTGGACCAGATGCGCGGCCGGGGCACGCGGCGGGACGAGGAAGCGGGGCGCGCACTGGTGGATCGGGCGGCGGATATGGGCCTTTCCGTGGCCCAGCGGCTGCGCGCGGCGGATTACGACCTTGATGAGGTCACGCCGGATGCCGACAACTGGAAATACGCGCCAATGTTCTAGACTAGGCGCGCGGGGCTGCCCTCCAGGCGCAGCAGGCGGTCGGCCAGCCGCGCCGCCTCTGCCGGGGCATGGGTCACGAGGATTGTGGCCATGGGGCGCCGTGCACGTTCCGCTTCCAGCAGGGCCATCATCTCGTCGGTCAGCGCCGGGTCCAGCGACACGAAAGGTTCATCCATCAGCAGCACATCGGGCTGCGCGGCAAAGGCACGCGCCAGCGCCAGTCGCCGTTGCTGGCCCAGCGACAGCGCGCCGGGCAGTGCCCTGGCCTTGTCAGCCAGACCCACACGCGCCAGCGCTGCCCGCGCCACCCCGACATCGCAGCCGGTGGCAAGAGTGAGATTGTCCTGCGCATTGCGCCAGGGCAACAGAACGGGTTCCTGAAACACCATCGCCAGCCGACCGGGAAGCGTCAGCCTACCCTGCCAGTCACGATGCAGCCCCGCGAGGATGCGCAAAAGCGTGGTCTTTCCCACCCCTGATGGTCCACAGATCGCCACGGTTTCCCCAGCGGCCAGCCGAAGATCCAGCGGCCCCAGCACCTGCACCATCCCGTGCCCGGCACGGGCAAGCCGCAGCGCCAGCGCTTCGGCCACCGGAGCCTCAGCCGCCGGGAGCAAGGAACACACCGCCCGGCAGGCTGTCCATCTTGCCGACCAGATCAGCGCCGCCGAGGTCCGCCATGATCGCCAGCAGCCGCCCTGCCGCCGCCTCGTCCACCGGGCCGGGCGCGGGAATGCCTGCGCGGAAGCCCGCCTTCAGCGCCTCGAACTGAGCATCGGTTTTCGCATTCATCAGCGGCCGCAGCGCCTGCCATGCCGCATCATCAGTTGCCAGAACCTCCTTGGTGGCGCGGCTGGCCGCGGCAAATCCCTGCACCAGCGCGGGCTTGTCCCGCAGAAGATCGCCGCGCACCACATAGCCCAGCAGCGGCGTATCCGGGTCCAGCCCCAGCGCCGCACCCGCCTCGGCCACGGTGATCAGCGGGCGCATTCCCGCCGCCTCCATCTTGGCGCCGAAATGCCAGAAGTTCACCGCGCCATCCAACTCGCCCGCAAGCGCGGTTTCAAAGATCAGCGGCGGCGCACCGAACACCTGTTCTGTCGCCTCCTGAAGCTCGAAACCCAGCTCCTTGCGGCTGTAAGCGCGCAGGATCAGCCAGCTTTTGTCGACCGGCCCACCCGCTATGCCGATCTTGCCGCCCTTCAGATCGGCAAGCCCCTGCGCCTTGCTGTCCTTTGGCACATGCAGCGCCCCCACCGCGCGACTGTAGGGGATGAAGACATAATCCTCGCCCTCCGCCCGCTTGCGCGCGACCCAGAGCCAGTCCGACACGATGGCATCCACCTCGCCTGCCTGAAACGCCACCTGCGCGGCGGGGCCTGCGGCGACATCCTGCACCTCCAGCCGGAAGCCGTTGGCGGTGTCGAAGCCGCGTTCATGCAGCGTGGTCAGTTCCCAGTTCACCGTACCCGAAAGTTGTGTCGCGATGCGCAACATCATGTCCCCGGCCCATGCGGTCGTGGAGGACAGCGCCAGAACGGTGGCGGCGATCATGTGGCGCGTGAAACTCATCGGCTCCTCCCAAAGCTTGCCGTACAGGATAGCAGGCAATGACCGGATGCCTATTCGACCAAAGCGTCGGGGCGGGTCCGCGCGAACTACGACCAAAGCACGAGGCGGGGCTTGACCTGCATCAACGCCCCCACCCTGACGCGGCGCGATACCGGGACCAGGAAACGCGCTTCCCGAAAGACAGGAGACGGGCATGACCCTCCGCATCTCTCTCATCACGCTGTTGCTGGCCGCGGCACCGGCACTGGCCGAAAGCCCCAATGTCGGCGCCATCAAGGCCGAGGCCGGGCAAAAGTTCTTTGACGCCGAATGCCGCCGCTGCCATGCCATTGACAGTAAAGACAAAAGCTATGGCCCGCCGCTGGAGGGTATCATTGGCCGCAAGGCCGGATCGGTGGAAGGATACCCCTATTCCGCGGCGCTGAAAGCGGCGGGCATCACCTGGACCGAAGGCGCGATCCGGGCCTGGATGGAGGATAATCAGGGCCTGATCCCCGGCACCCGGATGCGTCATGTCGGGATCACCGACCCGGTGGAGCAGGAATTCATCCTGACCTGGCTGCGCCAGAGCGCGGCGCATTAAACGCCCCCGGCGCAAGCCCGGAACGGCCCGGCGCAGGAGGGTGCGCCGGGCCGTTTTGCTGCCTGCCCTGCCCCCTTACGACCATGGTGCAATTTTCACGCCCCCGTGACCGGGACGATGATACCCCCCGAGAACCGTGTCTCCGCAGGAGGGAGCGAGGCGCTGAGGTCTCCGACGGATCATCCAAGGGAGGAAACAGATGAACCGCTTTATCGTGGCCGTGACGGCCGCAGTGCTGGCCGCCGCCCCGGCGTTTTCGGGCGTGACGGAGGAAGATCTCGCCAAGGACGCCGAATCGACGGGTGACGTGCTGACCAACGGCATGGGCCGCGACCTCCAGCGCTTCAGCCCGCTGACGACGCTGAACAAGGACAATGTGAAGAACCTTGTGCCAGCCTGGGCCTTCTCGTTCGGGGGGGAAAAACAGCGCGGGCAGGAAACGCAGCCGCTCGTCTATGACGGGATGATGTATGTGACCGCCTCCTATTCGCGGATTTATGCCGTGGATCTGGCGACCGGCAAGGAAGTCTGGCAATACGACGCCCGCCTGCCCGAGGGCATCCTGCCCTGCTGCGACGTCATCAACCGTGGCGCCGCCATCTATGGCGACAATATCTATTTCGGCACGCTGGATGCACGGATCGTCGCACTGAACGCCAAGACCGGCGACGTGGTCTGGAACAAGAAGATCGCCGACTACAAGGAAGGCTACAGCTACACCGCCGCGCCGCTGGTGGTGAACGGGCTGGTCATCACCGGCAACTCGGGTGGCGAATTCGGGATCATTGGCGAGGTGCAGGCCCGGGATGCCAATACCGGCGAGCTGGTCTGGACCCGTCCGACCATCGAAGGCAACATGGGCACCTACATGGGCAAGGAAAGCACCATGACCGGGACGCTCAACGCGACCTGGCCGGGCGACATGTGGAAAACCGGCGGCGGTGCGACCTGGCTTGGCGGCTCGTATGATATCGAAACCGACACGCTGATCTTCGGGGCAGGCAACCCCGCCCCCTGGAACAGCCACCTGCGCAACGCGGGCACCCCGGTCGAGGGTAACAAGGGCGACAATCTCTATGCCGCCTCGCGCATCGGGATGGACCCGAAGACCGGCGAGATCAAATGGCACTTCCAGACCACCCCGCGCGAAGGCTGGGATTATGACGGCGTGAACGAGGTCGTGGCCTTCACCGACAAGGACGGCGCGAAGAAATTCGCCACCGCCGACCGGAACGGCTTCTTCTACGTCCTGAACCGCGAGGACGGGAAGTTCCTGAACGCCTGGCCTTTCGTGAAGGACATCACCTGGGCCAAGGGCATCGACGAGACCGGCCGCCCGATCTTCAACGAAGAGAACCGCCCCGGCGATCCGTCCAAGGCCGCCGATGGCGCCAAAGGTGAAATGGTCTTTGCCTCGCCTTCGTTCCTTGGCGGCAAGAACTGGATGCCGATGGCCTACAGCCAGCATACCGGCCTGTTCTACGTTCCCTCGAACGAATGGGGCATGGATATCTGGAACGAGCCGGTCAGCTACAAGAAGGGCGCCGCCTATCTGGGATCGGGCTTCACCATCAAGCCGAACTACGAAGATCATATCGGCAGCCTGAAGGCCATCGACCCGGCCACCGGCGAATGGAAGTGGGAATACAAGAACGAGGCCCCGCTGTGGGGTGGCGTGATGACCACGGCCGGCGGTCTGGTGTTCTTCGGGACACCTGAAGGCGAGTTCATCGCGCTGGATGACACCACCGGCGAAAAGCTGTGGTCGTTCCAGACCGGCTCGGGCATCGTCGGCCAGCCGGTCACCTGGGAAGCCGACGGCGAGCAATATGTCTCGGTCGTGTCGGGCTGGGGTGGCGCCGTTCCGCTGTGGGGTGGTGAGGTCGCCAAGAAGGTGAACTACCTTAATCAGGGCGGCACGGTCTGGACCTTCCGCCTGCCGAAACAGCTTGCCATGGCGAACTGACCCCCTCCGGTCGATCGCTGAAAGGCAAGGCGCGCCGCCCCCGTGGGCGGCGCGTTTTGCATTACTGCGACGCTTGACCGAATCCGTAACTTAAATTACGGATTATCCGAAATACCAATTACGGTTATTTCGGAACCGCCATGCGCAACCTTCCCCTTCTCTGCCTCACCCTCCTTAGCCTTCTGGGCTGCGGCGCGATCTTCGGCTTCTTCTATGCCTGGAGCGTATCGACCCTGCGCGGGCTGGACCGGATCGAGCCGGAAACCGCCATCGCCGCAATGCAGGCCATGAATGCCTCGGTACGCAATATGGCCTTCGGCCTTGGCTATTTCGGCACGCCTGTGGCGCTGCTGATCACCCTCGCCACAGCCATGCTGACGCAGGTAAGGGGCGCGGCCATGGCACTGGCCATCGCGCTGGCCTGCTACGGTCTGGGCGTGACGCTGTTCACCGCACAGGTGAATATCCCGATGAATCAGGCTCTGGCGCAGGTCAGCCTGCCACTCACCCCGGACCAGGCCGCGCGGATCTGGGCTGATTATTCCGGCCCATGGCAACAGGCCAACCTGCTGCGCTGCATCGCCTCAGGACTTGCGCTTTTCGCCACGGCGGTATCGCTTGTGCTGGTTACCCGCCGAAGCTGAACCGGAGACACCCATGCGCGAAGAGGCCCGCCTGCGCCGCCAGACCCAGATCGAGGATGCCGCCTATGCCTTGCTGGAGGAGAAGGGCTACGCCGGGGCCACGATGCAGGCGCTGGCCCGGCGCGCGGGCGCGTCGATGGAAACGCTCTACAGCTGGTACGGCGACAAGCCCGGCCTGTTCCGGGCACTGATCGCCCGGAATGCGGAAACGGTGCAGCAGGTGCTGGACGGACAGGCAGGCACCGCCGGAGCCGCGACGCTGATTGCCGTAGGCGAAAGCCTGCTGGCGCTGCTGACCGGGCCGCGGGCGGTCGCGCTCAATCGCGCAGCGGCAGCCGATGCCACTGGCGCGCTGGGGGCCGAACTTGCCGCAGGCGGCCGCGCCACGGTCATGCCGCGCATCGCCGATCTGATCGCCCGCATGGCGGCTGCGTGCCAGATCGCCCCCGGCGACGAAACACCCGAGGCGCTCGCCGACCTCTGGCTGGCCCTGCTGGCAGGGGATCTTCAACTGCGCCGCGTTATCGGCGCCATTCCGGCGCTGAACGATACTGAGTGCAAGGTCCGCGCAGAACGGGCCACCCGGCATCTGCTGCGGCTGTTTCCCCCGGCCCCGTAAAGCTCAGGGCTTGAAGAAGTTTCCGGCACCGCCGCCCGACAGCACCCGCACCTTCCCCGGTCGCCCTTCGGCAGAGATCGCCTGCCGCAGATCCTCCAGCGGCTTGGCCAGCGATGTGCCCAGCGCAACCTTGCGCCCCTCAACTTCAGCCTTGGCCGAAACGACCGAAACAACACGCGCGATACCGCCCAGCATCGAAAACACCGGCGCGCCGGACGAGCCGAAATCGACATCGCAGCTCAGCACCAGCATTTCAGGCTTCTGGCCCAGCACCTCGCAGGCATCCTGCATCGACGGCGCTTCAGCCCGGTCCTTCGCATAGGATACGACACCGACAGTATCCCCCCGCAGCGGTTGATCCCCGATCCCAAACGGCTCGATCGAAGGCATGCGGATCGGGCGGTCCAGCTGGATCAACGCAAGATCGTGACTGACGCGGTCCAGCCGCTCGTCCCCGCCATAGACGAAATCGGGATGCGCAATCGCACGGCGCACACCACGATAGGCTTCGGCCCGGCCATTGCGCCAGCCCGCGAGAAATTCAATGGTGGTCGGGTCGATGCGGGCGCCAGTCTCCTTGTCGAACAGGCAATGCCCGGCAGTCAGCACCAGATCCGGCGCGATCAGCGCCCCGGTGCAGAAGCCCCGCCGGCCAAGGTTCAGCCGCCCCACCGCATTCCAGCCCCTGCTGTCATCGCCCGTCTGCAAGCTGCGCAAATGGCTGTCCTGCGCCCCGGCAGGCAAGGCGCACAGCAGCAATAACAGAAGGGCGCGTCGGATCATCATTCCCCCGGCCTAGCGGCCCCGCAGGGCAATCCTGTGGCCGTATCGCGGCACACCCCTCAGGATTGTGACAAAAGCCCGCCGCTGGCAAGGGCGCGCGGCACCGGACCGCCGGTCGCCCAATCCAGCAATTCGACCGTATGAACCACCGGCACCCCGGTTCCCGACCCGATCTGCATCATGCAGCCGATATTGCCCGCCGCGATGATCTGCGGCGCCTTCGCCTCCAGCGTTGCCACCTTGCGGCGCTTCAACTCAGCCGAAAGTTCGGGCTGCAACAGGTTGTAGGTGCCGGCCGAACCGCAGCACAGATGACTGTCGGCAGGTTCCACCACCTCGAACCCCACGCGTTTCAGCAGGTCTTTTGGCGCGGTCTTCACCTGTTGCCCGTGTTGCAGCGAACAGGCAGCATGATAGGCCACACGCAGCCCCTTCGGCGCACCCTCGGGCAGTCCAAGCCTTGCGAGAAGTTCGCTGATGTCCAGCGCCATGGCAGACACCGCCGCCGCATCCCCCGCCAAGGGATCGTTGCGGAACATATGGCCGTAATCCTTGACCGTGGTGCCGCAGCCCGAGGTATTGATGACCACCGCATCCAGCCCCGCACCACGCTTTTCCACCATCCAGGCCGCGATATTGGCTCCGGCCTGCGCATGGCTTTCGCCGCTGCGCCCCATGTGATGCGTCAGCGCCCCGCAGCAACCCATGCCTTTGGCCACAACCACCTCGCACCCCAGCCGGCGCAACAGCCGGATGGTGGCCTCGTTGATGTCGGTGTTCAGCGCCTTTTGCGCACAGCCCGTCAGCAGCGCCACCCGCATCCGCGCCGCGCCCTGCGCCGCAAACACCTGCGGATCGTCATTGCGACTGACCGGAGGCACCTGCTTCGGTGCCATGGCGATCATGGCCCGCAATCGCCGGTCCGGCAGCAGCCGCGCGAAGGGCCGCGCCATCTTGGCGCCCAGCAGCGCCAGCCGGAACCGCCCCGGATAGGGGATGATCCGGGACAGGAGCCAGCGCAGCGCCCGGTCGTGCCAGGGACGGCGATAGGTCTGCTCGATATACTCCCGCGCGTGATCCACCAGATGCATGTAATGCACCCCGCTCGGGCAGGTGGTCATGCAGGCCAGGCAGCTCAGGCAACGGTCGATATGCTTCACCGTCTGCGCATCGGCAGGCCGCCCGCTTTCCAGCATATCCTTGATCAGGTAGATGCGCCCGCGCGGGCTGTCCAGCTCGTCCCCCAACACCTGATAGGTCGGGCAGGTCGCGGTGCAGAAGCCGCAATGCACACAGGTCCGCAGGATCTGGTTCGCCCGTGCAATGCCGGGATCTTTCAGTTGCTCGGGGGTAAAGCTCGTCTGCATTTCAGATCAGTCCCGTCAGATAAAGCCCGGCGCCGGGGATGGCCAGCAGCCCGATCACCACCAGCGGATAAAACCGGGCAGGCAGAACCTGCCGCAGCGTCTGTGCCAGCCCGGCCAGCGCGATGGCTACACCAAGCGCCATGGCCTGAACCTGCCCCGGCAGGTTTTCCGCCCCAAGAGCCCGCAGATACAGCACGCCCATTGCCAGCAACGCCAGAAAGCAGCCACCCCAGAAGGGCCAGCCGCGCGGCAGAAGGCACAACAACAGATACACCACGACCGGCGGCCCGGCCTGCATTGCCCAGAATGGCAGCGTCATGCGAAAACCCCGCGCGGATCGAACTGCAGACGCAGGCCATTGGTCAATGTGGCAATCGTCGGCGGCTCCTCCGGGCCTGCCACTCCCCCCCGCAGACAGGTCGCATGGCCGGAAAAGGCGCCGAGCCGCCCGACAACATCGCTGCCCGGCGCCATCAGCGCCCAGACCAGCCCGCCGCCCCAGTCATAGACGACCGCCTCGGCCCCCAGACGCGCCACCACGCCCGGCGCCTCGGAGGGGCGCAGGGACAGCCGCCAAAGATCTCCGGGGCGCCCTGCAAGCGCCGTGACATCGCGGATCGCCGCCCAGGGCGAGGCCACCTCCACCCCCGCACCGTAAGATGCCAGCACCGCGCGCAGCCGCTCCAGCCTGTAGCGCACCGATCCCTCGAACCCTTCGATCCGCAGGTAAGTCCCCTGCCCCGGCAGATGCGCCGTCCCCGTGACCTCATAGGGCGATCCCAGCGCGGCAGACAGCGCCTCCACAGCCTGCGCATCCGACAGCCCGGACAGGCACAGCGTCGCCTCCGTCTCGGGGCGGGGCAGCACCTTCAGGGCCACTTCGGTCAAGACCCCCAGCCGCCCCCGGCTGCCCGCCAGCAGCTTCACCAGATCATATCCGGTTACGTTCTTCATCACCCGGCCGCCATTGCGGATCACCTCGCCGCGCCCGTCGACAAAACGCACGCCGAGGCAGAAGTCGCGACAGGCCCCCACCGAAACCCGGCGCGGACCCGAGGCATTTTCGGCCACGACACCCCCCAGGGTCGAAGTCCCCTCGCGCCCCAGCAGTCCGCGCAGATCCGGCACCTCGAAGGCCAGCCGCTGCCCCTCGGTGGCCAGCAGCGCCTCCAGTTCCGCGACCGGCGTCCCCGCCCCGGCCACCAGCGTCAGCGCGCCCGGCTCGTACAGCGTGACCCCGTTCAGCCCGCCGGTTTCCAGGACCGCTCCCGCAGGCAAAGCCCCACGCGTGCCGCCGCCACGCACGACCAGCGGCCCCGAGGCCGCCCGGATGATCTCGCAAAGTTCCGCTTCGCTTGCTGGCCGCATCTCGTTCATCTGTTCAAAAATATCCTCGGGGGGGGGGGCCGAAGGCCGTGGGGGGCAGACAGCCCCCGCCAAGCTTTCAACCCGCGCGACGACTGGCCGTCACCTGCAACGGAAAAACCTTGGCGGGATTGAGCAGCCATTTCGGGTCAAACACGTCTTTCACCCGCAACTGCGCCTCCAGATCGGTGGGGCCATACTGCACCGCCATCAGGTCGCGCTTCTCTATCCCCACGCCATGCTCGCCGGTCAGGCAGCCGCCCACCTCAACACAGAGCTTCAGAATCTCAGCGCCAAGCGCCTCGCATTTCTCCTGATCGCCCGGCAGATTGGCATTATAGAGGATCAGCGGATGCATGTTGCCGTCCCCGGCATGGAAGACATTGGCCACATCCAGCCCGAAATCACGGCTCAGCTCGCCAATGCGTTTCAGCACGAAAGGCAGGCTCGACACCGGGATCGTGCCATCAAGGCACATGTAATCATTGATCTGCCCCATGGCGCCAAAAGCCGATTTGCGGCCAAGCCAGATGCGTTTCGCCTGATCGGCGTCCGCCGCTTCGCGCAGTTCCACCGGGTTGTGCCGCCGGGCGATCTGCATGATCAGGTCAAGCTGGTGCCGGATCTCGGCCTCCGATCCCTCCACCTCGACGATCAGCAGTGCCTCGCACATCGGATAGCCCGCCCTGGCGAAAGCCTCGCAGGCCTCGATGCAGGGCCGGTCCATGAATTCGATGGCGACAGGCAGCACGCCCGCCTTGATGATGTCCGACACGCAGGCACCAGCCACTTCGGACGAATCGAATCCCATCAGCACCGGCAGCGCGCCCTCGGGCTTGGGCAGGATGCGCAGCGTGGCCTCTGTCACCACACCCAGCTGCCCTTCCGAGCCACAGACAACGCCCAGCAAATCCAGCCCCGGCGCATCCATCCACGGCCCGCCGATCTCGACCACCGTGCCATCCATCAACACCATGGTCACACCCAGCAGATTATTGGTCGTCACGCCGTATTTCAGGCAATGCGCCCCGCCCGAGTTCATGGCGATATTGCCCGCAATGGCACAGGCGAGCTGGCTGGAGGGATCGGGGGCGTAGAAGAACCCCGCTTCCTCCACCGCGCCCGAAACGCTCAGGTTGGTGCGGCCCGACTGCACGCGGATGAAACGGTCCGTGTAGCTGACCTCCAGCACCGCATTCATCCGCGCGACGCCCAGAATCACGCTGTCCGCAGTGGGCAGCGCCCCGCCCGCCAGCGAGGTGCCCGCACCACGCGGCACCACCGGCACACCTTCGTCATGGCAGATTTTCAGCGCGGCGGCGACTTCAGTGGTACTGCGCGGCAGGATGGCCGCCAGCGGCGGGCAGCGATAGGCCGACAGCGCATCGCATTCGTAGGCGCGCAGTTCATGCAGGTCATCCACCACCGCATCGGCGGGCAGAACCTCGCGCAGACGCGCGACAATCCGCGCCTTGCGCGACAGGATCGCGGCATCGGGCCTTGGCATATCCATGGCAGACCTCCCTGATTGGTAAAAAAGTATAACCAATTTTTGCTTTTGGCAAGCCAAGGCTTTGGTCTATCAACGCCTGATGGACCTGCCGACACTTCTTCTTCAGTTCTCGACCGCCGACATGCTTGCCGTGGCCTATACGCTGGCCGGGGTGATTGTGCTGCAACTGACCATAGAACGCCCGAATGGGCGGCACCCTTCGGTCTCGGTCATCATGGCATATTACCGGCGCGACTGGATGCGGGAATTCGTGACCCGGCAGCCGCGCATGTATGATGCCTCGGTGCTGGATGGCTTGCGGCAGGGCATCACCTTTTACGCCTCGACCTGCATGCTGGCGCTCGGCGGTGGCCTGGCATTGCTGGGCGATACCGCCCCGCTGGAGGGGCTGGCCGTTGCGTTTTCCCTGCATGATGATCCGGCGCTGGTGATGAAGGTGAAGATCGTCTTCATCCTGTCCTTCGTGGTGAACGGTTTCCTGAAATTCGTCTGGTCGCACCGGCTGTTCGGCTATTGCTCGCTTCTGATGGCGTCGGTTCCGAATGATCCGGAGCATCCCGCCGCCTATGACCGCGCCGCCCGCGCCGCCGAGGTGAACATCACCGCTGCCAAGAACTACAACCGGGGCCTGCGCTCGGTCTATTTCGCGATCGGCGCTCTGGGCTGGCTGGTCGGGCCCTGGGGGCTGTTCCTGACCATGACGGCAACATTCGCCACGCTGATCCGGCGCGAATTCGCCTCGCAGTCGCGTGCAGCCATGCTGCCGCGCCTGTCGGAAGACCCCTCAGACCACCACTGACAAACGGGCCGCGACCGCCTGCGCGACGGCCTCCCCCGACAGACGGGCACCGCCGGCGGTCTGCACGAGGCCAGCCCCCGCCAGCGCCTCGCCCGCGAACCAGATGCGGTCGCCCACAGACTTTCGCAGCACATCCCGTGCCCCTGCCTTGCCGGGCCGCGCCGCCGCATAGGCCCCGCGCACCCAGCGCTCGCCGCCCCAGCGTGTCATTGCGCCCCGCCCGATATGGCGCTGCACATCCGAGCCGAACATGTCGGCCAGCCGGTCGCAGACGAAGTCCACCCCGGCCTCGGCCCCTGCCGCCTCGATCTCCCATGCGAAATCGCCGCCGACGAATCCGACCATCAGGTCGAGGTCGAAAGGAAAGCACAGAAAGTACAGATCATGCCGCGCATGGCGCTCCATCAGCAGATCGTCGAAGGGCGCAAGGCCCAGCCGCGTGCCACTGACCGCGACGGGGATCTTGGTCAGCAGCCCCATCGGCAGATCGAAAATCGCCTCCTGCTGTGCTTCGGGCAGCGCAGGGGCAAAGGTGATGCCATCGAATTGCAGCACCCCGGTCGAGACGGTCACGATCACAGCCCGTGCGCGCTGCGTACCCCGATCGGTTTCCACCTCGACCCCCGGCCCGTCCCAGCGGATCTGCCGCACCGGCGTGCGCAGCCACACCGGCACATCGGCCCCCCAATGGTGGATCAGCGCACCAAATCCTTCCCGTGTGAAGTAATTGGGGTCCAGATCCGCCGCTGCCCGGAAATCGGCGATGGAGATTTCGTCATCATCGGCGCCGAAATCCATCGGCCCCGCAAAGGTCGACGAGGCGCGCAGATAATGGCAATCCGCCAGCACCGCGGACAGCCGGTCCTCCGCCCCTTGGTGCGCGGCAATGCAATCTGCCATCGCCCGCTCTGCCGCCCGCATCCGCGCCAGATCGTCATCAGAGGCCCGGCGCGATCCGAAATACAGGTGATCCAACCCCATGTCGTGATGATAAAGCGTCCAGCCCGCCGCCTGTGCTTCGGGAAAGAAGGGATTGCGATCGGCGGCATGCAGCCAGGCGCAGCCGACGTCGAAAGGCACGCCGAAATCGGCGGTCGTGGTCCAGGCCCGCCCCCCGATCCGGCCCATCGCCTCCATCACCGTGAAACTCAGCCCCGCCGTGCGCAAGGCGCGCGCCGCAGCCAGACCTGCAACTCCGGCACCGACAATAACAACATCGACGTCCCCGCCCATGAATCCCTCCGCCGAAAATTTCCGTGAAAAAATCAAAGAACGGCAAAGCCGCAGACGCAGCATGCACCCGGCAGGGGATTCGGGGAAGCGTTCAGCGGCGGGCGGGCAGACGCCCCTCGCGCAGCCAGGCGGCAAGGATCAGGACGCTGGCCAGCAACAGCCATGCCCAGCCTGGCAGCAGGGCGGCAACCCGTACATCCTGCGTGAGGTAGGCCCCCCGCGGAGTGATGCCCAGCCAGCCGCGCCCGGCAGCCACCCGGCCCGGAGCAACCTGCCGCAGGTCGAAGGCGCCGTCCTCCAGCCGCAGCACGCCGCCGCCGGATTGCGCCAGAACCGGCTCCAGCACATCGGGCGCAGCGATGGTGCGTTCAAACTCTTTCGGCGCCGGGGGGCCAAGCGCCACGACCGTCTGCAACTCGCCCTGCTTCAGGCGGTAAAGCCCGACCTGTGGCGCGGCGATATCGGCCTCGTAATGCCCCGGCTCCACCTCGGGCAGCACCAGTTCGGTTTCTTTGCCATCCGGTGCGGTCAGCGTCACCGGACCAGGCGGCACTTCGGCCAGCGTGCGCCGGGTGACGATCAGACGCCCCGCGGCGCCCGCATGGGCCGACAGGGTTTCCTCTTCCAGCTCGGGCTCTTTCAGCATCCAGTGGGCCAGGCGGCGCAGCAGCTCCAGCTGCGGCCCGCCCCCCTCGTAGCCGCGTCCCCAGAGCCAGGCCTGATCCGAGGCCAGCACCGCGATGCGCCCCTGCCCTTCGCGCGCCAGAACCAGCAGCGGCTTGCCCTCGGCGCCTTCCATCACGACCTGACCGGCGCCACGCGCCGCAATCTCGATCTGGCGGAACCAGCGGCCCCACCCGGATTCGGGCGCCCCGGTCTCCAGCCCCTGCGTCACCGGATGGCGATGCCCCAGCGCAGTGATCTTCGGGCGAAAGCCCCCCTCCAGCACGCGGCTGGTGGTCGTGACCGGCAGGATATCGGCAAGGGGCGAGCGCCACAGACTGTCGGCCGTGCCGAACTCCGGCCCCGCCGCCACCAGAACCGTACCGCCACGCGTGACGTAATCGCGCACGTTTTCAAGGTATTGCAGCGGCAGGATACCGCGCAGGCGGTAACGGTCGAAGATGATCAGATCGAATTCCTCGATCTTCTCCACGAACAGTTCGCGCGTCGGAAAGGCGATCAGCGACAGTTCGTCCACCGGAATGCCATCCTGCTTTTCCGGCGGCCGCAGGATGGTGAAATGCACCAGATCCACCGACGGGTCGGATTTCAGCAGGTTGCGCCAGACCCGTTCGCCCGCATGCGGCTCGCCCGAAACCAGCAGCACCCGCAGCCGGTCACGCACCCCGTTGATCGCGGTGACCGAGCTGTTGTTGCGGGTGGTCAGTTCACCCACCGAGGTCTGCACCTCGAATTGCAGGATGTTCTGGCCGCCATGCGGAAGGGTGACCGGCAGTTCCAGATCCTCTCCGACCGGCACGGAATACCAGCGCGGCTCGCCGCCATCTATGGCGATGGACAGCTGCGCCTCGCCCTGCAATGCCTCTGGCACGGCGCCGTCATCCTCGATCCGCAGCGTCAGCGTCAGTTCTTCGCCCAGAATGGCGAAGGCGGGCGCGTTCTTGACAATCAGGCGGCGGTCCCAGTCGGCGCGTTTGCCGGTCAGCAGCAGGTGCAGCGGTGCGGGCATCTGTGGCGCAAGTTCGGTGTCATGCACCTGCCCGTCCGAGACGATCACCGCTCCGGCGACCCGTGCGCGGGGTTCCTCGGCCAGCGCCTCGGCCAGGGCGGTCATCACGCGCGAGCCACCATCCCCCGGCGCATCGCGCACCGTGACCTCGCGCAATTCGGTGCCGGGCATCGCCGCCACTTCGGCCCGCAGGCGGGCCAGCGCCGCCTCTGTCTGCGCCTCGCGCCCGCCGATGCCCTGACTTGCGGTGCGGTCCACCACAGCGATCACGATGTCCGACAGCGGCGCGCGGTCTTCTTCTTGCAGCGAGGGATTGGCCAGCGCCACCAGCGCCACAATGGCAGCCAGCCCGCGCAGCCACCACCCAGGCAGCCTGCGCCAGAAGGCCAGCGCCACCAGCACCACGGCCACCACACCCAGCGCAGCAATCACTGCAAGCGGCAATTGCGGGTCCAGCACGATACCGCCAGCCAGAACGGGTTTCATTGGCCCAGCCTTTCCAGCAGCGCGGGCACATGCACCTGATCGGATTTGTAGTTGCCGGTCAGCACATGCATGATGAGATTGATCCCGAAGCGATAGGCGATCTCGCGTTGCCGGTCCCCGCCCGAACCGCGCCCGACCGGATGCGAGGGGATGCCGATTTCATCCACCGCCCAGGCCGCCGCCCAGTCATTCCCGCCGATCACAACCGGCGTCACCCCGTCATTGAGATTGCGAAACGGCATGCCCTCGGCCTGGGCCGCATCGGGGGGTGCCGCCTCGACCCAGACCGGCCCGGAATAACGGCCCGGAAAATCCTGCAACAGATAGAAGGTGCGGGTCAGGACGTGATCTTCGGGCACAGGCTCCAGCGGCGGGATGTCCAGGCCCGAGGCGATGAGTTGCAGCCGCTTCGATTCCGGCGTGGTGCCGCCGCTGACGCCCGCATCCCGCGTATCGAACAGGATCATGCCGCCGGTGCGCAGAAAATCGTTCAGCTTGCGATAGGCATTGACCGAAGGCAGCGGCTGGTCGGCGGTGACCGGCCAGTAAAGGAAGGGAAAGAACGCCAGTTCGTCGCGTTCGATATCGACGGCCATAGGGGCGCCCGGTTCGACGGTGGTGCGTTCGAACAATCGCATCGACAGGCCGCGCAGCCCCGCCTGCGCCAGATCATCCACCCGCTTGTCGCCAGTCAGGATATGGGCGAGACGCACCTCGCCCGTCGCCTCGATGGCAAAGGCATCCTCTGCCGCATCGGCCCGCGCGGCGGGCGCCGGGAAGGTGAGCATCAGCGCCAGCATCAGCCGCGCCGCCAGCCCGCCTGACAAACGGCCCGAAATGCCCAGCGCCGCCAGAATATCAACCAGCATCAGGGCCAGCGCAGCCCCGAGGAGCGGCCCTTTAAGGGGACGTTCCGTGTCGCGCGCGGCGCCCTCGACCGGGGTGCCCGCAGGCCAGATCGCCGCTTGCAGCGTGGTGTCCGCTGCGGTCACATTCAGCGCCACGCGGCGGTCTTCCTCCTCGTAAAGACCGGGCAGCAGGTCGGGGCCGGGGCGCCCCACCGCCAGAGCCTCTCCCGTCACACCCGGCAGATTGCCCGCATCCTGCGCCACGCCGAAGGCATCCAGCACCTGCACCGGCGCAAAGCTGTGCCCGGCCAGCGCGCGATCTTCGGTCATCCCGATGCGGGCAGCCGTAACCAGCCGGTCCAGCATCTGCACGAACAACCCCGACAGCGGCAGCGAGGACCATTCGGCATTGGCCGTGACATGGAACAGCACCACCTGCCCCGCGCCCGTCTCCTTGCGCGTCACCAGCGGCGTGCCATCGGCCAGCGCGGCAATGGTCCGCGCGGCCAGTTCCGGCCCCGGTTCAGCCAGCACCTGCCGGGTCACCGAAACCTCGTCAGGCACCGCCAGACCGAAAAACGGGCTGCCCTCGGCAAAGGGCGCCAATGTGCGGGGGTCGCCCCAACTCATCGCGCCGCCGAGATTACGGCCCCCCGCGCGCAAACGCACTGGCAGCAACGGGTCATCCTCGCCCGGCGCCCATTCGGCGGCGGCCAGACGCGGCCCGGCGAAGCGCAGGAGCGTGCCCCCCTCGGCCACCCATTTCAGCAGCGCCTCGGCCTCGGCGTTGCCCAGCCGCGCAACATCGGTCAGCACCACCACATCGGGGCTGGCCAGCAGCACATCCGACAGGCCGCCCTCGATCAGATCAGCCTCGGGCGCCATCGCCTGCCGCAGATAATGCGCAGGCGACAGCAGGATCAGCCCCTCGGCATCCGCCTCGCTGCCTACCAGCGCCACTTTGCGCCGCTTGAGGCTGTCATCGGTCAGCGAGACCGCCCCCGCCGTCGGCTGACCAGCGATTTCAAACCGCGTCAGCCGGTTGCGCAACTCGGGCGGCAGGTCGAGCGTCCCCTCAGCGACACCCTGCCCGGTGGCGAACACCAGCGTGGTGCGGGCCAGTTCGCGTTCGATCCCGGCAGGGTCCGGGCCACGGGCCGAAATCTCGATCTCCTGCTGCGCGCCGGCAGGCAGGCGCAGCGCGGCAAGCTGCACTGCCCCATCACGGAACACCGGCGGCTTCAGCGCGATCACCGGACGCGGTGTTTCAAACACGGTCAGCGGGCCATGTGTGGCCATGGCGACTGCCAGATCGGCACGCCCCGGATGGTCCAGCCCGTCGGACAGCCAATAGGTTTCAAACCGCCCCTCGCCCAGCGCAGCGGCCCAGGCCGACAGATCGGCAGGCGCGAAAGGTTGCGGTACCAGCCCGGCCAGACGGTCGCGGATGGCAGCAGCGCTGTGGAACACCGGAGCCTCGGGCCGGTCGGTCAGACGGATCAGCCCGACCGTGCGCCCGGCACGGCCGGCCGCCTCGGCCTTGGTCATCGCGCGGTCGATGCGGCGCGGCCAGTCACGGGCATCGGCCCAGGTGCCATCCACCACGATCAGCAGCGGGTCATCCGTCGCAGCCGCAGGCGGCGCGGGGTTCAGCACCGGCCCGGCAAAGGCGATGATCGCCGCCGCCAGCGCCGCCATGCGCAGCAGCAGCAGCCAGAGCGGCGTGCGCTCCGTCTCGGCATCCTCGTCGGTCAGGCCCAGCAGAAGGGCCACACCCGGAAAACGGCGACGCAGGGGCGCGGGGGGCACCGCACGCAGCAAAAGCCACAGCAGCGGCAGTGCAGGCAAAGCCAGCAGCAAAAGCGGCGCGGTGAAACCGACAGGGCCCAGCATCCACATCAGAGCGCGGCCTCCAGCGCCCGGTAAAGCCACAGCAGAGCCGGTTGCGGCGCGGTGCCGGTGTGATGCGTGGTCACATGCCAGCCCGAGGCGGCGGCAAGTTCAGCCAGCCGCGCCTTGCGTTCGGCCAGCCGCGCCAGATAGCGGTCGCGCAGGTCACCCGCACGGCGGGTTTCATGGCGCAAGGTGCCGCCCATGGATTCAAAGATCGTGCGGCCGTCGAAGGGAAAATCCTCCTCCGCCGGGTCCAGCACCTGAAGCAGCACGCCCCGCGCGGCGCGCGCTGTAGCCGCCTCCAGCGCGGCCTCGACCCCTGCCAGATCGCCAAGGAAATCAGAGATCAGCACGACGCGGCCATGGTGCGGCAAGCCGCCAACCTCGGGGCGGCCGTAATCCTCGGCGCTGTCCTCGGCAAGCGCCAGCGCCAGCCGTTCAGCCTGTGCCCGCCCCGAACGCGGTGCGATGTCACCACCCGCCAGACCGACCCGCTCGCCCCCGCGCAGCAAAAGCACTGCCAGCGCCAGCGCCAGAAGCCGCGCACGGTCCGCCTTGGTCGGGCGGTCTTTCGCGCCGGAAAACCGCATCGAAGCCGCCGGATCAACCCACAGCGCCACACTCTGCGCCGCCTGCCATTCGCGTTCGCGCACGAAATGCGCATCCGACCGGGCAGAACGGCGCCAGTCGATACCGCGCGCGCCATCCCCGGCATGGGCCGGGCGGTATTGCCAGAATTCATCCCCCAGACCGGCGCGGCGACGACCGTGGTCGCCCAGAACCACCGCCTGCGCCAGATGATCCGCCGCCGCCAGCAGCGGCGGCAGCGTGGCGCCGAGCGTTTCGGCCCTTGCACGCAGGTCGGGGGAAGCGGTCACGCGGCGGCCTCAAGCCCGAGGCTGCGGGCCGTGGCGGCGGCAATGACATCGGCAAGGCTTTCGCCCCGCGCCCGCGCGGCAAAGGTCAACGCCATGCGGTGCACCAGCACCGGCTGCGCCAGCGCCGCCACATCGGCAACCGACGGGGCCAGACGCCCCTCCAAAAGAGCGCGCGCGCGCACTGCCAGCATCAGCGCCTGCGCCGCACGCGGCCCCGGCCCCCAGGCCAGCGTACCGGCCAGCGCGGCCCCCTCGGGTTCACCCGGACGGCAGCCGCGCACCAGATCGAGGATCGCCTCGACCACGCTGTCGCCCACCGGCATGCGGCGGATGACCTCTTGCGCGGACAGCAGTTCTTCGGCGGTGAACACCGCATGCACCACCGCCTCGGTCGCGCCGGTGGTGGCCAGCAGGATGTCACGTTCCGCCTGACGCACCGGATAGGCGACGTCGATCTGCAACAGGAACCGGTCAAGCTGCGCCTCGGGCAGCGGATAGGTGCCCTCCTGTTCAATCGGGTTCTGCGTTGCAAGCACATGGAACGGGCGGCCCAGCGGGCGGTGCTGCCCGGCGATGGTCACCTCGCGTTCCTGCATCGCCTGCAACAGTGCCGATTGCGTGCGCGGGCTGGCGCGGTTGATCTCATCCGCCATCAGAAGCTGGCAGAACACCGGCCCCTCGATGAAACGGAAGGCGCGGCTGCCATCGGCGGCAGTTTCCAGCACTTCGGAGCCGAGGATATCGGCGGGCATCAGATCGGGCGTGAACTGGATGCGGTTGCCATGCAGGCCCAGCACGGTGGACAGCGTATCGACCAGCCGCGTCTTGCCCAGACCGGGCAGTCCCACCAGCAGCGCATGCCCGCCACACAGGATCGAGGCAAGCACCAGATCGACCACTTTTTCCTGCCCGATGAACCGCTTGTCGATCATGGCCTTAGCCACCGCCAGCCGGTCGCCCAGCGCCTCGATCCGCGTCACCAGTTCATCGGTCATGACATCTGCCCTTCGTAGACTATATTCGTATTAGAACGGATCACGGGCGCAGGCACAAATGACAAAAGCGAAATCAGAGCCAAAGGTCGAAACTTCGGGTCTGCTGGAGCAGGCGCAGCGCGCGGCGAAGAAAGGCCCGCCGCCGGTGCATCTGTGGAACCCCGATTATTGCGGCGAGATGGACATGCGCATCGCCCGCGACGGCACATGGTTTCACGAGGGCACCCCCATCGGCCGCGCACCGCTGGTGAAACTGTTCGCCTCGATCCTGAAGCTGGAGGAAGGGCGCTATTACCTCGTCACCCCGGTCGAGAAACTGGGCATCGTGGTCGAGGACGCGCCCTTCATCGCCGTGGATTTCACCCGCGAAGGTGCGGGCGAGGCCCAGCGCCTGACCTTCACCACCAATGTCGGCGACGAGGTGACGGCCGGCCCCGAACACCCGATCCGCGTCGAACGCCACGGGCCGGAGGGCGAACCCGCGCCTTACGTCATGGTGCGGCGCGGGCTGGAGGCGCGGATCGACCGCAAGAGTTTCTACCGCCTCGTCGAAATCGGTGTCACGCGGCCCCATGAAGGGGCGGACTGGTTCGGGCTGATGTCGGATGGTGCCTTCTTTCCGGTCATTCCCGCCGCAGAACTGGGCAGCTGACGCGCAGGAGCCTCCGCACAAGGCAGCCTGCGCGGGCGCACAGGACAATGGCAGTGCCCTTGCGCTAACAGAAGCGCATTCCTGACCGAGGTTGCCATGATCCCCGCCCGTTTCTCCCCTGTCCTGTTCGGCCTGATCCTGTCGGGGCTGATGTCCTGGATCGTCAGCGGCATCGCCACCCTGCGCGCCCTTGGCCCTGCACCGGGCTTTTTGGGCGAATGGATGGGAAGCTGGCTCACCGCATGGGCCGTGGCTTTCCCGGTCGTGCTGCTGGTGGCGCCGGTTGCCCGCCGCATCGTGGCCCGGCTGACGGTCTGACGCCGCAGCGCGGCGCTTCGCCCTTGCCGCCCTCGCCGCCTGCTTTTATCATGCGTCAAAGGCCCTCAGGGCCAAGCCATGATCCATGAGGACAGCCATGACCATCGAAGCCCCGGAAACCCAGGTCGTCACCACTTGGAAAGTGGCCTGCGACGGAGGCGAAGGCGCGCTTGGCCACCCGCGCGTCTGGCTGACCATTCCGCAGGATACCGGCTTCGTCGAATGCGGCTATTGCGACAAGCGCTATGTGATCGACCGCGATCACGCCCACGACGACCACTGATCCCCGCACGATACCGCCGCTGACTGACCGGCAATTTGCTGACTCGTCGATGCCGGGCAGGGTCGTGGCTTTTGACGACAGGGCGAATCGCCTGCCGCTGGCCGCAGGGCCGCGATGCGGGGCCAGTCCCCGGCACCACGGCGCTGCGCCCGTCCCTTTCGCCTTCAGACGATCAGGCCAGCGCCACAGCAAATCGCGGCCCGCTCACCGGAAGCTCCGCCAGTCCCATCGCCCGATAGGCGGCCTGTGCGTCGGTATTCGCCGGATGGGTCGAGATGGTCAGCCCGCTGCGCCCTTCTTCCAGCGTCAGTTCCCGCGCCGCTGCGATCAGCGCCCGGCCAACGCCCGCCCGCCGGAAGGGCTGCTGCACGAACAGGTGGTCCATCACATATCCCACCTGCCCCGTCACCAGGTTCTGCCGCGCCACAAGCAGGGCATAACCCACCGGATGCGGCGCCGGGCTGTCAGCCAGACAGGCGACCAGGAGCCGCGTTGCCGGGCTTTGGAATACCAGCCGCGACAGATCGGCGGGGGTGATGGTCGCCGCGTCGCCATGATGCGCGGCCAGCGCAATCAGCATGCGATGCACCTCGGGCAGATGCACGGGTTCGGCGGTTCGGACGTTGACGACAGACATATGGAAGGTTCCTTTGCGTTTCGCCCGCTTGGGAACCCCGATCCTCATGGCCTGCCCCTCGCGGGCGGCCTGTGGGTCATGTGGAAATGCTGACCGGCCGCCTATGTAGCGTCGGACCAATAAAACGAGACGAGGGCGATCAGGTTCAGCATGGCGCGCACCATGGCGCCGCGCCGCGCGCGCGTCAAGCCCCGCGTTTGGCGCTGATCGCCCCGAGGATGGCGCCCAGCACCGCCCCTGCGGGCATCCAGAAGAACGCCACGCTCATCGCATAGGCGCCTTCGGCCTGCGAGACCGGCATCACATAGGTCAACCCGACCGCGATCCCCAGTGCGACCAGCGCCCCCAGCACGAAACCGGCCAATGCACGTCCCAGAACCCGCATCCATGCCTCCGATGGGTGGCAGACAGCCCCCGTTCGTGCCAATACTGCCATGAAACCGCGCGGAGAACGACCATGACTTTCGGCAAGGGCTGCCATCTTCACCTCATCGACGGCTCGGCCTTCATCTTCCGCGCCTATCACGCGCTGCCGCCGCTGACGCGCAAGACCGACGGCCTGCCCATCGGCGCGGTCGCCGGGTTCTGCAACATGCTCTACCGCTATATCGAGGGCAACAAATCCGGCGACGCCCCGACCCATGTGGCGGTGATCTTCGACCATTCGTCGAAAACCTTCCGCAACGAGATCTTTCCGGCCTACAAGGCCAACCGCCCCGAACTGCCCGAAGACCTGCGCCCGCAATTCCCCCTGACGCGGGAGGCCACGCGGGCCTTCAACATCGCCTGTATCGAGACCGAGGGCTACGAGGCCGATGACATCATCGCCACCCTGTCCTGCAAGGCCCGCGATGCCGGGGGCCGGGTGACCATCATCTCTTCCGACAAGGATCTGATGCAGCTCATCGGCGATGGCGTCGTGATGTTCGACGCGATGAAGAACAAGACCATCGACCGCGACGAGGTGTTCGAGAAATTCGGCGTGGGACCGGAACGGGTGGTGGATGTGCAGTCGCTGGCCGGGGACAGCGTGGATAACGTGCCGGGTGCGCCCGGCATCGGTATCAAGACGGCGGCACTTCTGATCACCGAATATGGCGATCTGGAAAGCCTTCTGGCGCGAGCGGGTGAGATCAAGCAACCCAAGCGACGGGAAACGCTGGTGAATTTCGCCGACCAAATCCGGGTTTCCAAGGAACTGGTCACGCTGAAGTGCGACACGCCGCTGGATTTCTCACTGGAAAGCCTTGAAGTGAAGGAGCCGGAACCCGAGGCGCTGATGGCCTTCCTCAACGCGATGGAATTCCGCACCCTGACCAAGCGCGTCGCCGACAAGCTGGACATCACGCCCCCCGCGATGCCCACCGCCGCCCCCGTTGCGGGCGAAGAGGTGGCAGAGCCGGTCGCCCTGCCCTTCGATCACAGCGCCTATGAGGGCGTCACCACCCCCGAGGCGCTGGACCGCTGGATCGCCCGCATCCGCGAGGCGGGGCATGTGGCGTTCGACACCGAAACCACCAGCCTTGACGAGATGCGCGCCGATCTGGTGGGCATCTCGCTGGCAGTCGATGCAGGGGCGGCCTGCTATATCCCGCTGGGGCATCGGCAGGGCGGCGGCGATCTGTTCACCTCCGATGCGCCGGTGGAAGGGCAGATGCCGCTTGAAGCCGTCATCGCCGCGCTGAGGCCGGTGCTGGAGGATGCGGCGATCCTGAAGATCGGGCAGAACATCAAATACGATCTGAAGATCATGGCGCGTCACGGCGTCAACCTGTTCCCCATCGCTGACACCATGCTGATGAGCTATGCGATGTTCGCGGGCCTGCACAATCACGGCATGGACGAACTGTCTGACCGTTACCTTGGCCACAAGCCGATCCCGATCAAGGATCTGATCGGCAGCGGCAAGTCGCAGATCACCTTCGACCGCGTGGCCATCGCCGATGCGGTGAAATACGCGGCCGAGGATGCCGATATCACGCTGCGGCTCTGGCAACGCTTCGCGCCGATGCTGCATCGCGCGCAGGTCACCACGGTCTATGAGACGCTGGAACGTCCCCTGATCCCGGTTCTGGCCGAGATGGAGATGGCGGGCGTGAAGGTGGATCGTGATGTGCTGTCCCGCATGTCAAACGCCTTCGCGCAAAAGCTTGTGCAGCTTGAGGAGGAAATTCAGGGCATCGCGGGCAGCAAGTTCAACGTGGGTTCCCCCAAGCAACTGGGCGAGATCCTGTTCGACCAGATGCAGATCCCCGGCGGGCAGAAAGGCAAGACCGGCGCCTATGCCACTGGCGCCGATGTGCTGGAAGATGTGACCACGCTGGAAGACACCCATCCGCAGGGCGCGCAACTGGCGGCCCGGGTGCTGGACTGGCGGCAGATCGCCAAGCTGAAATCCACCTATACCGACAGCCTTCAGGACCATATCAACCCCGATACCGGACGGGTGCATACATCCTATTCCATCGCCGGGGCCAACACCGGGCGTCTGGCCTCCACCGATCCGAACCTGCAAAACATTCCCGTCCGCAGTGAGGAAGGCCGCCGTATCCGCGAGGCTTTTGTGGCGCCCGAAGGCCGGGTGCTGGTCAGCCTCGATTACAGCCAGATCGAATTGCGCATCCTTGCCCATATCGCCGACATTCCGGCGCTGAAACAGGCGTTCCGTGACGGGCTGGATATCCATGCCATGACCGCCTCGGAAATGTTCGGCGTGCCGGTGGAAGGCATGGACCCGATGATCCGGCGGCAGGCCAAGGCCATCAACTTCGGCGTGATCTACGGGATTTCCGGCTTCGGCCTTGCCCGCAACCTGCGCATCCCGCGGGCCGAGGCGCAGGGCTTCATCGACCGTTACTTCGAACGCTTCCCCGGCATCCGCGCCTATATGGATGACACGATTGCCTTCGCCAAGGCGCACGGCTTCGTGCAGACCCTGTTCGGCCGCAAGATCCACACGCCCGAGATCAACGCGAAAGGCCCCGGCGCCGGGTTTGCCAAACGCGCCGCGATCAACGCGCCGATCCAGGGCACGGCGGCCGATGTGATCCGCCGCGCGATGATCCGCATGCCTGCCGCCATTCAGGGCATCGACGCGAAGATGCTGTTGCAGGTGCATGACGAACTGCTGTTCGAAGTGGCCGAGGATCAGACTGACCGCCTGATCGCCACGGCCCGTGAGGTGATGGAAAGCGCCGCCGAACCGGCGGTGAAGCTGAGCGTTCATCTGCAAGCCGATGCCGGACGCGGCCCGAACTGGGCGGCGGCGCATTGATTTCCGACTGGCCCGCTCTGAAGGCGTTTGCGCTGGGGCTGGGCCTGCCCCGGATCACGGTGGAACACCCCTGGGGCAACGAGGCGCTGAAGGCGCATGGCAAGATGTGGTGCTGGTGGTCGCCGCTGGTTGATGCCGCGGTCTTTCGCGCCGAACCGGAAGAACGCGAGATGCTGATGCAGGCGGATCCCGCCACCTTCTTCCTGCATCCGCATTATGCCCGCAGCGCGCTGGTTCTGGTGCGGGCCGGACACATCGACCCCGGCTGGGCCCGCCCGCGCCTGATCCGTGACTGGCGCGCGGCGGCACCGAAACGCTGGTTGCGGGACTGGGATGCCGCGCAGACCCCGGATGGTCCGGGCCGCGAAACCGGGTGAAAGAAACGGCATCCGCTGCTAGAGTGTCCCGATTGGAACCAAAGCAGACAGGACAATGCCGGATCAGACGCACAAGGGTCAGCTTGCCGATCAGGCGTTTCTGTTCGGCCCCGAGGACGGGCGCGCGCCGGAAGACGGCGCCACGGCCGATCCGATCGACATGCAGATCGTGGCAAGCACCTATCGCTCTATCGTCGATCAGGATGCTTTCGAGGATATGATCGCAAGCTGGGCCGCCAAGCTGGACCAGATCGAACCGGAAACCGGGCGCAGGCGGGGCCTGTCGCAGCAATTGTTCGGCCAGTTGATGATGGCGCGGCACACGCTGGAAACGCTCGACATCCCGGCCGAGAACGACCCGCTGAAACGCGCGATTACTGATGTGCCGGGGCCTGCGGTCGTACTGACACCCGATGGCCGGGTGGCCATGGCCAATATCGCGGGCGAGCGCGCCTTTGCCACCAAGCAGGGCGCCTTTCTGGATACCGAGGTGATCGCCCCCGCCTCGCTTCAGGATTACACGGCACTGATGCGGGCGGCGCGCGGCCAGGGCAATGCGGCGCAGGCCATCCTGACCGTGATCCCGCCCCCGGAAACAGAGCTTCCGCCCTTTACCGCCGAAGGCTACATGATCGCCGTGCGCGGCCAAAGCGGTGCGCATGTGGCGCTGCGCTCGCTCGAAATCGCGTGGGAGCCTTCGGTCTCGGCCCGCCTGCGCGAGGCCTTCGGGCTGAGCGCCGCCGAAGCGGAGGTGGCGCGGCTGTTCTTCCTACTGCGTGACATTGACCGCATCGCCGAGGCACGGGCTGTGTCGCGCCTGACCGTGCGCACGCAGGTCAAGACCATCATGTCCAAGGTCGAGGCCCCGACAAACGTCGATCTGATGCGGCTTCTGGCGATGATCGCGGGGCGCGAGGCGATGGGCCAGCGCGGCGAAAGCCCAGTCTGGCAGGATCCGCTGGGCCGCGAGGACCGCATCGAGACGCCAGACGGCCGGGTGGTGACCTGGACATGGATGGGCGCGCGTGACGGCCGCCCCGCCGTGCTGCTGCGCGGCTTTCCGATGACCTATATCCTGCCGCCCGAGGCCGAGGACCGGCTGCGCCGCGCCGGGGTGAAACTTTATGCCCTGTCGCGCCCCGGCTATGGCAACAGCTCGCTCCACAAGGATCTGGATGTACGGCAGGACAATCAGGCCGCCCTGCGGATGTTTCTGGACAGGGTCATCCGCCAGCCCTGCCTTGGCATCGGTATGTCCAACGGCTTTGTCCCGCTGCTGGAGGAACAGCAAGCCAATCCCGCGCGGTTTCATGCGCTGATGGCTATTGGCTATACCGGCGTGCTGGACCGCAGCGGCATACACCGCCTGCAACCGATCCAGCGCACCATGATGCGGATGGCGGCACATACACCCTGGCTGGCGGAACTGGTGGCGAAATCGGCGCATCGCATGATGCGGCAACATGGCGTCGACTGGTATCTGGAGCGGGCCTACCGCACCCGCCCGCTGGACATGCGCACCTGTCAGAACCCAGAGGTGGCGGCGCTGATCCGCAACGCCTGTGAACACCTTCTGAAACAGGGACATGGCGCTTTCGTGCGCGACCTGCAACTGGCGGGTGCGCCCATCGACGCGGCCATCGAGGCGCTGACCATCCCGCTGCTGTTTCTCGCCCCCGTGCTGGACGGGGTGTTCGACGAGATGCGCTACCGCCAGATCGAGCGGCGCAACCCCAGGATCCGGGTCGAGCCTGTCGCCGATGCGGGCGAACTGATCTTCTACCAGCAAAGCCGCCTGATTGTGGACCGGATCATCGAACTGTCGCGTGCGCCGCAGCCCGCCTGACCGGGGCGGTTCTGTTGCAATGGCAGGCATTCTGGCGGATAACCACGGCGATGACCAAGTATTCCTATCAGATCGAAAATGCGGTCGCGCTGCGCGGCTCGATCTCTGTCGGCGAGCTGTCCGATCTGCTGGGCGTATCGGATCAGACCATCCGCAGGGTCATCAAGCCGCTGGTCGATGCGGGCAAGGTGCGCAAGGTCCATGGCGCCATCGTCGCGGTGTCGAAGCCGGTGGATGCGCCCTATCACGCCCGGATGCAGCTCATGCGGCAGGAAAAGACCGCCATTGCCACGATGGTCGCCTCGATGGTGCAGGACGGCGAAAGCCTTGCCATCGACACCGGATCGACCTCGGGCTTCATCGCGCAGGCGTTGCAGATCCGGCGCAACCTGACGGTGGTCACCAATTCCACCTTCGTCGCCTCGACACTGGCCACCGTACCGGGCAACAAGGTCTATATGGCGGGCAGCCAGTTGCGCGACCATGACGGCGCCGCCTATGACCGGCAGGCCTTCGCCACCATCGAACGGATACGGGTCGGGCGCTGCATCCTGTCAGCCTCAGCCGTCGATCCCCGGCGCGGCTTTCTGGCCTTCGAGCAATGCGAGGCCGATATCGCCGATGCCATGCAGGCGATCGCCGAAGGCACGATCATGGCGGTGGATCATTCCAAATTCACCGAAGGGCGCCGCCCGCCCAGCGCCTTTCAGGTGCAGCTTGCCCCCGACAGCCAGATCGTGACGGACCGGCCGCCTGCCGCCGATTTTACCGAAGTGCTGGCGCCGTTCCGGCTGGTGTCCTGCCAGACCGGCGCCTGAGCCTCAGGCCTTCACCCGCGCCATCTTCGGGTCGTAAAGCGGCGCCAGAGAGACTTCGGCGGGCACCCGGATCGTCGCCACCTCAAGCTCATACCGGCCTGACAGCACATAATCGGCACTGACCCCTTCGGGGTTGCGGACATAGCCCATACCGATGGACCGGCCGAGCGTATGGCCGAAGCCACCCGAGCTGAGCCAGCCGACGCGCTGCCCGTCACGATAGATCGTTTCGCGGCCACTGAGGATGATGTCGGGCGAGGTGGTGAAGGTCGCCATCATCTTGCACACCCCGCTCGCCCGCTGCGCCGCAACCGCCTCGCGGCCCCGGAAGGGGATGTCTTTCTTCAGCTTCACCGCCCAGCCAAGGCCCGCCTCGTCCGGTGTGTGGTCCGGCCCGATCTCGGCGCCCCAGGCCCGATAGCCCTTTTCAAGACGCAGCGTTTCAATGGCGCGGTAGCCCGCATTGCGCAGCCCATGCGCCGCGCCCGCCTTGTGCAGCGCGGCATAGACGGCGCTGGCGTATTCCACCGGGAAATGCAGTTCCCACCCCAACTCGCCCACATAGGTGACCCGCATCGCCAGCACCGGGCAACCGGCGATGCCAATGGTCTGGGCCGTGCCAAAGGGGAAGGCGGCGTTCGACACATCTGCCCGCGTAACCGCTTGCAGGATGGCGCGCGCGCGCGGCCCCATCAGCGACAGCACTGCATGGGCCGAGGTGATGTCGAACAGCTGCGCATTCATGCCTGCCGGGATATTGCGCGAAATCCAGTCAAAATCACGGGTGGCGAAGCCGGTGCCGGTGACGATGTAGAACTCGTCCCGCGCCCGGCGCACCACGGTCAGATCGGCCTCGATCCCGCCCCGGTCGTTCAGCATCTGGGTATAGGTCAGGCTGCCGACCGGACGCCCCACATCATTCGCGGCAATCCATTGCAGCGCAGCCTCGGCATCCGGGCCTTTCAGCGCGAATTTGGCGAAAGAGGTCTGGTCGAACAGCACCGCCGCCTCGCGGCAGGCGCGATGTTCGCGGCCCACCGCATCGTGCCAGTTCGGCCGCTGGAAGGTGTAGATATCCGCCTGCCCCTCGCCTGCCGCCAGATCGGCGAACCAGTTCGGCCGTTCCCAGCCCAGCTTTTCGCCGAACACCGCGCCATCGGCCTTCAGCGTGTCATACAATGGCGATTTGCGGCAGGGCCGGGCCGAATGGTGTTCCTCGCTGGGCCAGGCCATCGTGTAATGCTTGCCGTAAGCCTCATAGGTCCGGCTGCGAATCCAGTCGGTATCGAAATGGGGGCGGCCGAAGCGGCGGATGTCGGCGGGCCAGAGGTCAAAGGGTGCCTGCCCCTTGGCCACCCATTCCGCCAGCGCCATGCCCGCCCCGCCACCCGAGGCGATGCCGAAGGCGTTGAACCCGGCACCGACGAAGAAATTCCGCTGTTCCGGTGCCTCGCCCAGAATGAACATCCCGTCGGGGGTAAAGCTTTCCGGCCCGTTGATCATCTGTTTCACGCCTGCCCGTTCCAGGGCGGGCACACGGCCCAGCGCCAGCTCCATGATCGGGGTGAAATGGTCAAAGTCATTGTCCAGCAGCGTGTAATGGAACCCCGGCGGCAGAGATCCGTCGCGCCAGAGCTTCGGGTTCGGCTCGTAGCCGCCCATCACCAGCCCGCCAACCTCTTCCTTCCAGTAAGTCAGGCGATCAGGGTCACGCAGCGTGGGCAGGGTAGAGGTCACGCCCTCGATCCGTTCGGTGACGATATACTGGTGCTCCACCGGCACCAGCGGCACGTTCACCCCATGCGCGGCGCAGAAGGGGCGCGTCCACATACCGGCGCAGACCACGACCTTTTCACAGTCGATGCGCCCCTGTTCGGTGACGACACCCCGGATCACCCCGTTCTGGATGTCCACCGAAAGCACCTTCACATCTTCGAAGATCTGCGCCCCGGCCATGCGCGCGCCCTTGGCCAGCGACAGCGTGATGTCGGACGGGTTGGCCTGCCCGTCAGTCGGCAGGAAAGCCGCGCCGACGACATCGCCGATGTCCATCAGCGGCCACAGATCCTGCGCCTCCTGCGGCGACAGAAGCTGCATGTCCAGCCCGAAGCTGTGCGCCGTGGTCGCCTGCCGCTTCACCTCGGTCCAGCGTTCCTCGTTGCAGGCCAGCCGCAGCCCGCCGTTCATCTTCCAGCCGGTCGCCTGCCCCGTCTCGGCCTCCAGCTTCTTGTAAAGGTCGATGGAATAGCCCAGCAACTGCGTCACATTCGCATTGCTGCGCGCCTGACCAACAAGGCCCGCCGCGTGGAAGGTGGTGCCCGATGTCAGCTTCTTGCGTTCCAGCAGCACGACCTCGACGCCCATCTTGGCCAGATGGTAGGCGGTCGAGCAGCCGACGATACCGCCGCCGACGATCACGACCTTTGAGGATGAAGGAAGGCTGGTCATCACAAAGTCCTCACAGGGATTGATAAGCGTGATAGGCCGCGCGGAAGGCGGCAAGGTTTTCGGCGGTATAGGCGCCGTAGTCGAAATCCAGCGCCGAGGTCAGTTCGCTGACCATGCTCCACAGCGTTTCGCGCAGGAGAGAGGCGCATTTCATCGCGGTATATTGCCGCCACAGCGCATCGCTGACCGGCTGACCGTGGTAAGCGGCCAGCAGTGCCAGTTCCTCGGCCCCGGTAAAGCCGTTGTTCGAGGCGATCCCGCCCAGATCGAACAGCGGGCTGCCGAGACCCGCATATTCCCAGTCGATCAGCCAGAACCGGCCATCGCCCTTCAGGATGTTGCCCGGCAGCAGGTCGTTATGGCCCAGCACCGTGGGGGTGGGGCCGATGGCGGCCTCCAGCGCCGCCGCCTGATCCATCAGGCCGGGCAGGAGCGCGATATGGGCCGAGTCGTTGGCAGACAGCCGCCGGGCATAATCGCGCAGGATATGGAACACCCAGAACGACAGGACAGGGCCATCCAGCCGGGCAAAGACATCGTGATGCACCCGGCGCAGCAGATCGGCCAGCGCGGGGATCGTGGCGGGATCGGCGCGGTCCTCGGGTGTCAGCGGCCGGGCATCGACGAAATCCACCACCATCACCCCCGGCGCGGCATGGCGCACGGCGGGGCCGATGCCCGCCGCCTCGGCCGCGCGCGACACCGCCAGTTCGTTCCAGCGCAGGATGCCATGTTCGGGGATGTCGACGCCGAAGCGCACGACGAAGCGCGCGCCGCCATCCTCGACCAGCAGGTTGAGGTTGGTCTTGCCCCCCTCCAGCGGCGCCACCCGTGTCGGCGCGGTGAAACAGGGCAGCGCCGCCGCGCAGTCCTGCAACTGTTGCAGCGTCTCAGGCATGGTCCCCCCTCTTGCGGTTCACTGCGGCGGTGATGATCCGGTCGCTCATGATGGCAAGGAAGGCCACCGCCAGACCGGCCACCACACCCTTGCCGACATTGGCCTTGGTCAGCGCGATATAAACCTCCTGCCCAAGGTCGCGGGTGCCGACCAGCGCGGTGATGACCAGCATCGACAGTGCCAGCATGATGGTCTGGTTCAGGCCCAGCAGGATTGAGGGCATTGCCAGCGGCAGCTTCACCTTCCACAAAAGCTGCCGCGGCGTGCAGCCAGAAACCAGCCCGGCCTCGACAAGCTGGCTGTCGATGCTGCGAATGCCATGGGCGGCATAACGCACGGCGGGCACCACGGCATAAAGCACGACCGCAATCATGGCCGAGAAATCACCGACCCGGAACAACATGACCACCGGGATCAGATAAACGAAGGTCGGCAGGGTCTGAAGCGTATCGATGACCAGCGTGAGCACGGCATTGGCCCGCGCGTTCTGTCCGGCCCAGACGCCCAGCGGCACGCCGATCAGCATGGCGATGACGACAGAGACACCGCAAAGGTAAAGCGTGATCATCGCCTCGGGCCAAAGCCCGCTCGCCGCGATGAAACTGGCCATGGCAAGGCCCATGGCGCCCAGCCGCCAGCCCCCGATCTTCGCAGGAATCGCAAATGCCAGCGCCAGCCCCCAAGGCCACGGGATACCCAGCAAGAGTTGCTTCACCGGCACCAGAACCCAGGTCAGGGCAAAGACTTTCACCGCCTCGATCTGGTCATAGAGGTTGAGGTTGATCCATGAAATTACCCCCTGCCAGAAGCTGCCGGTGCTGAGCTGCCAGCTTTCGGGAAAGCTGTTCAGCGCGGGCAGCAGCACGCCCAGCGGGTAGCTGACCAGCAGCACCGCCAGCAAGGCAAGGCTGCGCGGGTGGCGGGCCATCCACCCCCCTTGTGCCTGCACCACCGGGCCACGGCGCGCGATGGCCTGGCTCAGCCTATCCAGCGCCACGGCAAGGATGACGATGCCGAACCCGGCCTCGACCCCCGCGCCCACGTCCAGCTTGCGCAGCGCGGTCAGCACCTGAAAGCCCAAGCCCCCCGCCCCGATCATCGAGGCGATGATGACCATGTTCAGCGTCAGCATGATCACCTGATTGACACCGACCATCAGCAGGCCCCGCGCCGCAGGCAGCCGCACCTTCCACAGGGTCTGGCGCGGAGTGCAGCCCGACATGCGCCCAGCCTCGACAATTTCTTCCGGCACACCGCGCAGGCCCAGAGTGGTGATCCGCACCATGGGTGGCATCGCGTAGATGATCGTCGCCACAAGTGCCGACATGGCGCCAAAGCCGAACAGGAACAGGATGGGCACCAGATAGGCAAAGACCGGCACGGTCTGCATCAGATCCAGCAGCGGGCGCAGGCCCGTGTCGACCCAGCGGAAGCGGAAGGCCGCGATACCCAGCAGGATGCCCAGCCCGACGCCCAGCGGCACCGCGATGGCGACCGAGGCCAGCGTGACCATGGCGCTTTCCCACAGCCCGAACAGCAGAAGATACAGGAAGCTCGCCACGACCAGCGCCGCCAGCCGGGCGCCACCGGCGCGATGCGCCAGAAGGCCGAAGCCCAGCACCACGACCAGCCAGCTGACATGGGGCAGCACCGGCACCGCCTGCTGGCCCTGCCCGATCTGGAACCCGTCGATCAGAAAATCGCGCAGCACGAAATAGGGCGCCTCGACCAGCGCCGACAACAGCCGTGTCAGATCGCGGAAGCGCAGCGGGCCAAGCGCCGCATCCTCGACCAGCCATTTCATCGTGGCCGAAATCGCGCGGTCGGCGTGCAACTCCCAGCCTTTGGGGAATTTGGTCAGCCATTTCCAGCCTGTCGCCACGCCGATCTGCTTTGACGCCAGCGACAGCACCAGAGTCACCAGTGCCAGCCCGCCCCAGAACAGAAGATCGGCCGGGCGCCAGCGCCTCATCGCGCGACCTCGCGGCCGATCAGGATGTCGATGACGGCGCGGCCGTCGATCTGGCCCATCGGCGCGCCATCCGCGGCCAGCACGCGGAACGGCAGGCCCGCCGCCTCGATCCGGTCGGCGGCCTCAGCCACGCGCAGGGACGCGGGCAGATCACCGGCAAACGGCCCCGGCCCCAGCGGTTTCGCCGCCGTGCCCAGCCGCACCACCTTGGCGCGCGGAATGTGCTGGGTGAATTCGGCGACGTAATCGTCGGCGGGATTCAGCACCAGTTCCTCGGGCGTGGCAGTCTGCACGATGGCGCCATCGCGCATCACCGCGATGCGGTCGGCCAGACGGATCGCCTCGTCAAAATCATGGGTGATGAAGACGATGGTCTTGTGCAGCCGCGCCTGAAGACGCAGCAATTCATCCTGCATCTCGCGCCGGATCAGCGGGTCCAGCGCCGAGAAGGGTTCATCCAGAAACCACAGGTCAGGTTCAACGATCAGGGAACGCGCGATACCGACACGCTGCTGCTGCCCGCCCGAAAGCTCGTGCGGATAGCGGTTTTCGCGCCCTTGCAACCCGACCAGTTCCATCACCTGCATGGCGCGGTCGAGCCGGGTCTTGCGGTCGATACCCTGCACCTCCAGCGGGAAGGCTGCGTTTTCCAGTGCGGTCAGATGCGGCAACAACGCGAAATGCTGAAACACCATCCCCATCTTGTGCCGCCGCAACGCAATCAGCTCCGGCCCTGACATGCCCAGCAGGTCGCGCCCTTCGAACCGGATCTCTCCGGCGGTCGGCTCGATCAACCGGGCGAGACAGCGCACCAGCGTCGATTTGCCCGATCCCGACAGGCCCATGATGACGAAGATCTCGCCCTTGCGGATGGTCACATCGGCACTGCGCACCGCGCTGACGATATTGGCACGGCGCAGCGCCTCGGGCGTGGCCTGCATGCCGTGGCTTTGCAGAAAGCTGTCGGCACTGGCGCCATAAAGCTTCCAGACATTGCGGCATTCAAGGATGATCGGCTGTTCCATGGCGGTCCGGTCCGGGCAGTGAGGAAGGACGGGGGGCGGATGCCCCCCGACGGGCCATTACTTCAGCCAGCCTTGCCAGACGGATTCATTGGCGCCCATCCATTCGGCCACCACTGTCGGGATCTCGGCGCCATCTACATCGACCTTGTAGATCATCTCACCCATCTCCGGGTTTTCAACGTGGAACGCCCGGATGATCTTGGCCGCGCCCGGCCACTTACCCTCCAGCCCCGCCCAGCCAGCTTTCCAGATCGGGCCGGTCGGCTTGCCGCAGTCATAGGCGGCATCCGGGTTCTCGCCCCAGGCGGGATCGGTGTAGCAGGCCGGTTCATAGGGCGGAAATTCGACGTATTTACCCTCGTATTTCTCGGGCGCCCAATGCGGAGAATAGAGCCAGAGCACGATGGGCGCCTTGCGTTCATAGGCCGATTGCAGTTCGGCAAACAGCGCGGCGTCAGTTCCCGCGTGGACCACCTCGAAATCCATGTCCAGCGCCTCGACCCGTTCCTCGTCGAAGCCGCCCCAGGTCACCGGGCCACCCAGATAGCGCCCCTTCGGGGCTGTCTCGGCGGTCGAGAATGCCTCAGCGCAATCGCGCAGCGCCTTCCAGTCGGGCAGACCGGGGCAGGTTTCCTCCATATAGGCCGGATACCACCATTCCTCTTTCGCCTTCATCCCGGTCTCGCCGAAATTCACCACCCCACCCGAGGCGACGGCCTCGTCCAGCGCCTCTTGCCCGGTGGTTGCCCAGATCTCCATCGCCAGATCCAGATCGCCGGTCTTCAGCCCCGCGAACTGCGCCAGATAGTCGGCCTGCACATATTCCACATTGTAACCCGCCTTCTTCAGCACCTCGCCCATCAGCGTTGCGCTGATGATCTGGCCAGACCAGTCATGCGTGGTGATCTTGATCGGGTCGTTGCTTTCCACCTCGGCCGAGGCCGCACCCGCAGCGAGCGCGGCCGACAATGCGAGTGCGACAGGCGTGAACGTCTTTTTCATTTCGGACTCCCTGTGTTTTTCGATTGTATTGGCACCCGCTGAATCAGGCGCTGAAGAAACGGTAACAGCAACTCAACACATGGCAACATAATTTCAACATATACGCTCATCATTCTGCCATTCATGTGGATTTATGTGCGCTCGATGGCTAATCTTTCGTCAGAGCCCCGCATCGGATGCCCGGAATGAGCGATCTTGACCCCACTTCGAACCACCGTCAGGCCGAGATCCTGCATGCCCTGCGCCGGGCAGGCGGTGCTGCTCGGGTCCAAAGCCTTGCGCATGAGCTTGACGTGTCGGACGAAACCATCCGCCGCAACCTGCGCAGGCTGGCCAAGGGCGGGCTGGTGGAAAAGCTGCATGGCGGCGCGCGGCTGGTCGAACATGCGGTGGAGGCCGATCTGCAAACCCGGCTGATGGAACAGGCCGAACCCAAGCGCCGCATCGCGGGCGTAGTGGCGGGCATGGTGCCGGACGGCAGCTCGCTGTTTCTGGATGTCGGCTCCACCACCAGTTTCATCGCCGATGCGCTGCATGCCCATCGCGGGCTGACCATCGTGACAAATTCGGTGGCTGTCGCCTACAAGCTGGCCACGCGCAACGGCAACCGGGTGTTCTTCGCCGGGGGAGAGCTGCGCGCCAATGATGGCGGCGCCTTCGGCCCCGAGGCGCTGGGGTTTCTGGAATATTTCATGCTGGATCTGGCGATCCTCTCCACCTCGGGCATCTGCCCGGAGCGAGGGTTCCTGTTCTCCGATCTGTCAGAGGCGCGGCTGACCCGCACCATGATGCGGCGCGCGACCCGTTGCATCGTCGCCGCCGACATGCGCAAGTTCCATCGTATTGCCCCCGTCTCGCTGGGCGACCCGACCGAGATCGACCTGCTGGTCTGCGATGCGGCCCCGCCCGGCGACATCGCCGCCGCCGCCGCAGACTGGGGCGTCTCGATCTGCGTCGCCGCCGACATGCCTGCTGAAGGAAAGTGACCATGACCCAGACCCTGCTGGCACAGGCCATCGCCATTGCCGAACGCGCCAGTGCCATTCCGATGGCGCATTTCCGCAAGCCCCTGGAACTGGTGGCGAAAGAAGATGACAGCCCCGTCACCATCGCCGACCGGGGGACAGAACGGTTCATCCGCGACGCGCTGGCCGAAGCCTTTCCGCAGGACGGCATCTTCGGCGAGGAATATGGCGTGACCGAAGGCCAAAGCGACGCGACATGGATCATCGACCCGATCGACGGCACGCGGTCCTTCATCACCGGCCATCCGCTGTTCGGCATGCTGCTGGGGCGGCTGGTGGCGGGCGTGCCGCAGATCGGCGTGGTGCGGATGCCCGCGCTGAACGAAACCTTCGCCGGTGCGCGGGGCCTTGGCGCCACGCTGAATGGTGCGCCCATCTCGGTGCGGCAGACCCGCGATCTGGCGCAGGCCATGGTCTATATCAACGAGGCAGAAAAGATCGAGGCCGCCGATCCCACCCGCTTCGCCCGCCTGTGCCGCGTCGGCCATACCCGCCGCATGGCCTATGATTGCTACCCACATGCGCTGGTCGCGGCAGGGCAGATCGACGTTGTGGTGGACTGCGGCTTGCAGCCCTACGACTATCTGCCGCTGATCGCGCTGGTCGAGGCGGCAGGCGGGCTGATCTGCGACTGGCAGGGCAAGGCGCTGACTCTGGAATCCGATGGCCGCGTCATCACCGCCGCGACGCCGGAACTGCGCGACGCGATGATCGCGCTGCTGGCCGCCTAAAGCGCCGCGACCAACTCGCGCACCCGGTCGGCATTGTCGCGGGCCGGGCTGCCATCGGCATTCAAAAGGTTGTTCTCAAACCCGATCCGCGCCTTGCCGCCCTGCGCGATGGCCGCCACCAAACAGGCGGTTTCCGCCGGGCCGAAAGCACAGACCGCCCAGTCGGCCTGCAAGCACGCCGCCCGCTGCCGCACCAGTGGCTCCGTCAGGTCAGAGGGGGCCGAGACCTGCCCCGCCGAATAACGACCCAGAACGTGCAACACTTGCACTTCGCCCGCCGGCACCACACCCGCGCCTTGCAGGGCGGCCAGCCGGTCCACATCGACCGCGTCATAAAGGATATGCTGCACCGCGATCCCGGCGCCCGCGCAATCGTGATAGAAGGCGCGGGTCAGCCGCTCGTCGGGTTCCGTGCTGATCTCGCGCAGTGCGACCGAAACCATGGCTGGCCGCAGCGCCATAACCAGCGCGCGCTGTTCGGCGGCGCTATAGCGCCCCACCGCCTCGGTGGTGATCTGCGCCGCCATGCCCGGCACGGCGCGGGACAGTTCTGCGAGCAATTCGGCATAAAGCCCGGCGTCCAGCACATGCGCGCCTTGGGCATCGCGGACATGGGCATGGATGGCCCCTGCCCCGGCGGCGTGACAGTCCACGGCGCAGGCCACAATTTCGGGAATGGTGAGCGGCAGCGCCGGATGATCCGCCTTGCCCAGCCGCGCGCCCGTGGGTGCCACCATGATCCGCGGCAGGCTCATGCAGCCAGCGCGCCCCGGATCGCGCCGGAAAGTTTGCTTACCAATTCGTCGATCTGTGCATCCTCGATGATGAAGGGCGGCGCGAGAAGGATATGGTCGCCGCGCTGGCCGTCGATGGTGCCCCCCATCGGATAGCAGATCAGCCCGGCCTCGAAGGCCAGCGCCTTGACGCGGGCATGCAGCTTCAGCGCCGGGTCGAAAGGGGCTTTCGTCTCCCGATCCGCGACCAGTTCAACGCCGCGGAACAGCCCCCGCCCCCGGATGTCGCCGATATGGGGGTGCTGGCCCAGCTCTGCCTCCAGCGCGGCTTGCAGCCTGGCGCCCTGTTCGCGCACCCGCGCCAGCAGCCCGCGCGCGACAATCGCCTCCAGTACCGCATTGGCCGCCGCCGCCACCATCGGATGCCCCATATAGGTGTGCCCGTGCTGGAAAAAGCCCGAGCCCGCCGCGACGGCGTCATAGATCCGGCCCGAGGTCAGCAGCGCCCCGATGGGCTGATAACCCGCCCCCAGCCCCTTGGCGATGGTGATGAGGTCGGGCGCCACGCCATCTTCCTCACAGGCGAACAGGTGGCCGGTGCGGCCCATGCCGCACATCACCTCGTCCAGGATCAGCAGGATGCCATGCTGATCGCAAATCTCGCGGATGCGGCGGAAATAGCCGGGCACAGCAGGCACCGCCCCGGCAGTTGCGCCGACCACCGGCTCGGCGATGAAGGCCATCACCGTTTCGGGGCCAAGGCGGTTGATTTCGGCCTCCAGCTCGTCCGCGACGCGCAGGCCATAGGCCTCGACCGTTTCACCCGGCGCGCGGTCGCGGTATTCGTAGCAGGGCGCGATATGGCTGGTTTCCACCAGCAGCGGCGCGAATTGCGCGCGCCGCCAGGCATTCCCCCCCGCCGCCAGCGCACCCAGGGTATTGCCATGGTAGCTTTGCCGCCGCGCAATGACGCGGTGGCGCTGCGGCTGGCCGATTTCCATGAAATACTGTCGCGCGAGTTTCAGCGCCGCCTCCACCGCCTCCGACCCGCCCGAGACCAGATAGACCCGGTCGATCCCCGGCGGCGCATGGGCGATCAGCCGGTCGGCCAGCGCCTCGGCCGGTTCGGAGGTGAAGAAGCCGGTATGGGCGAAGGCGAGCCGATCCAGCTGGTCATGCAGTGCCGCCCGCACCCCCGCATCGGAATGGCCAAGGCAGGACACAGCCGCGCCCCCCGACCCGTCGAAATAGCGTTTGCCCGCCGCGTCGATCAGATAGCACCCCTCGCCCCGCACGGCGACGGGCAAGGCCCCTTTCGTTGACCGCCCGAACAGATGATCCGGCATGATCCGCACCCTTTCCCGCTGATCCGCCGCTTGCGGATCAGCGGGAGTATCAAGCTACCGCCCTGTGAAAGCCAGTCCGAAACAGCAGGCCACCGTGCCTGTTCAGCCGCAACCATTCCCGCAAGGGTTGACAGACCCTTGGAAAGCTGCCCTTACGGAAAGGACCGAATCGGAGTTAAATTTTTTCCCAGACAAAAATTCGTGTTGCAATGTCGCAGCAATTCGGATGAACTTCCTCTGGGGCAAGATTCTGCGATCAAGGATGACAATGGCAAGGAAACCCGCAGGCGCGCCCGTCGCTCTGGGACAACGGATACGCAAGCGCAGGCAGATGATGTCGATGACCTTGCAGGAGTTGAGCAATGCCTGTGGTGTATCGGTGAGCTATCTCAGCCAGGTCGAACGCGACAATGCGACCCCGACACTGGGAACGCTGGCGGAAATCGCGGCGGCGCTGGATGTGGGAATCGAACATTTCATCGCCACCCCCCGCCAGTCCGACAGCGTCACCCGCGCCTCTGAGCGCCAGCAATTCGCGGTTTCCGGCACTTCGGTCATCTATGAACGGATCGGGGCCGAGTTTCCGGGACATGAACTGACCTCTTTCGTCCTGAACGTGCCCGCAGGCTATGCCTCCGAAACCATCCAGCACGCGGGCGAAGAGCTGATCTTCGTTCTGGACGGCGAAATTCTTCAGGTGGTGGACGGACAGCAATTCCTGCTGCGCCCAGGCGACAGCATCCATTACCTTGGCCAGCACCCGCATTCCTGGTCCAACCCCGGCGACCGCATGGCGCGTCTGCTGTGGACCGGCAAGATGCTGCACGGCGCCACGCCGTCAGCCCATATCCCGCACGAGATTTCATCATCCCCCGTGCCGGACGAAACCCGACTCGACGCGCCGGAAGGCGCGCCCGACGCAACCGCCAAATAGCTGGCGGACGACTTCAAACCTCAAGGGAGTATAAACGTGAAGCGATTTCTCGTATTTGCCTCGGCGCTGGCCATGAGCGCTGCCATGGCGGAAGCCAAGACCTTCGTCTATTGCTCGGAAGCGTCGCCCGAAGGGTTCGACCCCGCGCCCTATACCGCCGGCGGCACCTTCGACGCCTCGGCCCACCCGGTCTACAACCGCCTGACCGAGTTCAAGAAAGGCACGACCGAGGTTATCCCCGGCCTCGCCGAAAGCTGGGATGTGTCGGAAGACGGCACCGAATACACCTTCCACCTGCGCAAGGGCGTGAAGTGGCACTCGAACGAAAAGTTCACCCCGTCGCGCGACTTCAACGCCGATGACGTGGTTTTCTCGTATGCGCGTCAGGGCGATGCCAGCAATCCGTGGCACCAGTACATCTCGGGCATCACCTACGAATACTACACTTCGATGGACATGCCGAACCTGATCAAGTCGGTCGAGAAGATCGACGATTACACGGTCAAGTTCACGCTGAACCAGCCGGAAGCGCCGTTCCTCGCCAATATCGCCATGCCCTTCGCCTCGATCGTGTCGAAGGAATATGCCGATACGCTGGACGCCGCGGGCACCAAGGAAGACCTGAACAACCTGCCGATCGGCACCGGCCCGTTCAAGTTCGTCGCCTATCAGAAAGATGCCGTGATCCGCTACGTCAAGAACCCCGACTACTGGGGCGAGGCGCCGATCATCGACGATCTGGTCTTTGCGATCACCCCCGACGCCGCAGTGCGTCTGCAAAAGCTGAAGGCCGGTGAATGCCACCTGATGCCTTATCCGGCCCCGGCCGATATCGAGGCGATCAAGGCCGACCCGAACCTGAAGCTGGACGAACAGGCCGGTCTGAACGTGGGTTATCTGGCCTACAACACGACCATGGCGCCCTTCGACAATCCGAAGGTCCGCAAGGCGCTGAACATGGCCATCAACAAGCAGGCCATTGTTGACGCGGTGTTCCAGGGCGCGGCCGAACCCGCCAAGAACCCGATCCCGCCGACCATGTGGTCGTACAACGACTCGATCAAGGACGATCCCTACGATCCGGAAGCCGCCAAGGCCATGCTGGCCGAGGCCGGTGTCACCGACCTGTCCATGAAGATCTGGGCGATGCCGGTGCAGCGTCCCTACATGCCGAACGCCCGCCGCACGGCAGAGCTGATGCAGGAAGACCTGTCGAAGGTCGGCGTCAAGGCCGAGATCGTGTCCTACGAATGGGGCGAGTATCTGGCCAAGTCGATGGAACCCGGCCGCGACGGCGCCGTGATCCTGGGCTGGACCGGCGACAACGGCGACCCGGACAACTTCCTGTCGGTGCTGCTGTCCTGCGATTCCGCCGGTGAAGGCGGCGCGAACCGTGCCTTCTGGTGCAACGAGGACTTCTCGAAACTGCTGAAGGACGCCAAGGTTACCGCCGACCCGGCCGAGCGCACCAAGCTTTATGAAGAGGCTCAGGTCATCTTCAAGGAGCAGGCGCCCTGGTTCACCATCGCGCACTCGACCCAGTATGTGCCGATGTCGAACAAGGTCTCGGGCTTCGTGATGAGCCCGCTGGGCGACTTCACCTTCGAAACCGTGGACATCGCCGAATAATCGGGCCGCATCTAACGGAAACCGGACGCGCGGGGACATGGTTCCCCGCGCGTTCTACAAGGAAAACGGTGCATGGTCCGGTTCATCCTCTCAAAGCTTCTGTATCTGGTCCCGACCTTCCTCGGGATCACCGTCATTGCCTTCAGCTTCGTACGCATCCTGCCCGGCGACCCCGTGCTGCTGATGGCGGGCGAACGCGGCGTCAGCCCTGAACGGCACGCCGAACTGACGGCGCAGCTGGGTTACGACAAACCCGTGGTGATGCAGTATTTCGACTTCCTCGGCCGTCTGCTGCAAGGTGATTTCGGCAATTCGCTGGTCACCAAGAAGCCGGTGCTGACCGAATTCCTGACCCTGTTCCCGGCAACGGTCGAGCTGGGTCTGTGCGCCATCATCATCGCCACGCTGATCGGTGTGCCGGTGGGTGTGCTGGCCGCCATCAAACGGGGAAGCTGGTTCGACCAGATTTCCATGACCGCCGCACTGGTGGGCTTTTCCATGCCGATCTTCTGGTGGGGCCTGCTCCTGATCATCCTGTTTTCCGGTATTCTGGGCTGGACCCCGGTGTCGGGCCGCATCAGCCTGCTGTATTTCTTCCCCAATGTGACGGGCTTCATGCTGATTGACAGCCTGATGTCGGGGCAAAAGGGCGCCTTCACCTCGGCGCTGAGCCACCTGATCCTGCCCTCGGTCGTGCTGGCGACGATCCCGCTGGCGGTGATCGCCCGGCAGACCCGCTCCGCCATGCTGGAGGTGATGGGCGAGGATTATGTGCGCACCGCCCGCGCCAAGGGGATGCCCACCTACCGCGTGATCGGCGTGCATGCGCTGCGCAATGCCATGATCCCGGTGATCACCACCATCGGCCTGCAAATCGGCGTGCTGATGGCGGGCGCCATCCTGACCGAGACCATCTTTTCCTGGCCCGGCATCGGCAAGTGGATGATCGATTCCATCTCGCGCCGTGACTATCCGGTGGTGCAATCCGGCCTCCTGCTGATTGCCGCGCTGGTCATGGTCGTGAACCTGCTGGTCGATCTTACCTATGGCCTCATCAACCCGAGGATCCGCGTCAAATGACCGATACGTCCCAAACCAACGCCCCGGTCAAGCTTTCGGACGCCGCAATCCGCCGCCGGATGATCGCCGAGTTCTGGTTCTACTTCAGCCAGAACCGCGGCGCAGTCGTGGGCCTCGCCGTCTTCATCCTGCTGGTGCTGATCGCGGTATTCGCCTCTGTGCTGGCACCGCATGACCCGACCACGCAACACCGTGAGGCGCTGCTGGTCCCGCCGGTCTGGCAGGACGGTGGCAGCGCCAGCTACCTGCTGGGCACCGATGCCGTTGGCCGGGACATCCTGTCCCGCCTGATCTTCGGCGCGCAGTATTCGCTGTTCATCGGCATCGTCGTCGTGTCCATCGCGCTGGTGGGCGGCATCGTCATCGGCCTTCTGGCCGGGTTCTTCGGCGGCTGGGTGGACAGCGTCATCATGCGGGTGATGGATGTCATTCTTGCCTTCCCGTCGCTGCTGCTTGCCCTTGTGCTGGTGGCCGTGCTGGGGCCGGGGCTGACCAATGCGATGATCGCCATTGCCATCGTCTATCAGCCGCATTTCGCCCGCCTGACCCGCGCCGCCGTGATGTCCGAGATGAAGCGCGAATATGTCACCGCCGCCCGCGTGGCGGGGGCCGGCAATATCCGGCTGATGTTCAAGACCATCCTGCCGAACTGCCTTGCCCCCCTGATCGTGCAGGCCACGCTGTCCTTCTCGTCCGCCGTGCTCGATTCCGCCGCCCTGGGCTTCCTTGGCATGGGGGCGCAGCCGCCCGCGCCGGAATGGGGCACCATGCTGGCCGAAGCGCGCGAGTTCATCCTGCGCGCCTGGTGGGTTGTCACCTTCCCCGGCCTCGCCATCCTGATTTCGGTGCTGGCGATCAACCTGATGGGCGACGGTCTGCGCGACGCGCTCGACCCCAAGCTGAAGCGGAGCTGACATCATGGCGCTTCTGAACATCCGTAACCTGACGGTCAAATTCGCCACCGCCACCGGCAGCTTTACCGCCGTGGACGGCATCGACGTCCGCGTCGACCGGGGCGAGGTGCTGGCCATCGTGGGCGAAAGCGGCTCCGGTAAATCGGTGTCGATGCTGGCGGTGATGGGGCTGCTGCCCGACACCGCCACCATCACCGCCGATGAAATGACCTATGACGGCCGCGACATCCTGAAGATGAGCGGGGCCGAACGCCGCCGCCTGATCGGGCGCGAGATCACGATGATCTTCCAGGAACCCATCGCATCGCTGAACCCCTCGTTTACCGTGGGCTTCCAGATCGAGGAGGTGCTGCGCCTGAACCTCGGCCTGTCGAAACGCGACGCCCATGCCAAGGCGCTGGACCTGTTCCGCGCCGTGGGCATCCCCGAGCCCGAGGTGAAGATCAACGCCTATCCGCACCAGATGTCGGGCGGGCAGTGCCAGCGTGTGATGATCGCCATCGCCATCGCCTCGAACCCGCGTCTGCTGATTGCGGATGAACCGACCACCGCGCTGGATGTGACGATCCAGAAACAGATCCTCGACCTGCTGATGAAGCTGCAGGAGGATTACGGCATGGCGCTCATCCTCATCACGCATGACATGGGCGTGGTGGCCGAAACCGCTGACCGTGTGGTGGTGCAATACAAGGGCAAGAAGATGGAAGAGGCGGATGTGCTGTCGCTGTTCGAGGCGCCGCAGCACCCCTATACCCGCGCGCTTCTGGCCGCCCTGCCGGAACATGCGACCGGCGACCGCCTGCCCACCGTTTCCGATTTCTTCCAGCAGGAGGGCGTGTGATGACTGCAACCCCCGTCGTTGAAGGCCGCGCCATCGTTCAGGACTACCACATTCCGGGCAGCATGTTTTCCGGCGCCAAGGTGGTTCGGGCACTGAAGGGCATCGACTTTGCCGTACAGAAGGGCAAGACGCTGGCCATCGTGGGCGAAAGCGGATCGGGCAAATCGACGCTGGCCCGCGTGATCGCGCTGATCGACGCGCCGTCCGGCGGCGAGTTGCGGATTGACGGCCAGCCCGTCGACATCCGCCGTCAGCGCCCCGGCCCCGCCATGCGCTCCAAGGTGCAGATGGTGTTCCAGAACCCTTATGGCAGCCTGAACCCGCGTCAGAAGATCGGCGACGTGCTGATGGAACCGCTGGTCATCAACACCGATGTTCCTGCCTCGGAACGGCGCGAACGGGCTGAGGCGATGCTGAAGAAGGTCGGTCTGCAACCCGAACACTTCAACCGCTATCCGCATATGTTTTCCGGCGGACAGCGGCAGCGGATCGCCATTGCCCGGGCGCTGATGCTGAACCCCTCGCTGCTGGTGCTGGACGAGCCCGTGTCAGCACTGGATCTGTCGGTGCAGGCGCAGGTGCTGAACCTTCTGGCCGATTTGCAGGACGAGTTCGATCTGACTTACGTTTTCGTCAGCCATGACCTGTCGGTGGTCCGCTATATCGCCGACGAGGTCATGGTGATCTCGAAGGGCGAGGCCGTGGAACAGGGTTCGCGGGAAGAACTGTTTGCCGACCCGAAGCATCCTTATACCAAATCGCTGTTCGCCGCGACGCCGGTGACGGATGTCGAGGCGATCCGCGCCCGCGTCGCCCGCCGCAAGGCCGCCCGGCAGGCGCAGCCCGCATGAGATGCCGCCGCCCCCGCCTCGGGGGCGGCCCGATTGCCCGGTCCCGAAGGACAGTCCGATGACCGACTATGATACATTGCTGGCCGGGTTCCGCCCGGTCGATGTGCCCGCCATTCCTTCCGCCGAACTCTCGGGCCGTCTTGATACGCTGCGCCATGCCATGCGCGCGGGCGGGCTGGATGCGGTCTGGCTCGATGCCACATCGTCGCTGACCTATTACACCGGGCTGGCGCTTCATGCCTCGGAACGGCTGCATGGCGCGCTTGTGGGAGCAGATGGGTCGCTGACCTATGTGACGCCGAATTTTGAACGGCCCAAGCTGGAAACCATGATCCGCATTCCCGGTGCAATTGCAGTCTGGGAAGAGGACGAAGACCCGTTCGCCCTGATCTCCGCCCGCGTCTCCGGTCGCATCGGGCTGGACCCCGGAATGAGTTTCGGCTTTGCCAACCGGCTGATGGCGGCGAACCTGTCCGTCACTTCGGCCGGGCCGCTGATCGCGGCGCAACGGCGGATCAAGTCGGCCACCGAACTGGCCATCCTGCAAACCGCGATGGATGCCAGCCATGCGGTACAGAAGGCAGTTCATACGGGCCTGCGCCCCGGTATAACCACGGGCGAGGTGGCTGCTTTCGTGACCGCGGCGCATCAGGCGCTGGGTCTGCGCCATGTCTTTGTCGCCGTGCAGTTTGGCGAGGCGACGGCCTATCCCCACGGCGTGCCCTACGAGCAAAGCCTGAAGGACGGTGACATGGTGCTGGTTGACCTTGGCGGCAACCTGCACGGCTATCATTCCGATATCACGCGCAGCTATGTCTTCGGCACGCCGACCGACCGGCAGCGCCATCTCTGGGACTGCGAGTATCGCGCACAGATGGCGGGATTTGCCGCCGCCCGCCCCGGTGTGGCCTGTGCCGATGTCGATGCCGCCGCGCGGGGCTCGCTCGTCGCCGATGGTTTCGGCCCCGGCTATGCCGTTCCGGGCCTGCCGCACCGCACCGGCCACGGGCTCGGGCTGGACCTGCATGAAGAGCCATGGATCGTTGCAGGCGATACCACCCCGCTTGCCCCCGGCATGTGCTTTTCCATCGAGCCGATGCTTTGCGTCTATGGCGAATGCGGTGTCCGGCTGGAGGACATTGCCTATATGACCGAAGAGGGGCCGCGCTGGTTCTGTGCCCCCTCGGCCAGTCTGGACCGCCCGTTCGAATGATGCTGCGGCGCCCCTTCGCGGGGCGCCTTTGCCTTACTGGGCGGCAACCTGCCCGATCACATAGCCGAACACCAGCGCCGGGCCCAGCGTGATGCCCGGCCCCGGATAAGCCCCCGACATGATCGAGTTGATGTCGTTACCGCAGGCGAACAGACCGGGGATCGGCTGACCCTGCCGGTCTTTCACCCGGCCTTCCGCCGTCACATCCAGCCCCATCGAGGTGCCGATGTCACCGGGGAAGATCTCGATGGCATAGAACGGCCCTTCCAGCGGGCGCAGGCAGGGGTTCGGCTTGTTCTCGGCATCGCCCAGATAGCGCTGATAGCTCGTGGCCCCCTTGCCGAAGGCCGCATCCTCACCCCTCACGGCACCGGCGTTGAAGGCCCGCACCGTCGTTTCCAGCGCTGCCGGGTCTATACCGCATTGCCGCGCCAGCCCATCCAGCGTGGCATCGCGCTTCAGATAGCCGCTGGCGATATGCTTGCCGATCCGCGCCGGGAAGGCATGGGCCGCCCCCAGACCATAGCGCCGCACCGCCCGGTGATCCGCCACCAGCCAGGCCGACCGCTGCCCCTCGGCCAGCAGTTTCGCAATCAGCCCCTGCACGAAATCGTGGTAGCTGGAGGCCTCGTTCACGAAACGCTGCCCGTCATGGCCCACGGCAATGACACCCGGTTTCGCACGGTCAAGAAACAGATGCGGGAAGGGCCGGACCGAGCCATCAGTATTGCGCAGCAGCGACACCGGGGTCCAGAAACCGCCATTGGCATTGGTGTCAACAAAGGCCGCACCGATGGCTTCGGCCGCCGCAATCGCACCGCCGGTGCCGGTGCCAGGCGACATGGAATAATGCGGCAGACCACGTTTCACATGGTCGAAGGTTTCCGCCCGCTTCGCCGGGTTCTGCGGATACCCCCCCGCCGCCAGCACCACACCGTGCCTGGCCGCGATGCGGCGCAAGCCCTTCGGCCCCTTGACCTCGGCCCCTGTGACACGGCCTGTCTCATCACGGGCCAGACCAATCAACTCGTGCCCGGTGCACAGCGGAATGCCCAGCGCGAATACCGTTTCCGCCAGCCGCCCCGACACCGCAGCCCCCATCACCAGCCGGGTATTGCGGCCATGGGTCACCCGGTCGCGCAGATACCGCAGCACGGTTTTCGTGGCATAGGTCGCGGATTTGACCGAGCGCGCCATGCGCAGGAAGTGAAAGATGTCGGGCCGCCCCAGCGGCATACCGCCCAAGATCGTGAAATCGGCAATCGGCGGGCGCATGCGATAAAGATCGGCGCCCAGCTTGCGGCCATCATAATCATCGGCATCCAGCGACCGGCCGCCTTCCGTCGCTCCCTCGGCGTCGGAATGGTAATCCGGCGAATACGCCCGGTGCGCCAGCTTCAGCGCGGTCTTTTCATGGAAAAAGCCGATGGCCTCCGGCCCCTTGTCCAGAAAGGCATCGACCAGTTCGGCGTTGAACAGATTGCCTGTCTCGCCTTTGATATAGGTGCGCGCGGCCTCGCGGCTGTCGGTCATCCCGGCAGCGGCGGCCAGCGGGTTGCCGGGCACCCAGATCGCGCCCCCCGAAACGGCGGTGGAGCCGCCGAACACATCGGATTTCTCGATGATGACCGACGACAGGCCATGGTGACGGGCGGAAATGGCGGCGGCCATGCCCGCCGCGCCGGAGCCGACGATCAGCAGATCGCAGCTTTCCGGCAGATCAGGCACCACAGGTTTACGCATGGATCGCCTCTTCCCGCGGATAGCGGCCCATGGCCCAGCCGCCATCAACGGCAAGGATCTGCCCGGTGATGAACGACGCCTCGTCAGAGGCGAGGAAGCGCACGGCGCGGGCGACGTCTTCGGGCGTGCCGACGCGGCGCAGCGGTGCGCCGTCGATCATCTGATGCCGCCGCCAGGCCTCGGTGCGGATACGTTCGGCGGTCAGCGGCGTTTCGATCAGACCGGGGGCGACCGCGTTGACGCGGATGCCGTTCGGCCCGAAATCGTTGGCCATCTGCCGCGTCAGCCCGATCACCGCCGCTTTCGAGGCGGAATAGCCACACGAGCTTTGCGCGCCGATCTGTCCGAAGATCGAGGCGGTGTTGACGATGGCGCCGCCGCCATTGCGCATCATCCGCCCCACAGCCCAGCGCGACAGGCGGAACAGGCCCAGCACGTTGATATCGAAATACCGGGTGAAATCCGCATCGCTGGTTTCCAGCGCATGCGCGCCGCGCGCGACACCTGCATTGTTGATCAGGATGTCCGGCTGCCGCCCCTCTGCCGCCAGCGCGGCATCAAGCTGGTCGGGCAGGTCCGCGTCGGTCACATCCCCCTGCACGGCGGTCACGCCGGGACGGGTGGCGAGCGCCGTAATCCCGTCGGGTTCGCGGTCCACCGCCACGACATGCGCGCCTGCGGCCAGAAGCGCCTCGGCAATCGCAAGGCCGATGCCCTGCCCTGCGCCGGTTACGATGGCGGTACGGCCGTTCAGGGTGCTTGGTTGCAAAGTCATCTCGAATCCCTCCTCAGAACGCTGCCGTGCCGCCGACGGACCGGCCGCCGTCAACGATCAACACCTGCCCCGTCACATATTCGGCGCGCGGATCTGCGAAGAAGGCGACCGCATGAGCAATATGTTCGGGCTGTCCAAGCCGCCCCGAGGGTTGCTGCACACGCAACCCCTCCAGCCCCTCGGAACGTTCCAGCAGCATGTCGGTGACGATGACGCCCGGTGCGACCGCATTCACCGTGATCTGCTTTTCCGCCAGTTCCAGCGCCAGCGCCTTGGTGAACCCTGCCACCCCGGCCTTGGAAGCCACATAATGCGCATAGTGCCGCGCCCCGAACGCCGCACGCGAGGCGAGGTTGATGATCCGCCCGCCTTCGGGCAACACGCGCGCCGCCTGCTGGCAGAGCGTGAACATGGCGACCAGATTGACCTCGTACATCCTGCGGAAATCATCCGCCGTCAGCCTGTCGAAATCGCAGGTGTTGAAGATGCCCGCGTTGTTCACCAGCACCCTCAGGTTGGCCGCACCGTCGATCAGCGCCTGTGTGGCGGCCGGATCGGTGATGTCCAGCACCTCGGCCCGCGCGGTATGGCCCTTCGCCTGCAACTGGCGCACGGTTTCCTGCGCACCTTCGGCGGCCCGGTCGGCCACGATGACGGCATAGCCGTCGTCGGCAAGACGATGGGCGATGGCCCGGCCAATGCCGGAGCCTGCGCCGGTCACGATGGCGGTGGATTGAGGTTCTGTGGTCATGGGGGTCACCAGAAGATTCGGACTGGCCATTGCGGCCCGGAGAAAGACCCCGCGCAGGCATCTGCGCGGGGCTGTCGTGTCAGTTCAGGCCAAAGCTGTTAGCATCGAGCCTGGCGTAGATCTGTTCGTTCACCAGCTTGGCGATGGCCTCGGTATCATTGCGGTCCACGCCTTCCAGCAGGCCCGACCATTTCGCGACCAGTGCCAGATATTCGTCGATGATCGGGGTCGGGTCGGCGATGCCGCGCGCCTCCATCGTGCGCTTGGCAAGGCCCGCCAGCATGCCATCCTGGAACTCTTTCAGCTTCGCAGCCATGTCGGGATTGGCGTCCTCGATCACGATACCGCGTTCGGCCGAGCCTTTCAGCGCGGAATCGACGCCCTGATGATAGGCGACCTGCGCACGGGCCAGCGCCATGCCGGTCAGATCAAGGATGGCGCGGCGGTCTTCCGGTGACAGCCCTGCCCAGAACTCCTTGTTCATCACATAGGTCGCGCCCAGCGACGATCCCTGCGGCAGCCGGTTCACATATTTGACGATTTCCCAGAATTTGTAGCCGAATTCCAGATTCGTCGGGTCCGACAGCGTGCAGTCCAGCGAGCCGCGCTCCAGCCCGGTATAGACATCGGTCATCGGCACCGCGACCGGGGTGGCGCCAAGGAAGGCAATCCATTCGTTCTGCGCCGTGCCCGCGGTGCGGATCTTCAGCCCCTTGACCGAGGCCGGATCGCTGATCGGCTTCATGCAGAAGAAATTGTAGATCGGCGTCGAATAGCCACCCAGAAACACGGCATTGTGCTTGCCGTATTCCGCCACCATCTGCGGGTTCAGCACGCCGATTTCGGTCAGGGCGAAGGCCGCCGCATAATCGTCCTTCGCAAGGAAGGCGAGGTCATTGATCACGCCCGACAGCGGCAGTTCCGACGGGGTGTAGGAGGCGGCAACAATGCCAAGCTGCGCCACGCCATCGCCGATGGCCTGAAGCGTGGTCGGCGCCGGAACCAGCGAACCCGAGGAATAGACCTCGAAATTCACCCGGTCACTGGTGGCCTTGGCGATTTCCTGCACGAAGGGGCCATAGGCGACGCCATTCAGGATATGCGAGGGCGCCATCCAGTTGGTCGCCTGATACATGTCGGCGGCAGCAGGCAGCACAAGAAAGGGCAGCGCCGCTGCCGCAAGAAGCGTTGATTTCATCTTGGGGGGTGTCCTGTCGGTTGTTGCCCCGGCCCTGTGGCGGGCCGGGGAAGGTTCAGTCAGGCGTCATTCCAGACCGAAGCTGTTTTCGTCGATCTTGTCGTAGAGATTGGCTTTCAGGATCGCGGCCACCGCATCTGCGTCGGTGCGGTCGACATCGGCCAGAAGGCCCGTCCATTTCGCCTCAAGCGCGGTATAGTCGTTCAGCACGTCGGTCGGATCGTCGATACCGCGTTCGGCCATCGCCTTGGCGGGCAGCTTGCTTGCCACCTGCGACTGGAAGGCGGCGAGCGTATCGCGCATTTCCTGGGTCGGTTCGGTCACTTTCAGCCCACGCTCCTTCGAGCCTTCCAGCGCCGCCTGCACGCCGACGTGGTAGGCCACCTGCGACCGCGCCAGCCCGGTGGCCATGGCATCAAGGATGATGCGGCGCTGTGCCGGTTCCAGCCCGACCCAGAAATCCTTGTTCATCACATAGGTCGCGCCGACCACCACGCCCATCGGCAGGGTGTTCACGGTCTTGGCGACCTCCCAGAACTTGTTGCCCTTGTCGAGGTTGGTCGGGTCCGACATGGTGCAGTCAATAGAGCCGCGCTCCAGCCCCGAATAGACATCGCCGATCGGCACCGAGACCGGCACGCCGCCCAGCGATTGAATCCATTCCGTCTGTGCCGTGCCCGCGACGCGCACCTTCTTGCCCGCCACATCGGCCGGGGTCACGATTTCCGACATGCAGATGAAGTTGTAGAAGGGCGTCGAATAGCCGCCAGCGAAGATACCGCCATTCTTCGACCATTCAGCCTGCACCTTCTTGTTGGTCAGGCCGAGTTCGGTCCAGGCGAAGGCGGCGGCAAGGTCATCCTTGGCGACGAAGCCCATATCGTTGATCGTGTTGTTCAGCGGCAGTTCCGAAGGCGTATAGCCCGGATAGACAATCCCGATCTGCGCCACGCCATCGGCCAGGCCCTGCATCGTGGTCGGCGCGGGTACCAGAGCTCCCGAGGAATAGACCTCGATCTCCATGGCACCACCCGAGGCGGCGGCCACATCTTTGGCGAACTCCTGATACGGAAATTCGTTCAGGATATGGGCGGGCGCCATCCAGTTGGTCGCCTGATAGGTTTCGGCACTTGCCGCACCGGCCAGAAGCGGCAGAAGCGTTGCACCAAGCAGCAGTCGTTTCATTGGTATTCCTCCCTTTTTGGCGATGCCCGCCCTCCCGCGGCGCATCTGCCCCAGTTGCGCGCCAGGCGGGCGCTTAACGGCTCATCATTCCCGGCAGCCACAGTGCGATCTGCGGAAAGCCGATCAGCAGCGCCAGCACCAGCAGATCCACCGCGATGAACCAGCTCACCCCGGCGAAGATCTGGTTCAGCGACACCCGATCCCCCAGCGATGTCTTGATGACGAAAACATTCATGCCGACAGGCGGGCTGATCAGGCCAATGGTCATCAGCTTGATGACCAGAATGCCGAACCACGTCAGATCCACCCCGTGCTGGTGCAGCAGCGGCACCAGAACCGGCATGGTCAGCAGCATGATCGAGATTTCCTCCATGAAGGTGCCCATCAACACCAGCAGGACGCAGATCAGCAGAATGATCGTCAGCGTGTCATAGCCTTCGAAGAACCCCATCACCCAGTTCGGGATGGTGGCCAGCGCCACGAAACGGGCGAACAATGCGGCGCCCAGCACGATCATGAAGATGGCCGAGGTGCCCGCCGCCGTGTCGATGACCGACCGGACCAGCATCGGCCGGTTCAGCCGCCCACGCAGCGCTGCGATGACACAGGCGAGAAAAGCCCCCACAGCGCCGGATTCGGTTGCGGTGAAAGCGCCGGTGAAGATGCCGCCCATCACGATGGCCGTCACCACCGGCAGGGGCCAGGCATCGCGCAGCAGCGCCCATTTCTCGGCCCGTGTGCTTTGATCCACATAGCGAGGCGCAAGGCTCGGCTTCAGCATGCAGCGCAGCGTGATCATGGTGATGAAGGCCAGCGCCGTCAGGATACCCGGCAGCACACCTGCCATGAACAGCGTGTTGATCGAGGTATCGACCAGCAGACAATAGACAATCATCAGCACCGAGGGCGGGATCAGAGCCGCCAGCGTGCCCGAAGCCGCGACCGAGCCCGTGGCAAGGCCAGGGTCATATTTGCTGTGCAGCATCTCCGGCACCGCGATGCGCGAGAAGGCGGCAGAGGTCGCCACGCTGGACCCGCTCGCCGCGCCGAACAGCGCCGAGGCGAAAACGGTGGACGAGGCAAGCCCGCCCGGAATGCGCGCAAGGAAAATGCGCGCCGCCCCGAACAGCCCGCGCGTCAGCCCCGCCTCGACCGCGACGAAGCCCATGAACAGGAACATCGGGATAGCCGACAGGTTCCAGTCACCGATCAGGTTGAAGGGAATGGCCTTGGTGATGCCGACCGCAGGCTTGAAGCCCATCATCGCCCAGATGCCGAAGAAGGCGGTCGACCCCATGGCGACCCCGATGGGCACCCGAATGCCGATCAGCAGCATGATGGCGGCGATCCCGGCAAAACCGATTTCAAGACGTTCCATTGGCTTTCCTCAGAGATCTTGGACGGCAGGCGTGCCGGTGGTGCGGATCTGGCCGCGCGGGCCAAGGATCAGCCGCAGCAGGATGACCACCACCGCCAGCACAAAGCCGAAGGGCAGCAGGAATTTCGCGGGCCATGTGGTGATGCGCCAGATCCCGTCCACGGTTTCGCCGATGCGCCAGGCATGAGTGGCGACATCCCAGGAAAACCACGCAAGGATGCTGTAATAGACGGCCGATACCAGATCGGCGATCCAGCGCATCGCGCCCTGCACCCGGGCCGGCACCTTGTCGTAAACCACCTCGACCACGATCGAGCCGCCCGAGGCCTCGACCCAGGCGAGCGGCAGGAACACGCAGCCGATCATGTAATAGGCTGCCACCACCTCGGCCGTGCCGGGCAAGGGGGCGTTGAAGGCATATTTGCCGATCACGTCGATCATCACATGCAGCATCATCAGCACCACGGTCGCCCCGGCGGCCCAGCCCAGAAGATGCGTCAGCCTTTCGGCGATCTTAACCATCGTCCCCTCCCCTGCCGGATGCATCACTGCATCCGGTAGCCGCCGTTCACGTCGATCACCGCGCCGGTGATGTATCCGGCGTCCTCGCCCATCAGAAACGATACCGCCCCGGCCACATCGCCTGGCGAGCCGATCCGGTTCAGCGGGATATTGGCAGCCACCGTGCTGTCCTTTTCCGGCGGCAGCGACTGGCGCAGCATCGGCGCGTCAATCAGACCCGGCGCCACCGCATTGACAGTGATGCCCAGTGCCGCTGCCTCGCGGGCGCCCGCTTTCACCAGCGCCAGGACCGATCCTTTGGACGCGATATAGGCCGCGCTGGAACGATAGCCGCCCAGCTGCGCCGCGACCGAGGCGAAGCCGATGAACCGCCCGCCGGTGGCGCCGCGACGCGTCGCTCCGCGCAGGTATTCCCGCAACAGCAGGAAGGTGCCGGTCGAGTTCACGCGCTGGGTCAGCTCCCATTCTTTCACCGAAATGTCGGTGATCGGCGGGCGGTCGCCATTCGCTGCGAACAGCAGGATTCCCGCCGCTGCAACCACATGTTCCACCGGCGCACCTGCAGCCTCGGCTGCGGCGAAGGCATCCGCCACCGCCGCTTCGTCGGAAACATCCAGCGCGATGGCGCGGTGCCCCTGCCCCGGCAGACCGGCCACGACGCGCGCCGCCGCCTCGGCCGACAGATCTGCTGCCAACACCCCGAAACCGTCCGCCGCCAGCCTGCGGCACACACTTTCCCCAATGCCGCCAGCCGCGCCGGTGACAAGTACGATTCTCGACATTGCCGAAGATCCTCCCCTTCGTTGCAAACGAAATGAACACATTTAATCGGTAATTGCAAAATGAATCTTCCGTAAATACAATTTTTGGATACATTAAGCGAAACAACCCAAGGGAGGGGTGGCTTGACCGAGGCACATACAAGCACGGAACTGGCCATCGAGAAGCTGCGCGAGGCGATCCTCAGCGGCGAGCTTCTGCCCGGTGACCGTCTGCATCAGGATCGCCTGGCTGAAATGCTGGGTATCTCGCGCACACCCCTGCGCGCGGCGCTGACGACGCTGGCCCAGACCGGGCTGGTGTCCTATGAAAGCAACCGCGGCTTCTATGTGCGGGAGTTCTCGATTGCCGAAGTCTCGGGCGCGTTCGAGGTGCGGGCTGAGCTTGAGGCGATGGCCTGCCGCCTTGCCGCCGCCAATATGACCGATGCCGCCCGCAAGTATCTGGCGGATCTGGTGGCCGAAGGCGACCGACTTCTGGAACCCGGCGCGCTGCTGCCCGAAAACCTTGGCGCCTACCGCCGGATGAATGTCAATTTCCATACGGCGGTGATGGATCTGTCCGGCAATGCCTGGATACGGACCTTCGTGCAAAGCCTGCACAATGTCCCCGCCGCATCGGACCGTGTGATCATGTGGCGGGATTTTCGCGTGATCGAACGGTCGCACGACGATCACCACCGCATTGCCCGCGCGCTGGCCAAGGGCCAGGGTGAACGTGCGGCGGCGATCATGCGCGAACATATCACCTTCGCGCTGGAGCATCTGGACCTGCAACTGAAGCTTTACCCGCAGGATTTCCTTCGCATGCCCAGCCCCGACAAACCCGCGAAGGGCCGCAAGGCCAGCCGCAGCAAAAGGAGTTCAGAATGACCATCCGCGTATTCCATTCCCCCGCCTCGCCCTATGTGCGCAAGGTGATGGTGGCCGCCGCCGAACGCGGGCTTGCGGACCAGATCGAAAAGCTGCCTTCGGCTGCCGGGCCGGTGAAACGTGATCCGGGCATCGTGCAGCACAATTCCTCGGGCAAGGTGCCCTGCGCGCTGCTGGCCGATGACACACCGCTGTTCGACAGCCGCGTCATCACGCAATACGTCGATAGTCTTGGTGTTGCGGGCGATCCGCTTTACCCGCAGGATGCCCGCCGCTTTGCCGTGCTGACGGCCGAGGCACTGGCCGAATCCATCCTGGATGCCGCCCTGCTGCATCGTTATGAAAACGCGCTGCGCCCCGAGGAAAAGCGTTGGGAGGACTGGTCGCGCGGCCAGATGGACAAGATCGATTCGGGTCTGGACGATTTGGAAGGCCGCTGGTTCGCCACGATCACCGACGGGTTCAATGCCGCTTCCATCGCCGCCGCCTGCGCGTTGGGGTATCTGGATTTCCGCTTTGCCAGCAAGGACTGGCGCAGCAACCGCCCGCGTCTGGCCGAATGGTTTGCCACGGTCAGCGCCCGCCCGTCGATGAAAGACAGCTTTCCCGCAGGCTGAGCCTTTTCCTGTCAGTCGAAGAACGGCGTCATCTGCGCCACCACGACCGAATTTTCCTCAAGCGCGCGCTGCATCAGCGCGCGTTCCTCGTCGGGGATCTCGTCGCCCGCCTCAATCCGTTCGTCCAGCGTGCCGTAGCCCGACACGTCCAGCGGTGCCAGGTCGGCCTGTTTGAGGATGGCGACCGTTTCGCGCACCGCCTCGGCCTCGTCCACGCCGCTGGCATAGATCATCAGCGCGGCGCCGGTCGCCTTGTCGGGCAGGCCGTCCCCCGATTTGCGGCCGACCTCGACCACCAGCGTATAAACCTGCTGCGGTCGCTTCACCTTGCCGTCATCGCTTGCCATGCCACCCTCCGCGCCTTGCCGTTCCGCGTCCACAGCTACGCCGGATCGCCGGGCCGGGCAAGCGCGCCAATCCTGACCAGCGCCGCCTCCAGCGGCAGCCAGTCATCCAGCCGCAGCCGTACCGGCAATGTCAGCACCTTCGAGCGGAAGGCGGCGGGCAGGCGCACAGCATCCTTTTCAGTCGTGACCAGCTGGGCGCCCAGCATCGCCGCGTCCCGCTCCAGCCGCGCCAGCAGCGCGGGCGACAGCGGCTGGTGATCATCCAGCGGCACTTCGCGGGCGATGATCGCACCTTCGGCCCTGAGCGAGGCGAAGAATTTCGCAGGCTGGCCAATCCCGGCGAAGGCAAGCACCCGCTCCCCCTGCCAGCCCATGCCGGTGGGCAGAACCTCCAGCCGCCCGCGCAGATGCGGCACGGGGGCAGTGAAGTCCGCCGCGAACCGTGTCTGGGCCGCCACATCCCCGATGGACAGCAGAAAATCCGCCCGCGCCAGCCCCGCCGTTACGGGTTCACGCAGCGGCCCGGCAGGCAGGCACAGCCCGTTGCCGAAGCCCTGCGCCGCATCGACCACCACGATGGACAGATCTTTCTGCACCGAAGGATTCTGGAACCCGTCATCCAGCAGAATAACCCGCGCCCCGGCGGCCTCGGCGGCCTTCACGCCGGCAGCGCGGTCCTTTGCCACCCAGACCGGCGCGAAAGGGGCAATCAGCAGCGGCTCATCCCCCACCTCGGAGGCCAGATGCCGGGGCTGCACCTGCACCGGACCGGCAAGCGTTCCGCCATGGCCGCGCGTCACCACATGGACGCCATCGGGAAGCCGCTCCAGCAGCGCGAGGGTCGTCGGCGTCTTGCCCGTACCACCCGCGTTCAGGTTGCCGATGCAGATAACCGGAACCGCCGCGCGATAACCGGCCCGCGCCACCCGGCGTGCCGTCGCGGCGGCGTAAAGCGCACCCAGAGGGCGCAACACCTGCGCGGCAAGACTCGGGGCGGGCTGGAACCAGAAATCAGGTGCGCGCATCGGCTACCCCTCCCCCAGCAATTGCCGCATGAGGGCCAAGGCCTGCGCCGTCGCCTCAGTCCCTTCGGATGATACGATCCATGCCGCACGCGCCAGCAACGCCGCCCGGTCGGGCGCCAACAATTCTGCCACCGCCTCGGCCAGATCGGGCGCCGAAGCAACGGACCGCGCACCACGCGCCGCGCCCAGCCGCCCCAGCGCGGCCCCCCATGCCCCCGGGCGCGGCCCATGGATCAGCGAGGCACCCAGCGCCGCCGCCTCCATCGGGTTGCGGATGCAGCCGGTCCCGGCCAGAGATCCACCCAGAAAACAGATCGGCGCCAGCCGATACCACAGCCCCATCTCTGACGTATCGGCAAGGAAGACCTCGGTATCCGGCTCGGGCTCCTCATCCGCACTGCGCTGTGCGACCTGCCACCCCTCAGCCTCCTCCATGCGGTGTGCCAGCAGCGGTGCACGGGCCGGGTCTTCGGGCACAAGGATCAGCAGCAAACGATGCGCCTGCCGCAGCGCGGCGCGGTGCGCCTCGATCACGGCGGTTTCCTCGGCCTCCGGCAGACAGGCCGCCAGCCAGACCGGACGCGCCGCAAACAGATGCGCCAGCGCCTCGCGTTCGGCCTCGTTGCCGGGCAGCACATGGCTGGGTTCTTCCAGACGACCCGCGACGCTGATGCGATTGGCGGCCACCGACCGGCGCAGACTGCGGGCCGCCGCATCGTCCACCGCACAGATCTGCGTAAAATCAGCCAGCGCCGATTTCACCAGACCCGGATACCAGCCATCGCGGCCCGGCGGCAGATGTGGCGCCCGAGCAGCCAGCATGGCCATCGGTATCCTGCGCTCCGCCGCCTCGTGCAGGATCGAGGGTCGCAACTCTCCGCCCGAGAACAGCACCACATCGGGACGCCAGTGATCCAGAAACAGCCGCGCGCCCGCAGCACTTTCCCCCGGCGGCGGCTGCCAGATCGCCCCGTCAGGCAAGGCGTCAGGTAGCTCGGGCGCGGTCAGCAGGACGGGGTGGCCATCCTCTTCGCGGATATGGCGCGCCAGTTCGGCCATCTGCGGCGCCAGATCCGCAGTCGGCGCATGCAGCCACGCCAGCCGCCCCGGTGGCCGCTCCGGCCAGTCGGGCCGGACCAGCGGCTCTTTCCGTGCCGCGATCTGGTATAGCGTCAGGCCGATGGAGGGCATTCATGCGCCCGGGGGAGATCAGGCCCCCAGCTCCTCGGTCGGCGAGGCGGGCTCTGCCTCATCCCGCAGGCGGTGGATATGGGCGATGAAATAGCGCATGTGGGCGTCATCCACCGTGCGCTGCGCCTCGGCTTTCCAGGCGCTGTAGGCGGTCTGGTAATCGGGGAACATGCCGACGACATGGATCTTTGACACGTCCTTGAAGACGTTCTTTGTCGGGCTGACCAGCTCGCCGCCAAAGACGAGGTGCAGACGTTGCGCCATGTATAAGCTCCGCTTTCAGATATGTCGCCAAGCTAACGGAAGCAGCGGCGAAGTTAAAGCCGCCGCCCCGTCACAGAGCCGCATTTACAGGGAAAAATCGGGACTTGCCCGAAAATTCACTCGCCCAGGATTTCAGCCTGATGTTCGCCCAGTTTCGGGGAAGGCCGGTCCAGCGACAGTTCGGCCCCCGAGAAGGTGAAGGGCGAGCGCACGCCCGGCACACCGTCCGGCGCGATCTGCATACCGCGCGCCACGATCTGCGGATCGGCAAAGACCTCGGCCATGTCATTGATCGGTCCGGCAGGCACGCCCTGCGCCTCGCAGGCGGCCAGCAGATCGGCCTTGGTCATGGCCCGCGTCGCCGCGCTGAGCGCCTCGGTCATCACCTCGCGGTGGGCGATGCGGTCGGCGTTGGTCAGGAAGCGCGGATCATCGGCCATTCCGGGCAGGCCGAGCAGACCGCAAAGCTTGCGATACTGGCTGTCGTTTCCGGTGGCGAGGATGATCCAGCCGTCGGCGCAATCGAACACTGCATAAGGTGCAAGGTTCGGATGCGCATTGCCCATCTTGCGCGGCGCCGTGCCGGTGGCGAGGTAGTTCATCGCCTGATTGGCCATGATCGAGGTCGCCACATCCATCAGCGCCATGTCGATGTGCTGCCCTTCGCCGGTGCGACCACGCTGCACGATCGCGGCAAGGATCGCGGTGGCGGAATAGATGCCGGTAAAGACATCGGTCACCGCCACGCCCACCTTTTGCGGCTGGCCCTCGGGCTCGCCCGTCACGCTCATCAGCCCGGTCATGCCCTGGATGATGAAGTCATATCCCGCGCGGGCGGCATAGGGTCCGGTCTGGCCGAATCCGGTGATGGAGCAATAGATCAGCCGGGGATTCACCGCGCGCAGGCTTTCGTAATCCAGCCCGTATTTCTTCAGCCCGCCCAGCTTGAAATTCTCGATCACCACATCGGCATCGGCCACCAGACGGCGCACAACGTCCTGCCCTTCCGGCGTACGGAAATCGCAGGTGACCGAGCGTTTGCCCCGGTTGCAGCAATGGAAATAGGCGGCACTGCGGTCGCCCTCGCGCTCGATGAAAGGGGGGCCCCAACGGCGCGTATCGTCGCCTTCCGGCGCCTCGACCTTGATGACTTCGGCACCCAGATCGGCCAGTGTCTGCCCGGCCCAAGGCCCGGCAAGAATCCGGGCCAGTTCGATCACGCGAATACCTTCCAGAGGTGCGGGCATCTTACTTGGCAAGCTCCGCATCCAGCAGTGCCTTCAGGTCGGCATAGCTCATGTTCGAATGCTTGGTGCCATTGATGAACAGGGTCGGCGTGCCTTCCACCCCGTCGGCTTCCATGTTTTCCTGGAATTTCGTGACCATGGCCTCCGCCATCGCCTGATCCTTGAAACAGGCGTCAAGCTGATCGTCCGTCATCCCGGCGCTGCGGCCGATGGTCTTGAGATTGTTGATCACCACATTCGGATCGTCCGAAGCGGCCCAGTCGCGCTGCTTTTCGAACAGCAGGCCGTTGATGCCGAAATAACGCATCTCGCCACCGCAGCGCGCCATCATCGCCGCCCACAGCCCGTAGCGGTCGAAATATACCTCGCGATAGACGAACTTCACCTTGCCGGTGTCGATGTAGTCGGCCTTGAGCGGTTTAAAGACATCGCTGTGAAAGTTCGCGCAATGCGGGCAGGTGTAAGAGGCGTATTCGGTCAGCGTGACCTTCGCGTCCGGATTGCCCAGCACAAGCTCCGTGACCTCTGGCGCGGGCGTGGACTCCGCCGGGGCGGGCGCGGCCTCGGTCTGTGCGAATGCGGCACTGCCGCCCAGCAGGCTGCCGAAAAGGCCGATGGCCGTGGTGGACAGGGCAAGGCCAAGCAGGCCGCGGCGGGTCAGAAGGTTCATGGCAGTGCCTTTCAGCTTTTCCGGCGAGTTAAGATATTCTGCGCCAGCGTTTCAAGGGCGCTTCTCAGCCCCTCGTCCTGCACGCCCTCGGCGGTGGCGCGTGCCTTGCTGGCGATTTCGGGCGCGACGGGTTTCGGCGCCGCAGGAGGCGCCAGCGCGAACTGCGCCTGTCCCTCGGCAAAGCCCGAGGGCGCGGTCTGGGTCAGGCTGATGCGGCCGATGGCAGCATAGCCATAGCAGGCGTTCACCCGTTCCTGGATGCGCGGCAATTGCATCTGCACCATGGGCGCGTCTGTGGGTTTGACCAGCAGTGTCAGCGTCGCCCCGAAGGCTCCGCGCGCGAAGCCCACCTTCACGGGCCGGGTGATGCGGGCCAGATCGGCGCCCACCACATCGGGCCAGTGGGTCAGAAGCCGCGTCACCGCGAAGCCCCGGCTTTCCCCCGCGCTGCGGATGCGATCCTTCAGCAAGCCCGAGGCCGCCTCGAACCCGCGCATGCGCCGACCCTGCCGCTGCGTGCGGTCGGGGCGGGGCGTATCGCCGCGGTTGTCCTCGGTCATGGGCCTGTCTCCGTGGCCTGTCTCGGTCATTGGCCTGTCTCGGTCTTTCGCAGCAGCTTAGCCGCCCGCAAGCAGACGGGCCAGCAGGCAGCATCGGAAAGACGCATAAAGATTGCGTGACAAGACAGGCGGCTTAGCCGCGCGGACGCAGGTCCAGCACGCGTTTCGCCTTGCCCTCGCTGCGTGGCGCGGTGCCGGGCGGGCCGAGACGCGCCATGATGCTGATGCCCATCCCCTGTTTGACCCGCTTTTGCAGCCGGGACGCCAGTTCCGCGCGGGCGGCTTCATCCACACCCGCCACGGTTTCGGCGACCACGGTCAGCGTGTCCATCCGCCCCTTGCGCGCCAGTTCGATCTGCCAGTGCGGCGCGAGGCCCGGCAATGCGAGAATCTGCTCCTCGATCTGCGAGGGAAACAGGTTCACCCCGCGCAGGATGATCATGTCGTCACTGCGCGCGGCGATCTTCTCGATCCGCCGCATCGAACGCGCGGTGCCGGGCAGCAGCCGCGTCAGATCGCGGGTGCGGTAGCGGATGATCGGCAGCGCCTCTTTCGTCAGCGAGGTCAGCACCAGCTCGCCCACCGCGCCGTCAGGCAGCACTTCGCCCGTGTCGGGGTTGATGATCTCGGGGTAGAAGTGATCCTCCCACAGATGCGGGCCATCCTTGGTTTCCACGCATTCCATGGCGACGCCCGGCCCCATCACTTCGGACAGGCCATAGCAATCAATGGCATGCATGTCGAATGCGGTTTCGATCTCGGCGCGCATGGCGTTGCTCCACGGCTCACCGCCGAACATCGAGGTGCGGAGCGGGCTGCGCGTCGGATCAAGGCCGCGCGCCCGGTATTCATCGAGGATCGACAGCATGTAGGAGGGAGTCGCACAGATCACCGTTGCGCCGAAATCCTCGATCAGGGTCACCTGCCGGGGCGTCATCCCGCCCGAGACCGGCACCACCGTGCAGCCCAGCCGCTCGGCGCCGTAATGCGCGCCAAAACCGCCGGTGAACAGGCCATAGCCATAGGCCACATGCACCACATCGCCGGGTCGCGCCCCCGACGCGCGAAGCGAGCGCGCCATCAGGCCCGACCATGTATCCAGATCGTTGCGGGTATAGCCCACCACCGTGGGCTTGCCGGTGGTCCCGGACGAGGCATGCAGCCGGATCACCTGTTCGCGCGGCACGGCGAACATGCCGAACGGATAGGTCGCGCGCAGGTCATCCTTCACCGTGAAGGGAAACAGCCGGATATCTTCCAGCCGCTTCAGGTCAGACGGATGCACCCCATGCGCCCCGAACTTCGCACGCATCGCCGGGATATTCTCCCAGGCATGGGACAGCGACCATTTCAGTCGCTCCAGTTGCAGGGCCGCGATTTCATCGCGCGAGGCAGTCTCGATCGGGTCAAGACAGGCAGGATCGTTCATCTGGTCACGCATCATCGGCCATCCGGGCAGCTTTCCGGCCCGAGACTGGCGCCGGAATCAGGCGCGGTTATGGCTCGGGCGCGGCCTGCTCCGGTTCAGGCTACCGCTTTTTCGGCTGCGGGAACATAATTCAGCACCGGGGCCAGCCACCGTTCCGCCTCACCCAGCGACATGCCCTTGCGGGCGGCATAATCCTGCACCTGATCGCGTTCCACCTTCGCCACGCCGAAGTAATAGCTTTCGGGATGCGCAAGATAGAGCCCCGACACCGAAGACCCCGGCCACATTGCCATGCTTTCCGTCAGCTGCACGCCGGTATGCGTTTCGGCCTCCAGCAGGCGGAACAGCATAAGCTTTTCGGTGTGATCGGGCTGGGCCGGATAGCCGGGGGCCGGACGGATGCCGCGATAGGGTTCACCGATCAGCTCCTGCGGATCGAAGGCCTCGTCCCGCGCATAGCCCCAAAGCTCGCGCCGCACGCGCTGATGCAGCATCTCGGCCATTGCCTCCGCATAGCGGTCGGCCAGCGCCTTGACCATGATCGCCGAATAATTGTCATTCGCGCGGTCAAAACGGTCGGCAATCGCCGCTTCCTCCGGACCGGCCGTCACAACGAACCCCCCGACATAATCGCGCGGCCCACCTTCAGGCGCCACGAAATCGGCGAGCGCCACATTGGGGCGCCCCGCCCGCTTGGCATGTTGCTGGCGCAGGCTGTGCAGGGTGGTCAGCGGCAGTTGGCGGTCCTCGCTCTGATACAGCCTGATGTCATCGCCCACCCCCTGTGCAGGCCAGAAACCAACGACCGCGCGCGGGCTGAACCAACGTTCCGCGATGATCCGCGCCAGCATGGCCTGCGCATCGGCAAACAGCGCGCGGGCGGCCTCGCCCTGCTTTTCATCCTCCAGAATCTTCGGATAGACGCCCTTCATCTCCCATGTCTGGAAGAATGGTGTCCAGTCGATATAGCGGGCAATCCCGGCCAGATCCCAGTCATTGACCGGCCGCACACCAAGGAATTGCGGCGCGGGCACCTGATAGCCTGCCCAATCGAGTTTCAGCGCATTCGCGCGCGCCTGCGCCAGCGGCAGCCGCAGCTTGGCCCGCTCGGCCCGTTCGTGGCGTTCGGTCACTTCGGCATATTCCGCCCGGATCCGGGCGACATAGGGCGCCTTCTGTGTCGGGCTGAGCAGACTTCCCACCACCCCCACCGCACGGCTGGCGTCCAGCACATAAACCGCCGGGCCGGAATAGCGCGGCCCAATCTTCACCGCCGTATGGACCTTCGAGGTCGTGGCCCCACCGATCAGCAAGGGAATCGCCAGCCCTGCCCGCTCCATTTCCGAGGCCATATGGATCATCTCGTCCAGCGAGGGGGTGATCAGGCCGGAAAGACCGATGGCATCCACCTTCTCGGCCTTCGCGACCTCAAGGATCTTCTGCGGCGGCACCATCACGCCCAGATCAATGATCTCGTAATTGTTGCAGGCCAGAACCACGCCGACGATGTTCTTGCCGATGTCATGCACATCGCCCTTCACCGTGGCCATCAGGATCTTGCCCGCGCTTTCACGCCCCGATCCGCCGTTCAGCCGCTTTTCCTCTTCCATGAACGGCAGCAGAACCGCCACGGCCTGTTTCATCACACGGGCCGATTTCACGACCTGCGGCAGGAACATCTTGCCCGCGCCGAACAGGTCACCCACCACATTCATCCCCGCCATCAGCGGGCCTTCGATCACATCCAGCGGGCGCGCGGCGGTAAGGCGCGCAACTTCGGTATCAGCCTCGATGAATTCGGTGATGCCGTTCACCAGCGCATGTTCCAGCCGTTTCTCCACCGGCCAGTCACGCCAGGCCAGATCGCGGACCTTTTCTTCCTTTGCGCCTCCCCGGAAGCGATCCGCGATCTCCAGCAGCCGGTCGGTCGCATCCGGACGGCGGTTGAGCACGACATCCTCGCAACGCGCGCGCAGATCGGGGTCGATCTGGTCATAGACCACAAGCTGCCCGGCATTGACGATACCCATGTCCATCCCCGCCGCGATGGCATGATACAGGAAGACGGCATGCATCGCCTCGCGCACCGCCTCGTTGCCGCGAAAGCTGAACGAAAGGTTAGAGACGCCGCCCGATACATGTGCATTCGGCAGGTTCGCGCGAATCCACCGCGTCGCCTCGATGAAGTCGACACCGTAATTGTTGTGCTCCTCGATCCCGGTCGCCACGGCGAAGATATTGGGATCAAAGATGATGTCCTCGGGCGGGAAGCCGACTTCATCCACCAGAATGCGATAGGCGCGGGCACAGATTTCAGTCTTGCGCGCGAAGGTATCAGCCTGCCCCGTTTCATCAAAGGCCATGACGACCACGGCCGCGCCATAGGCCAGACACAGGCCCGCCTGATGCCGGAACGCCGCCTCCCCTTCTTTCATGCTGATGGAATTGACGACGGGCTTTCCCTGCACGCAGCGCAGGCCCGCCTCGATCACTTCCCATTTAGAACTGTCGATCATCACCGGCACACGGGCGATGTCCGGCTCGGCGGCCAGCAGGTTCAGGAACTCGACCATGGCGGCCTTTGAATCGATCAGCCCCTCATCCATGTTGATGTCGATGATCTGTGCGCCGTTTTCCACCTGATCGCGCGCCACTTCCAGCGCAGCGGAATAGTCGCGGTTGACGATCAGCTTGCGGAACCGGGCCGAGCCGGTGACATTCGTGCGCTCCCCCACGTTCACGAAAGGAATGTCGGACGTCAGGGTGAAGGGTTCGAGGCCAGAGAGGCGCAGAAGCCGGGTCATTTCACACTCCTCGGGCGCAGGCCCGTCACGGCTTCCGCAATGGCGCGAATATGATCCGGCGTGGTGCCGCAGCAGCCGCCGACCACATTCACCAGCCCTTCGCGCGCGAAATCAGCCACTTGGCGGGCGGTTTCCTCGGGGCCTTCGTCATATTGGCCAAAGGCATTGGGCAGCCCGGCATTGGGATAGGCACAGACCGCCACATCTGCCGCCTGCGCGAGTTCGGCCAGATGCGGCCGCATGGCACTCGCCCCCAGCGCACAGTTCAGCCCCACGGTGAAAGGCCGGGCATGAGCCACCGAATGCCAGAAAGCGGTCGGCGTCTGCCCCGACAACGTACGCCCCGAAGCATCGGTGATCGTGCCGGAAATCATCAGCGGGAGGCGCCGCCCTGCTTCGGCAAAAACCTCCGTACATGCAAAGATCGCCGCCTTGGCGTTCAGCGTGTCGAAGATGGTCTCGATCAGGATCAGATCGGCGCCGCCCTCGATCAGGCCCCGCACCTGCGCGCCATAGGCGCGGCGCAGATCGTCGAAGGTGACGGCGCGATAACCGGGGTCGTTGACATCCGGGCTGAGGCTCGCTGTACGGTTGGTCGGCCCCACCGCCCCGGCCACGAAGCGCGGCCGGCCGTCGATAGCCGTCGCCCGGTCCAGCGCCGCCCGCGCCAGCCGCGCGCCTGCGACATTCAGGTCATGCACCGCCGCTTCCATGCCGTAATCCGCCTGCGCGATGGTGGTGGCGGAAAAGGTATTGGTCTCGACAATATCAGCCCCCGCCATGGCATAGTGGAAATGGATCTCCTCAACCGCTGCGGGCTGGGTCAGGCTCAAAAGATCGTTGTTGCCCTTCTGCGGATGGTCCGAGTGATGGTGGCAGGCACATCCGTGAAAATCCTCCTCAGCCAGACCCAGCGCCTGGATCTGCGTGCCCATGGCCCCGTCGAGGATCAGGATACGCTTACGCACAAGATGGTTCAGAAGGTCGGTGTTCGGGCTGTCTGGAATCTGGAAAATCTGCATCGGATCATGGGCTTCTTCAGGAAGCCCGGACCCTAGGCAGATTGCCCGCAGGATTCAAATTCACATTTCTGGAAAAGGTTATGAGGAATTTCGATAATCCGGCCAGGCGCCTCTGGCTGGTTGCGGACCGGGGGTTTCACACCCCCGGACCCCCGTGGGATATTTGTGGACAGAAAATCCACTATATGCGGCGCCCTCATTTTCTGTCTGAAAATATCCTCGGGGGGTCCGGGGGGCGAAGCGCCCCCGGTCCGACAGATCAGTAGACGACCACAGCGCGGATCGACTTGCCTTCGTGCATCAGATCGAAGCCCTTGTTGATGTCCTCAAGGCTCAGCGTGTGGGTGATCATCGGGTCGATCTGGATCTTGCCGTCCATATACCAGTCAACGATTTTCGGCACATCGGTGCGGCCGCGCGCGCCGCCGAAGGCGGTGCCTTTCCACTGCCGCCCGGTGACCAGCTGGAAGGGCCGCGTGCTGATTTCGGCCCCCGCAGGTGCCACGCCGATCACCACCGAGACGCCCCAGCCGCGATGGGTGCATTCCAGCGCGTCACGCATCACCTTGACGTTGCCGGTGCAATCGAAGCTGTAATCCGCGCCGCCGATCTGATCGGCCGGGGTTTTCGTCATGTTGACGATATGCTGGACAACCGAACCCTCGATCTCTTTCGGGTTGACGAAATGGGTCATACCGAAGCGTTCGCCCCATTCCTTCTTGTCGTTGTTCAGATCGACCCCGATGATCATGTCGGCACCGGCGATCTTCAGGCCCTGAATCACATTCAGGCCGATGCCGCCCAGGCCGAAGACCACCGCCTTGGCGCCGATTTCCACTTTGGCGGTGTTGATCACCGCGCCGATGCCGGTGGTGACGCCGCAGCCGATGTAGCAGACCTTGTCAAAGGGCGCGTCGGGGCGGATCTTGGCCAGCGCGATTTCCGGCACCACGGTATGCTGCGCGAAAGTCGAGCAGCCCATGTAGTGATGGATCGGTGTGCCATCCAGCATCGAGAAGCGCGAGGTGCCGTCGGGCATCATGCCCTGGCCCTGCGTTGCGCGGATCGAGGTGCAGAGGTTGGTTTTCTGGCTAAGGCAGCTCGGGCATTCCCGGCATTCCGGGGTATACAGCGGGATGACGTGATCGCCGGGTTTCAGCGTGGTTACACCGGGGCCGCATTCGACCACGACGCCCGCGCCCTCATGGCCGAGAATCGCCGGGAACAACCCTTCCGGGTCGGCGCCGGACAGGGTGAATTCGTCAGTGTGGCAAATGCCGGTGGCCTTGATTTCCACCAGAACCTCGCCGAATTTCGGCCCTTCAAGGTTCACTTCCATGATCTCAAGCGGTTTTCCGGCGGCAACGGCCACCGCGGCACGGGTGCGCATAGGCTCCTCCCTCTGTCAATTTGGCACAAGCTGTGCGAAACACGGGGGAATTGCAACGCGGGAAACGGCACTGATGAAACGAGTTACGACCACCACCGCCCTGCTTCTGGCCCTTGCGACTGCGGCTTGCGCCCCCGCGCCCGAGCCCTATCAGCCTCCGGCTCCGGTGGTGACGCCGGGGATCGACCCGGTGACCGGGCAACCGATCGACGTGACGCCCGGCCTGAATGACCGCGAGCCCGATACCTGCCACGCGGCGGATTATCAGTATCTGAAGGGGCAGAACCAGTCTTCGGTGACGGCGGCGGGCATCACCCGGCCCACCCGGTTCGTGACACCCGGCGGGATCGTGAGCCAGGAAGAATATGATTCCTTCCGCATCAACTTCCACCTCGACCCGATGGGAACGGTGGTCCGCATCACCTGCGGCTGATCTTCTGCCCGCGGTTTACGCCCCCAGGCCCTGCGGCCGATAGCAGCGGTGGGGCTCTTTCGCCAGACTGGAGCGACAGATGAGGACTTGCTTGGTGGGCTGTCTGCTTGTGCTGGCCGGATGCGGCCAGCCCCCCGAAGCGGGGGCGGGCACCTGCGGCGCCGGGCGGCTTGGCGGATGGATCGGGCAGCCCGCCACCGCGCTTGACGAACAGTATCTGCCGGAGGAGCATCGTCTGGTCGAGCCGGGCATGGCGGTGACACAAGACTATCGCCCGAACCGGCTGAATGTCTTGCTGGATCGGCAGGGCCGCATCACGGGCTTCCGCTGCGGCTGAGCCGGAAGGAGAGCGATGATGCGCAAGAGCTTTGGATTTATGGTGCTGGCAGGGGCGCTGGCGGGGTGTGTTCCGGCGGAAACGCCCCCTGCGGCCATTGGCGGCACCTGCGGCGCGGTGAACTGGCAACATCTTCTAGGCCAGCCGCGCACAGCCATCGGGCAGATCACGCATGAAGGCCCGATGCGGGTCATCGAACCCGGCATGGCGGTGACGATGGACTACGCCTCGGGCCGGATGAATGTTCTGCTGACCGAAAATGGACGTATCGAGGCCATCACCTGCGGCTGACACGCCTGCATGAACGCCCGGCCCATGACGGGCCGGGCGGCGCCTTGATCACATCCGATAGGCGGTATGGCAGGCCTTGCATGCGCCGCCGACCCCGGCCATTCCGGCCTTCACCCCGTCGAGCGAGGTTGCATCCAGCGCCCCGGCCGCGGTTTTCAGCGCCTCGGCCTTGGTGACGAAATCATCCCAGTTCGACCAGATCTCCGGCTTGGCCTCGGTTTCCGGGTCGGTCGCATTGGTTTCAAACTTCGCTGCGATCTCGCCCGATGCGGCCAGAATCGCCGCCTTGGCGGCCTCGGCCTTGGCGGCGTCAAAATCGGCCTTCCCACCGGCCATATCGCCCAGCGCCTTCGTGTTGCCGCCGATGGTCTTCATCAGTTCCTGACGGGCTTTCACCGTGGGATCGGTGGCCTCGCCCTCGGCGAAGGCCATGCCGCCGGCAACGATCAGGCCAAGGGTCAGAATGCGCGTGGTCAATTTCATGGTCTGGCTCTCCTAGCTGGAATGCCCCCACTATAAACACGACTTTCAACGACGCGATAACCTTGCGGTGATCGGACGGGCCGGTCACGCGATTGTCAACGTGTCATTCCGGCTCGTATCCCGCGATCAGATGCCGGAGGCCGACCAGCGCACCCAGCGCAATCGCGGCCAGCGTCACGGGGCCGGACCAGGCCAGTGTGGCAAAGGCGCTGACGCCCTGCCCCACCGAACAGCCCAGCGCCACGACACCGCCGATGCCCATGAGCACAGCACCACCGACCTGACGGCCCAGCTCTCGCGGGTCTTCACAGGCCTCCCATTTGAAGAGGCCCCGCAGCGTCGATCCGGCAAGCGCCCCGACCATGACCCCCAGAACCGAGCCGACCGAGAAGGTGATTCCCCCGGCGGTCGAGGTCATCAGGAAAATCAGCGTCCGCCCCACCGGCGCGGTGAAAGAGGCGCTTTCGATCTGCACGGCGCCAAGGCTCGCATCATGCAGCCAGCTTGTGCCGACAAAGCACCAGACGATGGCCAGCCCCGCAGCCACGCCCCAGGCGATCATGCCGGGGCGTTCGCGCAGCGGGCGATGGGCCAGCGCCCAGCCGATGCAGGCCAGCCCCAGAACCGCCGCCGTCACCGCGACGGGCAGCCCGACCCAGCCCTGCAAGGCGACGCCAATGCCCTGCGGCCCGGCCGCCTCGGGTTGCGGGAACAGGGCGACGCGCAAGGGGGCCAGCGGCCCCGACAGGGCAACGAAGCCGAAGATGCCCATGACGACCACGACGACCAGCGACCGCAGGTCGCCACCGCCGAACCGCACCAGAGCCCCAAAGCCGCAGTTCCCGGCCATAGCCATGCCATAGCCGAACACCAGCCCGCCGATGACCGAGGCGAGCGGATTCCAGGCGATGCTGTGGTAATAGGTGGCGGAAAGGTCAATCAGACCGGCCAGCGCACCAAACTGTGTGCCAAGAATCGCGACGCCCAGCACGATGCCCCACAGCCGCAGACGGCGCTGGTCCTTGCCATAGGCCGCACTTTCGAGGGCACCCAGCGTGCAGAAGTCCCCCAGCCGGGCCGCCAGACCCAGCACGGCACCACCCGCCAGACCCACCAGCGCGGCCAGAACCCCATAGGGCAGTTCATCCATCCTCGGTTCCTCCCGTGGTGGTGGCGCGGGTCATGCCCGTCACCTGTCGACTTGGTTTTGCCGCGTCACTCCGGCTTGCAGAAAAGATGGCCCAGAACGCCCAGCATGCGCTCGACCCGCGGATCGAGGATCGAATAGAAGATCGCCTGCCCTTCCCGCCGCGCGCTGACCAGCCCCTCCAGTCGCAGCCGCGCCAGTTGCTGACTGACGACAGCCTGCCGCGAGGACAGCAGGTTTTCAAGTTCGGTCACGCTTTTCGCCCCGGAGGCGAGGTGGCACAGGATGGTCAGCCGCCCGTCATGCCCCAGCGCCTTGAGGAAATTGGCGGCATCCCCGGCCTGCGAAACCAGCCCCTCCAGTGACGGGAGGGGGGATACGCCGTGCTCCTGTTGTTCGCCATCGCGCAACTTCGACATCCCGATCCGCCTGCGCCCTTAATGCCGCCAGCGGGGCGCTATCGCAACAGAATCCCGCAGGAACAGGCACTTTAGCCGCAGGAACCGGGCTTTCGGCCTCAGCCGCCGGGAGGCTCTGCCTGCCGGATCAGCCCGCCCAGAAGCGGCCAGAAGAAATCCTCGCCCGGATAGCCCTCAATCCGCCCGACCTCGACGCCATCGGACAGGAGGACGAAGGTCGGGGTAAACAGCGGCGCGGTCGTGATCCGCACGCCCTCGGGCAGATCGGCGTGCAAATCAATCCGGGTCAGCGGCGCGGCCCGGCCTTCATCGGTCAGCGGATATTCGGGGCCCACCTCCTCGGTCCAGCGGGCGCAATAGATGCAGCCCGGCTGTTCAAACATCAGAAGGCGCAGCCCCGCCACGGCAGGGACGGCCCAGCCGCAGAGCAGCAGAACGGCGGCAACGAGGCCGAAACGAGTCATGTTGACAACCCTATAGTTGCATAGAAATATCCTAATCTGAAAATGCCCTTCCGGGCAAGCGACGCTTCGGGGAGGAGGCGATGCTGATGGATGTGAGTTTCGGCGGGGCCGCACTGGCCGGGTTGCTGGCGTTCTTTTCGCCCTGCATCCTGCCCATGGTGCCTTTCTACTTTAGCTACATGGGCGGCATGTCGGTGGCTGAACTGCGCGGACAGGGCCAGATCGCACCTGGCGCGCAACGGCGGCTGTTCATCTCGGCGCTGTTCTTCGCGTTGGGGGTCACCACCATTTTCGGGCTGATGGGACTCGGCGCTACAGCGGCGGGACAGGCGTTCCGCATGTGGAAGGAATGGCTGACCTATGCTGCGGCAGCGGTGATCTTTGTCTTCGGCCTGCATTTTCTGGGCGTGCTGCGCATCCCCTTCCTGCTGCGCGAAGCGCGGATGGAGAGCAAGGGCGACCCGAAAACCGTGGTCGGTGCCTATGTGATGGGACTTGCCTTCGGCTTTGGCTGGACCGCCTGCGTCGGGCCGGTTCTCGCCTCGATCCTGCTGATCGCCTCGACCAAGGATACGCTGTGGCAGGGCACCGCGCTCGTGCTGACCTTCGGCCTTGCCATGACCTCACCCTTTGTCATCGCCGCCGCCTTCGCGCAGCCCTTCCTCCGCTGGGTGGCACGGCACCGCACCCTGATGGGCTATGTCGAAAAGGTGATGGGGGTGATGCTGCTGGTCTTTGCCATCCTGATCGCCACCAATTCCGTGACCCTCTTGTCGGACTGGCTGATCCGCAATTTCGACTGGTCCGCGACCCTGAAGTAAAGGAGCCTCCCATGCGCCGTATGCTTGCCACTGTCGCCCTTGCGCTGCTGCCGCTGGCCAGCCCTGCCCTTGCGGTGGAGCTTGGTGATGACGGGCTGCACAAGCCCACATGGCTGCGCGAGACCTTCAAGGATCTGCGCGAGGATCTGGCGGAGGCCAATGCCGAAGGCAAGCGCCTGCTGGTCATCGTGGAACAGCGCGGCTGCATCTATTGCACCAAGATGCACGAAGAAGTCTTCCCCGATCCCGCCATAGACGCGCTGATCCGCGATTCCTACTTCGTCGTGCAGATGAACCTGTTCGGCGATGTCGGGGTGACGGATTTCGATGGCACCGTGCTGCCGGAAAAGGACATGGCGGTGCGCTGGGGGGTGATGTTCACGCCCACGATGATCTTCCTTCCCGAACAGGTGCCCGAGGGCCAAACGGCGGCTGAAGCCTCTGTCGCGCTGATGCCCGGCGCTTTCGGCAAGGGCACCACCGAGGCGCTGCTGACCTGGGTGCGGGACCATGGCTATGAAAATGGCGAACATTTCCAGAAATATCTGGCCAGTCGCATGGTTCCGGCCAACTGATCTCCGCTGCGGCGCGGCTTCTGCAATGCAGAGAGATATGAATATTCAAGAATACATATAAATCTATTGCATCCCCGCGCATACCGGCGCTATCGTCCGAGTCAGGGAGAGATCAGGGAGGATCGCAATGACACGCCACCTCGTGCAGGCGACGCTGCTGGCACTGGCCGCCGCGACGCCCGCCTTCAGCGATACCGCGCCGAAGGACGTGGTTTTTGAAGAGGGAGCCGTCGCGCAGTCGCTGACCGGCAAACCGGGCAACCCCGAAGAGGGGGTGAAGGTGATGACGACCAACGCACTGGGCAATTGCGTGGCCTGCCACGTCGTCGGCGCCCTGCCGGATGTGCAGTTCCCCGGAAATATCGCGCCGCCGCTGGATGGCGTCGCCGACCGCTACAGCGAGGCACAGCTCCGTGGCATCGTCGCCAATGCGAAGATGACCTTCGACGGCTCGTTCATGCCCGCCTTCTACAAGACAGATGGCTTCATCCGGCCCGGTGACGGCTACACCGGCAAGGCCGCCGGGGGTGAGTTGCCGCCGATCCTGAACGCCACACAGATCGAGGATGTGGTGGCCTATCTCGTCACTCTGAAAGAGTGACCGGACCGGCCCCGAGAAGTTTGAGGAGATCATGATGAACCTTTCCAGACGCGAAGCCCTGTGGGTCGGTCTCGGCGGGCTTGCGGCCGTGGCGACGCCCGGCGCGGTGCTTGCGGCCACCACGGAAGAGCTGACCAATGCCTTCACCGGCGGCGCGGCCCCCGGTACTGACGGCATTACCCTGACCGCCCCGGAAATCGCCGAGAACGGCAATACCGTTCCGGTTTCCGTCAGCGCCCCCGGCGCGGTGGCGATCATGCTGCTGGCCACCGGCAACCCGGAACCGGCCGTCGCCACCTTCACCTTCGGCCCGGCGGCGGGCAGCCAGATGGCGGCGACCCGTATCCGCCTTGCCAAGACGCAGGATGTTGTGGCGCTGGCAAAAATGGCCGACGGCTCGGTCAAACAGGCGCAGGCCACCGTGAAAGTCACCATCGGCGGCTGTGGCGGCTGAGGCGGGAACAGGAGGAACACGACAATGGCAAATGATGCAAAACCGCGCGTGAAGGTTCCCAAATCGGCCAAGGCGGGCGAGGTGGTCACCATCAAGGCGCTCATCTCGCACAAGATGGAATCGGGGCAGCGCAAGGATGCCGACGGCAAGGTCATTCCGCGCTCGATCATCAATCGCTTCACCTGCGATCTGAACGGCGTGAACGTGATCGACGTGGCCATCGACCCGGCCGTTTCGACGAACCCCTATTTCGAATTCGACGCGAAGGTCGATGCGGCAGGCGAGTTCAAGTTCACCTGGTATGACGACGATGGCTCCGTCTACGAGGACGCGAAGCCCATCGAAGTCGCCTGATCGCGCAGCCACAGAGATTTCGGGGAGGAGAGATCATGCAGCAGCGCAAAGTGACATGGCTGGCCGCCACGGCCCTCGGCCTTGCCCTCACGGGCATGGCGATGGCCGATCCGGCGGAAGACACGCTGTCGGTGGAAACCGATGACGGTACCATCGACTTCGTGACCCAGACCGCAGCACCGGAATTCCTGAAGGGCCATCTGGACACGATCTATTCCGGCTGGCTGTTCCGCGAGGACGAGACGCGGGCGCTTCAGAAAGACGACTTCGACAACCCCGCAATGGTCTTCTATGACCGCGGCGTGGATCGCTGGAACGCCACCATCGGCAAGAACGGCGAGTCCTGCGCCGGTTGCCATCAGGGGCCGGAAAGCATGGCCGGCCTGCGCGCCGTGATGCCGCGCGTCGACGAAAAGTCGGGCAAGTTGATGATCATGGAAGACTACATCAACAACTGCGTGACCGAGCGTATGGGCCTTGAGAAATGGGGCACCACCTCGAACGAGATGAAGGACATGCTGTCGGTCATCTCGATGCAGTCGCGCGGCGAGATCGTCAACGTCAAGATCGACGGCGCCGCAGCCCCGTTCTGGGAAAAGGGCAAGGAAATCTACTACACCCGTTACGGGCAGCTTGAGATGTCCTGCGCCAATTGCCACGAAGACCACTACGGCCAGATGATCCGCGCCGACCACCTGAGCCAGGGGCAGATCAACGGCTTCCCGACCTATCGCCTGAAGGATGCGGGCATGGTCTCCGCCCAGCAGCGTTTCGTCGGCTGCGTCCGCGACACCCGCGCCGAAACCTTCAAGGCCGGTTCGGACGAGTTCAAGGCGCTGGAGCTTTACGTCGCCTCGCGCGGCAACGGGCTTTCGGTCGAGGGCGTTTCCGTCCGTCACTGACCGCTATCCCGCGCCCCTTGCCGGGCGCGGGCATTCGTTTGGCAATTTACCGACAGGGCAACCGGCCTGACGCGCCTTCCGCGCGGCGGTTTCGTTTTGTCCGAAAGCAGGAGAGTGGCGGATGATCACCCGCAGGGAATTCCTTCAGGCGTCAGTGGCGGCCTCGGCGATCTATGGTCTGTCGGGCTTCGGCAACTGGTCGAAACTGGCGGCCCAACAGGCGCTGACCCAGGATCAGCTTTTGCAGTTCGACGATTTCGGCAATGTGACGCTGATCCATGTGACCGACATCCACGCGCAGCTGAAGCCGATCTTCTTCCGCGAGCCCGAGATCAATCTGGGCGTCGGCGACGCGCGCGGGAAGGTGCCGCATGTCACCGGCGCCGATTTCCTGAAGATGTTCAATATTCAGCCCGGCACCCCCGATGCCTATGCCCTGACCTGCGAGGATTTCACCGCGCTGGCCAAGGGCTATGGCCGCATGGGCGGCATGGATCGCGTAGCGACTGTGGTGAAGGCGATCCGCGCCGCACGGCCGGATTCGATCCTGCTGGACGGCGGCGATACCTGGCACGGCTCCATGACCTCGTTCCTGACCAAGGGTCAGGACATGGTGAATGTAATGAACGCGCTTGGCGTCGATGCGATGACGAGCCACTGGGAATGGACCTATGGCACCGACCGCGTGAAAGAGATCGTGGAAAGTCAGCTCAAATTCCCCTTCCTCGGCGCCAATATCTTTGACGCGGAATGGGACGAACCGGCTTTCGAGCCCTACAAGATCTTTGAAAAGGGCGGCCTGCGCATCGCGGTGATCGGGCAGGCCTTCCCCTACATGCCTATCGCCAACCCCGGCTGGATGTTCCCCGAATACAGCTTCGGCATCCGCGAGGAGCGTATGCAGGAAGTGGTGGACAAGGTCCGCGCCGAGGGTGTGGATCTGGTGGTCTGCCTGTCGCACAACGGCTTTGACGTGGATCGCAAGATGACTTCCCGCGTCAAGGGCATCGACGTGATCCTGACTGGCCACACCCATGACGCCGTGCCCGAGCCGGTGATCGTGGGCGACACCATCCTCATCGCCTCCGGCTCCAACGGCAAATTCGTCAGCCGCGTCGATCTGGATGTGCGCGATGGCCGGATGATGGGCTTCCGCCACAAGCTGATCCCGATCTTCTCGGATGTCATCACGCCCGACGCCGAGATGGCCGCGCTGATCGACGCCGAACGCGCGCCCTTCAAGGACCAGCTGGAAGAAAAGATCGGCACCACCGAAAGCCTGCTTTACCGGCGCGGCAATTTCAACGGCTCGTGGGATGACCTGATCTGCGACGCCGTGCGGTCGGAACGGGACGCGCAGATCGCGCTCAGCCCCGGCGTCCGCTGGGGCACCACGCTGCTGCCCGGCGACGCCATCACCCGCGAGGATATCCACAACGTCACCTCGATGACCTACGGCCAGTGCTACCGCACCGAAATGACCGGCGAGACGCTGAAAACGGTGATGGAGGATGTGGCCGACAACCTGTTCAACACCGATCCCTACTATCAGCAGGGCGGCGACATGGTGCGCGTCGGCGGGCTGGCCTATTCCATCGACGTGTCGAAACCGATCGGCAGCCGCATTTCCAACCTCGCGCTGACCGATACGGGCGAGGCCATCGACGCCGCGAAATCCTACACCGTCGCCGGCTGGGCCTCGGTCAATCAGGGCACCGAAGGCCCGCAGATCTGGGATGTGATCGAAAGCCATATCCGCAAGATCGGCACCGTCCGGCTGGAACCCAACACCTCGGTCACCGTGACCGGCATCTGAAGAATCCAAGGAGAGTTCGCACCATGTCTGACGAACAGATGTCCGACGAACCGGCCACCACCAAAGGCCCCTCGCGCCGCGCCTTCCTGCGCAATGGCGCGCTGGCTGGCGCCGGTCTGGTGGCTGGTGGCACCGCCGCCCGCGCTGCCACGCCCGACCCGCTGATTACCGAAGTGCAGGACTGGGCCAGCGCCTTCGGCGACCCGGTGGATGCCGCGCCCTATGGCACGCCCATCCGGTTCGAAAGCCATGTCGTGCGGCGCAATGTCGAATGGCTGACCGAAAGCCCGGTCTCCTCCATCAACTTTACGCCGATTCATGCGCTGGAAGGCACGATCACCCCGCAGGGCTGCGCGTTTGAACGCCACCATTCCGGCGCTATCGAACTGTCGAAAGCCGATTACCGGCTGATGATCAATGGCCTTGTCGATCAGCCGCTCGTCTTCACCTTCGAAGACCTGCTGCGTTTCCCGCGCGCCACCACCACCGCCTTCCTCGAATGCGCGGCGAATGGCGGGATGGAATGGGGCGGCGCGCAGCTTGAGGGCTGCCAGTTCACCCAGGGCATGATTCACAACATGGAATATATCGGCGTGCCGCTGAAGGTGCTGTTGGCCGAGGCGGGGGTGAAGCCCGAAGGCAAGTGGATCTACGCCGAGGGCGCCGATGCTTCGTCCAACGGTCGCTCCATCCCGATGGAAAAGGCGATGGATGACGTCATGGTCGCCTTCTTCGCCAATGGCGAGGCGCTGCGCAAGGAACATGGCTATCCCGTGCGTCTGGTCGTGCCGGGCTGGGAAGGCAACATGTGGGTAAAGTGGCTGCGCCGCATCGGGGTCTATGACGCCGCCGTGGAAAGCCGCGAGGAAACCTCGAAATACACCGATCTGATGCCTGATGGCCGCGCGCGCAAATGGACATGGGTGATGGATGCGAAATCCGTCATCACCACGCCCTCGCCGCAAGCGCCGATCCGCCATGGCAAGGGGCCGCTGGTCATTTCCGGTCTGGCCTGGTCGGGCAATGGCAAGGTCACCAAGGTTGACGTTTCGCTGGACGGCGGGCGCAACTGGCAGGAGGCCCGCATCACCGGCGAGGCCCGCAGCAAGGCGCTGACCCGCTTTCATCTGGACATCGACTGGGACGGGTCGGAACTGTTCCTGCAATCCCGCGCCACCGACGAGACCGGCTATGTCCAGCCCACCAAGAACGCGCTGCGCGACATTCGCGGGCTGAACAATGTCTATCACAACAACGGTATCCAGACCTGGTGGGTCAAGGCCGACGGGGAGGTCGAGAATGTCGAAATCGCGTAACCTGCTGATCGGCTCGGCGCTTGCGCTTTCGACGCTGGCCGGTCCGGCGATGGCTGACAAGCTGGGCCTTGGCCGCCCTGCCCTGCCCGAAGAGATTTCCGCATGGGACGTAGCGGTGCTGCCCGATGGCACCGGCCTGCGCCCCGGCTCGGGCAATGTGGAAACCGGCGAGGAGGTCTTTGCCGAGAAATGCGCTGCCTGCCATGGCGAATTTGCCGAAGGTCTGGACAGCTGGCCGGTGCTGGCCGGGGGCGAAGGCAGCCTGACTGACCGCCGCCCGGTCAAGACCATCGGCAGCTACTGGCCGCATCTGTCCACCGTTTACGACTATATCCACCGCTCCATGCCCTTCGGCGCGGCGCAGACGGTCAGCGTGGATGAAACCTATGCCATCGTCGCTTTCCTGCTGTATTCCAATGGCCTGGTGGAGGATGACTTCGCCCTGTCGAACAAAAACTTCACTGAGGTCGTGCTGCCGAATGCCGATGGCTTCTATCCCGACGACCGGCCGGAAAGCGAATATCCGAAGTTCCGCGCGGAAGCCTGCATGACCAATTGCGCCGAAGGGGCGCCCAAGGTCACCAAGCGTGCGGTGGAACTGAACGTGACACCGACCGACCCCGACGGCAAACCGGCGGGCACCCTGCCCGACATCGTGGCGGCCGCTGCCGAGGCGAGCGCCGAAGCCGCCGCGACCGAAACCCCGGCAGAAGCCACGCCCGAGGCGGAACCAGAACCGGCACCCGAGGCGGCACCCGCCGATCAGGCTGCCGCACCGGCCGCCGGTCCCCACCCGGAGCTGATCGCCGCAGGCGAAAAGGTGTTCAAGAAATGCGCCGCCTGCCACAAGGTCGGGGAAGGCGCCAAGAACGGCACTGGCCCCATGCTGAACAATGTGGTCGGCCATCCGGCGGGCAAGGTGGAGGGTTTCAAATACTCCAAACCCCTGCTGGCCATGGCGGAAGAAGGGCTGGTCTGGGATGAAGCCGCTCTGCATCACCTGCTGGAGAACCCGAAGGCCTTCATCAAGGGCACCAAGATGTCCTTCGCGGGGCTGAAGAAGGAAGAGGATCGCGCGGCGGTCATCGCCTACCTGTCCACCTTCGCTCAGTAACCTCCCTGTGGCGCGGCCTCTCCCCGCGCCATCCCTGCCGCAGCGGGCCTGACCCTGCTGCGGCTTTCTCGCACAACGGAGCGTGCCATGATCAGCCGTCGATCCCTGATGACTCTCGCCGCCGCCGCCGTGACCGCGCCACTGGCGCCGCGTCGCCTTTGGGCGGGCAATACACTGACCCTGGGCGGCATGCAGATCGACACGCTGTCCGACGGGTTCCTGACCCTGGCCGGCAGCTTTCTGCTCGACGGCGCCCCGCCGGAAGCCACCGATATTCTGACGCGCTACGGCATCGGCACCGACCAGATGACACCACCCTGCAACGTGACGCTGCTGCGCGACGCTGACAGGGTGGTGTTGTTCGATGTGGGCGCGGGCCATGATTTCATGCCCTCCGCCGGCAAGCTGGCCGAGGCCTTCGACACGCTGGGCATCACGCCCGAGGACATCACCCATGTGCTGTTCACCCACGGCCACCCCGATCACCTCTGGGGCCTGCTGGATGAATTCGACGACCCGATCTTCCCCAATGCGGAATTTGTCATGGGGCAGGCCGAATTCGATTACTGGACCGATCCCGAGACGGTGAACACCATCGGCGCCGCCCGCACCACCTTTGCCGTGGGCGCCGCGCGGCGGCTGGGGGTGATCGCCGATCAGATCCGTCTCATCGCCGACGGCGACGAGGTGCTGCCCGGCATCGCCGCCCATCTGACGCCCGGCCATACCCCCGGCCATATCGCCTATGAACTGCGTTCCGGCAGCGAGGGGGTGCTGATCGCGGGCGATGCCATCGGCAACCACCATATCGCCTTCGAACGGCCCGACTGGCATTCCGGCTCAGATCAGGATGCCGAAACCGCCGCCGCGACCCGGCTGCGGCTGCTGGACCGGCTGGCGTCCGAACAGATGCCGCTGATCGGCTTCCACCTGCCCGGCGGCGGCATCGGCCGGGCCGAGCGCACGGACGGCACCTATCGCTTCGTCGAAAGCTGAGCCATGCGCGCGCTTGCCCTGCTGCTGATCGCCAGCCCCGCCCTCGCGTCCGAGGACATCCCGGATCAATACCCACAATCGGTGCTTTACGCGAAGCCGGTCGAGGTAATCCCGCATGTCTTCACCGCCACCGGCGCCACGGCACCGCCGACCTATGAGAACGCAGGCCATAACAACAACCTGAGCTTCATCGTCACCGGCGACGGGGTGATCGTGGTGAACTCTGGCGCGTCGTGGAAACTGGCCGAGGCGCTGCATGCCGAAATCCGTGCCGTGACCGACCAGCCGGTGAAGCTGGTCATCGTCGAAAACGGTCAGGGCCACGCCATGCTGGGCAACGGCTATTGGGTGGCGCAGGGCGTGCCGATCCTCGCACATGAGGAAGCGGCGGCCGAATTTGCCGACGGTGCGGCACAGGATCTGGCAGCACTGCAACGCTATGCCCGCGAGAATGCCGAAGCCACGGTGATCGCCGCCCCGACCGAAACCTTCACCGACCGCAAGACCATCGAAATGGGCGGCGTCACGGTAGAGGTGCTTCACCTTGGCCCCGCCCACAGCCCCGGCGACACCCAGGTCTGGCTACCGCAATGGGGCATGATGATCGCGGGCGACATCGCCTTTCACGAACGGATGCCGCCGATCTTTGAGGGCACCTGCACCGCCTGCTGGATCGAGACATGGGAGACGAAGCTGGAACCGCTCGCCCCCACCTACGTCATTCCAGGCCACGGCCACCCGACCAATCTGGCGCAAGTGCGCCGCTATACGCGCGATTATCTGGTGGATTTGCGGGCGAAGATCGCCACGCATCTGGAGGAAGGCGGCGATCTGGCCGGCGCCTATTACGTCGACCAGTCGCGGTGGGCGCATCTCGACACGTTCGGGGAACTGGCGACCAAGAACGCCGGTGTGGTCTTTGCCGAGATGGAGTTCGAATAGCCTCAGGCCGCCACGCGGCCCCGTGGCTGATCGACCACGACATCGGTGATCGCCGCGCCGATCCACATGCACAGAAGGGCGAGCCAGGCGGTCGCGGCAAAGATCGAGCCGCCGGTGACGCCCGCGCCGATGGCGCAACCGCCCGCCAGCATGGCGCCAAACCCCATCAGCACCGCGCCGAACATCGACCGGCGCATCTGGCTTTCGCCATCGAAGCCCTGAAAATGCAGCTCCCCCTTCAGCGCGGCGGACAACAGCGCCCCCAGAAATACCCCCGGTATCAGCCCGATGTCGAAATCGAGTGCCGGGTTCTCGGTCAGGAAGAACATCAGCATATTGGCTGAGGGGCCGGAAAAGGTGGCCGAGGTCACGCTGAGGGGTTCGAACGCCGCCTGTGACAGGCTGAAGGTCAGCACCCAGCCCAATGCCACGGCAAATCCCACGCCCGAGGCAAAGACCAGCCGTGACCAGCCCAGCGCGTTGCGCGCCGCCAGCCACAGCGCCAGCACCGCGATGACGAGGCCCAGCGCCAGCCCGGTGCCCTCGGGCAGGGACAGCGCGGCGATCAGATCGACATTCCGCCCACCCGGCGTGACCCAAAGCCCCGCGAGCCACTGCCGCAGCGGCGCCAGCCAGCCGTGCAGGGCCATCTGCGCCACGACGGCAAAGATCAGCCCCGACACCACCGACCGCAGGTTCCCCGTCGCCGCCAGCACAAGCAGCCGCCCGGAACAACCGCGCGCCAACACCATACCCGCGCCGAACATCAGCCCGCCGATGACCGCGCCGGACCATGATCCTGTCACCGCCATCATCCGCGCATCCTCGGGCCGGAACAGGCCCAGAAGGCGCGCGCCCTGCACCCAGATCACGGCAGTGGAAAAGGTCAGCAGCCAGACCGACATGCGCGGCCCCAGCCGTCCGCGTGCAAACTCCACCGTCGCGGCGCGCAGGCAGAACGAGGACCGCTGCGCCGCGACACCGAAAACCACGCCGGTCAGCAGGCCGAACAGAAGCGCCAGGTGAGATTCCTCGATCCTGTCCAGCAGCCAGACGATATCCATGCGCGATTCTCCTTTGCGGGACGATGCCACAAAGGCGAGGCGCAGAGCATTGATCCAGGTCAGACGGGATCAGCGCCCGGTGAACTCGAAGGAAAAGTTCGTCTTGGCCCCGGCGGGAGGCGCCGGGAAGGGGGCGGCCCGGCGGATATGATCCAGCGCGATCCGGTCCAGCGCGGCGGAGCCGGAACTGCGCACCACCTTGACCATGCCCAGACCGCCATTGCCGGAAACGGAAAAGCCAACCAGCACCGTGCCGCGTTCGGGCGATTTTGCCTTTCGCGTCTGGCGCACCTTTTTCATCACCTTGCCCGGATAATCCGCAGCCGCCCGCTTGCCCGATCCGCTTGAGGCAGCGGCGGCTTTCGCCGGGGCGGCAGAGGGCGCGGCAGCCGATGCGGCCTGTACGGTTTTCTTTTTGGCCTTCTTCGGGGCCTTTTTCTGCTCGACAGGTTTCTTCTTCGGCGGCTCCGGTTTCGGCGGTGGCGTGATTTCGGCAACCGCCTCGGGCGGCGGCGGTGGCGGGACCTCCACCTGTTCCGGCGGTGCGTCGGCCTCCGACACGTCGGGCACCTCGGCCAGGTCCGCCGGATCGGGCGGCGCATCTTCCGTCATCGGCAGATCAGGGAGCGTCTCGGCCAGCGGCGCGGGGTCGGCCATATCGGGGGCTTCAACCGGCACCTCCGGCGCGGGCTCGCTATAGGCCCCAAGCTCCATCGCGGGAGGCGCCATGATCAGGGCGATGGCATCCTCCTGCTCGCCCATCGCCTCGCCCGAAGGCTGCACCGCCATGGCCAGCGCGGCCAGCGCCGAAACCATCAGCGCCACGACCGAGGCCGAAGCCAGCCAGCCCAGCGCCGCCGTGCGGCGCGGCGGCTGGCTCGCGAAGTGCAGGACGGGGCAGCGCGGCTGCGGGGCAAGCGGCATCATGGGCGTGGGCCTCCTTCCAGACCGACCAGCGCGACCTTCAGATAGCCCGCAGCCCGCAGGGCATCGAGCAGGCGCATAAGGTCGCCATATGGAATGCTGCTGTCCGCGCGCAGCAGGACCGGCGCAGCACGGTTGCCGTTACTGACGCGGTCCAGCGCGGGGCCAAGACCCGCCGCCGATACGGTGGCTTCGCCCAGCCGCAGGTCGCCTTCGCGCGTCAGGGTCAGCCACAGCGGCTCCTCCTCGCGCTCACGGGGGGGGGCGCTGCTGGCAGGCAGGTTCACCGGCACGTCAACGGTGGACAGCGGCGCCGCGACCATGAAGACGATCAGCAGAACCAGCATGACGTCAATGAAGGGCGTCACGTTGATGTCGGCGATCTCGTCCTCGTCACGGCTGCCACTGGAAAACGCCATGGCTCAGGCCCCCCTGCCCTGCGCCACCGCCCGGTCGAGCGCGCGGCTTTGCAGCGCCTCAAGCGCCGCGGCAAGGTCGGTCATCCGGTGGCGGTATCCCGCAAGCCGCCGCGACAACAGATTATGGATCAACACCGCAGGAATGGCTGCCGCCAGCCCGATGGCCGTGGCCAGCAACGCCTCGGCAATGCCCGGTGCCACGACGGCAAGGCTGGTGGTGCCGCTGTCGGCGATGGCGATGAAGGAATTCATGATGCCGAACACCGTGCCGAACAGCCCGATGAAAGGGGCTGTGGCGGCGATGGAGCCAAGAACGCCGGTGCCCGCCCGCAGGCGCAGCGCGGCGCCCGCCTCGATCCGTTCCAGCAGCAGCCGGGTCCGGTCGCGCGTGCCGGTCAGCAGGGCCGGATCATCCAGCGCCAGCGCCATTTCCTGTGCGGCGGCGCGCGCCATTTCCGCACCGGGGCCACGGGTGCCGTCCATGGCGCGGGCCGCTTCGTCCAGCGTGGTGGCATTGCCCACCAGCCTCAGCGCCTGGGCCAGCCGACGCCGGGCAAGCGCGAATTCGACGGTCTTGTGCAGCCAGACGGTCAGCGCCACCAGCGCGGCGAACGCCAGCAACGCCATGACGGCCTGCACCAGCCAGTGCGCCTGGGACACGATGGTCACCAGATCCCCGTGCCCGCCGGCCGGCGCCGGGCTGACCGGCGCAACGGCGGCGGTATCCGGCGCCGGGGCGGCCGCAGCCCCGGCACCGGGTTCGGCCTGCGGCAACCCTGCCCGGTCCAGAGGATCGGACAAGGGGGCCACGGGCTGCGCCGGTGGCTCTGCCAGCCCCGAGCCAAGGGGAGACGTCTGCCCGAAAGCAGGGCCCGCCAGAAGCGCCAGAACCAGCAGAAGCCGCGCGGTTACCATGTGAACGCCTTGCTGATCGACAGTTTCGCGTTCCGTCCCGGCGCCGCATCCAGCGACAGGTTGTTGCGATAGCTTTGGTCGAACACGTTCTCGACCGCGAAGTTCACATCCATCCCGGCAAGGACACCGCTGTCCGGCGTCCAGGTGACGAAGATGTCATGCGTGTCATAGGCCCCGGCCGAGGTGGTGGCGGAAGAGGTGGTGATCCCGTCGAAGTAGTAGCCGCGCCAGCCAAGCACCAGATTGTGCTCGGGCAGTTTGGCACCCAGCGTCAGCGCAACATTTTCGGCAGGCGTGTCGGCCAGAGTCAGACCAGTCGCCGAATCCTTCGATTTCACATGGCTCCAGGCCAGGCTCCCGAACCAGCGCTCCGCGTCATAGGCCGCCTCCAGTTCGGCGCCCCAGATCTTTGCCGCCGCGATATTGCGGTAATACGGTGTTCCGGGGGTGGAATCACGCGCGATAAGGTTGGTCAGGTCATTGTGGAAGGCGGTGGCTTTCAGTTGCAGGCTGTCGCCCTCTGACAGCAGGTTCTGGCGCTGGAAGGTGAAGCCCAGCTCCACCGTCTCGGCCTCTTCCTTGTCCAGGTTCAGACTCGGAGTTTCCCCGGCGGAATAGCTGTAAAGCTCGTCCAGCGTCGGCATCCGCTCGGTCCGGGCCCAGGTGCCGAAGACGCCCCATTGTTCATTGATCTCGTAAAGCACCGAAAGCTTGGGTGAGACGGCGGTATCGTCCGCGGCACTTGCCCCCGCCGCAACCGAGGCCGCCGACGGCGTGCGCTGGCCGAAATCGGCGCGCAGGCCCGGCATGATGGTCAGGCGGTCGTTCCAGGTGAATTCACCCTGCACATAGACGCCGGTCTTGCGGTCTGTACCTTCGGGGTGGAAGCCCAGCGCGCCGACCGACGAGGTGGCGACGCGCTTCTGTTCCGACACCTGGACGCCGAAAGTGACGAAGTTGTCCCAGTTGCCCGCCGAAAGCTCGGCGGTGTTTTCCACCCGCAGCGTCGTGGTCTGATAGGCGAAATCACTGTCACACAGCACCTGCATCGTGCCCGGCGCACACATGAACCCGAACGAGAAGTTGCGCTTCTTCGCCGTGGTATCGGTGTAGGAAAGCTGCACCGTCAGATCGAGGAACGGGTTGTCGGCAAAACCGTGATGCCAGGTCAGCGTGGCGGTATCGTCGATGGTGTGCACATCGGCGGTGCCAAAGCCCGCCATCGCCGCGCCGCCGGTCTGCGCCACCGCCGTATCGTCAAGATCGCTGTCGGTGCGCGAGAAAGACAGGGTGACGCTTTGCTCATCGCCCTCGCCGAGGTTGAACTTGCCTTTCACAAGGCCCGACATCGCCTCGTGTTCGGTGCCTTGCAGCGCATTGCCAGCACCGTCCTTCATCTGCCCGCCGCGCGAGCTGTTCAGCGCGCCAAGAAATTCGGCATTGCCGCGCCGGGTGGCCCAGATCAGCCCCAGCCGCGAGCTGTCACCGTTGGAGCCATAGCCCGCCTTGAAGCGCAGGGCATTGTTTTCCTCTGCCGTCAGGAAATCCGACGCATCCTTGGTGGTGAAGGACACCACGCCACCGATCGTGCCCGAGCCATAAAGCGTGGACGAGGCCGGGCCGCGCAGCACTTCGACCCGCTTGAAAAGTTCCGGGTCGCCGAAGAACGAGCCCATGCGATATTGTTCAAAGAACTTCGGGGCACCATCCACGACGACCTTGATCCGCTCTTCCGAAGCGGTCTGTTCGGTATTGCCGATACCGCGAATGTTGAACGACTGGCCCATGGGCCGGGCCGAAGCCCCGGTGGCCTGCACCCCCGGCACCCCCTTGAACAGGTCACCCACACTCAGGGGCTGGGCGCGGTCGATGTCCTGCTGTTCGATCACGCTGACGGCCTGCGGGGTGTCAATGGCCACCTTCGCCGTGCCGGTGCCAAGGATAATGCGGCCAAGCATCTGGAAGAAACCGCCCGCCTCGGTGGCATCCTGTGCGGCGGCGGGTTGGGCGGTCAGCGCCATTGCGGTGGCGGCGGTCATGAGAAGTGCGCGTCTTGCGCGGGTGTGAATAGGCATGGCTGTCCCTTCGGTGACATTCTTGTTTTTGAAGGGCTGGCCGTGGTCGTTTCCACTGCTGGCGGCGCAGGGTCGGAAAATCCGACTTGATCTGTCAGTTTTTGGCTTCTAGAAATGCCGAGTGTAATTGTCAAGTATCCTCTTCCGGCTGCCTGACACCAAATCGCGCCCCAGCCCGGCCCTTGGGTTTCACCCGGCCTCCGCCAGACATGCGCCCCGTCCAGATTCGCATGACGAAAGGATGCCGCCATGGCCGACGGCCAGACACTGCCCCTTGATGCCCCCGCCATCCGTGCCCTGCGCGCGGAATCTCCCAAGACCCGCGCCCGCGATTTCGCGGCGGCGCACGGTCTGACCGAAGCGGCGCTGGTCGCTGCCCATATCGGCCATGGCACGGTCGCCTTTGATGCGACGCCCGACCGGCTGTTCCCGCTGATCCGCGATCTTGGCGATGTGCTGGCGCTGACGCGGAACGAAAGCTGCGTGCATGAACGGCGCGGCACCTACAGCGACTATCGTGGCGGCCCGCATGCTGCCATGGTGCTGGACCCGGAAATCGACATGCGGATCTTCCCGTCGCACTGGCTGCATGGTTTCGCGGTCGAGGAAACCGCCGCGGATGGCACGGTCAAGCGCAGCCTTCAGGTCTTTGATGCGGCAGGCGATGCGGTTCACAAGGTGCATCTGAAGCCTGAATCGGATGCGGCGGCCTTTGCCCGTCTGGTCGATGCGCTGCGCCTGCCCGAACAGCAGGCCGAGCGGAGCTATGAGGCCCGCAAGCCGGTTGAACCGGCGAAATCCGCCCCCGACCGCGCGGCCGCCCTGCGCGCCGACTGGGACCGCATGACCGACACCCACCAGTTTCTGAAACTGGTCAAAGCACAGAAGATGAATCGTCTGGGCGCCTATCGCGTGGCCGGGGCGCCTTATGCCGTGGCGCTGGAGCCGCGTGCGGTGACGGAAACGCTGACCCGCGCCGCAGAAGAGCGCGTGCCGGTGATGATCTTCGTGGGCAACATGGGCTGCATCCAGATCCATGGCGGCCCGATCGAGCGGGTGGTGCCGATGGGGCCGTGGATCAACGTCATGGACCCGCGCTTCAACCTGCATCTGCGCAGCGACCATATCGCCGAGGTCTGGTGCGTGAACAAGCCCACCCGCACCGGCGCCGCGATCAGCATCGAGGCTTTTGACGCCGAAGGCGGGCTGATCCTGCAAATCTTTGGCTATCGCAAGGATACCCCGGCAGATGCGTGGAACGCGCTGGCCCATTCGCTGCCGCGTCTGGAAGCGGTGCCGGCATGAAGGCTCTGACGCTGTCTGCACTGCTTCTGGCCAGCCCCGCGCTGGCCGGGGGCGAGCGGGTCATCACGCTTGGCGGCTCCGTCACGGAAATCGCCGTGGCGCTGGGCGCGCAGGACCGGCTGGTGGCGCGCGACACCACCTCGAACTTCCCGCCCGAGATCGAGGCTTTGCCCGATGTCGGCTACATCCGCGCGCTGTCAGCCGAAGGGGTGCTGTCGCTCGACCCTGACCTGATCGTGGCCGAAGGTGATGCCGGGCCGCAGCAGGCGGTGGATGTGCTGAAGGCGGCGGGTGTGCCCTTCGTGCTGGTGCCCGAAGACCCCACGCCGCAGGGGATAGCCGACAAGATCACCGCCGTCGCCGCCGCGCTGGACATGCCCGAGGCCGGTGCTGCGCTCGCGGCACAGGTGCAGGACGGGCTGGCCGCCGCCGAAGCCCGCGCCGCCGCCGTGACCGACCGCAAGCGTGTGCTGTTCATCCTGTCGCTGCAAGGCGGGCGGATCATGGCGGGTGGTGAAGGCACCGAGGCGGAGGGTATCATCCGTCTCGCGGGCGGTGAAAATGCCGCGACCGGATTTCAGGGCTACAAGCAGATCGCGGACGAGGCTGTCCTGACCGCCGCGCCCGATCTGATCCTGATGATGGCGCGCGAGGGGGATCTGTCCATCGCCGATGCCGATATCCTGGCCCATCCCGCGCTGGCCGAAACCCCGGCCGCGCGCAATGGGGCGCTGGTACGGATGGACGGGATGCTGCTTCTGGGCTTCGGTCCCCGCACGCCCGAGGCAGCCCGCGCACTGTATGACGCGCTGTACGGCCAGGCAGAGGGCTGAGGATGGTGGCCCTCTCCCCCGTCGCCCATGGCCTCGCCCGTCCTGACCCGCGCCGCGTTACCTTGCTGCTGGCGCTTGGCACGCTGTTGCTGGCCCTGTTGTCGCTGGGCACCGGCGCGGCGGGGCTTGGCCCGACCGAGCTTCTGTCGGCGCTGACCGGCGAAGGGCTGGACCGGCGCGCGCAGGTGATCCTGTGGGACATCCGGCTGCCGCGTCTGGCGCTGGGATTGATGGTTGGCGCCGCGCTGGCGGTGTCAGGCGCGCTGATGCAGGGGCTGTTCCGCAATCCGCTGGCCGATCCGGGTATCGTCGGCGTCGGCGCGGGCGCGGGGCTGGGGGCGGTGCTGGCCATCGTGCTGGGCGGGCTGTTGCCCGCCGGGGTCGCCGCCTTTGTCGGCGCGCATCTGGTGCCGCTGGCGGCCTTTCTGGGCGGCTGGGTCGCCACGCTGCTGCTTTACCGGGTCGCCACGCGCGGCGGGCGCACCTCGGTTGCCACCATGCTGCTGGCCGGGATCGCGCTGGGGGCGCTGGCAGGCGCGCTGACCGGCATCCTCGTCTATCTGGCTGACGACCGGCAATTGCGCGATCTGACCTTCTGGGGCATGGGTTCGCTCGCCGGGGCAAGCTGGCCCCGCATCGGCGCCAGCCTGCCGCTGATCCTGCCGGTTCTGGTGCTGTCGCCGCTGCTCGCACGCGGGCTGAACGCGCTGGCACTGGGCGAGGCGCAGGCTGCCCATATGGGCATTGCCGTCGAGCGGGTGAAGCGCTTCGCCATCCTTGGCGTCGCCGCAGCGGCGGGCGCGGCGGTCGCGGTGGCGGGCGGCATCGGCTTTGTCGGCATCGTGGTGCCGCATCTGCTGCGCCTGCTGGGCGGGCCGGATCACCGCCATATCCTGCCACAGGCCGCGCTGCTGGGCGGCGGGCTGCTGGTCGGCGCCGATATGATCGCGCGCAGCCTCGTGGCCCCGGCCGAACTGCCCATCGGCATCGTGACGGCCTGCCTCGGCGCGCCGGTCTTCCTGTGGATTTTGCTGCGCCGCAAGGGCGGGATGGGGTTATAGGATGCTGGAAACCCAAGACCTTCATGTCACGCTGGGACGGCGCGAGATCCTGCGCGGGCTGGACTTCACCGCCAGCCCCGGCACCGTTACCGCCATCATCGGGCCGAACGGATCGGGCAAAACCACCCTTCTGCGTGCCCTGACCGGCGAGGTGCCCTATCGCGGGCGTGTAAACCTGAACGGGCATGACATCGCCCGCACACCTGGGCCAAAGCTGGCCGGGTTCCGCGCGGTTCTGGCGCAGGAAACCCATGTCGCCTTTCCCTTCACCGCAGCCGAGATCGTGCGGCTGGGGCTGGAGGCCGGGATCGGTGCGCATGACCCGACCCTGCCCGAGCGCCTGCTGACCGAAGTCGACCTGCCCGGCTATGGCCCCCGCCCCTATCACGACCTGTCAGGGGGCGAACAGGCGCGGGTGCAACTGGCCCGCGTTCTGGCGCAGGCCCGCCAGCCGGTCACGCCGTCAGGCCCCGGCTGGCTGATGCTGGACGAACCCGTCGCCAGCCTCGACATCGCGCATCAGCTTCTGGTGATGCGGCTGGCGCAGCGGTTTGCCCGCGCGGGCGGCGGGGTGATCATGGTGCTACATGACCTCAACCTGACAGCCATGGTGGCGGACCGGGTGCTGCTGATGGCGGGCGGGAGGCTGGCTGCACAGGGCGCCCCGGCAGAGGTTCTGGCCGATACGGTGCTGCAAACCGCCTTTGGCTGCGCCATCCGCGCCAATACCGCACCGGCAGAGAGGCCATGGGTCTTGCCGCAATCGGTGCTGACCGGAGCCTGACCCCGCGACGCGCAGTCAGGCCTCCGGGATCGGCAGCACGTCTCGGCGGCGCAATGTCTCCATCACAAAGCGGGAAATGATGGCGCGCAGGCGGACGGTCTGCGTCAGTTCCTGGTAGAAACGATCAAAGGCCGCCATATCAGGCACCACGACACGCAGCATGTAATCCATCGACCCGCCCAGACGATGAACCTCCATCACCTCGGGACGGGGATCGAGGGCGGCCAGAAACTCTGCCCGCCATTCATCACTGTGTTCGATGGCGGCAATTTCGACAAAGACCGTCAGCCCCAGCCCGACGCGCGCCGGATCGACCAATGCGACCCGGCCCGTGATGATGCCTGCCGCCTCCAGCTTCTGCACCCGTTTCCAGCAGGGGGTCTGTGACAGACCAACCTGATGGGCAAGCCGGGCCAGCGACTGGCTCGCGTCGCGCTGCAGTTCGGTCAGGATCTGGCGGTCGATCCGGTCCATCGCGGTCAGGCGGCGATGAAATCGCGGACGAAGGCTGTGGCGGGACGGGCACGGATATCCTGTGGTCGCCCGACCTGTTCGATCCGGCCCATCGACATGACGACGACCAGATCGGCCAGCTCCATCGCCTCTTCCTGATCATGCGTCACGAAGACCGAAGTCAGCCCCGTCGCATCGTGAATGTCGCGCAGTCCCTGTCGAAGTTCCTTGCGAACCCGCGCGTCCAGTGCCCCGAAAGGTTCGTCCAGCAACAACATGCGCGGCTCGATGGCCAGCGCACGGGCCAGCGCCACCCGCTGCCGCTGCCCGCCCGACAGTTGCGCAGGATAGCGCGCAGCGATGTCAGGCAACTGAATCAGGTCGAGCAGGCGTTGCACCCGGCGTGCGATTTCCGCCGCGGGGGGCCGCGTGGCACGGGGACGGGCCTTCAGGCCATAGGCGATATTCTCGAACACCGTCATGTGCCGGAACAGCGCGTAGGACTGGAACACGAACCCGGCCCGCCGCTCCTGCACTGTCAGCCCGGTGGCATCCTCGCCGTCAAACAGAACCCGACCGGAATTGGGGTATTCCAGCCCCCCCAGAATGCGCAGCAGGGTAGTCTTGCCCGATCCCGAAGGCCCGAGCAGCGCCACCAGCGCCCCCGAGGGGATGGACAGGCTGACCGGATGCAGCGCGGCGGTGGTGCCGAAGCTTTTGGCGATTTCGTCGATCTCGATATGCATGGCAGCCTCCTCAATGGCGGTGGGTTGCGGCGATCTGGTCGGCGTGGCGCCGCTCCAGCACGGTCTTGGCCAGCAGCGTGACCAGGGCGAGCAGTGTCAGCACGGCGGCAAGCGAGAAAGCCGCGACCGAAAGATATTCGTTGTAAAGCATCTCGATGGTGATCGGCATGGTCGCTGTCTGGCCCCGGATCTTGCCCGACACCACGGCCACCGCGCCAAACTCGCCCATGGCGCGGGCGTTGCACAGCAGCACGCCATACAGCAGCGCCCAGCGGATGTTGGGCAGCGTCACGGTGCGGAAGAGGTGCCAGCCACCCGCCCCCAGAGTCAGCGCCGCCTCCTCCTCGGCCCGGCCCTGCTCGATCATCACCGGGATCAGTTCGCGCGCGATGAAGGGGAAAGTGATGAACACGGTCGCCAGAACAATGCCCGGCAGTGCGAAGACGATGGGGAAACCCTGCGCCACCAGCCAGCCACCCAGCAGCGAATTGGCGCCGAACATCAGCACGATGCACAGCCCCGCCACCACCGGCGACACCGAGAACGGCAGGTCGATCAGTGTGATGAGGAACGCCTTTCCCCGGAAATCAAACCGGGTGATCAGCCAGGCGGCGGCGATGCCGAAGACCGCGTTCAACGGCACGGAAATCGCCGCAATCGTCAATGTCAGCCAAATCGCGGACAGCGCGTCCCGGTTGCCAAGGCTTTTCAGCGCCGCAAGCCAGCCCTGTTTCAGCGCCTCGGCAAAGACCGCGACCAGCGGGGCGCCGACCAGCAGGCCAAGGCCCAGCACAGCGACACCGATCAATGCGCGGCGGACCAGAGGCGACTCGTCGGTCGGGGCGCGAAAGGAAAAAGCGGACGCATCAGACATAGCCAATCCTCCGGCGGCTCCAGATCTGGATGAGGTTGATGGCCAGCAGCATGGCAAAGCTGATGGTCAGCATCGCGATGCCGATGGCCGCCGCCGCGTCATAGTTGAACTCTTCAAGCTGGATGACGATGAGCAGCGGCGCAATTTCGGTTTTCAGCGGGATATTTCCGGCGATGAAAATGACCGAACCGTATTCCCCCACCGCCCGCGCCAGCGCCAGTGCGAAGCCGGTCAGCGCGGCGGGGGCGAGCATGGGCAGGATGACCCGGCGCAGGGTCGTGAGACGGCTGGCCCCTAAAGTGGCGGATGCCTCTTCCACCTCGCGCTCGATCTCCTCGACCACGGGCTGAACGGTGCGTGCCACGAAGGGCAGGCCCACGAAGACCAGCGCGATCAGGATGCCGGTCTGGGTATAGGCGATCTTCCAGCCGATCTGTTGCGCCAGACCGCCCAGCACCCCGTTCGGCGCGTAAAGCGCGGTCAGGGCGATCCCCGCCACCGCTGTTGGCAGGGCAAAGGGCAGGTCCACCGCCGCATCCAGCAGCCTGCGACCCGCAAAGCGGTAGCGCACCAGAACCCAGGCCAGCAGCGTGCCGAACACCAGATTGAAGATTGCGGCAAAGAATGACAGCCGGAACGACAGGAACAGCGCCGACCAGACACGCTCACGGTTCACCACATCCCACAGGTTGCCCGGCCCGAAGCTGACGCCCTTCGCAAGAAGGGCGCCCACCGGCAGCAGCACGACGATGGACAGCATCGTCAGGGTGATCCCCGCCGACAGGCCAAGGCCCGGCATCGGGGATCGTTGATACAGGGGCCTGCCCATCACCGCCTCACTTCGCCGTATAAATCTGGTCGAAGGTGCCGCCATCCCCGAAATGTTCGGGCTGCGCCTGTTTCCAGCCCCCGAAATGGTCGATGCCAACCAGATCGAGCTTCGGGAACCGCGCCACATCCGCCGGATCGGCCGCCGAACTGTCCCAGGCGCGATAGAAGTTGCGGAAGGCGATGGCCTGCCCTTCCGGCGAATAGAGGTATTCCAGATAGGCCGTCGCCAGCGCGCGCTGTTCGTCCGAAGCGATATTGCTCTCGACAAGGGCCACAGGCGGCTCGGCAAGGATCGAGACCGAGGGCACCACGATATCGAACTGATCGTCGCCCAGTTCCTTCAGTGCCAGATAGGCCTCGTTCTCCCACGCGAGCAGCACATCCCCGATGCCCCGCTGTGCGAAGGTCGTGGTCGCGCCCCGCGCACCGCTGTCCAGGACCGGCACATGAGTGAACAGATCATGGACGAAGGTTTTCGGATCTTGCCCGTTCTTTTCGGCCCAGGCCCAGGCCGCCAGATAGTTCCAGCGCGCCCCGCCCGAGGTTTTCGGGTTCGGGGTGATCACCTCCACCCCGTCCCCGACCAGATCGCCCCAGTCCTGAATGCCCTTCGGATTGCCCTCGCGCACCAGAAACACGATGGTCGAGGTATAGGGCGACGAATTGTGCGGCAGTTTCGATTGCCAGTCGGAGGGCAGCTTGCCAGCCTCGGCGATCTTGTCGATGTCCGAGGCCAGTGCCAGCGTCACCACCTGCGCGCCAAGGCCGTCGATGACCGACCGCGCCTGACTACCCGAACCGCCATGACTGGTCTCCAGCGCGGGCGCCGGATGGCCCAGCCCGGTCCAGTGCTTTGCGAAGGCCGCGTCAAATTCGCGATAAAGCTCCCGCGTCGGATCATAGCTGACGTTCAGCAGGTTTTCGGCATGCAGAGGCGCCGGACCGACGAGCACGCCGGCGGCGAGCGTGACGGCAGCGAGGGTTGAGGCCAGCCATGCCCGCAACGAGACCAGCTGCCCGCGCACCGTTTTCAGGCCCGTGGAAATCGTGACCGTGCCATCACCATGCTCGGCCACCACAGGGCCCTGGGCAATGATATGGCGGGAAAGAGCAACAGAGCTGATCATGACGTTCTCCTGTCAATAGAGGCGGTCGATCCGCCGACACCTCAATCACGATCTATCTTATCGTTATTTGCAACAGAAAAATAACGTCTTAATTTGTCGTGATTATAGAACGATCTTCTACATGACAATTTTTGTTGTTTTAATTCAAATATATAGACGAAGTACTCATGCGAGAAACTGACCCGGATCAGGCAGGGTCAGGCAGCATCCTCGGATAGTCAGCATCAAAACAGTGACTCACAAGCGATCAAAAAACAGGCAAATGATGCAAACGGCACCAGAACCCACCCCGGCATCCCCATCGGCAAAGGTGCCGGGCACAGGTGCAACACCCGCTCTGACCCCGCCAACTGACAGCTTGCGATTCTGCGGGAAATCCCGTTTAAGCGCGCCCGACAGCGCAAGCATCCGGCAGCCTTCGCACAGCGACCCCGGCCACGCGCAGCAACCTTCAGGGCGGCGTCCGCAGGACGCTTCCCGCATGATCTGGACACGTTTCACCTATACCGTGCCGCAAGGCATGGCGCGGCATCTCTGGTGGCCTTTGCCGCCAAACGCCCGACACGACCCTTGCCAGGAGCCTGCCTATGAACACGACCCTCAAGCTCGCCATCGGCAGCGTCATCGTCGGGGCAATCGTTCTGGCCATCAAGGCACTGGCCTGGTGGATCACCGGCTCGGTCGCGCTTTATTCCGATGCGCTGGAAAGCACGGTGAATGTCGCAACGGCCATCGCCGCGCTGATTGCAATTCGCGTGGCCTCGCGCCCCGCCGATGCCTCGCACCCCTACGGGCACCACAAGGCCGAATTCTTCAGCGCCGTGCTGGAGGGGGTGATGATCATCATTGCCGCCCTGCTGATCCTGCGCGAGGCGTTTCACGGCTTCATGAATCCGATCGCGCTTGACCTGCCGATCGAGGGCCTGCTGATCAACGGGGCTGCGACCGTCATCAACGCGTTCTGGGCCTGGCTTCTGGTCACGCGCGGGCGCAGCGGCAAGTCACCGGCGCTGGTGGCCGATGGCAAGCATCTGTTCACCGATGTGATCACCTCGGCCGGGGTGGCCATCGGCGTGCTGCTGGCCATCGTGACGGATTGGTGGGTACTCGACCCGATCATGGCGGCGCTGGTGGCCGTCAATATCCTGTGGTCAGGTGCGAAAGTCGTGCGCGATTCGCTCAGCGGTCTGATGGACGAGGCCGTTCCGCAGGATGTACTGGACCGCGTGCGCAGCATCATCTCGACCGAAGCGGGCGGCGCGGTCGAGGCGCATGACCTGCGCACCCGCCACGCCGGCAAGGCGACCTTCATCGAATTTCACCTTGTCGTGCCCGGCGAGATGAGCGTTTTCGATGCCCATGAAATCTGTGACCAGGTGGAAGAAGCCCTGAAGACCGCTGTTCCCGGCGCACGGATCACCATTCATGTGGAGCCCGAACACAAGCAGAAACATGCTGGGATTGTCGTTCTGACCTGACATCGGAAGAAGAAGGCACCGTCACTCCCAGGAAACGCGCGAACAGGATGGAGCGACGGTGCCAATGTCCAGCTTTGGACCCGGACAAGCTGACTCTGCCCCGGAAATCGCCCCTGCGCCTTGACCTGCATCAAATGGCCGTGCGCACCCCTGCGTCCGCCTGTCGCAGCAGCCAGCGCACAAAAGCCGCCAGCGGCGCACGCATGGTACCCGGACGATGCACGATGAAATAGCCCTCGCGGTCGGAATCCTCGTGCAACTGCCGCAACCGGCCAGCGGCAATGTCGCGCTCGACAAAGGCGCGGGCGATCACCGCCACCCCCTGCCCGTCCCGTGCCGCGTCCAGCATCAGATTGCCCGGCAGCGAGATCATGCCCGCGCGACGGATCAGACCATGTTTCTCCAGAAACGCACTTGCCTCGGTGGTGCCCAGTTCCTGTAGCCATGGCAGGGCCGCCAGATGGGCCATATCCGACGCCATATGTTCGGGCACCAGCGCGGGCGCGGCCACCACCACGACCGAGGAGCGCAGCAAAAGCCGCGATTCAAGTCCGGGCCAGTCGCCGTTGCCGTAGCGCAGCGCGATATCGGCATCACGTCCCAGTTCGCGCAGTTCCGAGGCCGGGTCGATCATCAGGTCGACGCCGGGATGGCGTGACCGGAAATCCGGCAGACGCGGCAACAGCCACCCCCCGGCAAAAGCCGGGGTGGTGGTCACCCGTAACGGGCGCGTGGCCTCCGCCCCGGTGAGTTCGGCAATGATGGCCGCGATCTGGCCAAAGCCAAGCTCCAGCACATCGGCCAGCCGCCGTCCTTCGGTGGTCAGCACCAGCCGCCGCCCGCCGCGATCCACCAGCGCGATGCCCAGATGGGTTTCCAGCCCGCGGATTTGCTGGCTGATCGCAGCATGGGTCACGCCAATACGGGCGCCAGCCTCCTCCAGCCCGGAGGCAGAGGCAAAGGCTGAAAACGCCCGCAGCGCCGAGAGAGGCGGAAGATCACGCCATTCCGTCATGTAAGACTGGCTTTCAAATCCAAAGAATCGCTGCCTCGCGAGACAGCATATTTTCAGGCACATTAAGGCATATAGAGAAGCCGGAGGTCAAAGAAATGCTTAACCTGATCGCACAAAGCCTGCTGATCGCGACGCGAATGGATCGCGGCACAGGGCGCGAAAAGCTCGCGGAGCAGCGGCGGCTGGAGGATGAATGGTTCTGGCAGGGGCGGAACACGCCGCAACAGGACCGGCACCGGGACTGAGGGACATGATATCCCCACAGTTCTGCCGTCCGAAATGAAAACCCCCGCCGGTGGCGGGGGTTTGTCGTTGCAGGGAACCTGCGATTACTCGCCGCCACCCAGGCTGTGCACATAGACCGACACCGCGCGGATCTGGTCTTCCGTCAGACGGGCGTTCCAGTTGGGCATCACGCCAAATCGCGCGTTGGTCACCGTTTCAGTGATCGTCGCCCGGTCACCGCCGTAAAGCCACACGGCGTCCGTCAGGTTCGGCGCGCCCTGCGCCCGGTCTCCGGTGCCGTTTTCCGCGTGGCAAGCCGCGCAGTTGTCGGCAAAGACCGTCGCCCCGGCAGCCGCCTTGGTCGCGTCATGTTCCTGCCCCGAGATCTGGAGGACGTATTCAACGACCTCTTCGATCTGCGGTTTTTCCAGCAGGCCATCAGCGCCGAACTTCGGCATTTCCGAATAGCGGGCATCGGCGTCGGTGGTGTTGCGGATACCGTGGGTGACAGTCGTATGGATGTCCTCCATGGTGCCACCCCACAGCCAGTCGTCGTCCAGCAGGTTGGGATAACCCTTGTTGCCGGCCGCGCCTGCCCCGTGGCACTGGGCACACCAGGTCTTGAACACGGCGGCACCCGCAGCCTTGGCATAGCCGTCCAGTTCGGGATCGGTCGAGATCGCGTTCAGATCGGCGGCCACCAGCTTCGCCTTGATCGGCGCATTGGCGTCGTCGAACCGCTTGATCTCTTCCGCCACGGCGAGACGGGTATCACCCGCCGCGGTTTCGCCCGTCATGCCCTGCGTGGCGCTGCTGATCAGCGGCCAGGCCGGATAGGCGATGGTATAGCCGATCGCCCAGATGATCGTCAGGTAGAAGGTCCACAGCCACCAGCGCGGCATCGGGTTGTCATATTCCCGGATGCCATCCCATTCGTGCCCGGTGGTCGGAACCTCACCCGGTTTCTTTACTTGCTTGGCGCACATGTCTTACGCCTCCTTCAGTTTGCTGGCGTCCGGTTCCGCCCCGGACGCGGCGGGCCGCGTCTCGTTGCGGAAGATCGACGTGGCGGCTTCGTTCTGTGCCTTGCGACTGCCGGGGCGGAAGGCGTAGAAAACCACGCCCACGAACACCAGCGTCATGAACAGAAGCATCCAACTGTCGGCGAAGTGGCGGAGAAGGCTATAAACGTCCATATCCCCCTCCTTACCGCGCCGGATCCGGCTGGAAGGTCGAGAAGTCGACCAGCGTGCCCAGCATTTGCAGATAGGCGATCAGCGCATCCATCTCGGTCAGCTGCGGCTGGCCGTCGAAGTTGCGGGTCTGCGCCTTGGGATACCGCGCCAGAAGGCCCTCGGTATCGGCATCGGGCGAAGCCTGCGCCGCAAAGTCGGCCTCGGCATTCTCCATCATCTCGTCGGTATAGGGAACACCGACCAGACGGTTGGCCGACATCGAGTCCTTGATGTAGCGGGCGTCGATGACGTTGCCCATCAGGAACTCATACTTCGGCATCACCGATTCCGGCACCACAGATTGCGGGTTCTTCAGGTGGTCGACATGCCATTCGTCGGAATAGCGGCCACCCACGCGGGCCAGATCCGGCCCGGTGCGCTTGGAGCCCCACTGGAACGGATGGTCATACATCGATTCCGCCGCGAGGCTGTAATGGCCATAGCGTTCGACCTCGTCGCGCATCGGACGGATCATCTGGCTGTGGCAGACATAGCAGCCTTCACGGATGTAGATTTCACGCCCCGCAAGCTCCAGCGGGCTGTAGGGGCGCATCCCCTCCACCTTCTCGATGGTGTTTTCGAGGTAGAACAGCGGCACGATCTGCACCAGACCGCCAATCGTCACCACGAGGAAGGACAGCACGAGCAGCAGCGTCGCATGCGTCTCGATGGCCTTGTGTTTGTCAAGAAAAGCCATTGCAGTCGCTCCTCATTCTGCCGGGACGAAGTTGTTCGCGTTGACAGCCGCCTTGGCAGGCTGGGCACGAACGGTCATCCACAGGTTGTAGCACATGATGATTGCCCCGGAGAGGAACATGACCCCACCCAGCGCGCGCACCACATACATCGGGAACTTCGCGGCCACGGTATCGGCGAAGGCGTTGACGAGGAAGCCATTGGCATCCACTTCGCGCCACATCAGGCCTTCCATGATGCCGGTCACCCACATCGACGAGGCGTAGAGCACGATGCCGATGGTCGCCAGCCAGAAGTGCCAGGACACGAGGCTCAGGCTATACAGCCGCTCGCGGTTCCACAGGCGCGGCACGAGGAAGTAAAGCGCGCCGAAGGTGATCATGCCGTTCCAGCCAAGCGCGCCGGAGTGAACGTGACCAATGGTCCAGTCGGTGTAGTGCGACAGCGAGTTCACTGCCTTGATCGACATCATCGGACCTTCAAAGGTCGACATGCCGTAGAAACCGATGGACACCACCATCATGCGGATGATCGGATCGGTGCGCAGCTTGTCCCAGGCGCCCGAAAGCGTCATCAGGCCGTTGATCATGCCACCCCACGACGGCATCCACAGCATGATCGAGAACACCATGCCCAGAGTCGAGGCCCAGTCCGGCAGCGCGGTATAGTGCAGGTGGTGCGGACCGGCCCAGATATACAGGAAGATCAGCGCCCAGAAGTGGATGATCGACAGCTTGTAGCTGAAGACCGGGCGTTCAGCCTGTTTCGGCACGAAGTAATACATCATGCCCAGGAAGCCAGCGGTCAGGAAGAAGCCCACGGCGTTGTGGCCATACCACCATTGCGTCATCGCATCCTGCACGCCCGAGAACAGCGAGACCGATTTCGACGACAGGAAGCTGACCGGGATTGCGAGGTTGTTCACCACATGCAGCAGCGCCACGGTAACGATGAACGACAGGTAGAACCAGTTCGCCACATAGATATGCGGCTCTTTCCGCATGATCACCGTGCCCAGGAACACCAGCAGGAACGAGACCCAGACCACCACGATCCACCAGTCGATGTACCAGACGGTTTCGGCATATTCCTTGCCCTGCGAGCCGCCCAGTACATAGGAGGTCGCCGCGAGCACGATCATCAGTTGCCAGCCCCAGAACACGAACCACGCCAGATTGCCGCCCCACAGGCGCGCGGCGCTGGTGCGCTGAACGACGTAGAAGGCGGTACAGATCAGGGCGTTGCCCCCGAAGGCGAAGATCACGGCCGAGGTGTGAAGCGGACGCAGGCGTCCGAAGTTCAGAATCCCCTCGACGCCGGGAATGTTGAGTGCGGGGAAAGCCAGCTGGAAGGCGATGACCACCCCCACCAGAAAGCCCACGACGCCCCAGAAGGCCGTCGCAATGACGCCGGCGCGCACCACACCGTCGTTATATTCATTCACGGCTACCGTGACCGGCTCACCCATGCGGCGTGCCACCCAGATAAAGGTGATGGCTGCCGCAAGCATGACGACGATCGCGTTAACCTGATAAGGCAGGTCGTGCGCGTAATTGGCGGCGATCGCGGCGAAGACCGCGACCACGCCAAGCACGACCAGTTTAACGTAATCCCACATTTTGCGTCCCTTCGTCTTGGCCCGGTCCATCCCGCTTGCCGGCGAGTCGCCCGGACGCTTTTCGACTGTCCCGCTTTCGCAGATGCGGCGACAGGTGGCATTGATCCATGTCAACCCAAGGGACCCCGCAGGTTGATCGAAGTCAATGCGGCATGCTGCCCGCGCGGCTATAGTGTCCATTATCCAAACGCGCGAGGAGATTGAGAAAATGAGCTACAAGACCCTCACAACCGTCGTCACTTCGGCAGAGGAGGCGCAAGCCACCATAGCCCCGGTGGCACGGCTTGCGGATGCGCTGGACGCGCATCTTGATGTGCTGGCGCTCGGGGTTGACCGGACCCAGGTCGGCTATGCCTATATCGGGGGTGGCAGCGTCATCCTTCAGGCCGCGCTTGACCAGGCAGAGGCCGAGGCCCGTGCCACCGAAGCCGCCGCACGGGCGGCGCTTGAGGAATATTCCGCCGACCAGCGGTGGGCGGTTGAAAGTGCTGTCGCCCAGTTGGGCGCGCTGTCCGATCTGGTATCGCTGAAGGCACGTTTCTCGGATCTGGTTGTTCTGCCCCCGCCCTATGGCAAGGGCAAATCCTCCGAGGCGGAAGCCGTGGTCGAGGCGGCCCTGTTCGAAAGTCAGGCCCCCGTTCTCGTCCTGCCCGAAACCGTCCGCGAAGTCGCGATGCCGCAACGCGTGGTCATCGGCTGGAACCAGAGCCGCGAGGCCATGGTGGCAGTGCGCCGCGCCCTGCCCTTCCTGAAAGGCGCGCAGATGGTCAACATCGCCATCATCGACCCGCCGCAGCACGGTCCCGAACGGTCCGACCCCGGCGGCGCGCTGTGTCAGATGCTGGTGCGCCATGGCGTGAAGGCAGAGGTTTCGGTGCTGGCCCGGACCATGCCGCGCATCTCGGACGTGCTGAACCGCCATGTCCGCGACATCGACGCCGACATGCTGGTGATGGGCGCCTATGGCCATTCGCGTTTCCGCGAGGCCATTCTGGGCGGCGCCACCCGCAATATGCTGGAACACGCCGAAGTGCCGGTGCTGATGGCCCACTGATCCCGGCCGCGCCCCC